>FR887349.1 GCA_000431795.1 Clostridium sp. CAG:302
AACTATTCTTGTTACCATAGCAGTAATAGTGCTAGGTAACCATAGAAAATAGATTGAAAAATCAGAGCGCCTCAGGGGGTCACTCTGATAACAAACGTTTGAAGAGAACACCTCGCAAATAGGTGTTAGCCATTTTTATTATGACTAATTTCTCTTTCATATACATTATATTATATTTTTTAAAAAAAAGCAAGGCAACCGAGTAGAAAATTATAAATAGTATCTTTTTCTTGACAAAAAACAAACAATTGTATATAATAATCTCATTATTGGGAGGTAAGTATGGCTTATTATTTAACCATTAAAAAAAATAAAGAATATAATAAATTAGATATTTCTAGTTTACCAGAATTTAAGAAGATATCCAAATTTAGAGAGAAAACTTCATACTCACTTGAAGAAATAGACTACTTTACATCTTGCTTTAGCAATGAAATTGTACTAAAAAGAGCTTTATTACAAGAAGGTATAATTGAAGAATGTGATGTAACTAAAGATATTGAAATACGTTATAAAGATAAAGATAAATTATCAAAAGTAAGATACGATTTAGTTTATAAAGATGCTGCTAAATATTTTAATGTTGATTTTCTAAGATACTTCGTATTAAGTAAAAGTAGTGATAGAGATTTCTTAAATAAATTAACAAGTTTTTATAGAAACAGTTATTGCAATAATGAAAATATATGTCGTATTAGATATATATTAGAAACAAAGAATGAACATGAATTTACAATGCAAGAAACATTAACAAGTTTTGTATTTAATGAAGTATATGCGACTGATTATAAAACAGGTAATTGTTCATTAAAATATAAATCATTACATGATCTAGCTATGTTTTGTTTTACATACGAAATAAATAGCATTCGTAAAGAAATAAATATATCTAGTAAAGAAAAAGAAGAAAATAGAATAAAAATGTTAAATAGTTTAAAAACACCTAAACCTAAAATTAGAACGCTAAAGAAAAAGAATTATGAATTAGAAGGACAAATGTCATTTGATGATTTAGATATTAATTATTAAAAAGTTAATATAAGAAGTTAAGTAATTACTTTTCTTCTTTTCTTTTTTATGGTATACTTATCATGGTGATATTAAATGAATGATAACATAAAAAAAAGAATAGAAGAATTAGTAAACATATTAAATAAAGCAAGTCATGAATACTATGTTTTAGATAGTCCCTCTATTACTGATCAGGAGTATGATGATTATTATAGCGAATTACTAAGACTAGAAGAAAAGTATCCAGAATTAAAAAAAGAAGATTCTCCTACACTAAGAGTAGGAGGAGAGGCAATAAGTAAGTTTGAGAAGGTTACTCATAAGATTCCAATGCTATCATTTGATGATATATTTAATGAAGATGAAATAAGAGCATTCGATGAGAGAATTAGAAAAACTATTAAACATCCAACTTATACAGTAGAACCTAAAATGGATGGTCTATCAGGTTCTCTTATTTATGAAAAAGGCCTGCTTGTAAGAGTGGCTACCCGTGGTAATGGTGTAGTGGGAGAAAATATTACGTTAAATGCTAAAACTATAAAATCAATACCACTTAGACTAACTAAACCAATAGATATAGAAGTACGTGGAGAAATCTATATGAGTAAAGCCTCATTTGCTAAAGCAAATATGGAAAGAGAATTAAATAATGAACCATTATTTGCTAATCCAAGAAATGCAGCAGCTGGATCAGTAAGACAATTAGATAGTAAGATAACCGCTAAAAGAGGCCTAGATTTTATGGCTTATTTTATACCAAATCCTAGAGACTATGGTATAAAAGAGCAGTCAGAATCATTAGACTATCTAAAAGAACTAGGTTTTGTTACCAATTATAAATTAAATACTACTGCAAGTAGTGTAGATGAAATAATTAAAGATATTGAAAAATTAGCAAGTATTAGAAAAGACTTACCATATGAAATAGATGGTGTAGTATTAAAAGTAAATAACTTAGATGATGAAGAAGAACTAGGATATACCGCTAGAGTACCAAGATGGGGTATAGCCTATAAATTTCCGGCAGAAGAAGTACTAACAACATTAAAAGAAATAAAGTTTACGGTAGGAAGAACAGGCAAAATAACTCCTAATGCCATTTTCTCACCAGTCCATGTAGCAGGATCATTAATATCCAAAGCAACTCTACATAACGAAGACTACTGCATAGCTAAAGATGTAAGAGTAGGAGATACTATATCTATTCGTAAAGCCGGAGATGTAATTCCTGAAGTAGTAAGAGTATTAAAAGAAAGAAGAAATGGTACTGAGAAAGAATTTACTATGATAGAAAACTGTCCTATATGTAATACTAGATTAGTAAGAAAAGAAAAAGAAGCAGACTATTATTGTCCTAATAATTTATGTCCTGCGAGAAAAATAGAAAACATAATTCATTTTGCTGAAAGAGAAGCTATGAATATAGATGGAATGGGAGAATCAGTAATTGAAGATCTATATAATGAAGGCTTTATTACTGATGTAACCGATATATATGATATAAATAAATATGAAGATGAATTAATGAATCTAGAAGGTTATGGTACTAAAAAGATAAGTAATTTAAAGGCTGCTATTGAAAGAAGTAAATCTAATTCATTAGAAAGATTATTATATGGACTAGGTATTAGAAATGTAGGAGCAAAGACTGCTAAAGTATTAGCAAGATACTATAAAACATTAGATAATTTAATGACTGCTAGTACTGAAGAACTAACAGGTATTAATGATATAGGTAGTATAATAGCCACAAGTATAAAAGAATATTTTAATGATATAAATAATAAAAATATAATAAATAAATTAAAAGAATATGGAGTAAATACAACCTATATAAACAATACTGAATATGAAGAAAAAGAAGAATTTAAAAATAAAACTTTTGTTCTAACCGGTAGTTTAATCAATATAACTAGAGATGAAGCTAGTAAAATAATTGAAGATCTAGGCGGTAAAGTATCATCTTCAGTAAGTTCTAAAACTTCAGTAGTAATAGTAGGAGATTCTCCAGGTAGTAAGTATGATAAGGCTTTATCATTAAATATTCCTATATGGAATGAAGAAGAGTTCTTAGAAAAAATAAATAAATAATATTGTTAAATAAATATATTTATGATAAAATCTTTATAGATAGTAAATAAGGAGTCATTATGAAAGAATATTTAAAAAAATACAAATTATATATAATAATTGGAGTAAGTATTTTAATCTTATCAGTAGGAGGAACATTAGCCTATTATATATGGTCTAGTAACACTAACGCTATAGTTAATACTGAAGTTTGTACTCCTACAGTTACCTTTGCAGGAGGCTCCACCATTAATGGAGTAGATATGATACCAGTACTAACTAAAGA
>FR887350.1 GCA_000431795.1 Clostridium sp. CAG:302
TTTAGTTAATTCAACTTTGTTTATGTGGTAAAATAATTATAAATAGTTTATGATTATTATGAGGTGAAAAAAGTGAAAAAGAAAATAGTAATTTTAGTGGGAATTCTTTTGGTTATAATACTTGGTATTTTGGGGTACTTATATATTAATAAGGATAGAGAAACTGACGGTAAGAAGTTTGCTGAAGAGTATGGTAGTGTTACTGAAGATAATGTGTTTGTATACAAAAGTATTGATGAGATTATTAATATTTTAGAACATGGTACTGGGGTTGTTTATTTAGGCTTTCCTGAATGTCCTTGGTGTACTGCTTATGTATCTTATTTGGATGAAGTGGCTAAAGATAATGACGTAGAAAAAGTATACTACTATAATATATTAAACGATAGAAAAGATAATAATGATAATTATAAAAAATTGGTAGAAATACTCAAAGATCATTTGAGATATGATGAAGAGGGTAATAAGAGAATCTATGCTCCTTCAGTAATAGCGGTTAAAGATGGAGAAATTGTTGGTTTTGATGATGAAACTGCTGCGGATACTAAGGGATATAAAACTCCTAAAGAATACTGGGAGAATGAAGATTTAGAGGGGCTTAAGACTAAACTCGCTAAGATGTTTGAGGATACTAAAACTAATATTTGTACTAGTGATTGTAATAAATAAAAAGAAGGTAACATGGTTACTTTCTTTTTTAACCTAAAGCTATATCTAATATCATCATTACTGAGAATCCAATTAATGTGAATAAGGCCATTAATTCTTTTCTCTTATTTGTTTGTGATTCAGGAATTAATTCTTGGACTACAACATAAATCATAGCTCCAGCAGCAAAACTTAGTAAATAGGGAAGAAGTAGTCGTACCTTTAGTACAAGAAGAGCTCCTAGTACACCGGATATTGGTTCTACTATGCCACTTAACTGACCATAGAAGAAGGCTTTCTTTCTACTCAATCCTTCTCTTCTTAAGGGTACACTAACAGCAGTTCCTTCTGGAAAGTTTTGGAGACCTATTCCTAGGGCTAATAATAGGGCTGATGATAAAGTGGCTCCATCTAGACCATATATTATTGAGCCAAAGGCGACACCAACTGCAAGTCCTTCAGGGATATTATGTAGTGTTATGGATGTTATTAACATTAAGCATCTTTTAAAGCTATTATTTTTATTTTCTTTATTAGTTTTTTTAGATAATTTTTTATCAAATAGATTGAATAGTTTATCTCCGATATATAGAAGTAAACCACCACTAAAGAAACTAATAAATAGAACAAGGGTTACATTCATATTTAGGCTTTCAGCCATGTCTCTAGCGGGTGATAATAGCGAAAAGTATGATGCTGCGATCATTACTCCAGCGGCAAAACCGAGCATGGCATCCATGACATTTTTATTTATTTTTTTGAAAATAAAAACTAAGGCAGCTCCGATAGCGGTAACACTATAGGTAAATAGAGTAGCTATAAAAGCAAGTAGGATTGGACTTACATTATTTAAAAATTCTATCATAAAGTATCAACTCCACACTAATAGGTTATGATAGTTTTTATTTATTGTATAGGTTATTTGGAATATTTTTTTATTTTTTGTAGTGATTTAATATTTACTTTGACATAGTTATCTTGATATGTGAATATTAAATCGTTATCACTAAAATTATCTTTTAAGAGTATTCTTTGGGTTACATATTTAAAATATAGTAATCTAAACATATCTATATCAACTTTACTATTATCTTTTTTATAGAAGATTAATTCTTTATTTGGAATTATTTCTTCTAATACATAGCCATCACTTTCTATTTTTATTAAATCTCTATTCATAATATACCTCATACTAAAGAAGAGACTACTAATATAGTAATCTCTTTATATAAACAGTAGTTATATTCTACTGTAATAATATTATATGTTTAATTTTTAATATTATACTATTATTTATATTTTTTTTTGATTACTGCTCCAATGAATATTATAACATAAATTATAGGTATTGGTAGTAGTAAATATGGGTATATTGTATATAGATATTCATTGAAGCTAGTATTGTTTTTAAATAGGAGATATGATAATATAATCATTAGAATAGTTATTATGAAATTTATTAGTTTACTTTCTTTATTTTTGATATTTTTACTTACTGAATAGATAGTCATGGCTATTACTGTTATTCCTGATAATATCCACTGAAAGGATAGAAAGTTTTCTATTCTATCGATAAAGTTAAATAATGATATTCTTTTTAGGGTTATATATACTGGATACTGATATGTTTGAAGAAGATATTTACCTAGAATACTACTTGTTACTATGGCTATGGTGAATATTATTATCATACTTATTAGATAGGTTATGATGAAATATTTTTTTGTTTTGGTATTGTTTTCTATTTCTTTTTTTGGTATAAATAGTATGGTATAAATAGGGGAAGTAAAACTTAGGGTATTTACTAGTCCAGCAATTAGGGGCTTTTTTAATCCAAACTCTAATATTGGTTTTAGGCTATCTAGTTTTATTTCTTTGGATAGTCCTAATACGGCGATTAGGAAGACTATGATGATTATTATACTATATATGGAACTGGTTTTGGTAATTACTTTTATTCCTTTATTTGCTATGAATAGTGATGTTAAACTTATTACTATGATTATTATTAATAATGGGGTATTGGTTAGATACTGGGATATGACAAAGTTACCTAGATTGAATAGGTAGGTTATTCCTAATATAAAGAGAAAGGGGATAGTTAGATAGTTGATTATGGTACCTACTGTTTTACCAAATATTATTTTGTTTTTTTCATTTATGGGTTTATCTATTTGATAGTTAAATAGATATAATATTATGCATAGGGGTAATAGACCTAGTATAGAGCCAAACAAGACACTAAAATAAGAATCAATACCGGATATTTTGATACTTATAAATGGGGCTAGGCCTAAGGTACATGAGAAGATGAGTAAGAACATAGTACTTGATATTTCAATGTTAGTTATTTTTATTTTCATATTCTATTCCTCCTAGAGTATTACCTTTTTCGTATAGTTTGATATTTGATTTTACTTCTAGAGTTAGATTAGGGAAGATACTTTCATACCAAGTATCTTTATAGTGGGTATTATAATATTTAGGATTTCCTCTGTAGAAACTTTGTCTAAAACTAAATATATCGGTATTATATTTTTCTCTCATACTATTAAAGTTTTTTTTGATAATATCTTCGATATGTTTATTTAATTCTTTATTTAGTCTATCTATTTCTTTTGATTTTGTTATATTGGTATTAGAGTGAAACTCTTTTATTCTTGTTTCACCAGATATATTTAATGTTATTTTATTATCTTTAATATCAGGAGATATATCTGACTCTATTTTGTATAATTCAAACACACTATAATTATCTTTATAATCTAAATTTATAATACTTTCTTTAGTACTGCCAATAATTATACTATGTACTTTTGACTCTTCTTCAGTTAAATATCCGAGAAAGTCTTTTCCTTTGAAAATAGCAGTAGTACCAATCTTGGTCAGTGCTTTTGGAGTAGATGTTGTTATGTTTTCTTTTTTGTCTCCTTCTTCAGCATTACCGTATACTATAATTGATGGTAAGCTTATTTCGAGTGTCGGATCTAAATACATATTTAGTAGTTCATTTAATGTATATACTGGAGTTAAACCGAGTACTTTTTGTTGTAATTCCAGAGATTGTTTAATATTAGAGGAAGAAAAATTAGTGAGTAGTGTTTGAATAGTAACAGCCTTAGTGCTATCATCACCTCTTGCAATAACAAATTTAACTTCAGTACGAGATTCTGGTTCTCTAGAGAAATACTCTAATATTTCGGGCATATGATTAGTAGCGGCTTCTTCACTTAAAATAATAAGTTCTAACTGTGCAGCATATAATTGTCTAGGAGAGTCAATAACAACATTACGAAGGGCATCTTGTAGAGTGGGAGCGGATGAATAGTAATTTACGAATGGAGAGTTGTTGGCACTTACGGCATCTTGTTGTTTGGTGGGATTTATTACTTCAACGATTATATTGAAATTATTATCGCTATAATCGATACTTAAGGCAGTAGTTATGGCTAGTTCATTTAATTCTCTATAGTTGTAGCAGCCACTTAATAGGGGTATTATTAATAATATGCTTAGATATTTAATTTTTTTCATGATTTACCTCCCTAGTTATATTGTTTGTTAGATATTTATTTCTTTTAGTTCTACTTCGTAATGGAAATTTTATTAGACTATTTTTGATATCAGCATTTATACTGACAAAGGGCATCATATAAGAATAGCCAAAAGAGTTTATATTACATAGATTGGTTATAAATATAATGAAGACTATGAAGATACCAAACATTCCTATAGAAGTACCTCCGATCATGAAGAGAATTCTATACCATTTAACAGCATTAGTGAGTTCTGGTTCGGTTATTATTAAAGCACTGATAGCGGTAATGGCTACGATTATAATCATAATTGGAGATACGATACCGGCATTAACTGCGGCTTCTCCTAAGATTAGGGCTCCTACTATGGAAAGGGCTGAGTTGGATATATTGGGAATTCGATAATCACTTTCTCTTAGTATTTCAAATGATAAAAACATTAATATGGCTTCAAAGATGGCGGGAAAGGGTACGGTACTTCTTTGAGAAGTAAAACTTGTTAGTAGATCTAGAGGTATCATTTCTTGATTGAAGGTAGTTAGGGCTATATATATACCGGGAGTCATAATGGTAATTATGAAAGCAATATATCTTAATACTCTTATGAAAGTACCGCTATAGGTTTTAAAGTCTTTATCATCTTGAGATAGAAAGTAATCGTTTAGAAAGACAGGCAATATTAGAGCAAAAGGGCAGTTATCTATGATTATTACTAGTCTACCATTTAATAGACTACTTACTACTTTATCTGGTCTTTCGGTAGTCATAATAGTGGGAAATATAGTCTTTGTTTCTTTTTCTATTAGATGTTTTAAGGTACCCGAATCTGTTACATTATCGATATCGATGTTATTTAGCTTATCTATGATATAGTCTTTTAGTTTATTATCTATGATACCGTCGATGAAGAGGATACTTACTTTGTTTTTGGTATATTTACCTAGTTCTATATCGGTATTCCATAGTTTGTTGGATTTTATTCTTCTTTTAATTAGACCAATATTTGTTTCTATATTTTCAGTAAAAGAGTCCATTGGACCACGAATAGTGGTTTCGGTAATAGCTTTATCGATACTTCTAGAAAGATTCCTTTTAACTTCAAGGGCTAATGAATAGTCATCTTCGATTAAAAGAATTAAGAAACCATTATTTAGGTATTTACAGATATCTTGATAGTCTTTTATTTCTTTTATTTTGATATTACTTATATTGTTTTTTATAGTGTCATATAAGGAATCTTTATCGTTATATATTTTTTCGATATAGTCTAGACTACGATAGATGAAATTGGACATTTTTTCTTGATCGGTTAAAGCTTCATGATATATTAAATCTATTTTGATATTTTTTATGTATTTTTCTCTATATATGATATAACTACTGGTACTGGTATCTTCTTTTAATTTTTTTATTATTTTGTTATTCATAACTAATTCACCTAATATTATTATGGTATATTATTATGAGATTATAATTATTTTTTTGGCTATTTTACATATAATAATAGTAGAAAGACTTGACGTACGTAAAAAAGTACGCTATAATGTAAATGTAAATGTGAGGTGAATTGAAATGAGTACTATAAATATTACTAATGCAAGAGCTAATTTATATCAATTGGTTTCGGATGTTAATGTTGGTTTTAATCCAATTACAATTGTTAATAATAAGGGAAAGAATGCCGTTTTGATTTCTGAAGATGAATGGAATAGTATTGAGGAGACTTTGTATTTATCTAGTATTCCAGGGCTTGTTAATAATATTAATGATATTAGAAAGAACGAAGACTGGAGTAAGGCTGAGGTGTTTTCTGATGCAGAAGAGTGGTAACTTTTATGTAATTAAGTTTTCTAAGATGGCTTTAAAAGATAAAGTTAAATTAAAGAATTCTGGTCTTGATAAGACTGCTAAAAATATTCTTTTGCTAATGAGTAGTGATCCTTTTTGTTATCCTCCTTCGTATGAGAAGCTTTATGGTAATTTAAGAGGGCTATATTCTAGAAGAATAAATAGACAGCATCGTATTGTATATGAGGTAGATGAAGTGAATAAAGAAATACATATTATTAGAATGTGGACTCATTATGATGATGTATAATAATTTTTTTTGTTATTCACTCTAAGTCAAGGTCTTAGAGTGTTATTTTGAGACTAAGCTTAGTCTCAAAATAAGGGCTATTATATATAAGCAGAGAATATATATTTAGATTTATTCAGTTATATTGATGTTGGTATTAAGATATGAGTAAGATAATATTAATGGATAGTTAGTATTATTTTTTCTTTAATTTATATGTAAAATTTCTTATATTAATTGACAAAAAATGCAAAAAAAATTATAATTATACTAGAGGTGGTTTAGTGTGAACTATACTAATAGAGAAGTAGTAAGAAGATTAAAACAATATGATATGTTTTTAAGTAGTCTAGAGTTAACTAATGATGATCTTCAGAGAGAGAGAATATGTGATCAGTTAGATAAAATAGAAAAGCAAATATTATTAGAGACTAATACTGAATATGAAGAAGAGTATATGACTCTTCTTAGTGAAGAACCAAAGCTATTTTCTGAAGAGAAGGCTCGTCTTAGAAATATTATATCTTTAATTGAAGATAGAAAAAAATATTTAGAAGAGAGAAAATTAAAACACAAAAGAATAACTGGTTCTTTAGTAGAGTTAACTACTTTTCTTGGAGAAGATAAATTATTAGACTTTAAGAATAGACTTAGAATAATAGAAAAATATGAAGATAATAAAGTTAAGCAAGAGAAGATAATTAAAGAGATGAAATCACTTGATATTAAGATTAGTGAGGCTTCAAGAAATGTTAAGGCTAATACTAGACTTAATGAGAGTTTAGAGAATAAGATGATTAAGAAGATAGATAATGTTTTAGAGGAACTTAATCTATATTCTTTAGTAGACCAAAGAAGTGATATTACTAAGAAACAGGAATCTTTAAAGTATGCTCTTGATATGGCTAAAGATAATTTAAAGAGTGCTAGATCACTAGGAGATTCTTCTTATATAATTGAATGTGATAGTTTATTATCAGAAGTTACAATAGAATATTCTAAATATAATGAAGAATTAAATATATTAAAGTTAATTGATATATATGATAAGATGACTTCTAGTTATGAAGAGTTACTTACTAAGAGAGAAAAAATAGATGAAATATTTAAAAATATTGATGAGAGTGAACTTTATAAGAGATTATATGACGAACTATCTAAACAATATAATACTATTAAGTTAGAACAAAGAGATATAGAAACTTATGAAAAGTTAAAAGAAGAAAGAGAAACTATGAATAAGATTTTATATGATATTGATGAAGAAAATAATTCTAAGGAGTTTAAATTAGTTCTTAGTGAACTTATTAGAAATGAAGATAGAATTAAAGAAGAGAGAGTAAGACTTGCTAAGAGAAATGAATATAATGAAAGACAAAAGAGAATTGCTGAAGAACAAAAGATAGAGGCTGCGAGAGTAAGAAGACAGAAGTTAATCGAAGAAGCAAGATTAAAAGAACAATTAGCAAGTACTGAGAGACTAAAGAAATTACAAGATGAAACTGTTATTAGTCCAATTAATGAAGAAGAAAAGAAGCCTATACCTAATCCATTAAAGAATAAAACTTTTGATAATTTGGATTTAGATAATGACTTTGATACTGATGAGTTGTTTGGTAAAACTAAGATAGTTCCTAATAAAGTAGATAATTTGGTTAAGAAAGAACCTATAATAGAGGAAAGTAAAGAGGAAGTTCCTTTATGGGAATCACCAGTAGAACCTAAGAAGGAAATAAGAGAAGAACCTATAAGAAAAGAGATTCCTGATAGGGTTAGTGATTTACCAAGAGTATCAGATTTTGTTCCAAAAGAAGCTCCAAAAGAGATTCCAAAAGAAGAAGTAAAAGATTTATTTAAAGAAGAAGATAATAAGGTAGAACTTAATATTGAAGATAAAAAAGAAGAAAAGAGTAAAAAATCAGGTAGTATATATGATTTATTAGAAAATAATAAAAATATTATTTGGAAGAGTACTGGTACTAGTGATAACATTAATAAGAGTACGATACCTGTAATTGGAAATAATAATTTGAAACCTGAAATACTAGGAAGTAGTAAGGTAGATGATTTGGCATTTCCTGATATGAATAAAAAGGAAGGTGAAATATTATGGAAGGAAACAATGTAAGATCTTTTGAAAATCTATGTAAGATATTTGAAATGCGTATTAAATTAGATAGAGAAAAGAAAGTTAAGACTCCTAGTGATGTACTTATTAACTATGAAAAATATGCAAAGAAAATAGATAATATTTATAATGAAGAATTTGAAAAAGAAGTTAGACCTTTAATAACACCTTCAAAAACTATTGAAGAAGAAAAAGATAGATTAGAAAAATTAATTAAATTACTTGAGGATAGATTAGAAAAGAGAAATGATTTAGAAGATAGATATTATTTGGCTACTGGAGATTATATATCTGGACTTCAAATAGTTATATCTGATAAAGAATTAGATGAAAAAAGAGAAAGACTTGGTTTAATTAATAGATACTTAGAAACTACTAGTGAGATAGAAAGCGTTCATGATAGTATATCTAAGTTAAAAGTACTATTAAGTGAAGAAGAAGAGAAGAAAGAAGATTATAAAGGTAAGAATCAAATTATGGAAGATGATTTGTATTCTGAGTTTATGAAAGTAATTAAAGAAGATAATGCTTATAATAATATTACTGAAGATAATATTGATGAAGAACTTAATAATATTAAATCTTTGGTTAAGGAAAGTAAGGAGACTCTTGATGTTACTAGAGATAGTGTTAAGAACCTAATTACTAGTGGTTTAGAGGATGATTATTCTTCATATGTAGATGAAGCAGAAAAGAGTTACTTTGTTATTAAGAATAAAGAATTATTCTTAAAGTTATATAAACTTGTTAATACTTTTGAGGATGATTTTAATGGTATCTTTACAAAAAGAGATAATATTGAAGAAATACTTGATGAGAGAAAAAACTTAAGAGAAGACTTATCTATTACTGATATTGATGAATTAACTTCTTTTGAAAAAAAAGTATTAGAACAAATTAGTGTTACTGATAAAGAAAAAGAAGTACTTGACAATATTTCTAATTATACTAGTAGAATTGAATTTAAGGAAAGTAGACTTGATGAATTAGAACATGATAATAATTCAGTAGAGATACTTGCCATACTTAGAGAATTTAATTTAATTGACACTTATGATACTGATGAATATGGTAATGATGAGGAATCTAAAGAGGATACTTCTGATGAGATTAAAGAAGAAGCAAAAGAGGAAGAACTTCAAGAAGAGGAACCTATTGTTAAGGAAGTTATAGATCCTTATAGAATAAAAGATGTTAGAGATGCTCCACTTACTCTTAATTTAGGTCTTGCTAAGTTAAAAGGTGAGGCTGTTAGAGAAAAGGTTAATAAGAAATTGAATCCTAAACCTGTATCTTTTGATGAAATATTATCTGATACTAAGAAGGAGAAATCTGTAGTATCTGAAAAGAGTGAAGAACCATCTTTAGAAGTACCTAGTATTCCTGAAGAAACTAAAGTAGAAGAAAAGAAAAATGATACTCCAGCTACTCCAATGTGGGAAATGCCTAAGTGGGAAGAACCTGTAATTGAGGAACCTAAAGTAAAACCTCCAGTATGGAATATACCTACTTCTAGTGAAAATAAAGAAGAGGATAAGATAGTAAGTGCTGTTCCTTTATGGGAGAATATTAAACCTAAATTAGGAGATAATACTCCAAATAATTTAGATACTAATATAAATATTTTTGATACACCAAGTAATAGTACTACTACTAATAATAATGATGTTAATAATAATATAAATAACAATTCTTTCTGGATACCAGTATCTGATGAGAAGATGGAAACTAGTTCTTTTCCAAATATAAATATTCCAATAAATGATGGATTATCTAGTAATGATAATTTTGGATTCCCAGAATTAAATAATAACTAAAGGAGATTATGTTATGTTAAATATTAATAAAGTAATTGTACTTGAAAATGGAGAAGAATACTTAGTATTAGATAAAGTTAATTATCAAGATACTGATTATTATTATATTGCTAAAGTTAATGAGAGTGAAACTGATATAGAAAATGATTATAAATTGGTGGTTGTTACTGAAAAAGATAATAATAGGGTTATTACTGAAGTAACTGGTGAGGAAAAACTTAAAGAAATATTACCACTATTTGAAAGTACTATATAGATAAAATAAAGACCTTAGGTTTGTCCTAAGGTCTATTTGTATCTTTCTAACTTGAATGGTTTGGTTATAATGTCGTAGCCGGCTTTTGTTATTTCTTTAGTTACTTTTTTTAATATTTCATCATTGTACTCTAAATTTCTTTCTTTTAAGAGATTTTTTAGCACTTGTAACCAAGATAAGTCTTCTTTATTATCATAATTAATTAGTTCTGTTACTAATTCTTGTACTTCTTTATCCATAAAATCACCCTCTAATAGGAGTATAATATAAAAAGATAGCAAAATATGTAACTAAATAGGTTACATTATATAAAATTTATGACTTATATATGATAGATATGTAAATATTTTATTTTAAGACTTAGAATAAGGCTTAAAATAACACTAAAAGACCTTGGCTTTTAGTTAAAGGAGAAAGAAATTAATTTACTTATGTTAGTTTATTTGATATAATTAGTTAGGATGGTGTTAGATATATGGATTATATTTCTATTGATAATTTTGAAGGACCTTTAGATTTACTTCTTCACTTAGTAAAAGAATCTAATATAGATATATGTGATATTAAGATAGATGAAATTACTGAAAAGTATTTAGATTATATTAGAAAACAAGATGAACTTAATATTAATGTATCTTCTTCTTATTTAGTTATGGCTTCAGAACTTATGTATATTAAGTCTAAGTCATTATTACCTAAGGTAAAGAATGATAATGATGAAGAAGTAGATGAAGAACTTACTAGAGAGAATTTAATTAATAAATTGATAGAATATAAAAAATATAAAGAACTTACTCCTACTTTTAAGAAATTAGAAGAGGATAGGAAAAATATTTATATTAAGAGTCCTGAGAAGGTAAGTGAATATACGGATAATCATGAATATGGTGTATTATCTAGTAATGATTTACTTGAGGCTTTTAAAAAGTTTTTAGAAAGAAAAGAGAAAGAGAAACCTCTTAATACAACGGTTACTAATAAGGAATATTCAGTAAGAGATAGAAAGAAGAGTATTAGAAATATTTTACATAATAAGAGAAAGGCTTACTTAGAAGAATTTATTGAAGAATATAATAGGCCTTATTTAGTAGTTACTTTTTTAGGAATATTAGAAATGGTTAAGGAAAAAGAGGTTATTATTAAACAAGATAAAAATTTTGATAAAATACTTGTAGAATTGAGGTAGAATATGGATGCAATTATAGAGGGTCTTTTATATGTACAGGGTGATATTGGTCTTACTATAAAAGATATTATGAATATATTAAATATTGATGAAGAGACTGTAAAAAGAGAAGTACTTAATTTAAAGAATTATTATGATGATAATAAGAGGGGGCTTAGAATTAATTTCTTGGGTAATACTATTAAACTTACTACTAGGGAAGAACATAAGGAATATTATACGAAGTTATTAGAAAATCCTAGTAGTAATAGTTTATCTAATTCCGCTATTGAGACACTAGCGGTTATTGCTTATAATGAACCTATTACTAGGGGAGAAGTTGATTCTTTTAGAGGGGTTGATTCTTCTTATGTTATGAGAAGGTTACTGGCTAAGGGATTTATTAAGGAATGTGGTAGAAGTGATGTGCCAGGTAGACCGATATTATATAAAACTACTGATGAGTTTTTGGATTATTTTGGTATGGCTTCGAAAGATGATTTACCTAGTATTGAAATGTTAAATGAGGATAAAGAAGAGGAAAAGGACTTATATACATCAATATACAAGGAGGGGGATAATGATGGAAGAGAGAGTAGTAACTAATATTGAACTTGATGAAGATAGAGATAATAATATTAGACCGAGTAGTTTAGATGAATATGTTGGTCAAAGTGAGATTAAAGAGAATCTTAATGTATTTATTAAGTCTTCTCTTATGAGAAGAGAGAGTCTTGATCATATTTTGTTATATGGTCCTCCAGGACTTGGTAAGACTACTCTTGCTTATATTATTGCTAATGAACTTGGTACTAATATTAAGACTGCTAGTGGACCTTCTATTGAAAAGACAGGCGATTTAGCAGCAATACTTTCTACTTTGGAAGAGGGGGATGTTCTATTTATTGATGAGATACATAGGATACCTAGATATATTGAAGAGGTACTGTATCCAGCAATGGAAGATTTTTATTTGGATATTGTTGTAGGTAGTGAGGGTTCTTCAAGAAATATTAAGATTAATTTACCACATTTTACTTTAGTAGGAGCTACTACTAGAGCGGGGGATTTATCTAGTCCTTTGAGAGATAGATTTGGTATTATTGCTAAGCTTAATTATTATACGGAAGATGAGTTGTATAGTATTGTTAAGAGAACATCTAGAGTACTTGATACTCCTATTACTGATGATGCTGCGAGAGAACTGGCAAGAAGAAGTAGGGGTACTCCGAGAATTGCTAATAGGTTATTTAAGAGAGTAAGAGATTTTGCTTTGGTATATGGTGATGGTATTATTAATGAGGATATATTATCTACTTCTTTAGATAGATTAAAGGTTGATAAGACTGGTCTTGATGAGACTGATAGACTTCTATTAACAGCAATTATTGAAAGATTTAATGGAGGACCGGTTGGTCTTGAGGCTTTAGCATCCTCTATTGGGGAAGAAGCTTCTACTATTGAGGATGTATACGAACCTTATTTATTACAACATGGTTATCTAAAGAGAACTACTAGAGGTAGAATGGTTACTGATAAAACTTATGAATATTTAGGAATTGAAAAGTAATATTTATTTATTCCCTAACAAGCCTATAATAATATAGTCTTGTTAGGGCATTTCAAAGCCTAGGGTCTTTGAAATGAATGTTTTTTGGGGAGGTAATTTAAAATTATTATTTAAAATATTTCTGACAATATATTAATAGCAAGTTAATACTTATTAGGGATAGAATTTAGGAATTATATGTGGTTTCTTTGATTATAATGATATAAAAAAATTATCTACATATTTTGAAAATAAAAGTGTTTGTTAATGGTACTTACTAAAAATATATTGAAAATGTTTGAATAGTTCAGTTATTGCAAAATTTGCAATAATTGAAAAAAATTGTATAATTCAACTGTCGCAAAATTTGCGACAACTGCTAATTAGGTATATTATATTTAAAATTATAATTTAAAAGAATGGAGGTAAAGGTTATAAAAAACGAAATTGTATTATTTGAAAATCAAGATGTTAAATTAGAAGTCAATATGAAAGACGAAACGGTATGGTTATCACAACAACAAATGGCACTATTGTTTAATTCTTCTAGAACAAACATAATTGAACATATTAATAACATTTATTCTGAAGAATAACTTGATAAGGTTTCAACCTGTCAGAATTTCCGACAGGTTCAAAAAGAAGGTAAAAGAAACATTGCTAGAAATATACCATTTTATAATCTTGATATGATTATTAGTGTTGGTTATAGAGTTAAAAGTAAGAATGGTATTGTATTTAGAAAATGGGCTAATAAAATTATAAAGGATTATTTAATTAAGGGATATGCTGCAAATAATATGAGATTAGAATATTTAGAAAAAACAATTAAATTACTTGATATTGCTGGAAGAATAGATGGTGAACTTAGTGCTAATGAAGCACAAAGTATTATAAAAGTTATAAATAAGTATTCTAATGCTTTAAATTTACTTGATAAATATGATTATAAGAAAGTATCTAAACCTAAAGGTACAAAAAATAATAAAAAGATTACTTATGAGGAATGCATTAATATTATTAATACACTGAGGTTTAATAATTATAGTGATTTGTTTGCTTTAGAGAGAAATAATGGTTTAAAAGGAATAATTGATGATATATATAGTACTTTTGATGGTAGCGATTTATATTCTACAGTAGAAGAAAAGGCTGCAAATATGTTGTATTTGGTTACTAAGAATCATGTTTTTATTGATGGTAATAAAAGAATAGCGGCAACTTTATTTATATACTTTTTAAATTATTATGGACTATTATATAATGAAAAGGGTATGGTTATAGATAATAATACTTTAGTAGCTGTTACTATACTAATTGCACAATCTGATCCAAAAGAAAAAGAAGTACTTGTAGATTTGGTTATGAACTTTTTAAAGGGAGAATAGATATGAGAAAGTTTAATTATATTACTGATTATAGTTTAATTAATTCTAGTGTAAGAGGTTATATTATAGAATTAGAGAAAGAACTTGCTATGCTTATTGATATGGAAGAAGATAATAATATTTATATTGAAACTTATAAGAAACTAAAAGAGTTTAAAAATAAATATTCTGATATGCATGATGTTTATAATAAGATATTAAATGATTTACTTAGTAACGAGAGTGTTGAATATTGTGTTAAGAATGGTAAATATAAAGAAGATGCTTCACTAGTAGGATTAGAGTTTGAAAGAGATTTAAGAGAATTATTTATTTTAGAAGAAAGATGTAGAAGTCATTCTGTAAAATTATGGAAAAGAGATTTAACTAGTTATGACGATATCAAAAATGGTGAAGATTTTATGATGGTAATTCATGCTAGTTATTTACTTCCTGGTACTCCTGATAATGACAATTATCATAATAATCAGTATAGTAAACAATATTTATCTTGTTCTTTGATTTCTAATAGAGAACTTAATACTTTTAATGGTACTAAAACTTTGTTTGTTATGGATGTAGATGATGATAATTATATTGCTTCTTCATATGTAGATGCTGTAACAGCAGATACTTCAAGACCTGATTTTAATACTCTTAAAGAAATTGATGTTAATGGAAGTAAACATTATATTAAGGTTGGCTATACAAATAATAGAAAAGAAGCAGTAACCTCTATTGGTAGTCCTAAAATGATAGAAGGATTAAGTTTAAAAAGAGAATTAAAAGATAGCGGAGAGTTATATAGATATAATAGTTTAACTAATGAAGTTGTTTTAGATAGAACAAAAACAAAAATGAGAGGAGCTATACTTTTAAGTGATGGGTGTGATTTACTATTAGAAGAATATCTTAGACTTAAGAGTCTAGGAGTAAAATTTAAATGTATTAATAAGGGATTATATAGACAGAAGAGTAATATATCACCTTATACTGATGAAGAATATAATAATTTTCTTATCTCTTTAGATAACTTAGATGATGTTATTAGAAGATATAATGTTTCTTATGAAGATTTATTTGATTTTTATCAAGAAGTTGTTATACCTATGAAATATGATGAAAGAGTAATGAATGATATTAATAAAAAGTTATCTTTCTATGGTATTGGTGCTTCTAGTGGTAGAGGTAGATAAGTATAATAGTTAACTTATAGTGAACTAAAAATGGTAAATAATGGTAAAAAATGTATACAAATAGTACATTTTTTTCTTTTTGCCATTTGTGATATAATATTTGTGATTTTATGAGAAATGTTGTCTGGGGGATGATGTTAGTGAGTTTAATTGAGAATATAGAAGAAATTAAGAAAGAAATAAGAACTAATCCTAGTAATAGTTTTGATATTATTAAGAATAATGTTCCTAAGTATACAATGTATCAATATGTTAGAGAATGTAATAAGAATAATTTGAATAATTTTGCTTTTAGATTTGGAAGAAAAAGATATACTTATGGTGAATTTATTGAACTAATTGATAGATATGCTAAAGGATTTATAGGAATGGGAATAGGTAAAGGTGATAGAGTAGCACTATTACTTCCTAATTTACCTGAATCTACAATTATTATTTATGCATTGAATAAAATAGGAGCCATTTCAGATAATATTGATCCTACTAGTAAAGAAGATAGAATGAAGTATTTTTTAGAAAAAGAAAAAATAAAAGCTATTGTATGTTTTGATAAAGTATATGAAACTGGAGTTAAACCTATTGAGGAGTATATATATAATGAACTTAATATTGATAAGGTATTAATTACTAAGATTACTGATTCTTTACCTTTGATTGAAAGTGCTTTATATAAAATGAAATGTAAAGATGAAGATGTTGTTAAGAATGTAAGTACTTTGTATAGTGGTATTAATATTCTTAATGTAAATAGATTTCTTAGAGAAAGTAGATATCAGTTAAGTTATACTAATCCATATACTGAAAATGAAATTGCTACAATATGTCATTCTTCAGGAACCACTGGTATACCAAAGACTATTCCTTCAAGTAATGAAAATGTTAACTTTATTGCTTTTCAACATCAAATATCAGACGTAGATTATAGTAATGTTAAGACATTTTTACATGTACTTCCTGGTTTTGCTCAATTTGGTTTTTCTGATTCAATGCATTTAGGACATAGTTTAGGATTAGAAATGATAGAAATACCAATATTTTCTCAAGAGAATATTATTGATATTTTACTTGATACTAAGGCTAATTGTTTATTTGGTTCACCATCTTTTTGGCTTAGATTAATAGGTGATGATAGGTACAAAGATGCTGATTTATCTTTCTTATATGAAGCTGTTTATGGTGGTGGAAGTCTTACAATAACTCAAGTGGCTAATATAAATAGATTTTTGGTAGCTCATAATGCTAAATGTCTACTTAGAACTGGTTATGGAATGAGTGAATTTAATGGTACTTGTATATTAGAGGATCCTTTTATGTCTACTCCTGGTAGTTGTGGATTTGATTTACCTGGCGGTAGTGGTATTATTATTAATCCTGATACTATGAAAGAAGTATCTACAGGTGAAAGTGGTAATTTATATTATAGTAAGGGTAGTAATCCAATATGTGAGTTTGATGGTAAGGTCTTACACGAAGTATTAAATATTAATGGAAGAGAATACATAGACACTGGCGATATAATGAGAAAAAATGCAAGAGGAGAATACTTTTTTGAAGGTAGAGCAAGTGGTATGATATGTAGATACGATGGTTATAAAGTATATCCTTGTGTGTTAGAGAATGCTATTACTAGTTCGCCATTTATAGAGGATGCTATGGTATCTGAATATTATGATAAAACAAAATTTGGAGCAATGCCACTTATATATGTTATCTTATCTAAGAATAGTAAAGCTATTGATATAAAAAGTATTATAAGTAGTATTATTGATAATTATATTTTGAGTAATAAAAATATGTCATTTCGTGATATACCTACTAAATGGAAAGTGGTAGACGAGTTACCATATACAACGGCTTTAAAGAAGGATTACAAAAAAATAAAAGATGACGGTATAAATGGAAGTGAAATTAGTATAGTTTGTCATGAGACAAATATGGGGCTTGATTACTATGATGTAATTGTACCTAATAAGAATAAAACTTTAATAAAAAAATAAAAAGGTGGTAGTAAAATGAATTTTAATTTGGGGTTAACATTTTCAGGGGTTGTTTATACGTTACTTATTATAATTATATATTTTAAAAATAAGAGAATTAAGACGAGGGAAAATAAAATATATAGTTTACTTCTTGTATCAACATTTTTAGAATTATTACTTGGATTATTTGGATATTTTTCTATTATTAATATTAGTAATATACCTTATGTTACAAGAATTATTAATGTTTTATATTTGATATCTTTAGATAGCTGGATATTATTCTTTATGTTATATGTTGTTTCAATATCTTTTGATTTTGAATCTAAAAAAATATATAAAATATTTTGGTTTGTTTATTT
This sequence comes from Clostridium sp. CAG:302, assembly GCA_000431795.1. GTDB lineage: Bacteria > Bacillota_I > Bacilli_A > RF39 > UBA660 > CAG-302. The sequence continues at coordinate 18,081 of FR887350.1, forward strand.
GACAATAGTGTTTTTAATATCAGTATTACCAATAGATTATTATTATAAAGATAATATTATGTATACTAGTGGTATGGCTGTTAATTTTACTTATTTGATTGCTGTATTGGCAGTTATAGTTATTATAATTAATTCTATTATAAATATTAAAAAACTTAGTAATAAAAAATATATTCCAATGTTTGTATTTCTTGTACTTGGTGGTATTTCTTTATTCCTTCAGATTAAGTATCCTGAATTGTTTTTAGTTAGTCCACTTGAAGTGCTTGTAACTATTGTTATGTATTTTACTATCGAAAATCCTGATATGAAGGTAATTGAAGAGATACATAGAGCTAAAGAAATTAGTGATAATGCTAATGAAGAGAAGACAATGTTTTTGTATAATATGACTAATGAGATTAGAGGTATTACTAGGGATATAAATAAAGAAGCAGATATTATTTTAGATGAGACTGATAATAAAAAGATTGATATAGAAGTTATTGATAATTCTGCGAGAGAGATAAAGGGTAGTACTGCTAGATTTACAACAATGACTAATGAAATATTAGATGTTTCTAATATGGATGGGGCTAGTATTAGGGTGTATGATGAGAAATATAATATTAGATTAATATTAGATAGTTTAATTAGTATATATAAGAAAAAATGTAATAGTAAGAATATTTCTTTTAGGAGTAATATATCTAGTGATATTCCTAAGTATTTATATGGTGATGGTATTAATTTAAAGAAAATATTAGATATTTTACTTGATAATAGTGTTAAGTATACTGATAATGGATATGTTGAGTTAGATGTTAATACTATTACTAAGAATGATATGGTTAGACTTATTATTAATATAGAGGATTCTGGTATTGGTATTGATAGTGAAAAACTTGGTAGTTTATTTGTTAATAAAAAGGATTATAAAGAAGATAATTATGATTTAAATGATACTTTATATAATGTTAAGAAGATTATTACTATGATGGGTGGTACTATTATTCCTAATAGTACATATGGTAAGGGTACTAATATGAAAATTATATTAGATCAAAAATTAGTAATAGATAATAATAAATTAGATGAATATGAAAAGAGGATTGATAAAAAAGATATTTTATATGTTGGTAGTGATGGTAAATTAATTAATAAATTACTTAAAGGTAAAGAAGTAGATTTAGAAATAATAGAACTAGGTAAAGAGGCTTTAGATAAAATAAGAGGTAATAAAAGATATGACTTAATATTACTTGAGGATGATATTAAACCTCTTAGTGGATTTGTTATTATGAAGAAATTACTTATGATTAAGTCTTTTAATACTAAAGTTATATTACTTACTGGGAATAATGAATATAAAGATAGTTATAAAGAGTATGGTTTTAGTGATGTTATATTAAAACCTATAGATGAAGAAATATTTAATAATATTATAGATAAATATTTGAAATAAATTGTTAAATTATCATAAATTACTTTACAAAAGATAAAATATATTGTATTATTAATATGTTCCTTGAGCTTTGTTATTGGTACCTCTTACCATAACTAGGTCAATGGTGAAAATAAGATAAGGAGGAAAATATAATGGCTTTGAATAAAGAAGTTAAGACTAAGATTATTAAAGATTTTGCTAGAGATGAAAAAGATACAGGTTCTCCTGAAGTTCAAATAGCAATTTTAACTAATGAGATTAATGCTCTAACTGAACATCTTAAAAATAATAAACAAGATAAAGCTTCTAAAAGAGGACTTTTAATTAAAGTTGGTAAAAGAAGAAGTTTATTAAATTATCTTGTTAAGACTGATGTTAAGAGATACAGAGATGTAGTTGCAAAATTAGGATTAAGAAAATAATTATTAAAAGTAGGCACTCTTTTTTGAGTGCCTTTAATTTTAAAAAGATAACTGAAATTGGAGGTAGAAGATATGGATAAGAAAGTATTTGAGTTAGATTTTTATGGAAGAAAGATAGTAGTAGAACATGGACAAGTTGCTAAGCAAGCTGATGGGGCTGTACTTGTTAGATATGGTGATACAGTAGTACTTAGTACGGCAGTTGTTAGTAAGAGCGCTAATCTACTATCTGATTTCTTTCCACTTATGGTTTTATACCAAGAAAAATTATATTCTGTAGGTAAGATACCTGGAGGATTTATTAAGAGAGAGGGTAGACCTACTGATGCTGCTACACTAGCTGCTAGAATGATAGATAGACCTCTTAGACCATTATTCCCAGAGGATTTTAAGAATGAGGTACAAATTGTTAATACAGTGTTATCTGTAGATCAAGATAATTCACCTGAACTTACTGCTTTACTTGGATCATCACTTTGTGTATCTATTAGTAAGATACCATTTAATGGACCAGTAGCAGCAGTTAAAGTTGGTAGAATTAATGGTGAGTTTATTATTAATCCTACTGTAGAACAAGCTGAAGAGTCTGATATTGACCTTACAGTAGCAGGTACTCGCGACGCTATTAACATGGTTGAAGCTGGTGCTAGAGAGGCTTCTGAAGATGATATGCTTGAGGCTTTAATGTTTGGACATGAAGCTATTAAGAAATTAATTGCTTTTGAAGAAGAAGTTATTAAAGAGATTGGTGTTCCTACAATGGAATATGAAAAGTTAGAAATAACTTCAGAACTTAGAAGTGAAGTTGATACTTATGTAAGAGAAAGACTTGATAAGGCACTTAGAATTAAAGAAAAATTAGAAAAGTATGCCGCTATTGATAGTTTACAAGAAGAAGTAGTTGAAAAGTATAAGAATGAAAATGAAGATACTATGAAACCTGAGGAATTAAATGAATTACTTACTAAAGTGGCTTTAATATTCCATGGTATAGAATATGAATTATTTAGAAATATTGTTGTTAAAGAGAAGACTAGAGCAGATGGACGTGCTATGGACGAGATTAGACCATTATCTACTGATATTGATTTACTTCCTAGAACTCATGGTAGTGCTTTATTTACTAGGGGACAAACACAAAGTTTAGCAACAGTTACTCTTGGAGCTTTAGGAGAACATCAAATACTTGATGGTCTTGGAATTGAAGATGCTAAGAGATTTATGTTACATTATAATTTCCCACCATTCTCAGTAGGTGAAACTGGTAGATATGGGGCTCCTGGCAGAAGAGAGATTGGTCATGGGGCATTAGGAGAGAGAGCACTTTCTTATGTTATTCCTAGTGAAGAAGAATTTCCTTATACTATAAGGGTAGTTAGTGAAATACTTGAAAGTAATGGATCTAGTAGTCAGGCTACTATTTGTGCTGGTACTATGGCTCTTATGGCTGCAGGTGTTCCTATTAAGAAACCGGTAGCAGGTATTGCTATGGGACTTATTACTCATGAAGATGATTATACTATTCTTACTGATATTCAAGGTATGGAAGATCATCTTGGAGATATGGACTTTAAAGTAGCTGGTACTAGGGATGGTATTACTGCTCTTCAAATGGATATTAAGATTGATGGTATCAATAGAGAAATATTAAAAGAAGCTTTAGCTCAAGCTAAGAAAGCTAGATTTGAAATATTAGATGTTATTGAGAAACAAATAGCTAAACCAAGAGAAGATGTATCTAAGTATGCTCCTAAGACTGAGGTATTTATGATTAATCCAGATAAGATTAAAGATGTTATTGGTCGTGGTGGAGAAATGATTACAAAGATTATTTTAGAATGTAGTAATGTTAATACGGTTAATGATATTAATGCTGTTAAAGTAGATCTTGAAGATGATGGTAGAGTTATTATTTATCATACTGATAGAGATATTATTAATAAGACTGCTGAAAGAATTAAAAATATTGCTAGAGAAGTAGAAATTGGTAAAACTTATACTTGTAAGGTAGTTAATGTAGAGGATTTTGGTATATTTGTTGAATTATGGCCTGGATGTGAAGGATTAATTCATGTATCTCAGCTTGATACCAAGAGAGTAGATAAACCTAGTGATTTATTTAAAGTTGGAGATGAAGTTATTGCTATAGCTACTGGATATGATAAGAAGGGTAAACTTAACTTATCTAGAAAAGATTTATTAAAGAAATAGTTTTGTTTGAACTTGTCAATAAAAAGTAGACACTAAAAGAATGTGTTTGCTTTTTCTTTATCCTCTTAAGCCTAGGTCTTAAGAGGCATAAGTGAGCTTATAATCTCACTTATGAAATATTTTTGTGTACATTTGTATTATATGCCAAAACCTTGTAAATACTTGCAAATAAAGACTTTATAAAGATAATAAAAAAATAGTCATATTTTCATTGACTTTAATAGTTAAAATAATATATAATGTCTATGCGGTAATACCGATAGGGTTGTTCTCTCCTTTTTTAAATCTTTTAAGGGAGGAGTGATGCTATGCTGAAAAAACAAACAGAAATGGGGGTTTTAGTAAGTGAATGAAGTCATACTAATCATATGGCTGACTTTAATTACACTATATATTATATATAGTAGTAATCATAGATAAAAAAACGAGCACCCTTCAGGGGGTGCTCCATTTCAAACAATGGAGAGAACACCTTTTGCATTAGGTGTTACCCATTTTTATTATGGATAATTTCTCTTTCCATATACATTATATGCTATTTTAACAAAAATAGCAATAGACTTATTGAAAATAAGAAGGGTTTATGCTATACTTTAAGTGTAAGATAAAGAAAAGGAATAGATTTGTCAAAGATTTGATTGGTTAAAAGATCCCAAATAATTCGAGGGTTTTAGATTCCAATTAATTCACAAATCAACAAGAAAGGAGACCTCTCTTATGAAAAAAAGTAATAATAAAATCGTTAACTATTTGTTAATCAGGGGGGGGGCTTGTAATTCTAAATAAAATTATAAATAATATAAAGACTATAGGGAAAACTAATAGAAATATTAGTCTTTCTTTATAGTCTTTTTTGTATTAGAAAGAAGGTATTAAAATGAATAAATATAAATTATATATGATAATAGGAATAAGCAGTCTAGTGTTATCTATAGGTACTACTTTTGCTTATTATATATGGAAAAGTAGTACTAATGCTATAGTTAATTTAAATATATGTACTCCTACAATTACTTTTGCGGGTGGTTCTACGATAAATGGTGTAGATATGATACCAGTACTAACTAAAGAAGATGGAACAATCAAAGAAATTGAAGTAAAAAAGAATAGTACTTGTAATAGAGATGT
>FR887351.1 GCA_000431795.1 Clostridium sp. CAG:302
CTTCATCTAACATTTTCATATCAGGATTTTCAATGGTAAAGTACATAATAATTGTTATAAATGTTTCAGTTGCGGTTATTAATAATAATCCTGGATTTTGTTTTTGAATTACAACTACTATTAAGGTTAAAACTATAAATAAAACTACCGGTATACATTTTCTGCTTTTTAATATCTGATAGTTTTTTATTATTAATATTATCCAAGTTATTATTAATATAGCTGTTAATGCATAAATAAAGTTGGCACTCGGCCCATACGAATAAACAATTTTATTTTCATTATGATAGTATAATGGTAGTACATATACAATAAATGATATTAAAATATATAGTACTGCGAGTAATGGTCTACTTTTTTTATAAGTCTCCTTATAATTTTTTTCTTTATTTTTCCTTGTTATTACAATAACATATCCAGTAAAGAAAAGTTCCCATGTAATAAATAGTAGCAATAATGTTTTAGATATAAGATCATTTATAAATGGCATCATATCTTTATAAAGTATAGTAAAATAGCACATTACTGCTAAAGAAACATTTAAAATATTTGTTATTATTAACGATGAATATATTTTTGTTTCTATTGTTTTAACATTTTTTCTTTTAAAATATATTATTGTTAACATTAAACTATAGAAAAAACTGCACAATGTAAAAAAATTATTAGCCATTTAATCACCTACTCTGCTAAAATAATTATAACATAATAAAATTAAAAAGAGAATTATTTTGTTCTCTTTTTTACTTTTACATTATTATTTTTCTCTATTATGAATGTTGATGCTTTATTTTCATCAGAAATGTTTTGCTTACTTACTAATTCATTGATATATGTTGTAAGTTTTCTATCATAATCTACTTTTCCATTCATTGTATAAGGAATCTCATCTAAAGCAATGTAATATTTTGCTCTATCTCTTGGCTGTAATAGTTCTTTACATTTTGCTTCTATTTTGTGAAGAATTAACTCTTTTTCTTCAGTAGAAATATTTTTATTTTTAAAAGAAACACATAGACAAGCAACACTTCCGTGAGCATATAGTCTGCTTGGAGATCCCACTACAACTGGTAGTTCTACCTCTTCAAATGAAGCCGCAATAGATTCTATTTGACTACTTGGTATATTGTGCCCATCTGGTCTTACTACCACTCTTTTTTCTCTGCCTTCAAAAAACATATAACCATCAGCATCTATCATAAATATGTCCCCTGTATTTATCCAAACTCTTCCATCTTTATCAGTATACATTATTTTGTCTGTAGCGTCCTGATTATTGTAATATCCTGCTGTTCTCGATTTTGAGTATATGAAAGCGGTTCCTTTTTCTCCATAATGCAATTCTTCACTATCAATATCGTATCTTTTTTCTGGATCATTTAATCTTGGTAATACTTTAACTATATTTTTTGAAAGTGGTATACCAACACTTCCTAACTTATTTTTAGCATCTGTTTTAGTAAAACTGCCACAAGAAGCTATCTCTGTCATTCCCCAGCCTTTTAATACTTTTGCATTACTTCCATGCTCTTTAAAGAACTCTATAGCTTTCTTTTCTATTTCTTTATCTAAGTGATCTCCACCTATTATTACACCTTTTAAAAATGATAAGTCCTTTTTATAGTTCATTAATATTAATAGAAAATTAGGTACTCCCATAATGTAATTAGGGTGGTACTTATCTATTAGTTTTCCTAGTAGTTTTGGTGCTTTATCTAATGTAAATGTTGGTATCATTAATAAATGCTGGCCTTGACAAAGCATATCATGCATACCTATTACTAAACCATATGCAATGAAAGGTGGCATTATCAATAAAAACTTATCACCAACTTCGTTTTTTAATGATTGCTTTTGAAAATAACTTAAGGCATTAAATGCTTCATTAGTTAATTTTACTCCTTTTGGTTTTCCTGATGTTCCACTGGTATACTCTATAACCGCTAAATCATTTGGTGTGAATTCTGCTACTGGTACATCTTCTTTACCTTCTGCCTCATTTATAAAATCGTTCCATTTGGTGTATATACTTTTTCTTTTATTACTGATTTTTCTTAATAGGCTACTTTTTACTGAATTAGCTGCTGGTACTGTTACTACATTTTTAACATTTGTATCTTTTATAATGGTGGCTATTTTTTCTTCGGCTTTATCTATTACTACTGCAAAGGTTGATTTAGAATCTAACATATATTCTTTAATTAACTCTTTATTAATTCTAGGATCAATAACATTTACTACTGCACCTATTTTGTTTAAAGCATATATTGCAAATACTGTTTCTGGTGTATATGGCATACAAACTGATACAACATCGCCTCTTTTTATACCACGATTGCTAAATGCAATAGCTGCTTTATCAATATTTTTAATAAGTTCAGCATAAGTTATTTTATTATTGTAATATTCTATAGATGTGTCTTCCCTAAAACTTTTACTTGATTCTACTAAATCCATATAAATTCTTCTTTTAGGTATTATACTAGCAATCTCTTCATTGCTATAATTAATTAACCAAGGTCTATCTATACTTGGTTTACCAGTTAATGGTCCAAGTCTTTCACCAGTTAATAATGTTCTAAGATACAAATCTCTTTCTATATCTTCTAATTCTAAATTTTTATTTTCTTTTTCCATATTAATTTAACTCCCCTCAAAATCAGCATTAGTGTATCATAAAAATACATATTTTTCAAGTGTTTTTACCAAAATCGTTCTTGATAGAGACCTAGGCTCTAGCAAGCCTCCTTGAGACCTTAGGCTCAAGGGGATACAAAAAAAAGAAGTAACTATTTACTTTCTTCAAGTGTTACTTCTGTCTTTAATTCTTTACCATTTCTATTATATGTAACTGTTATTTTATCTCCAGGAGAGTGTTTATATAGTTCATATCTTAATTTAGCTACTGATGATATATCATCATTTTCAATCTTAGTAATTATATCACCTTTCTTAATACCTGCTTTATCTGCTGGTGAGTTAGATTCAACATCCACTACAGCTACTCCGGCTTTAACATTATCAGGTATAGTTATTTTAGCCTGCCATAAGTAATAACTATTAGTTATGTCTAGCATACTAACACCAATGTATGGTCTCTTTATACTTCCACCTTTTTCTATTGTTTCAGCATAGTATAGAGCATCTTCAATTGGTATTGCAAATCCCATTCCTTCAACACTATAACTTGACGTACCACTGGTTTCTTGAGTTAATTTTAATGAGTTAACACCAATTACTTCACCATTAACATTACATAATGGTCCACCACTGTTACCAGGATTTAAGGCTGTATCAGTTTGTAATACTTTCATATAGTAATCACTAGTAGTTCCATTTAAACTCACTTCTACTAATCTATCTTTCCCTGATAGTATTCCTTTAGTTACTGTACCACTATAGGTATCTCCTAGAGGAGCACCTACTGCAAATACTGTGTCTCCTAATTTCATATTTTCTGTGTTTCCTAGTGTTGCTACTTGCTTTATACTTGAAGTAGATACTGTTAATACTGCTATATCAGCATATGTATCTCCTCCTAGTATTTTAGTATCTGCTGAGGTACCATCACTAAAGATTACTTTAGCAGAACCTCCACCTGATACAACATGATTATTAGTCATTATGTAAGATGTTGATCCTTCTGTTTTATATACAAAGCCTGTACCTGTTGATACCAACGTTTCTCCTTTATAACTAGCCACTACTACAGTAGCATCATATACCTTATCAACTGCTGCTGATATACTATTTTCATTTATTGTATAATTTCCTCCACTACCAGAAGTTAATATTGTTTCATGACCTAATTGTTTTATAACTAAATACGACCATGCTGCACCTCCTATAAAAGCTACAAATACTAGTAATGGTATTAATATTTTATTTTTTTTCATTTATTATCACCTTCCTATTATTTCTATGTAATCTTTTGGGAATCCCATTCTATCTAATATTTTATTTATTGGTATGATATCTATTCTGCCATCTAGTAATTCTATCTCATATTCTACTTCTTTCATCATCAGTCTAAAATTACTTTCATTAAGTAGTATTTTAAAGATAATTATTACTGCAAATAAGTCATTTTTACCATAAATGTATTCACCGTCCATCTTTGGTATATTCATATATTCATGATATTCGGTATCTGGTACTACTCTTTCAGTACGATGTTCAAAGACAATATCTTCATGAGCACATAGATTACGATAATTAGATAATATTACTAAAATATCCTCAAGGAGTGATGGCGTAGTATTAAATACTTCCGCTATTTCTATTTTATCTTCTTCTCTTAATATTGTATATAGTTCACAAACAATACCAAACGATAATACTTTTACTAATACCCACATTGGTATGTAACCATAGTTATTCATATAGTGCATAGTGGCAGCATGGGTACCAACATTTATTCTTATTTGTCTTTTCATTTTATCTATTAAATCGTGCACTCTTCGCGATTTACTATGGTCATTGGTAAAGTTCTTAGGATTTAAATAGTCCTTCTCTTTATAACCATATTTTTTAGATAGTTGATATGATAGAACGGATTTTAATTGATTTTCGATAACTAAAACATTTTTAAATATTATATTTCTAAAATTCCTATCAAATGTGAATAATGAGTAAACTTCTGAAAATGTTGTACCTGGGATAAATTTTCTTTCTTTAGAAGAAATCATAAATACATGACGATATCCCATTAAAAAGAAGTAATTTTCTCTCAGCAATATTTCTTTAGCTGTTTCTTCATCTTCAATTATGAGATTTTTTTCTTTCAGTATTTCAATTTGTTCATCTATTGTTTTAAAATTCTTTTCCATTTGTACTCATCCCCATTATTCTGTAATAAAGTATACCATAGATTTGAAAAAATTGGTATATATTTTTAAGAAAAAATGATATAATTATTTAGGAGGCGATAAAATGCCAAGTTCAGTGACACATAGTTATTTTGCTAGTGATGTATATAATAAATTTAAAAATAAAAGTAAGATTAATTTGAATTATTTAAAGGTCTTTGGACAAGGTCCTGACCCTTATTTTTTTTATGATTTTCATCTTTCTAGAAAGGCTAAAGAAGTACACAAAATCAACACTTCTATGCAGCATAGTCTAGTTAATAAACATTTTGTTACACTAATTAATTATATTAATAAAATGAATTATAATGATAATGTTATGGTTATGTCTTATTTATATGGACAAATATGTCATTTTGCTTTAGATAGCACTATTCATCCTTTTACTATATATATGTCTGGTAGATATGATGAAAAAGATAAGAATACTTATAAATATAATGGTATGCATGAAAAGATGGAATACTATACGGATATATATCTTATTTATCAAAGAGAAAATATTATGCCAAAAAAATATAAAGTATATAATGAAATATTTAAATTTGATGAATTTAATGATGAACTAAAGGATACTATTGATAAAGTTGTTAAAGAGGTATATAGCTATGATAATGTTAATACTATTTATTATAAATGTTTAAAGGATATGAAGAAGTTTTACCATGTATTTAATTATGATAGATTTGGATTAAAAAAGAGCGTTTATTCTATTATGGATATAGTATGTGGTGATAAGGTTGTTAAGAAGAAAGAATTATCCTTTGATGTTAATCCTAATAGTCATTTAGAATATTTGAATCTTGATAATAATACTTGGAGGCATCCATGTACTGGTGAAGAATTTAATTATTCCTTTTTTGATTTATACGATATGGCTTTAGTTAAAACTGTCAAAATTATTAATGAAGTTGATAAAATGTTAAATGATAAAAAAATAGATAATAAAAGAATAGAAAAATTATTTGGTAATCTCGATTATGGTACTGGCATGGACTGTGATTTGGAGATGAAATATAAATATTTTAAATATTAAAAAAGAATATACTCTATACAATTTAATTATTATTGTAGTTTAAAGTATATTCCTTTTTTTATTAATATATTGGATGATGTATAATCTAATGGTACATATCCTTTTTTTAGTAAGTCTTCAATTACTATCATATTATAGTTTGCTGCGAATAAAAGATTTATTAAAAATAACATGGCAACTGTTAGTAATATACCTAATTTGAATGGTATAAATGTCATTATTAATGCTGATACCGCTACCTCTGTTAGGAGCATAATATAATACATTTTATAGTTTTTCTTTTTTAGTGGATATAGAAATCCTAAATATAACATTTCTTTTACAAAGCCATAATCACATTCTACTGGAGGTGTATATTCGTCATATTTTAGATATATCTTTTGCATACTATCACCTATTATGAGTATATACTATTTTTGACTTTTTTGAAAGTGTTTTTTATTTTTTTTGGAAATAAATTTCTATGGAATCTGAGATTGATGATATTAATTTATCTTGATACTCTTTGTTTCGCAATAAATAACTATCATTTGAATTGGAAATAAAGCCTGCTTCAATAAGAACTCCTGGTGATGTTATGTGTTTATACATATAGTAGGTATTATCTTTTTTTATTTCTCTTACATTAGACATATTCTTTCTTAAATGGTTTGTTATTGTTTCGGCGATTAGTTTGTTTTCTTCGCTTTTAGTAGTATAAAATACTTGAAGTCCTCTCCATGATGAATTTGTTACAGAATTTAAATGAATTGATATATACATATTAGGAGATATTTTATTTATGTATTTGGCTCTGTTATAAAGGTCACTTCTTTTTCTATTAACAGTAGTTGTGGATAAGTCCTTATCATCCTCTCTTGTTAGATAGACAGTGGCTCCGCGAGAAACTAACTCTTTTTCTAGTTTTCTTGTTAATATTAGATTTAAATCTTTTTCTATTATTTGATTACCAGTGGCACCAGCATCAACACCCCCATGACCCGAGTCTAAAATTATTACCTTACCTAACAAATTCATACTATTTACACTAGCAGTTACTTTAGGAAGAGTTATTGTTATAAGAAAAAAGCATATTAATATTAATAGTTTATATTTATTCATATTACACCTACTAATATATATGCTTTTTATTATTCAAAATAACTATCTCCAATAAATTCTCTTAGTATTGATGTTTTTGGTACTGATTCGCTTGGAATTGGTAAAACGAATTTTAATAGTTCTATTAATCTTTGAGCAGTTTGATACTCTGGATCATCTTCTTTTATGGAAAATAATAATGGCTCTGCATATGTTTTTAAAACTGATAACTCATATGCTAGACTGGTATTAAATAAGGCATCTGCATTGTCTTGATATGGAAAGACATGCTTCTCTTCACCACTTCTAACTTTCATCCAAGTACCAAGTGTTACTGACGGAGAATATCCTCTCGTTCTATTATCTCTTACCATTCTTCTTAATAATCTTAAATCTGTCATACTTATTCTATTATCATTATCTATATTTAGGTAAGTTAATGGGCTTACATATATTTTAAATTTCTTTTTCTTTGGAATGTTGGTTAATAATTCTTCGTTTAAGGCGTGTAATCCTTCAATTATTAAGATGTCGTTTTCTTTTAGCTGAACTGTTCTTTTATACTCTTTTTTGCCATCAATGAAATTAAATGTTGGAACTACAACTTTTGTACCTTTTAGTAATTTACTTATTTGACTATCAAATAGTTTTATATCTACCGCTGTTATTGATTCGAAGTCTGGTTTTCCATCTTCTCCTAGTGGGGTTTCCGCTCTTTCATGAAAGTAATCATCTAATGATAAATGAGTCGGGTTTAGTCCTAGGCTCTTTAAATATAATGATAGTTTCATAGCACTAGTAGTTTTTCCTGAACTTGATGGTCCTGATAATAATATTATTTTATAGTCTTCTTTGTTTAGAACTATCTGCTCTGCTATACTAAGTAATTTATAGTCTTGCATTATTTCTGATAGCTGAATGATATCTGCTGGTTTATTACTGGTTATATAGTCATTTAACTCTCCAATATTATTTATATTTAAATTGTTACCCCATGCTGAGTATTCTTCAAGAGTATTGAAATAATTAGTATGATGGGTATATCTTTTTACTTTTTTATTATCATATATTGATGGAAAACGTACTACTATTCCTTTATCTTTTATTAATGATAAATCAAAGTATTTTAGTACTCCTGTTGATGATGGAAGATCTCCTACTATATAATTATAGTTTTCATCTAGTTTATATAATGATACATATTTTGATGTATCATAAAATAATGTTTTAGCTTTATCTTCTCTTTTGATACTTTTAAAATATTCTATTGCTTCGTACTTTGTTGTATCCATTTTGGTAAATGGGATGTTTTTAGAGACTATTTCTTTCATTTGTTTTTTTATTTCTAACACATCTTTATCTTCTACTTTTTTATCTATCTTACAGAATATTCCTTTATCAATAGAATGTTTTACTATTACTTTGGTATCTTTTTCTAAAATATTATTAGTAACATAGATAAATAAATATAATAGTCCTCTTTCATAGATTCTATTTCCTTCAAGAGTATTTATGTCATATATTTGTAGTGTACCATTCTTTTTAAGTTCTGTTTCTAAATCCACTTTTTTATTGTTATACTTTATTAATATGGCATCTTCTCTTTCTTCTTTAGACATTTTATTTAATATTTCTTTTACTTTTATACCCTTTACATATTCTTCTTTTTTTCCATTATTTAATGTTATTATTATTGTTTGCATGTACTTCCTCCTTCTACTTTATAATTTAATTATACCATATAAGTGCATTTTTTGTCATACTTTTTTAGGTATATTAAACTACATTATATATTATACTATTTGTAGGTGATAAATATGAACTTAGTTCCAACTATTATTGAGAAGAATGAAACGGGAGAAAGAGCTTATGATATCTATTCTAGATTACTTAAAGATAGAATTATTATATTAAATGGAGAAATTACAGATAATAGTTCTAATATAGTGGTAGCACAGCTGCTATATCTGGATAGTTTAAATAATGATGATATTAGTCTATATATTAATTCTCCTGGTGGTTCTATTACAGCAGGGATGGCTATATTTGATACGATGAATTTTATTAAAAGTGATATATCCACAATATGTGTTGGTATGGCGGCTTCAATGGCGGCATTTCTATTATCTTCTGGAGAAAAAGGCAAGAGATATATTCTTCCTAATGCAGAAGTTATGATTCATCAGCCTTTAGGAGGGGCTCAAGGACAGGCGACCGAAATTAAAATAGCTGCTGAAAGGATATTAAAATTAAAGAAGAAACTCAATAAGATCCTTTCTGATAATACTGGTAAAGATATCGATACTATTGACAATGATACGGAAAGAGATTATTTTATGGATAGTGATGAGGCACTAAATTATGGTATTGTTGATAAGGTATTAAAAAAAGCTAGCTGATGCTAACTTTTTTATTGTACTTTAGTATTTCCTGTTTTGGTATATCCTTCAACATAATTATCTGCTGACCAAATTACGTCTCTATTTTTTTGAATATATCTATAATAAGTAATGGTATCATAACTTCCTTCTGGTTTAGTTGTTACTATGTCTCCTGAATTAAATTTTATGGTAATCTTAATTGGAACTAAATACTTATCTTTAATATTTTTAATACCCTCTAGTGATTTTATGTTTACTTTTACATTTATGTAGAATGTTCCTTTATAATAATATGGTGTTAACTTGTAAGTAAAGTTGTTTTCTTTTAATGAATATTCTTTAATATTATCTATAGTTAAACTGCTATCTTTTACCACTGATATACTCTTATCAGAAGCAAATTCTTTTTCATCATTATAATAAGAAGATTCCTTAATAGTAGTAAAGTAGTATTTACTATTTGGTACATCATTTAATTTTAATCTATATTCAATAGTGTTATCTTTAATATCTTTTTTATTTATTATTCCTAATGAGTAATATGTTTTTTCGGCAGTGGCATAATATTCATATTTATTTTCAATATTATCTCCTGTTTTATTACCTTTCATCCACTTGGTATATGTTGTCCATTCTTTTACATATTCGTAATAAGTAACTCCAGTACTTTTATTACTATTGTTAGTACTATTATTACCATCGGTATTATTATTTTTTGTATCATTATTCTTAGTGTTATTATTTTTAGTATCAGTAGAGCAGTTTTTGCAATCATTAAAACTGAACTTTCTAGTAATGGTGTTTTTTTCTTTACCACACTCTAATCTTGTTTCTACCTCATAGTTATCTTTCTTTCTAGTAATTTTTGAATAACTATCTTTGGTATCACATTTTCCACCTTCACTTGTTTTAACAGATACGATTAATTCTTTTTCTATCATTTCACCAAGTGTCACTTTAATACTTTCTCCTTGTTTAGTAGGCAAATCTATATCTTTAAAATATTTAACTGCTACTGTTTCCATATTATTGATATTGTTTTTAAATGTATCAGATAATTTATTTCTATTTATTAGTTTTGATACTAACCAAACAATTATTAATATGAAAGCAAATGCTATTACAATTTTAATAAATAGACTTAACCAGTTTATTTTCTTTTCATCTTCCATAACTAAAACCTCCCTTTGGAATTATATTGCTTCAATGAATAATATAATTAAAAATATTATTATGAGAATGATTATCAGTACTATTTGCCGTGCTAGTGTGCTTATTTCTTTTACTAGTTTAATAATCTTGTTATCAAGCATACAATACCTTCCCTAAAATTGCTTCCTATTATAGCATACGACTAGCTAGTTGTCAATATTTAGATGTACTATTGTACAACCATCATTTAGTCCATCAGTATAATACCTTGATACTTCTTTTCTTTTAGAAAGAGTTTCATGTACTGAGGACCTAACTAGTCCTTTTCCCTTTCCGTGTATTATTAGTATTTTTTTATTTCTTAATATTATATTATCATTAATAAAATCATTTGTTGCTACTCTAGCTGACTCTATATCATAACCATGTAAATCAATAAATGGTAAATTTTTTATAAATATATCTTCCATAGTTCATTCTCCTCTAGATATATATTATACCAAATATTAGTTATTAATTAAAGTAAAAAGATTACTATTTTGGTAATCTTATTGTTACTTTTGTTCCTACACCCTCTTTTGATGTATATATTAACTCACCATTGTGGGCTTTTATTATCTCATTAGATAAACATACTCCAAGGCCGCTACCATTTAATTTAGTAGTGAAGAACATTGTTTTTAATTGCTTTAGTGTATCTTCACTCATTCCTATACCATCATCTTCAATAATAATATCAATATGTCTTTTATAAATATTGCTTGATATTTCTACTTTACCTTTATCTTTTATTGCTTCAACACTATTTTTTAATACATTAATTAATACTTGTTTTAGTCTTTCATAATCTCCATCAAAATATATTTCTTCATCTTCTCTGTCGTTATAGATTAATTTGATGTTTTTCCTATTCAAAATTATCTTAAATGAATCATAGACATCCTCAAGGAGAAGGTTTAAATCTATTTCAGTCTTAACTATTTTAATTTTATTAAATTCTAGAAAATCTGTTATTATATTTAAACTGCGATTTGCTTCTTCACGTATTATATTTAGATATTTTAATGATTTTTCTTTATTATCAATATTAAACATATCTAGGTAACCTTTAATGACCGCTAGTGGATTTTTTATCTCATGTGTTAATTTGAATAGTGACTCTTTTATCATTTTATCTTTTTCTAATAATTCTATTGATTTATTTAATTCTCTTACTTTTTCTATTATTTTAAATATATACAAAATTACAAATGAAATAAAATAATATATAAATACTAATATTATTAATTCTATGAAACTATTTAGCGTTAAATTCAAATCTTTAAAAAAATATTCAAATGATAAGAAAAAGCCTTGAAGAACTGCAATTGAAAGAATAAAACTCTCTGTACTTAAATTTCTTTTTCTAGCACATAAATATAATATAAAATATGTTAAATACTTTATGGTTACTATTAAGCATATGTTTTTATATATGAAAAAACAATACAAAATATTTATTAGTGCTAAAAGAACTCCTAGTAATGATTTCTTTTTCATTAGTGCAATCACTATTGGTATATTGCAAAACAATAACACCTTACTATTTCCATCTATAATTCCAAATCTAAGACACAAATAGAGAGAACTTATTAGTGCTATACTAAGTAATAAATTATTATAATTCTTATTAATATCATTTTTATAACAAACCAAAACCAGGTACACCAATATTGGAAAAACAATTAATACTGTATTTAAAATTATATCTTCAAAAATTTCTATGTTCATAATATCCTTCTCTCTAAAAAATATTATACATTTTGTTTTTGTCGAATTTTGTCGAATAATGTCAAAAAAAAGAGCTTTTTGTAAAATTTTGCTCTTTATTTTAATTCATCAATATATTTTTTTATCTTTTTGGCATCATTTCCTAAAATTATTTTTAGTTGATCATCTATTTCTACAACACCTTTTGCTCCTAGTTTGATGATTCCTTCTTTATTTGCTTTTGTTATATCTTTTAGAGTTACTTTAAATCTAGACATATCTACTTCAGTATCTAGGATATTGTCTTTTCCTCCAAGTAATTCAACTAATTTATTAAACTCTAACTTAACATCTTTTTTATTCATTTTAACTATAGCAAGAGCTATTATTAATAATACCACTACAATTACTATGTATTGCCATGTGTCCATTTTATCTTTTCACCTCTACTACATTATACTATTTTTTTTTATTTATAACAAGTACTATGCAGTATTTTTATTTTCATTAATTTTGTTATTTTATTATTAAAAATTGATTAACTACTGGTTAACCAGTATGAGCGTGTCCTCTAACTTTTATGGCAAAAACTATTTGTAAAACTATTTAATAGCAATAAGGTGATATAATTAAAGCGTGATAAGGTATGAGGAAGAAGTTTTTAAAAAATACCATTAATGCTATTAAAAAAAAATATCCTAATTATGATGATGAGAAACTTGAAGTTATTGAATATGGACTCGAATCCTTATACATTATGGTTACTAAAACTATCGTTATTTCTTTAATTGCTTTACTTCTAAATGTATTTAAGGAAATGCTAATAATTATGATACTATATAATATTATCAGAACAACAGCATTTGGTATGCATGCTAAGGAAAGCTGGCAATGTTATATAATATCTATAACACTATTTATTGGTGGAGCGTTACTATTTAAATATATAGATGTTAGTTTCTATGCTAAGGCAATTATTGCCGCTATATCTTATATATTTTTAGTTATTTATGCACCAGCAGATACATATAAGAGACCACTTGTAAATGCTAAAAAAAGAAAAATTTATAAAATTATTACAGTTATTAGCAGTTCTATATTCTTAATATTAATTGTTGTATTAAGAGATAGTAATGTTAGTACTGCACTTAGTTTGGGGCTTTTGGATTCAATGCTTATGATTCATCCACTAACTTATAGGATGTTTCATTTACCATATAATAACTATAAAACTTATAATGAGTCTTATAGTTAATATGAAAAAAATAGTATAAGGAGGGACTGTAGTATTATGTTTACATCATTTTTATCTTGGATTGGTTCTCTAGCTGCCTCAACTGGTTCTAAAGCTTGTTGGGTATGGTTTACTGATGAACCTAAAATGCCAAAATCTTTAATTAAATAACCTTTACAACTTACGAAAAGAACTATGACTATTCATCATAATTCTTTTTATTATCCTTTATTTTTAAACTTTGAATATAAATATTCCCTCTTATTTCATTCTTGGCTTCAAACATATTATTTTCACTTAGTATTTTATTTACTAGTAATAATCCATGGCCCCTATGTTTACCTTTAGTACTAAATGATTCTTTGCCAATTTTATCTAGATTGATTTCATTATTGAATGTATTAGTAATAATTATTTCTATCTTTTCTTTAATTAAATACATTTCTATTCCAAGTTTCTTATCTTCAGATGTAGAACTTGCTTCGATGGCATTATCTAAATATACTCCAATAATTCTAGCTAAATCTTTAAAGTCTTTAGTCTCAATATCTTTTAAGAATGAATTTTCAATCTGTTTAGAAATATTTATTGATACATTTATACCTTTCTTTTCAGCCTCAATAAACTTATAATAGAAAAATCCTTTTAATCCATTTGAAGGAAGATACTTAAACTTGGAATACTTTGTACTACCCGCTTTTTCTTTTTCACCAATAACACTATCTATGTATTCAATAATAGTTTTATTATCCTCTTTATCTTGAAGTTTACATTTGATGGTAGCAAACTCATTTTTAGTTTCATGTCTTAAAGTTCTTTGTTCTTCAATATCACTTTCATAACTTTTCATTACATCAAGCAGTTCATCATACTTTTTAGATATTTTTTCATTTTCTATCTTTTGTTTGAATAGATATAAAAGAATACAAATAAGCATAACTATTATTACTAAATAAGTAATTATATTATTATTGAACTCAAATGTTTTAATTAAATTATAGAAAAATATGGCTAACATCACCAAAGTAATTGATGACATTACTATTATCTTTTTATTTGTAGATAAATTATAATTTATTAATTTCTTTAATGGTTTTTTCAGAACATATGTTATTATAACTAAGCATAAACATACAGAAATATTACCTAATAGACTACTTGCAAAATCTGAATAATAATATTCCTTACTAATTCCTAAAATATATATTGCTGTAGACAATATCAATAAATCTGGAATAACTAACAAGATTACATACACTATTGAGGTAAAGACTGATTTACTTAGTTTTATATTAAAAATACAGAAAAATAATGATGAATATAGTAAACAAGTAATTATTGTTTTTATTGTACCTGTTGTATATTTAAATACTAAAATATTTAATAATATAAAGCCTAATAATATTAATACATCTATCATTATGTTTTTATGTCTACGATTTACTATGATTATTCTTCCAAATGTGTATAAAGTTAATATTAGTAATGTGCTACTTAATAGCATCTTAAAACTCTCCGACAATTTGCTTCAACCCCTTTCTTGCTGAAGGAGCAATCAAATTTGTTGTATCTCCATTTTTAAAATATATTGTTGATGTAGAATAGTCTATTTCTCTAACGTTATCTAAATTTACCAGACATGATTTATGTGTTTGATAAAACATTGGTTTTAACTCACTTTTTAGTTTTACTATAGATGTTGTTATATATTTTTCATCTCCGCTAACATCATGGATTATACATTTATTTTGGGATGGTGCTTTTTCTATATAATTTATTTCTTTGTATCTAAGTTTTGTTTGAACATAATTGTATGTAAAACTTAGTACTCTTTTTTTATACATTTTATCTATTACATACGTTATGGTATCTGCGAGTCTTTCTTCATATCTATTATACTTGGATATAAAGTCTATTGCACCAAGTCTTGAATAAAATATATCATTTTTACATTCTGAATGAGCTGTAACAAATATTATTATGCTTTCATCATCATATTCTCTTATTTCTGAGGCTATTTCTAACCCACTTATTGTAGGTAATTCTATGTCCAGAATATATATTTTTATATCCGTATCGTCATCCATTACCTTTTTAAATTTATTGTTATACTCTTTGAACTTTAATACTTTATATTCAATATCATAATTCATCATTGCTTTTATTACATATTTACCTGCAGTTTCCAATGCTTCATCGCTATCTTCACAAATTACAAACTTAATCATTTCTTTCACTTCTTTCTAGTTAGATTTTTCCTCTTTCAATTCTTTTATTAGGTCATAAGAAATTATATCATTTGATATATCTATTAAATTTGATGAATGTTCTATACCATTTTGTATGTATTCTTCAGTTATTGGATCGTTACTTATAGGATATATTTCCCCTTTTGGAGCGCTATAATATATATTTGATGTCAAATATGATCCATCTATAAATGTAACTACATTATCTTTTAAATTGAAAATATCGTTACCTAGTTGATAATCACTATGTATACCAAGCATATTTCCTAATGTTGGGAGTACATCTATCATTCCCATAGGAGTATCAACCGTCTTATTAAAATTCTTATCTCTAGTCCATATTATAAATGGAACTTTTTTATTTAATTCATAATCATAATCATTAAATGATACATATCCATCATCTGTTTCATCTTTTATTCGATCATTAACTGGATCATAATTATAAAGTAAATTGAATTCATCTTTATCCATTCTGGCATCATGATCGCCATATATTACTAATACTGTGTTATCAAGTAATCCTTCACTATCAAGTTTATTTATGAATTCTCCAATCGCTTCATCTGCATAATGAACTGATCTTATATAATTACCTAATTTAGTATTATTTAAATATTCTCTAGTTATTGTTTGATTATCTAATTTTACATCTATTGTTGTTGGATATTCTGGCATTAATTCCAAATCACTAAATGGTGTATGATTAGATAACATTATTAATGTACTATAAAATGGTTGTCCCTCAGTTTCTTTTATTTCTTTCATAATATCTACTGATTGACTAAAGAATGACTTATCTGACAAACCTAAACCTATTGTCTCATCTATCGTATAAGAATCTTTACTATAAAATTTATCATACCCTAAGCTTTGATGCATAATGTTTCTATTCCAAAATTCTCCAGTATTTGCATGCATACTATATGTGTAATAACCTTTTTCTTTTAGCAGTTTTGGTATTGCAACATATTCTCTATCAAAGAAATTTACAAACACTGTACCTTTGGTTGATGGCATAAGTGATGTATTAAAGGTAAACTCTGCATCTGAGCTTGTGCCTACACCAACCTGTGAATAAAAGTTACTAAAGAATATCCCTTCTCTACTTAATCTATTTAAGTTTGGTGTAACTTCTTTATTATTGAATTTAAGTTTCATAACAAATTCTTGCATACTCTCAGCGTGTATTACTATAACATTTTTTCCTTCAAAAATGTTTGTATATTCATTTTCTATTTTTTTATACTTATGTTTTTCATAATATTCTTTTGTTTCTTTAAGAGCTGTATCATGACCAAATGCCGAGTTTATTTTTGGAGATATACTCTGTATTATGTCATCTATTTGATATATGTATATACCATAATTTATTACAACTGATTCTCTATTCCATAATTTATAGAAACCTCCCCAAGCACTGAGTGGCATGATAATTGACGCGAGAGCCCAAAATGATAATGTTGTAATTATTGATGACAGTATCATTTTTTTATTTGATTTTAACTCTTTAATAAAGTACTTCTTTTTATTAAGAAAATAATATGACAGATAAACTGCTAATGGGCAGCAAATATATATTAAATCCACTGGTTTTAATACATTTTCAAATATAGCATTTCCGACATCTTTAGCATAGATAAGATTAGATAAAAGAGCTACAGAAGCGAATGAACTATAATAATGATAATATACACTATTTATTAAACACACTAATGTTAATATAAATGACATTGCCATAAAATATTTTATTCTGTTTTTTCTTTTGAACGCCAACGCTACTAGCGATATAAGTATTAGTAATCCAAAATCTATAAATAATGGTGGCAAGCTAAATATGTTTTTTACAGTTATTCCTCTCAAAATTAGACCATTTATTAAATTTGACATAATGAAAGAAACAACTAGCAGATAGTCATTTTTTATTTTTCTAAATTTTTCTTTTATTTTTTTCTTATTTATCTTTAACATTTTCACCACTTCAAGGGTATTATAACACATAAAATTAGTTTGTTGCAACTATTATTTTAAATTAAATTTTTGGTCACTTTTATTTCAAAAAATTATAGCATCTTATTTCTTTGCGACGATACTTTTTAGATAAATGAAAATCATTTTGTTAACTTATAATTAACTTTTCTGGCAAATAAAAAAATGTGAAATTATCACATTATTTTTCAGTACTAAAACCAAATTTCTTGTTGAATTTTTCAACTTGTCCTTTTTTAGATGCTGTACTTTGCTTTCCAGTATAGAATGGATGACATTTAGAACATACTTCAACTTGAATGTTTTCTTTTGTTGATTCTGTTTCAAAAGTATTTCCGCAAGCACAAGTAACAGTAGCTTTTACATAATTTGGATGAATATTCTTTTTCATTATTCTCTCTCCTTCCGCCATGACAAAAAGTCATAGTAATAAAATTACATGGTATATTATATCAGTTATTTTTTAAATTTTCAACTATTATTTGTGAAATTTTTTGATAACCTTTAATATTTGGTAAATAATTATTATTAATTTGACTAATATATGTAGGATTATTATCTAATATTTTAGATAAATCTATATATATATAATTATATTTTTTAACTAAATTACTTAATTTATAATTAGCATAATTTATAATGTCACTATTATTGTTTGATATACTATAGTATCCCAACACATATACTTTATCATGATGAAATTTATTAATATAATTTAATATTTTATTATAATTGTTTATCATAGTATCTATATATGTATATATATTTTGATTATTTTTGTCTATTTTATAATAAATTTCTTGTATTCCTATAGACATCGTAATTATGTCTGCTTCTTTAATTAACCTATTTAATGTAACACCATTTTTACTTTTATTGTATTCTAAAATTGTTACGATGTCTGATACTTTATAATCAATATTAGCAAATGAATTATTATAACTTTTTAGTAGATGACTTTCCTCTAGAAAGTCTTTTGTAAAATCACTATATCCATAAGATGCAACACCATACTCATTTATTCCTTTGGATAATGAATCTCCAATTACCAAATAATTTTTTTTATTTCCTTCTGTTTTGGTGTATACAAAGTAGCAAGATAGAAAAAGAGTTAATATTAAAAATACTTTTTTCATAGTTCACCTACTTCAGTATATTTAAATTAACTCTATTTTAGCACCTACTTTTGATAGTTTGCCACAGATATCATCATATCCTCTTAAAATGTATTTTACATTATCTATTGTTGTTATGCCCTCTGCAATTAAACCACATATTAGCATAGAAGCTCCTCCGCGAAGATCAGTTGCAGTTACATTTTTACCTGTTAGTTTTGTAACTCCTTTTATTTTAGCTATTCTATTGTCTTTGACAATTATATTCGCACCCATACGATTAGTATCATAAACATTTTGAAATCTATTTTCCCATATAGTTTCTTCAACTGTACTTATTCCATGACATTGTGTTAAAAATGGTATTAATGGCTGCTGAAGATCAGTTGGAAAGCCGGGATATGGCAGTGTCTTTATGCTTACCGCTTTATATTTACCTCTTTTTTCTATTGTTATTGAGTCTTCGCTTATATTCATTTCTACACCAGCTTCAATTAATTTTGATGTTAATGACTCAATATGAGATGGTATTAAGTTTTTAATAGTTAGATTTTCTCCAAGAAGGGCACCAATTATTACATATGTTCCTGCCTCGATGCGATCTGGTATTACCTCATGAAATGATTTATGTAGATAGTCTACTCCAGTTATGGTAATTACATTAGTTCCTGCACCTTTTATTTTTGCTCCCATATTATTTAAAAAAGTTGCCACATTTACTATTTCTGGTTCTTTGGCTACGTTTTCTATTACTGTTTTTCCTTTGGCTTTTACTGCTGCAAGCATAGTATTTATTGTTGCTCCTACACTTGGCATATCTAGGTATATTTTAGCTCCTTTTAATTCTTCGGCTTCTACTATATATCTATTCCCTTCTTCAATTACTACAGCTCCTAGGGCACGATATGCCTTTAAAGTTTGATCTATAGGTCTTTCACCTATTGTGCATCCTCCTGGGAAATACATTTCAACATGCTTATATTTTCCTAATAATGATGACATAAAGTAATATGATGCTCTTAATTTTTGAGACATTTCTTCTGGTATCTCTTTATTGACAATATTTGATGAGTCGATTGTTAACACTCCATCTCTTCTTGTTATTTTGGCATTTAAATAATTTAATATTTCTTCAAGTGAATCAATATCAGAAATATTTGGTACGTTACTAATTGTTACTTCTTCATCACAAAGAATGGCTGCTGGTACTAAAGCCACAGCACTGTTTTTAGCACCACTTATTTCTATTTTCCCTGTTAATTTATGTCCGCCTTCTATTTTTATTTTACTCATGGGGTACTCCTTCCTAATTTTATTTTAATATCTATTTTGATTTTAGTCAATTACTTATTATTTTATTTACATATTTTTACACTATTTAAATATGTATAACAAGCCAATTACTAGGAGTATTAATCCTCCTATTATGGTGGATATTTTACCATATTTTTTATTTAATATATTACCTAGATTTAGTCCTAAAAATGTAAATAATAAACTTGTTACAGAAAATATCAAAGCGGATATTACATATTTGTCTGTTATAGCGGGAAAACCTATTCCTGTAGTTAAACTATCAATACTTACTGATAGTCCAAATAGTAAGTATCCTGGAATACTTAAAAGAAA
The DNA here is from genome assembly GCA_000431795.1 of Clostridium sp. CAG:302. Lineage (GTDB taxonomy): Bacteria > Bacillota_I > Bacilli_A > RF39 > UBA660 > CAG-302. The sequence continues at coordinate 20,483 of FR887351.1, forward strand.
TTCTTCTTCTTTTTCTTTGAAACTTGATATAATCATTTCGATAGCTATTAATGATAGAATTATGCCCACTAAAATGTTGGTATTTATTATTATTTTATTTGTTACAAATAAACCTATGCTTAATCCTATTAGTGGCATTATAAAATGATATAATCCAACAATTATAGAGAGTAATATTTTTCCTTTCTTTGATATTGCTTGTGTACCATATATTAGGGCCAAAGAAAAAGCATCCATTGATAGGCTTACTGCAATTAAAATTATTGTTATTATTTTCAAGTATCATCACCTATTTAAATGTATGCTTTTTATATTAAAATATTTTATTTATCTTTTCCACTATCCAAGATTTATACTCTACGTTGTCCTTTGTTTCTAAATCAACGAGACATAAATTAGGAAACAGTACACACCACCAATTGTCTCCCTCTGCTTTGCCAATGCTTATTACTACTGATTCATAGTATCCTTCATTATATTTTAATCCACGATATTCTTTTTCCGGAAAATAGTTTAATCCATAGTTTATGTCAAAGGTCATATCATAGTTATTCTCACTAAATATTTGCTTTACATTTTCCTCTATAAGGGGGATATTATTTTTTATCTTTTCTTTTGCTATTTCTTTACTATCTTCATCTTTTATTAAATTATAGGTATTATTTTCTAAATACTTTTTCACTTTATTTTTTATATTTTGATCTAAAGTGCTATTACTATTTGGTATTACCCTTAGTCTTATAGCGGTATCTGGTATTATTATATCGTTATTTTTTACTTCTTTATATATAAATACTGCTACTATTAAAGTTAATATAAGTATCATTTTCTTCATGGAAAAATATCACCCTTTCATTTTAATTATGAGTGATATTTATTTTTTTTATTCTTATTTTTCAACTTTTATTATTATTTGATAATCTGTTAATCCATCTACTTCTTCCATAGTTACATTATAGCCAGCCGCAGTGATACTATCTAATGCATCTTTTGCAAGTTTAATTGCAGTAGCTAATTTTACTTTATTTATACTATTTGGTGCTTGTTCTGCATCTTTTGCATTAGGTACTTCAATCATATTCTTTTCCTTCTTATCTTCTACCATCACTGTATTTCCATCAAAAATATCTGATTTATTCTCAACAATATTTAGTCCTTCAAGAGCAGATATTACTGGTGCTTTCATTTCATTTAATTTATTAATATCAATGAAATCATTTTTGTTTTGGGCATAAACATTAGGATTATCATCTTGTTTTTCTACTTCTGAAGGTACTGGAATATCTAGAGTTTTTGGTTCATTAGCTATGGTACTTGCTGGTACAACTGGCTCTTCAGGAGTTACTTGAACTGGTGGTACTACTTGTGTTACTGCTTCTTTTGGCATTTCATTACTTATACCAAGCATATTTTTAATATACTCGTCAGTATCTCTAACATTCATTCTTTCTGTAATTATTTTATTTAATACTTCTTTTTGTTTATCTTCATCCTTTATTTGTAGCAAGCATCTCGCATGACGCTCCGATATCAAATTGTTCATTAGTGCTACTTGAACTTCGTTTGTTAAAGCAAGTAAACGCATTTTATTTGCTATAGTTGACTGACTTTTACCCATTCTCTTGGCAAGTTCATCTTGCGTGAAATTACCCATATCTAATATTTTTTTATAGGATTTAGCTTCTTCAATTGCCGATAAGTCTTTTCTTTGAATATTTTCAATTAGAGCAAGTTCTGCGCTAGTTTGATCATCCATTGAACCTACGATAGCTGGTACTTCAGTAAGACCCGCTAGTGTTGCAGCTTTGTATCTACGCTCTCCAGCAATTATTTCATATTTACTACCTAAATCTCTTAATATTAGGGGCTGTATTATTCCGTGTTCTTTTATTGAATTTGCAAGTTCATTTAATGCTTCTTCATCAAAAGTAAGTCTTGGTTGAAATCTATTAGGGATGATATCTGATAAACGTACCATTACCACTTCTTTATTCATTCTCATACTGTTACCCTCTTTTCACTTCTTCTACACTAATATAATAATACAATAAAAATTACTTTTTTACAAGTAATTTTTGATATTTTATTTTAGGTATTTGTTTATTTTATTCAACATTTCTTTTTTATCTGATGATTTTATTATGTAATCAGTAAATCCTT
>FR887352.1:0-204 GCA_000431795.1 Clostridium sp. CAG:302
ATTTAAATTTAAATTACCACCAACACATTGAGGTAATACAAGCCCCTCGACACTAGTTAGGTTGTCTAAATATAAACTACCATCAATATGTCGAGGTAAAATAAGTCCTTTGGGACTAATTATACCACTTAAATCCAAATTACCAATTTTTTGAGGTAAAACAACTCCTTCAACTGTAGATAGTCCTTCTAAAGATAGAGTATT
>FR887352.1:247-1708 GCA_000431795.1 Clostridium sp. CAG:302
CCACCAATATTTTGAGGTAAAACAAGACCATCCGCACTAGTTAGATTGCTTAAAGATAAACTACCATTGATGTGGTGTGGAAGTACTAAGCCATTGGGCTTAACTAAATGCCATAGATATAAATCAGAATCTAAAATCTTAAATTTATTTGGATTTTGTTTCCACTCCTCCTGTGATAAAGCAACTTCTTCTCCTTTCACATCAAATATTAATGCATAATCTTGCTTTATATTTCTTTTATTTTTTATTTCATCTATTCTGGGGTCTCTCTCATAACCAAACCCTTCAATTTTACTGTTGATTTCATATAAAAATTTAAGTTCATTCAAAGTTAGTTCAATATTATTATTTACTTTTTTATCAATTAAAGTAAGTAATTTCATATCGTGCTCTTTTTTTAAATATTTATCTCTATCAGGGAACTCTTTTAATTTTTCCTCAAGAATAGGCATCATCTCGGGTTCCATATTTTGCCTATCTGCTATTCCTCTAATTTCTCCGATTTTATTTTTTCCATCCATTCTAATAGCAATTCTAGGTATTTTTGCTTCACCATTATTATCAAAAGAATAATAGACATAAAAATCTCCATTTGCTAACTGACTTTTAGCAAAATTCTCACCATCTCAAGAATAGGCATCATCTCAGGCTCCATATTTTGTTTATTCGCTATTCCTCTAATTTCTTCGATTTTATTATTTCCATCCATTCTAATAGCAATTCTAGGTACTTTGGCTTCACCATTATTATCAAGAGAATAATAAACATAAAAATCTCCATTTGCTAACTGACTTTTAGCAAAATTCTCACCAGCAGCAGTACACCAACCAGTATAATACCCTTGAAGTGAATCTCTTAAAATATTATAATCACTACCTTGTTCATATTTTACCCATTTACCACTAGTGGTGTTACTTTGAAGTTTATCTTTTAACATACTTTGTTTAATAACATATTCATATAACATTTTAAAGTTACCACTACCTAAGGCAGATTTAATTTCTTCATCACCTTTTTTATCTTTAATATAGTCTTCCATTAAATGTAGTGTAGTAAAAATAAATTCTCTTTCTACTGGCGGAAACGGATATACTGTTGTTTTATCTCTTTTACTAAATTTATAAGTTTTTTTATCATATTTACCTAAATTTTGTAATCCTTGAAATACCCAGTATTTTTCCCACATTTCATAAGATTTACTTTCTTCATCATATAAAAAATATTCTATCCACTTATCTAAAGAATGTTTTTGGTCTTCGATAACTTGATCAGTCATTCTTTTTCTATCTTCATTAGTTAGTCTAATATTACCATATCCTCTTTCCCTAGCAAGTTTAACTTGATTTTGAAAATAGGATTCAGGTATGTCTTCAGGTTTTATTACATATAAATCGTAATAGAAGCCTTTAAGTAACTTTTCATCAGATTTATTTTTACTCTCGGATACTCTCTTATGTATTT
>FR887353.1 GCA_000431795.1 Clostridium sp. CAG:302
TTAAACTTCTATTATTAAAAATAATTTTATTCAATTACTAAAATGGCAAGTATTTATTCTTTTATTATAATAAAAACTATGATACAATTAGTATAGATAAGTGAGGTAAAATATGAAGATAGATAGAGTTATTACTGGTTCTTTAGAAGAGAACTGTTATATACTTGGAATAGAAGATAAAGTATTAGTAATAGATCCAGGCGATGATATAGATAAGATAAATAAGGTAATAAATAATAGAAAAGTACTTGGAGTATTAATTACACATAGGCATTTTGATCATGTAGGAGCTTTATCTTATTTTGATAAAAATATAATCTATGATAGAAGTAATACTGAAGAAAAAGAATATAAAATAGATAAATTTAATTTTAATGTTATATTTAATCCAGGTCATTCTAGTGATAGTATAAGTTTTTACTTCAAAAAAGAAAATATTTTCTTCTGTGGTGATTTTATCTTTTATGAAAGTATAGGAAGATGTGATTTACCTACTGGAGACTATAAAATTATGAAAGAAAGTCTTAATAAGATAAAAAATTATCCGTTAGATATGTTAATATATCCTGGTCATGGAAGAGAGACTACTCTTGAATATGAGATAGAAAATAATATATATTTTAGTGAGGTTTAATTATGAATATAATGAAGTTATTTAAAGATAAAAAAGTTGTGATTGCGGGGCCCTGTTCTTTTGGTACTTATGAAGAGTTAGATGGTATTACTAAAAAATTAAAAGAATTAAATGTAGATATACTTCGCGCGGGTACATTTAAAGGAAGGACAAGTCCTTATGCCTTTCAAGGATTAAGAGAAGAAGGCGTAGAAATATTAATTGATATTGGTAAGAAATATAATATTCCAGTAGTTACTGAGTTAACTAGTATAGAACAAGTAAAAAAGTATGGTAATAAACTAGATATAATTCAAATAGGGACTAGAAATATGTATAACTATGAACTATTAAAAGAAGTAGGTAAATTAAAGACTCCCGTTATTCTAAAAAGAGGATTATCCGCAACATATAATGAATGGCTTTTAGCGGCTGAATATATAAAGAATGAAGGTAATAATAATATAATTCTTTGTGAAAGAGGAATAAGAGGATTTGATCCGACTACTAGAAACATTCTTGATATAGCGGCAGTTCCTTATATAAAGAAAAATACGAGTTATCCAATCATTGTCGATCCATCTCATGCTACTGGAACAAGATACATGATAAGACCATTATCTATAGCTTCAGTAGTTGCAGGTGCAGATGGTATAATGGTTGAGGCTCATATAAGACCAGAAAAGAGTCTTTCTGATGCTAGGCAAACAATAAATATAAGTACATTAAAAGATATAATTAGTGATATAAATAAATATCAAAATATATAATTAATTAGGTGATTAGATGAAAAAAATAAAATTAGGTGTAATATATGGCGGTTTATCCACTGAACATGAAGTATCTATTAATTCTGCAAAAAGCGTAATAGATAATTTAGATAAAGATAAATACGATATATATAAAATATATATTGATAAAAAAGGTGAATGGTATAAAGAAGATAATAAAATAGATAATGTCTTTGATTATTTAAGAAGCTTAGATGTTGTCTTTCCAGTTTTACATGGTTTATATGGTGAAGATGGTACTATTCAGGGACTATTTGAGTTACTTGGAGTACCTTATGTAGGCTGCAGAGTATTAGCAAGTTCTTTAGGTATGGATAAAGTATATGCAAAAATGATATTTGATAAGGTAGGAATAGAAAATGCTAAGTACATTTATATCAAAAAAGTAAGAGATAAATATATCTATATAGATAATAAATTTAATGAAAAAGAATTATCATTACAAGATATTGCATTACTTGTAGAAACTGAATTATCACTACCAGTCTTTATAAAACCATCAAGAAGTGGATCCTCAGTTGGAATAAATAAAGCTCATACTAGAGAAGAGGTAATTAAAAATATAGAATATGCTTCAGGCTTTGATGGCAAAATATTAATTGAAGAAAATATTATCGGTAGAGAGATAGAATGTGCTGTATTAGGAAATAATGAAGTAGAAGCTTCACCTCTTGGTGAAATACTACCTAAAGGAGAATTTTATAGTTATAGTGCCAAATATGTAGACAATTCTAAAACTATAATACCAGATGATATAGATAAAGATATTAGTGATAAAATAAGAAAAACTGCTATTAAAGCATATAAGTCTCTTGACTGCTCTGGACTATCTAGAGTAGATTTCTTCTTAGAAAAAGATACCAATAGAATAATATTAAATGAAATAAATACTATGCCTGGATTTACTACGATAAGTATGTATCCTAAGTTATGGGAAAGTATAGGATTATCTTATAGTGAGTTATTAGATAAATTAATTAGTCTTGCTTTAGAGTAGATGGTTATAAAAAAAATAAAAGTAATAATGATAGTGGTAACACTAGTACTAGTAGTAGGAATAATATATTTATTATATATACTTAATATAATACCACATAGAAAATATAGTAATAGTGATTTTAACATTAATACTTATATTAGTAATATAGATAAAGATAATGATGGCATAGATGATCAAACTGATATATTAAATAGTGTTAGAGAATATATAAAGACTAAACCAAAATACAAAAGTAAATATTATAGTACTGGCTATCCTAATGATGAATATGGAGTATGTTCTGATGTAGTAGCTTTTGGATTAAAAGGAGCAGGTTATGATTTAAGAGTACTAGTAAATGATGATATCATAAATAATAAAGAAGATTATAATATTAAAACTATAGATAAAAATATAGATTTTAGAAGAGTAAGAAATTTAAAAGTATATTTTGAAAGAAATAGTATTAAATTAACTACTGATATTAATGATATTCCTTCTTGGCAAGGAGGAGATATAATTATATTTAAAAAACATATTGGTATTGTATCAGATAAAAGAAATAGTAAAGGAATACCATTTATTATTCATCATGCCAATCCATATCAATTACATTATGAAGAAGATATATTAGAAAATAGAAATGATATTATAGGTCATTATAGAGTAAGTTAATGTAATTAAGAAAAAATTAATATAATTATAAGAAAAACTTAAAAAACAATCATTAAAAAACTGGTATAATGTATTTATCAGCTATAATGATTGTTTTTTAATAAGAATTGAGGTAATAATTTATGAAAAAAGAAACAAAGAAAAAAACTAAAAGAAAGATATTAATATTTGTTATTATTTTAGTATCCATTATTTTTATAAGAACTGAATATTATAATTATAAATTTAATCACCAATATAAGAGCGCAGAAGAGACTATAAATAATAAAAATATAGATAGTATTAATTATTTAGAGACTTTAGCAAATGAAAATCCAGATATTGCAAAGATTATGAAAAATAAAGATAGTTATCCTAAAATATTATTAGAAATGCTTTCTAGAAATCTTGATATGACTGACTATGTATTAAATTATTTAGATTATAAAGGACAAGTATTTTCTAATGATATAGGTAAAGTTACCAAAGGTAAATATCCATTACTACTTCAATATGATACTAGATGGGGATATGGAATGTATGGTGACGATGTTATTGCAATAAATGGCTGTGGACCAACATCTCTTGCTATGATAATCGCAGGTCTTACTGGTAGAAATGATATTACTCCTTATGATATTGCAACATACTCATATCAAAAAGGTTATTATACTGGTGGTACAAGCTGGAGTCTTTTTACTGAAGGAACCAGTAAATATGGAATTATAGGAACAGAAATACCATTATCAAAGGCTTCAATAATAAATGAATTAGAACAAAACCATCCCATTATTTGTAGTATGAAAAAAGGAGACTTTACAACGACAGGACATATAATTACAATTGTAGGAACAAAGAATAAACAATTTATCATAAATGATCCTAATAGTAGGGAAAGAAGCAATGAACTATGGAGTTATGAAACATTAGAACCTCAAATAAGAAATTTATGGTCGTTTAGACTAAAGTAAATTAAGATAAATATTTTAATAAAACCAAAAATTATACTTGCATATTGTAACCTGATAAGTTATAATATATTTGAGGTGTAAATTTGGTTATAAACGAGAGTACAGCATACAAGAGGGACTATAAAAAAATTATAATTAATAAGCATATGATAAAAGAAAAAGAAAAAATAGAAAATATAAAAAATATTATATTATCTAGTAATAATCTTCAAGAACTATTATGCAGCCCATATAAAGATATATATTATATTACTAAGAAAAGCGGTAATCTTAAAGAATATTATACCGCAAGAATAAACAGTAAATTGAGATTAATAATGAAACCAGAAGGAGAATATCCTTATAATAATTTAACAATTGATAAAATAGAATTCGTATCAATAGATGATAAACACTATGGGGAGGGATAACAATGCAAGGATTTGGAAGTATGTTAAAAGATTATTTAGAGTACTATAAAATATCACAAACTGATTTTGCAGAAAGATTAGGCATTTCTACTAAACATATGAATGAAATACTAAATGGTAAAACTAATATATCTGAAGAACTTATGTTAGGTATAAGTTTAATTACTGATATAGATGTTAATTTAATATTTTATGTAGAAACTAAAAAGAGAATATACGAATATTTAAATGAAAGGTTTAATAGCGAAAAAGAAATAAATAAATACTTAAATACTTTTTGTATAAATGAAATGGCTAAAAAGAAATGGATAACATTAAAAGATAGTTCGTCATATACCCAAAATGCTATGGATTTACTTGATTATTTAGGTATAGCAAGTTTTGATAATGTTAGTAATTATCTTAATCATAAAATATTATATAAGAAAAAAGAAGATGCTGATATTAATAAAATATATCTATGGATAAAAAGATGTGATAAAAAAATGGAAAAAACAAATATACCAGAATATTTAAGTAGTAACTTAACATTATTATTAAAAGAATTAGAAATTATTAGAAACAAAAAATTCAATGAAGAAGAATTAATTAGACTATTTAACAAATATGGTATTTACCTAGTAATTGAAGATGCGCTAAATGGTACTAAAATAAGAGGCTGTACTATGGTAAAAAATAATAATCCGTGTATATATATAACTAGATATTTTAAAGAAAAGGCTAGTTTCTATTTTACTCTATATCACGAAATGGGACATATTAAAAGTGATTATAATAAATTAAAAAATAAAATAATGGTAAATAATGAAGAAACTAGTGAAAAAGAAATGGATAATTTTGCATTAAATCAAATGATACCAGACAATATTTGGAATAATGTAAAAATAGATCCATTAAAAAGAGAAAAAATATGTAAAGATAATAATATTCCATTATGTTTCTTATATTCAAGGTTAGCATATGAAGGAATAATATCATATAAAAGTAAAGAGTATAATAATCATAAAGAAATAATATAAATAGATAGTCCTAATACTAGGATTGTCTTTTTAATTAAAAAATGATATACTAAGTACATAAAGTAATAAGGAGAATATATATTATGAAGTTAGAGGAAATTATAGATATTAGTAAAACAGTAGGAAATAGTTTATTTAAAGATATTACTTATATATGGGAAGTATTACCTAAGATAGAAGATAATATTATAGATATAGGTAATTCTTTAGATAAAGATAAATATACTATGATTGAAGAAAATATATGGGTAGGTAATAATACTAAGATAGATAAATTATCTACGATAATAGCACCCTGTATAATTGGAGAGAATACTGAAATAAGACCAGGAGCCTATTTAAGAGGAAATGTCATAATTGGAGATAACTGTGTAATAGGAAATAGTGTTGAAGTAAAAAACTCCATTATATTTGATAATAGTCAAATACCACACTTTAACTATGTTGGAGACTCTATACTTGGTTATCATTCTCATCTAGGTGCGGGAGTAATCCTAAGTAATTTAAAGAATGATGAGAGTAATATTGTAATTAGAGGTATAGATACAAATATGATTAAGTTAGGATCTATAATAGGTAATAATGTTAATATAGGTAGCAATAGTGTATTATATCCAGGTACTATTATAGGATGTAATACAAGTATATATCCCTTAACAAGAGTACGAGGAATAATACCAAGTAATAGTATTATGAAAGATGAAAATAACATCATAGAGAAAGGATAAAGTATGAAAAAATTATTTGGAACAGATGGTATACGAGGTATAGCATATAAGAATATAACTAAAGAGTTAGTTATCAAAGTAGCAAGTGCTATCGCCTATATATTTAATAGGGAAAATAAAGGTATTAAAGTTATAATAGGAAATGATGGAAGAGAATCTGCTAACATGATATTAAGTACATTAAAAGAAGAACTATTATCATGTGGTATTTCAGTATTAGATGCTGGTTTAATACCAACACCAGGTATATCATATTTAGTAAAATATTATAATTATGATTTAGGTATTATGATTAGTGCTTCACATAATCCCCATGAATATAATGGTATCAAAATATTTGACAAAGAAGGTTATAAATTATCAGATGATGTTGAATCAAATATTGAAGACTTAATATTTGACAATATAAAATATTATAGTACTAAAAGAGGTATAATTTTAGATAATAGAGATGTAATAAAAGATTATGGTAATCATTTATTAGATTCATTAAATAAATATAATAATAATGTTAACTATAATAATTTAAATATAGGAATAGATGCCTCTAATGGAGCTTCTTCTAAAGTATGCGAATATATCTTTTCTAAATTAGGTTCTAAATATCATATAATAAATAATGCTCCAAATGGTACTAATATTAATAATAATTGTGGCTCTACTCATCCAGAAGTATTAAGTAGTTATGTTATTAATAATAAATTAGATATAGGTATAGCATATGATGGTGATGCTGATAGAGTAGTATTCATAGATGAACTAGGTAATATAATTAATGGTGATTATACACTAGCTATCATAAGTAATGATCTAAAAAATAAAAATAGATTAAATAAAAATACTATCGTAGGTACAATACTAAGTAATCTAGGACTATTAGAATATTGCAAAAATAATGATATAGAATTTATAACTACTAATGTTGGAGATAAATATGTATTAGAATACTTAAGAGATAATAATCTTTCACTAGGTGGCGAAGAGGCTGGTCATATTATTCTAAAAGAATATTGTAATACTGGAGATGGCCCTCTTACTTCTTTAATAATGTTATCTATTCTTGCAAGCACTAATACTACTTTTAGTAATTTAACTAAGATTATGCATAAATATCCTGAAGTACATATAAACATTAAAGTAAACAATAAAAATGATTTTGCTACTAGTAACATAATTGAAGATAGTATCAAAGAAATAAAAAATAATTTTAATGGTAACTATCGATTAGTAGTAAGACCATCAGGTACTGAACCATTAGTTAGAATTGTACTTGAGGGTGAAGAACTAAAAGTGCTTGAAGAGTCTTCAAATAAAATAAAAAGTATTATTAAAAATTTGAATATGGAGGTAGTATAATATGGCTACGATTAAAGATTATTTAAAATATTATAAGAATATTTCTTTTAAAGAAAATAAATTAAATATAAATGACGTTATAATATTTTCAGAATTATCTTATATAGATTGGAGTAATATAGTACCAAAAGGCAATAATAAAATAACATTAAAAGAAGCCTTTACTACTTATCAAGAATTTAAAAAAGATATCTATTTAACTAGTTTTATGAAAGAGAATATTAGTAATTTAAAAGATATTTATAATAGTAATAGATATAAAGATATCTATCTAAGTAATTATAGAAGACTAATTGATAATGAAAAACAATTTGGAGCTATTACTATTCATTTTGCTGATAAAGTATTTATATCTTTTATGGGTACAAATGGTACAGTAATAGGTTGGAAAGAAGACTTATCACTTGCTTATAGTTTCCCTGTAGTAGCCCAAAAAACCGCTATTAAATATTTAGAGGAAGTTATTACTCCAAATGATAATGAAATATTTGTTGGAGGTCACTCTAAAGGTGGTAATCTTGCTATGACATCCGTTATGTATATTAAAGAAGATATATTTAATAGAATAAAAACCATATATAATTTAGATGGCCCTGGTTTTAGAGATAAAGAATATACAAGTAGTAATTTTAAGAAAATACTACCAAAACTACAAGTATATGTACCAGAAGACACAATAGTGGGTATGCTTCTAAATACTTCAAATAATAAATACATAGTAAAAAGTACTGCAAGAGGAGTATTAAGTCATAATATGAATACCTGGCAGTGTTTTGGAGAATTTCTAGAAAAAGGAAAACAATCCAAACTAAGTATTACTATTGATAATAGAATAAAATCTTGGTTTAAAAACTATAACGATAAAGAAATGAAAAGAATGATAAATGCTATATTTAATATTCTAGAAAATAATAATATCAAAGAATTTAAAGAAATAAAGAATTTAAAATGGAATCAAATAGTCAAATTAATTAGTGAAGTAAACGATATAGATAGTGCTACTAAAAAGTTATACTTAGATACCATCAAAGATCTAATATGGGTAAACACTAAGAAATAGTTAACAAATAAGAGAGAAATATCTCCCTTGTTTTTTAATTACAATAAGTGATAAAAAACATAAATAATAAAATTATGATTTTTAAGTAAATAATTGACAACGACATAAAAAAATGTTAGTATATAAGCAAAGTTTATGGAGGATAGGCTTTTAAATACATTTAAATAATATAAAATGTAATCAAAAAAACCTATTGATATTATGGAGAGTGAAATATGATAATAGGAATAACTGGAAATTATGAAAAAGAGAAAATTTATAGTTTTATGGAGAAATATTATTTATTTGACTACATAGATGTAGATGAAATACTAAAAAAGATTGTATTAAAAAATATCTATAAAAAAGGAGTCAAAAAGGACAATTGGAAAAACAATCAAACGTTGTTGCTAAAAATTAAAAATGAAATAGACAAAGAATTATGGAAAAGAATAAATGGTTTAGGAAAAGAAAAAACAATAGTTGTTGATTATTCGGTATTGGAATGTTCTTCAATTTTTGATGATTGTAATTTAATAATAAAAGTATATTCTGATAATACTTATATTGCCACTAATGAAATGGAATTATTAAAAAAGTATAAAAAAAGTAGTAATGAATCAAATTACTCTAAATCAAAATATCATTTAGAATTGGAACTATCAAATGATTGGGAAAATAAATTAAGAGATTTTATAAACTTTAATTTGTTTGGTACTAAAAAAATAACTGTAATAGTTCCGGTATATAATGTTGCCGATTATTTAGGTAGATGTGTAAATAGTATCAGAAATCAAACATATAGAAATCTAGAAATAGTACTAATAGATGATGGCTCTACTGATGAATCATTAGAAATGTGTAAATTATTAGCTGAACAAGATGACAGAATTAAGGTGGTACACCAAAAAAACAAAGGTTTAGCAGAAACTAGAAATAAAGGGATAGAACTTGCTACTGGAGAATATATCAGTTTTATTGATTCTGATGATTATATTGATAATTCTATGTTTGAAACTTTATTAAAAGAGATTGAAAAAACTGGAGCAGATGTGTGTGAAGGAAGCTTTTATATTCATTTAAAAAATGGTAATATTAAAGATGTTAGTTGCGAGCAAAAAGGCATGAGATATGTATCCGGGAAAATGAATTTAATAAATGCTTATTCTGATGCAACGATATTAATACCAGCTTGGGATAAATTGTATCGATTGTCATCAATAAAAAAAATTAAGTTTGATAAAAATTGCTTTAAGGAAGATGCTGATTACATATATAGACTATGTATTGAAGGAAAAACTTTTTCATTAGTACCAGTGCCATTTTATCATTATGTAAAAAGAAAAAAAGTTTCTATAACTGGAGAAAAAATTTCGACAAAATTATTTACGCTACAAAAATGGGGAGAGGAAGCTTATAATCAAGTTTTATCTTATGGTGAAGAATATAGAGATGCTGCTGAAAAAATACTATACAATAGCCTAGTTCATATATTAAGAAATTTTATGAGGGATTATAAAGAACTATTGTTGGAAAATGGAGAATTCGATGAAGAAATTCATGATGTTGTAAGTCGTTTGATTAATTTGTTATTAAAAGCAAAAAATGTGAAAAAATTTAGAAAATTAGATGAGGTACTAGAAATCTTAAATGAATTAATAGCAAGAGATGTTTTAAAAAAAGATAAATTACCAACTATTGAAATACCTTGCGTTGGTATACTATGGAATTCATTAAATGAAGAAATGATGAATGAGGCAGTCAAATTAATAAGTGAAAAAAGTGTGATCTATAATTGCGTTGAAATTGATCTAAAAGAAAAATATAGACAATTTATAGAGGATATTTATGTTCATAATCATGAATTTGAAGGTATACCAGTTATAAAGGCCAGTACTTTAATAGATAAATATGATAGTAATACAATTATGATTCTAAATCTAGTAATAAAGGTTTCAAATTATATATATTTTAATAAACAAAAGGGATATATGTTAGAAGAAATAGCAGAATTGAAGTCATTTATCAGAAAATATTTTAAACAAAAAATAAAGGACTACGCCTATGATAATATATTTCATTTAACTGTGGATGACGATGAGTATGAATATACCGATAAAATTTGTAAAAAATATATTAAAGACTATAAAAGAGAAGGAACAAATAATGACCACCAGTAATAAAAATAATTCTGTAAAAAATTACCAAACTTTTGAAAATATTAAGAGAATGTACAAAAAAGCCTTTGGTGAAGAGCCATGTAATATGCAGGCAACAATATTAAATGGTGGTTTAAAAAACGCAGTTTATTTAATCTTAGAAAAAAACAGAAAATTTGTTCTTAAGATAGCGCCAAAAGACGAATCAAAAATGATTACTGCTGATAAAAATATTATTTGGTGGGAAGCAAATATGTTAAAAAAAATGGAAGAAATAGATTTTCCGGCACCAAGGTTAATATATTATGACAAAAGTTGTACTGTTTGTGAATCGCCATATATATTTATGACTTTTATAGATGGAAAAAATTATTTAGAAATAAAAAACACTATTAGTGTTGATTCTAAATCAAAAATAGAATATCAATTGGGAATCTTAAGTAGAAAAATTTGCTCTATAACGAAGGATTCATTCTTTTTGCCAAGTAGTCCGGAAAAGAAATTCTATAGTAATTATGAATTTGTTTCTTATTTATTTCACTTATTGATTGAAGATGCTCATAAGGCTAATATAGAGTTATCAAATGATACATATAAAACAATCAGTGATATAATTGATGAAAATGAAAAAAGTTTAAATAATATTTTAAATTTATGTTTATGTCACACTGATATATGGGATGGTAATATTTTAGTTGAAGATAGTAAAATAACTGGCATTGTAGATTTTTCAGATTTATATTTTTGCGACGAATTAATGACATTTTATTTTCATACCATCGATGGTAAGATAAGTAACAACTTTTTAGCTGGATTTCAAAAAATTAATTTAAACAGAGACGAAAAAATACGAATAGAAATATATAGAATGTATGTTATTTTAAAAATGATAGTCGATTGTGGATTAAAACAATATGGAAAATTTTCTTGGATGTATGAAAATTTAGATAATAGAATAAAAATATTAAAAAAATTAAAATAAATATTAATTTATTTTAAAATATATGATATAATATGTATCATATAGATAGAAAGAGAGGAAGATAAAAATGAAAGAATATAAACAATTAGGGGCATATGGTTTAGTGATTTTAGATGGTAGAATTC
>FR887354.1 GCA_000431795.1 Clostridium sp. CAG:302
CTTCATCTAACATTTTCATATCAGGATTTTCAATGGTATGATACATTATGAAAACTATTAGAAATTCCACTATTGTTATTAAAGTAGCTTGAGGATAAATTCTTTGTATTATAGCAACGATAATTATAAGAAGAATAAATATATAAAGTGGTACAAATTTTTTATGTTCTATTATTTTTCTGTTTTTTATCATTGGAATAAACCATACATTTATACATATTGTAGAACACAAATATACAAAATTAACTGCCGGGCCTATAGCATAACCTTTTTCTGTCTGCAATGGTAATGCCATACACACAACAACGCATACAGCATAAATAGTGTATGATATGTTTCTTAATTTTTTATAATGTTCTAATTTTTTTTGCTTTTCTGTTGTATAGCATAAAACATAATTATATAGTGTCATAAACAATAAATACGTTATTAAATATATTAAATATGCTCTTGTAAAGATTATTGCGGGCAATGATGTTGGAGAAAATTTATTGCTCATATATATACACATCAATTCTAACATTAATCCAAGTAAATTTGAAAAAAGAATTTTTGAAAATATTTTTGCCTCGTTAGAGTTAATGTGTTTCCTGATGAAGTACATTATATTTAATGTTATTGATAATATAAGTGCATATAAAATTAAAAATTCAACATTCATAATAATTCTCCTATTGTCTTATACTACGATTATAACATTTATTTGTATTATTGTCCACATTAGAAAAGAGAGTAATTATTGTTTTACTCTCTTCTTTACATTTCTTGAAGTTTTTAAATACTCAGCACAATTAATACTATCTTCAGGTACTTTTTCTGCTAATAAAGGATTTGTATCCCTTTTACCACTTGGAGCTACAGGAAATGATGGTATTATTCTTAAGTATAACTTTTTTAATACTTCCAATGGGACACTATTAGCTAATCTATTCATAGCATTATTGATAACTTCTTCTTGTGATAATTTGCTTTGCCTTTGTAATTCGATATGACAAATATAAGAATCATCATTTATTTTTAGAAGAACCGCTACCATAATATTTTTTATATCTTTTTCAATTATATCTTCAATTATGTAGTATGGTAATTCGGTTTTATCGGATAAAGTAATAAAACTATTTGGTCTTCCTTTCATTTTTATTCTTCCTTGATTATCTGTTTTATAGGAATAAGCACCTTGATTTAACCAAGTTTTCCCCTTACTATCTTTTACATATATGGAATCGTTTAATTTTGATTCGCTATATCCCAGCATATTACAAGGGCCATTTATTACTAATATTCCCGGTTTACCTATGGGACAATAATTTCCATCTTTATCTAAAACTTCCAGGTCAACAAAACTATGAGGAGTAAGCCCTAGACCATACTTTTTTACAATATTGCTAATCTTTTTTTCTTGTAATGATTTTAGTATTGTAACAAATACGCCACTACTTTCAGATGTTCCTCCACCTATTGAAAATGTTACTGGTGATAGTGGATAAGGTAATTTATCGGTACCAAATTTATGTTTTTTTGATGTTGCATTATAATAATATTCTTCTCCAGGTGAACACTCTTCTCCTGTTACTGTTGGTAACATTAAAAAAGGCATATTAATATTTTTAAACTTTTCATCATGATTTAATTGATCACACAATTTTGTCCAAAATCCGGTTGATGCTGGTACAAAGTTAGGCTTGTTGATTAAAAGTGAATAAATAAAGAAGTCTCTATCATAATATGGTTCTAATGCTAAAGTACATTTTTCATATAATGTATCCGATATTGCACATGATAGTTCCATATGAGTATATGTGGGAATATGTCCTAAAATAGTCATATTTCTCATACTTGGTAATCCTGATACATCTGATTCTTTCCACCTAGATAATGTTATATAGCTTCTAGTAGAATGAATTACTCCTTTTGGACGGCCAGGGTCAGTTGTTCCGCTGGTATACGTTTGTATAAAAGGAGCATCAATCGAAACATTTTCTATTACTTCTCCTGTATAATCTTTTCCTATATTTGCAAATTCTTTAATACCAAATATTCTCTTTTGGCTTTGTTTTTTTAATTCACTAATGTTGTTTGTAAAATTATGACAAAATTTTGCTTCTATTTCTTGGTATGGATTGTATTTAACACTATTTTTGTCTATTGGTAGTGAATCATTAAGTGTAGGCATTATTATTTCTTCTATATTTGATTCATTTATTGCCTCATTTATTTGCACATAGTTTTTATTTGAAACAAATATATATTTGCTCTTTGTTTCATTTAATATTTCTTTTAAATACTCTTTATTAAACCAATCACCCACCACAACCAAATTGCAGCCTATAAAGCTAGCTCCAATCATTAAATAAACAAATTCTGGTATATTATCAACACAAATTGGAATTGTATCACCTTTTGTATATCCAATACTCTTTAATGATTTTGCATAATCATACGCTTCTGTAAACATCTTTTCATAAGAAATTTTATTTCCTCTATATAACAATGATATAAGGTCTAAGTTTTCTTGATTTCTTCTAAAAATTTCTACAGCCCAAGATGTATTGTGGTTTTTTTCAATATCTGACAAGGCTTTTTGTGTCTTGGCATTTAGTTTTTTACCACTTATATATTTTTTTGCAGGCGTCATTGAAGACACCACTTCATTTACCTCTTCAATTATTTTAGAAATTTTTCTATTTTCCATATTAATTTAACTCCCCTCAAAATCAGCATTAGTGTATCATAAAAATACATATTTTTCAAGTGTTTTTACTAAAGATGTTCTTGATAGAGACCTAGACTCTATCAAGCCACTTGAGACCTTAGGCTCAAGCGGAGATAAAAAAAGATATATAATACTGCACTATATATCTTTCTTAATAATTTCAGAATATCTTCTTGGATACTTTGACTTGTCTCTTTTAGTTTTAAGTATTTAATTATAGTTCTAATACTATTTTCTTTAGGTAAATTAAATATAACTCTAGATTCTTCTTTAATATCTAACTTATTATAGTAGTTAACTATATTTATTTCTTCATTTTCAGTATTAGCCTTCATTGCTATAAAATAACCATTTACCTTTACTAAAGGAATTCCATATTCTAACAAATGTTTTAATGGAGCTACTGCTCGTGCTGTCACTATATCAAATACTTCTCTATTTTTCTTAGAGTAATCTTCTACTCTAGTATTTATTATTGTTGCATTATCTAAATTCAAAGATTCTTTTACTATATTCAAAAAATGACATTTCTTACCATTTGCTTCTATTAAAGTTAATTGAGCATTAGGAAAACATATTGCTAATACTAAACCAGGAAAGCCTGCTCCTGAGCCTAAATCACAAATACTCTGATTATCTATATTTACAACTTTTGTTATTGTTAGGCTATCATAAAAATGTTTTAAATATACTTCTTCTTCTTCAATTATTCTAGTTAAATTATACTTACTATTTTCTTCTTTTAGTATTTGATAGTATCTATCTAAACTATGTAATTCTTTATCAGTAAGAACTAATCCAAGCTCTTTTACTTTAATTATAAATTCTTCTTTAGACATTATAAAACTTCCTTAAATATACTAATAATATTGATATATCTGCCGGATTAACACCACTAATACGTATAGCCTGAGCTATGTTTAATGGTCTTACTTCTTTTAATTTTTGTCTTGCTTCACTAGCTAGATTAGGTACTTTATCATAATCTATATCTAATGGTATTTGTTTTTCTTCATTTTTAAGCATCTTCTCGGCTTCACGTTCTACTTTTTTGATATATCCTTCATATTTTATTTGTATTTCTGCTTCTTCAAGTGCTTCTTTGGAATAATTTAGATTTAGATTAAATACTTTGTTTAGTTCTTCTAACTTGGCTGTTGGATTCTTTAGGTAGTCATATACAGTAGTTGTTACCCTTCTCTTTTCATTATCCACAGTTATTTTTATTTCTTTTAATTTTTCTATTAATTCTAAAATATTTTGTTTCTTTTCTTTAAACTTTTGGTATTTTGCTCCTGTTACTAATCCAACATTATGGCCATACTCAGTTAATCTTAAGTCGCTATTGTCATGTCTTAGTAAAAGACGATATTCTGCTCGTGAAGTTAACATACGATATGGTTCTTTGGTGCCTTTAGTTACTAAATCATCTATTAATACTCCTATATAAGCTTCATTTCTCTTTAGTATCAATGGTTCTTTTCCTTCTAGTTTTAGACCGGCATTAATACCAGCGATTAATCCTTGACAAGCAGCTTCTTCATAACCGCTGGTGCCATTTATTTGGCCGGCAGTAAAGAGATTATTTAATACTTTAGTCTCTAAACTTGGTTTTATTTGTGTTGGATAAATAGCATCATACTCTATAGCATAGGCATATCTTAATATCTTAGCCTTCTCTAGGCCAGGAAGACTATGTACCATTTCTTCTTGGATATTTCTTGGCATACTTGTTGAAAATCCTTGAAGATAAATATCATCATAATACTTGCTTTCTGGTTCTAAGAATAACTGATGTCTTTCTTTATCACTAAATCTTACTATTTTATCTTCAATTGAAGGACAGTATCTTGGGCCTACTCCTGTTATGTCATTCAATCCACCATACATACTTGATTTATTTAGATTATCTAGAATTATTTTTTTAGTTTCTTCTGTTGTGTATATTAAATGACAGGGCTCCTGATTATTTACATCATAAACTGGAGGATTAGTATGTGAGAATGTATAAGCTTCTTTGTCACCATCCTCTCTTTGTGTTTTAGTAAAGTCAATAGTACTTCTGTCAATTCTTGGTGGTGTTCCTGTTTTTAATCTTAGGATGTTAAAACCATATTTTTTTAAGTTGTCAGATAAATGCATAGATGGTCTTTCGTTATGGGGACCACTTCTGGTACGGGTGTCTCCTACTAGAATATCAGATTTTAGGTATGTTCCTGTTGTTAAGATAACAATGTTTGATATTATGTTTTCCCCTGTATCTAGTACTACACCATGGACTGTATTATCTTTGACAATTAGGTCTTCAACCATTCCTTCTTTGATAGAAAGATTCTTTTCACTTCTTAATACTTTTAACATTTCTCTAGGATATGTTATTTTATCTGCTTGGGCTCTTAATGATTTTACTGCGGGGCCTTTAGCATAATTTAACATCTTCATCTGAATAAGAGTTGCATCCGCCACCTCACCCATAGAGCCTCCTAGTGCATCTATTTCTCTTACAATTATTCCTTTTGCAGATCCGCCAATTGATGGATTACATGGCATTGTAGCTATGTTATTTATATTTCCTGTTACTAAAAGGGTTTTATGTCCTTTTCTAGAGGAAGCAAGGGCAGCTTCACATCCGGCGTGTCCTCCGCCTACTACTATTACTTCATAATTCATGTTATCACTCTACTTTCCTAAGCAAAATCTAGAAAATAATTCATCTAACAATTCATCTTTATATGTTGCTCCAATTACCTCACCAAGAGTATTCCATGCATCTCTTAGTCCTAGTTCTACTATATCTATTGGGCTATTATCATTTATTTCTTTAATAGTGCTATCTATTATAGTTAGTGATTTTTTTAATAATGATATAGTTCTAGCATTTGATAAATATGTTAAGTCATTAGATGAAAGCTCTCCTATATTGAATAGTTTTCTTATTCTGTCTTTTATTTTATCTATTCCAATATTTTCTTTTACTGATATTTCTATATAATCTCCTAATAATGATTTATCTAATTTACCTTCTAGGTCGATTTTATTTACCACAATTATTTTCTTTTTGTCTTTTAACTTGTTTAATAATTCTTTTTCTTCATCTGATAATTCTTCATTATTATTTAGTATAAATATTACTAAGTCTGACGAATCTATTATCTTTAGGCTTTTGGTGACTCCTAGCATCTCCACTAGGTCATCACTTTCTCTAATACCAGCAGTATCTGTTATATTTAAGGTTATTCCACCAAGGACAATAGTTCCTTCTACTATGTCTCTTGTAGTCCCAGGAATATTTGTAACTATTGCTTTTTCTTCTTCAATAAGTGCATTTAGGAGACTACTTTTACCAACATTTGGCTTACCTATTATTCCTACTTTTATACCTTCTTTAATTACTTTACTGTCTTCAGATTTTTTGATAATATTTTCTAGTCTTTCTCTAAATTTTTTGATATTTGGAAGTACTTTATCATTAGTCATATCTTCAACATCTTCATATTCTGGATAGTCAATATTTACTTCAATATTACTGATAATTTGAACTAAATCACTGCGAAGACTTTTGATTAGATTAGATGTCTCACCAGTTAGTGTGTTTATTGATATTTTTCTGGCCGTTTCTGATTTTGATGATATTAAATCCATTGTAGCCTCTGCCTCAAGAAGATCTATTCTTCCATTTAAGAAGGCTCTTTTTGTAAATTCTCCTGGCTCTGCTAGTCTAGCACCATTATTTAGTAATAATTCTAATACTTTATTAGTAGTAGCTATTCCACCATGACAATTTATTTCTACTACATCTTCTCTTGTAAATGTTTTTGGTGCTAGCATTACGCTTACTAGAACTTCATCTATTTTTTCATTACCATCTTTAATATATCCATAATGAATAGTATGTGATGCCGCAGTTGTCAAATCTTTCGTAAAAACTTTATTTGTTATTTTTAGTGCTTCTTCACCACTTAACCTTATTATTGATATTGCTCCTACTCCTGCAGTTGTTGATATGGCTGCGATTGTATCTCCCATAATACGCCTTCTTTCTCTGGTAGTATTTTATCACATTCTGTCTTAATTGTCATTTAATTTTTACAATATAAATTAAAAAAGAAAGTATTTTACACTTATTTACTTTCTTTTAATTTAATTACTACTTTTCTATTTGGCTCTTCACCAATTGATTCTGTATAAACATATTTGTCATCCGCTAGGACCTCGTGTACTATTCTTCTTTCATAAGAATTCATACTATCCATGGTTACTTCTGTTTTTGTTTTGTATGCTTCTCTTGCTAGTTTTTTGGCTAAGTACTCAATGCTTCTTGCTCTTTTTTCTTTATAATTCCCAACATCAATAATAATTGATAATGGCTCTTTTAATTTTGAATTTACCATTTGTCTTATTAGTAATTGAAGAGCAGCAACATTCTTACCATTTTTACCAATAAGAATAGCATTGTTTTCAGAGAATATTGTAACTGAAATACTTTTTTCTCTTCTTTTTACTTCAAGATTTGATTTAGCTCCCATTAACTCAGTTATTTTATTTAATGTATCTTTGATAAATGAAATTATTTCTTTTATATTTAATACTTCTATTTTAACATTCTTCTTTAGCAAACTACTTTTATCTTCAACATTATTTACTATTAAATCGTCTTCAGATATATTTAGTTCATATAGTGCAAGGTTAATTGCCTGCTCCTGTGTTTTTCCTTCAAAATAATACTTATTCATTACTTCTTTGCCTTCTTTCTTTCAACAATCAAGTTTTGAGCCACTGTAAATAATGATGATGCTATCCAATATAAACCAAGAGCTACTGGTAAACTAAATGATGCTATAACTATCATAGCAAGCATGATATATATTGTACTTTTCATTTGTTT
This sequence comes from Clostridium sp. CAG:302, assembly GCA_000431795.1. Classification (GTDB taxonomy): domain Bacteria; phylum Bacillota_I; class Bacilli_A; order RF39; family UBA660; genus CAG-302. The sequence goes on from FR887354.1 coordinate 7,599, forward strand.
AGCCATTCCAGTTTGATCTTTTAATGTTTTTCTAAATGATAGATATGATGTTGCAAGAATAATAACAAATAGTAGTACATATAGATACCATGTCTTTGACATTATTCCGTGTGATATTGTAGTTCCCATATCTAACTTGAAGAATTTATTTTCAAATATTACCGGAGTTCTATTTATTGCTTCAAGAAATGCAAATAATAATGGTATTTGAATGAATGATAGTAAACAACTTGATAATGGATTTATTTTATTTTTTTGATAAATTACCATCATTTCTTGTGCTTTCATCTTTTGATCTTCTTCACTTGTTTTATCTTTATATTTCTTTTCTAATTTTTCTAATTGTGGCTGAACTTCTTTCATTTTTTCTGACTGCATTGCAGTTTTTCTAGTAAATGGATATAGTATTAATCTTATTGCTAAGCAAGATAAAATAATTGCAAATCCATTTGCTAACCCTTTACTTAGACCTGTTTTACCTAAAAGTACGCCAATATTTATGATTACCCAAGCAAGCGGTTTTACAAATACTGTTGTCCATAGTCCTTCATACTCAGAAAAAGGTTTAAAGTTTTCACAACTTGGTAGTTTATCAACATCAACTTTATTTTCTTTGTATAGTTCTATTACATCTTTATTTGTAGGTTTACAAAGAATATTTTCAGTTAATGCTTTACCAGTTTCTTCATATTTTACAGCCTTTTTATCTTCTCCAGTTAATGTTTTAGTACATCCTGTTAACATAACTAAACTTAGGATAATTAGTACTATTTTAAATGTTTTTTTTCCTTGTTTCAAATTAATCACCCATACTTAGTAGTTTTAACAATTCTTTTTCCATGTCTTGGTATGTTAAATCTACTATGCCTTTCTTAACAATTATAACATAGTCATAGCCTTTTTGCACTATATTTTTATTATTATCAATAATGTTTTTTACCCTTCTCTTTATTTTATTACGTATTACCGCTGTTCCTGTCTTTTTTGGAATAGTAATACCATATTTATTTTCATCACCGGTTTTACGATAATATATACTAAAATATTTGCTTCTTCTGTAAATATTAGTATTAATTATTTCAGTATATTCCCTTGATGATTTGATTATTTCTATCTTCTTCATATTAAATTAGATATAAAAAAATAAAAAAGAAAACAAAATTATGCACATAATTTTTTTCTTTTTTTATTTCTTCTACTTTTTAAAACATTACCTTTAATTCTAGCAAAGAAACCATGCTTTTTAGCTTTTTTTCTGTTATTAGGTTGATAAGTTCTTTTCATTATATAATACACCTCCAAGTCAAATGCTACTTTATTATATAGTTTTATTTTGTTTATGTCAAGAAATTTTAATGATTTTGTTCATCATTAACATCATTTTCTCTAGTTAATATTTTTATTATTCTTGTTTCTCTATCACCATAAGCTTTGTTTTCCTCTTGTAATCTTTGATTATCTTCTTGTAATTTTTTATTTTCCTGTACTAGTTTTTCATTAACATTAATTGCTGCGGCAAGTTCAGTTTGAATTTTTATAAATTCTTCACGTAGTTTATCGCGTTCTTCTTTAGTTTTTTTTGCATATATATTTGCTCCCTCTGATGTTAATTCTTTTTCTAATGATAAATTATATGCATTTATCATACTAATCATACTTTCAGATAATGTTACATTCTTTTCTTGTAATTTTGATAAATTTACTGGGCATTTATTTTGCATTGTATTTGATATAAATGTCAAAATATCATCTAACTCTTTACTGAAGTTATATAATTTACTAAATTTTTCTAGTATGAACATATAATCTTTACCAACTTCTACTGTGGCATCATATTCTTCACTATAAGCATTAAGGGTTTTTACTTTTTTTATTTTTTCTTCATTATTGTAGAATATTTTTTTGCTTTCTCCATATTCATTTCCTAACATTATTGTCGATAATGTAGTTATGTGCTGATTAGTAAGTAATTGACCTAAAAATTCTTTAGATTCTTTGTCATTTAAATCAATAATTCTATTAGTCATTGGTTGGTAATATCTGCCTTCTTTTTTAAGCCCTAAGATTAATAGTCCGTCTGTCTTCCCATAGCATATATAGTAATCTCCTTCAAGCTGTTGTTTGCCAGTTATAAAACTATATTCTTTAATGTAAGAACATATAAATTCAATACTATTTATATCATTTATTCCACAATTATTCATAAAATTATCTGCCTTATCATCTGCATAAGGTGAAATAAATGAACTATATGTTAAATGTCCATCGCTAACTAACTTACATATTTTATATGGGTCCGCACATATTTCTTCAAGTATTTCATAACTGCTTTTACCCTTTAATAATTTTGTTGATTTTAAATACTCTGTTTTAATGCCCAATAAATGGGCTATTGTTTGTTTTGGAAAAATAACATTAATCCTTTCTCCATTGGCAAGATATAACTTATATACTTTATCGTCAAAATTCCTTTTTCTGTACCAATCTAAACAAGTTTTTATTTTTTCCACTAGATTTTCAAATTCACTTTTGTTTTTTATATCTTTTATTATAAATATTTCCCCCTCATTTCGGCTATGTATTCTAACATAATTATTATTTCTTGTCAAATAATCATTATGACTTACTAATAAATAATGGTGTTTTTATATAATATGCTGTAATATTTGTTAAATTTAAAACTAAAAATTATTTTTCTGAAGACCTTAGGCTTCAGAAAACACTGAGTAACGAAGTACGAAGTGAAATAAATACAAAAAACCACTTCCTTTTTTCGATATTTTTTGATACAATTATATTTGAGGAAAATAAGGTGACATTATATGGGAAAAATTATAGCAATCGTAAACCAAAAAGGTGGAGTAGGTAAAACTACTACTAGTATTAATTTAGCTGCTTCACTTGGTGTTTTAAATAAAAAAGTATTACTTGTAGATTTAGATCCACAGGGAAATGCGACTACTGGAGTTGGAATAAATAAAGGCGATATATCTAGTAGTATATATGAAGTACTTACTATGAAGAAATCTATTTCTGATTCAATAATCAAAACTAAAAGTAAGAATTTATCTTTACTTCCTGCTTATCTTAATTTAGCAGGAGTAGATATGGAACTTATTGAATTAGAAAGAAGGGCTAAAGAAACTGGAGCTAAGTTCAATAGGGTAACAAGGTTAAAGGATGAGCTATCCAAGGTAAAAGATAATTATGATTTTATATTTATCGATTGTCCACCATCTCTTGGTATTCTTACCACTAATGCACTGGCCTCTGCTGACTCTGTGTTAATTCCTGTTCAGTGTGAATACTTTGCTCTTGAAGGTATTATGCAACTTATTAATACAATAATGCTAGCGCAAAGAAAAGTTAATCCTAATTTAGATATCGAAGGAGTTCTTCTTACGATGTTTTCTAATACTAATTTAGGAATTGAAGTTATTGAAAGTATAAAAGGATTTTTTAAAGAGAGAGTGTATGATACAATCATTCCAAGACTAGTAAGGCTTGCAGAGGCTCCTAGTCATGGAAAACCAATACTTGAATATGAACCTAGAAATAAAGGTACTATAGCATATCTAAATTTAGCTAAGGAGGTTATAGATAGAAATGGAACAAAAGAAGAAAGCGTTGGGTAGGGGACTTGAAGAACTATTTTCAACAGAGGTTCTTGATTTTGATACTTTTGAAAGTAATATAATGGAAAATGCTACTACTAATGAAATTCAAGATATTCCTATTAATGAAATTAGACCAAATCCTTATCAGCCCAGAAAGAGTTTTAATGAAGAGGCTTTAAGAGAGCTATCTGAATCAATTAAAAACCATGGCGTATTTCAGCCCATTATTGTTAAAAAGGGAATTCGTGGTTATGATTTAATAGCAGGCGAAAGAAGGCTTAGAGCCAGTAAAATGGCAGGATTAGATAAAATACCCGCTATTGTAAAAGATTTTTCTGATGATGAAATGAGAGAAATCGCACTACTAGAAAATATTCAAAGGGAGAATCTTACCGCTATTGAACTTGCTTGGGCCTATAAGGGAATTATTGATAACTTGGATATTAGGCAAGAGGATCTTGCACTTAGAATAGGAAAGAGTAGAAGTCATATTACCAATACTTTAGGGCTACTAAATCTACCGGAAGAAGTTCAAAAAATGATTTTAAATGGTGAACTTTCTATGGGGCATGCTAGGGTTTTATCTAAAATGGAAGATGAGAGTAAAATTACTGGTTTAGCTAAAAAAATTATCAACGAGGGTCTTAGTGTCCATGAAATTGAAGAAATAAGTAAGGATGAAGAAATTAAAAAGAGAGTTCCTATAACCAGAAGAGAAAGAAATACTGATTATACCAACATAGAAAATGAACTTAAAGACATACTTGGTACTAAAGTTAAAGTGGATAATAAAAAAATAAATATATATTTTGAAAATGTTAATGATTTAAATAGAATACTAGAAATTATGAATATTGAAATTAAGTAGAGAAATCTACTTTTTTATTTTTATTTTAGGTATTTACTTGTAGTTAACTATATAGTTGGTAGGAGTATTTTTCTATTAAAATTCAATTTTTAAATTTTTATAATATTAATTAGTGTTATGATTATCTTGCTTGCAGTAAAGTTCAACTTAGGAGAATTTTTTATCGATTTTTGTCTTACTAATTTGTTTGCAAAATCACCAGGCAGTATATTATAATATTCTTGTAAGAAGGAACAGAAAAGTGAGGTGGCAAGGATGCAAGGAAGAGTTAAGTGGTTCAATAATGACAAAGGCTATGGATTTATTGACAATCCAAATAGTGAAGATATTTTCGTTCATTATTCTGCAATTAAACAAGATGGTTACAAAACATTATCTGAAGGACAAATAGTTGAATTTGATCTTATCGAAACTGCTAAAGGATTACAAGCAATTAATGTTCTAACAGTTACTAATGTAAGGGCTTAAATTATTATATAAGACAGCTTAGAAGTACTTAATAGCTATCTTATTTTTTTATTATGAGGTGTTTATGAAATATTTAAAATCGCTTATTTTTGCTTTTAAAGAGATATTTATAATGTTTATTTTGCAATATGCTGTACTTATTGCTTGTATTGTTTGCTTAGGCAAAGATAGGTCTATTGTAATTGGTACTATACTTGTTTGTGCTGTTGAAATTTTGTATGTAATTTTTAAACTTAGAAATGGTAAACCTGCTATTGGAAAACATAATCTTTTTCCTTATGCATTAATGGGTATTGGCATTACTACTAGTTACAATATGCTTTTATTTGCAATGGGACTAGGTAATAATGTTATGGTGGATATGAATATTTTTCTTAACATTTTAGCCTCTGGAATTGTGGGGCCTATATTTGAAGAGATTTTGTTTAGGTATAGTTTTGTTAATAGTTTGAAAAAATTTAATAGTCAAAAAATGGTAATTTTTATTTCCTCTTTAGTATTTGCTATCTGTCATACAGGAATTACTACTTGTATATATGCTTTTATTATTGGTATGGTTAATGCATATTTATATTTAAAAAAGAAAGATATTTTAATACCTATTGTTATTCATATGTCTGCGAACATCTTTGTAAATATTTTGAATAGTTATAATTTATATGTCTTGGTAATAGGTATTTTCTTGGTTATTCTTAGCACTATTATTATTAGAATTTGTAAAGATTAGTTCAAGATATATTCTTTATGATAGATTCTGCTATCACTGGAGTATTCTATATAGTAACCATTATCTTTTTTACAGATTATTACTCCAATAGTTTTATCTTGATTTATAGTTTTAATATTTTTATCTACATAGTTCATATAGACCTCAATTTGGCCAATATGTTCTTTTTTTAATTCTGTTACTTTTAGTTCTATTACTACAAAGCAATTATAAGTATAATTAAATAATAATAAATCTATATAATTATAGGTGCTTCCTATTTTAATTTTGTATTCACTTTTAATAAAAGAGAATCCAGTTCCTAATTCTAATAAGAATTTTTCTATATCTTCAAGTATTAATTTTTGTAATATTTTTTCTGTTATATGTTCTTTATCTACATTATATTTATTTCTTATGATTATAGGATTTTTTATAAAATCACTTACTACTGTTTCTTCTTTATTTATTAACTTTAATTTAGTATTATCATCTAGTCTTTGATACTCTTTAGACTTTATTTTTCCCCTAAGTTGTCTATAAGACAAATTTTGTTCTATAGAAATACTTATATAATAATTTATTTCATTTATATTATTAATTGGTAAAATTGCTAAAATATGCGACCAACTCAATTGGTGTGGCAGTGCTACACCTTTTTCAACAATTAAGTAAAATTGTCTCATTCTTTTCAAATTTGATATTCCGTATCCGCTACCGATTTCAATAGTCAATTTTCTAGAATATTCTTTTATTATTCCTTCGCCATAATGTTTTCCCGCTTCACTTAGCAACTTACCTACATTGTAATATACACTAAGTTCATTTCTATTCTTTGAATAATCTTTTACTCTTTTATATATCTCATTATTTATTAGTTCGTTTTTTATTTCATTATAATAATTACAGTTTAACATATTAATTGCCTCCCGATGAGTACATTATCATATAAATGTTATTAGGTCAAATAGCTTAAAATAAGGTTTTATTGCCATTTTTGGTATTAAAAATTTGTTTTGGAAAACTTATTGTATTCAAAATCTTCTTTCGAGGCTTTTTTTGTCTTTAATTTATTATTAAATTTTTTTAAAATTTTACACTTAAGTATGTAAATATATTTATTTTGATAATATTTTTTGGTAAAAAATGTCCTGTAAAACATATTTATTTTTCCTTTACTTTTAGTTCTTTTTATTATACAATAATGTTGAGGAAGGATTGGTTTTATGGAAAAGTATAATTTGGTACCTGCGGATACTTATGTTGTAGTAAATAAAACTATTCTTCATAATGAGGATAGGAAAATTATAACCAGTTTATATCTTCCTATTATTGGTACTGATGCTGTTATGTTATACTTTACTTTATGGGCTGATTTGGATAATTCAGAAATATTAAGCAGTGAGTTTTCACATCAAAAATTAGTGTCTTCACTTAGAATAACTATTAATGAATTACAAACTTCTTTTGATAAACTCGAGGCTATAGGACTTATTAAAGCATTTATTAAAGAAGGAAATGTTAATAATTATATATATGAAATTTTTAGTCCTGTTAGTGCTAGTGAATTTTTATCTCATCCAATACTTAATATTGTCTTATATAGTAATGTTGGCAAGAGAGAATATGATAATTTAGTTAAAGCATTTAAAATACCAAGATTAAATACCTCTAATTATAAAGATATTACTAAAAGCTTTAATGATGTCTTTGAAAGTACTAGTATGACATCTTATGACTTATCACTTGAGGATATTAGAAAGTATAATAAGCTTAAACTCAATATTAATAGTAATTTTGACTTTAATTTTCTTATTAGTTCAATGCCAAAAAATCTAGATACTAGTAAAATGTTCTCTAAAGACATTAAAGAGCTTATTATTAACCTTTCATTTATATATGATATTGATGCTATTAAAATGGCTAATATTGTTAAAGTTTCACTTAATGATAATGGTACTATTAATCGTGAAAGTTTAAGAAAAAATTCAAGAAACTTTTATCAGTTTAGTAATGGTGGATTACTTCCTACAATTATAGATAATAATCAACCCGAATACTTAAGAAAACCGATTGGTGATACTTCAAGAAGAGCTAAAATGATATATACATTTGAAACCATTTCTCCAAGAGAACTTTTAATAAATAAAAATAATGGTAATGAACCTACGCGTAGAGATTTAAAATTAATTGAAGATTTACTTGTTGATTATAAATTAAAACCTGGAGTAGTTAATGTTCTACTTGACTATGCAATTAATGTAAATAATAAGAAATTAACGAGAGGATTCGTTGAAACAATTGCTGGTGAGTGGCAAAGAAAAGGTATTGAAACAGTAGAGGATGCAATGAATAATTGCGAAAAAGTACATAAAAAATCCTCAAAAAGAAATTATAAAGATGATAATGTTAATATGAAAACTCCTGATTGGTTTGATAAAGAAATAAATAAATCTAATGTTTCTGATGGTGAAGAAAATCAATTAGAAGAACTATTAAAGGAGTATAAATAATGAAAGAGATAAAAGATGTTATTCAAAATAATTATAGATTTAATAATATAGATTTAGAGAGAAATTTTGATAAAGAAATGGAAGACGATACATTTAAAAAGATCGTAAGTAAAATTAAACTTTCTAAAGATGAAATAATAAAATATACCTCTTTAATTAAAGATTCTTCTTTAGAACTTAAAAACTGTGCTAATTGTAAAAATATTATGGAATGTAAAAATTCTGTTGTTGGTCATGTCTACTATCCTGAAGCACAAGAAGAAAATATAGTATTTTCCTATGTACCTTGTAAATATAAGAAAAAACTTGATAAAGATACAGAATATCAAAATAATATTAGTTTGTTTGATATGCCAAAGGCTATTCTTGAGGCTTCAATGAAGAATATTTATACTGATGATAAGAATAGACTTGATGCTATTAAATGGCTTACAACTTTTATTAAAAAATATGAAAATAATGAGAAATGTAAAGGTTTATATTTAGCAGGCAATTTTGGATGTGGTAAAACTTATTTGATTAGTGCTATGTTTAATGAACTGGCCAAAAAAGGTGTTAAATCAGTTACTGTTTATTATCCAGAGTTTTTAAGAGAATTAAAGGGAAGATTTGGAGAGGATTATAACGAAGTATTCAATAAAGTTAGAAAGGCTCCTTTACTTCTTTTAGATGATATTGGAGCAGAAACAGTTACTAATTGGAATAGAGATGAAATACTAGGTAGCCTCCTGCAATATAGAATGCAAGAAGGACTGCCAACATTCTTTACTTCAAATAACACAATTAAAGAACTTGAAGAACATCTTATTGGAAGCGATAGTGAAGGTAGAGTAAAATCTAGAAGAATAATTGAAAGAATAAAATATTTAACTGATGAAATAATAATGGTAGCGGAAAATAGAAGAAAGTGAGGATAATGTATGGAAGGTAATAATTATGGATTTAAATTTGATCCAAATAAAATTGAAAAAAGTTTTGATAATGGAAGCAAGTTAAGTATTGAAAATGATGGTGGAGAATTAAATATGTCTCCAGATAGAAGATATGTTACTGCGAATAATCCAAATAAAAAGGAAAGTAATAAAAAATTAGTTAGAGTACTAAAGAAAAATGTTACTACTGATGATAGACTTGGACCTGAAGTAGTTAGTCCTGGCAATAAGGGATTTGCTAGTGTTATTGGGCTTGCTGCTTTAATTGCAGTTGCTGGTGTTATAATTGCATTTATTACACTAAAATACTAAATTACAAATAATTAGGGAGGGATAGTCATGTTATATGCTTTAGATGTTAAAACTAGTTATTCTATGTTAAGTAGTTTAATTAAAATAGATGATTTAACAGAAAAGGCTAAAGAACTTGGCTATTTTTCTTTAGCCATAACTGATACAAATAATATGTTTGGAACTTATGAATTTTATTTATCATGCATAAAGAAAGGCATTAAACCTATTATTGGTATTAAATTAGAATACAATGAAAATAAATTTATTTTACTGGCTAAAAATAATGACGGATATAGGAATCTAATTAAAATCTCTACGCTCATCTCAGAGGGTAATATTGATAATGATATTTTAATTAAGTATGCTGATAATTTAATATTAATTATGCCTTATAGTAGTTATAATAGTGAAATTATTTCTATATATAAAGAATATTTTGTGGGTTACTCTAATATAGAAGAGCGAAATAATATTAAAGATAAAGCTGTATTTGTTAATGATGTTAGTTATTTGGAGAAAGATGATTATAAATACTTAGACTACCTTATAATGATTAAAGAAGAAAAGAAGTTAGGTGAATTTGAACTTAATACATTTAAAGGTAAATATTTATTTGATAAAGATGAATTTGAACTTATTACTGATGATGTGGTTAGAAATAATATGAAGTATATTAGTAACTCTTGTAATGTTACTTTAGAATATACTCCTGATTTACTTCCTATATATGACAAAGATATAAATCCTAATGAATTTCTTAGAAATTTAGCATATAAAGGTATTAAAAGGAGACTTAATGATGATGTCATTGATAAATATATAGAAAGATTAGATTATGAACTATCCGTTATTGAAAAGATGGGATTTAGTGATTACTTCTTAGTTGTATGGGATTATGTTAAGTATGCTAAATTTAATAATATTTTAGTAGGTCCCGGAAGAGGTAGTGCTGCGGGTAGCTTAGTATCTTATGCTATTGGTATTACTGATGTCGATCCTATTAAATATGATTTATTATTTGAAAGATTTTTAAATCCAGAAAGAGTTACTATGCCCGATATTGATGTTGATTTTGATAGCGAAAAAAGAAATTTAGTTACTGAATATGTTACTAAAAAGTATGGTGAAAAACACGCTATTGGAATTATTACTTTTAATACATTAGGTGCGAAACAAGTAATTAGAGATTTGGCTAGATGTATGGATATTAGTCTTCCAATTACTGATGATATCTGTAAATCTATTACTAGTAAAGATTTATTAAGTTCTTATATCGAAGGTAGTAAATTTCATAGATTAATCAATTCAAAAAGAGAATTTAAGATGTTATATGAAATAGGCAAACATTTAGAAGGACTACCTAGACATATATCTATTCATGCTGCAGGTATTGTAATGAGTAGAAGACCAATAGATGAAATTATTCCTTTATATAAAAACCCTGTTGGTATATATACTACTGCTTATTCTAAAGATTACTTGGAACCTTTAGGCCTCTTAAAAATGGACTTTCTTGGTATTGATAATTTAACTTTAATAAGTAATGTTATTGACGAAATAAGAGAAAAAGAAAAAATTAATATTACTTTTGAAAGAATACCCGATAATGATAAAAAAGCTCTTGATATCTTTTATAATGTTGATACTGATGGTATATTTCAGTTTGAATCTCCTGGTATGAAGAGATTCTTAGAAAAGTTAAAGATAACTTCTTTTGATGATATTGTACTTGCCCTTGCTTTGTATAGACCTGGTCCTATGGATAATATTGATACTTTTATCAGAAGAAGAAATAATGAAGAAAAAATTACTTATATTCATCCTGACTTAGAGCCTATATTAAAAGGAACTTATGGTATTATAGTATATCAAGAGCAAATAATGCAGATAGCAAGATTAATGGCGGGTTATTCTTTTGGCGAAGCCGATATCTTAAGAAGAGCTATGTCTAAAAAGAAAGAAGAAATTCTTTTAAAAGAAAAACCAAAATTTATAAAGGGCTGTTTAAGCAATGGATATGATGAGAATGTAGCTTCTTCGGTATATGATTTGATACTTAAGTTTGCTAATTATGGATTTAATAAATCACACTCAGTAGCATACGCTATTACCTCCTATAGAATGGCTTTTATAAAAGCATACTTTCCTAAATATTTTATAAGTGCAATATTATCTAACTCTATTGGTAATGATATTAAAACTAATATTTATATTAATAGAGCAAGAAAATCAAATATTAAGATATTACCACCAGATATTAATTTAAGTGCTAGTAAATACTATGTTGATGGTAATAATATAAGATGTCCTTTATCAATTATTAAAAGTGTTGGTACCGTAAGTAGTAATGATATAATTAAAGAAAGAGAAAAAGGACAGTTTACTGATTTTAGTGACTTTGTACTTAGAATGAATGGTACTTCAGTTAATACAAGAGTTATAACTAACTTAATTAATGCTGGAGCAATTAACTTAGGATATAATAGAAGAACTTTAATAGAAAACTTAGATAATGTTTTAAATTATGCAGATATTGCAAAAGACTCTGGAATGATTGAGGTTGAAAAACCATATATTTTAGAATATGATGAATATTCCAAGAAAGATATTATGGATAATGAGTTAAAAACTATCGGATTTTATTTAACTGAACATCCAACCTCAAAATATCGTGAAGAAAGTAGTATTAGTTCTCTTAATATCAATAATTACTTTGATAAAAATATTAATATCATTATTTTAATAAAAAAAATAAGAGAAACTACTACAAAAAATAATGATGTTATGGCCTTTATCACAGGTGAAGACGAATTTGGTGAAATTCCTTTAACTATATTTCCTACTACATATAAAAGATTTAATAATATAGAAGAAGGTAATATTGTCAAGGTATTTGGTAGAGTAGAAAGAAGATTTGATAAATACCAAGTTATTGTTAATAATATACAAATAATAGAATAGGAGGATAATGTTATGAAAGGTAAATTTATAGTTATATCAGGTCCTGGTGGTGTTGGTAAAGATACTATTGCTAAAGAGTTAGTAAATAAAGGAATTGCCATCTATTCAGTATCTATGACTACGAGAAAGAAAAGAAGTAATGAAATAGATGGTAAAGATTATTTCTTCGTAGACATTAATACTTTTGAAAATAATATTAAAGATGGTAAAATACTAGAATATACTTTATTTAATGGTAATTATTATGGTACTCCTAGTGAATTTATATTTAATAATCTTGAAAAAGGTACTAATGTAATCGGAGTACTAGATATTAAAGGTGTATTAAATGTAGAAAAAATATATCCTGAAGCTATTAGTATATTTATTATGCCGCCATCTTTTGAAGAACTAGAAAAGAGAATTAGAAATAGAAATACTGATTCTGAAGAAGTTATTAAAGAAAGATTAGAGATAGCTAAAGATGAAATTAAATGCAAAGATAAATATGATTATGTAGTTATCAACAATACTGTGGATAAAGCAGTAGAGGAAATAATTCAAATTATTAAAAATGAAAAAAATATATGCAATTAATAAAGATTATTAAAACTATATTTAGGAGATGATTCACTATGAAAAATATATATTATCATATCACTTCAATTAACAAATTACATACAGGTGATGTTATTGAATTTGGGAAAGAATATAATAACTTCTATAAAGAAATGGTTAATATTAAACATTATAATAGTTCTGGAAAAGACGCTAATGATGTTTTGCTAGATTTATTTAATAATAAAAGTCTGGTTTTTAAATCAATTAATGACTTGAAGACTGTTCTAAACACTGTAAATGATGATGCTTTTATATTAAGAGAACTTGTTTTTGAACATATAAGAAAATGCTATTTTCCTGAATGTCCCTCTAGATTTAAATGTATGTATGTCTTAAAAGACAAAGATGAAGTAAATGGTTGGTTAGAAATTTTTAAAAGAATTAATAGAAAACCTCTTCAAATTGTTAAATTAGAACTTGAAGGTGATGTTTTTGAAGGAAATGCTAGTTTAATTCTTAGACAAAGTAATTCCATCAATGATAAAATTATACAGGCTAAAAATTATTGGTCTGGGGATAAAACAAACCTTATATCAGAATATTTATTTGTTGGGAAAGCAAAAGTTCTTGAGGTTACTGATATAAATGAATAAACTTTACTTTAGAGACTTAATGGCTCTAAAGTATTTTTTTAGACTACAGGCTAAAAAAACATCGAGCAACGAAGTGTGAGATGAAATAAATACTATAAATTTACTTGAAAAATGTAGTATTTTAGTATATACTTATATTAACTTTATGAAGTGGGAGGAATATTATGAAAAGTAGTAGAATAATGAAGATATTTGAACAATATGTTAGAAAGTATGATATGAATAATATTAATATTAAAGCAAGATATTTTCACTCATTAAAAGTAATGGAAATAGTTAAAGATTTAGCTACTGAACTTGGTATATTTACCGAAGAAGAGATAGCGGTCTGTGAACTTATTGGTCTATTCCATGAAATAGGTAATTTTTCTAGTACTCCCAACTATCATATAGATGAAGACAATGAAGATTCTAGTAATAAAGCTATTGATATACTATTTAATAAAGGCTTAATCAGAGAAATAAGTAAAGATAAAACTTATGATAATGTCATTAAAATAGCATTATTTGCTTATGATAAAAATGGTTTTCCTGATAATATAGATGAGAAAACTAAACATGTATGCGCTATTATTAAAGATGCTCATAACTTAGATTCTTTTAGATTATTTGTTAATTATCCTTATGTTGATACAAGAATTAGTAGTTATCCTAATAATTTGGTATATGAAGATTTTACTAAATTTAAAACTATTAGTCCTAGAGTTACTGATAATGCTTCAGATACTGTTCTTATGGTATTATCAAAAATGTATGCTTTTAATTACAAATATTCCTATTATTTATTAAAAGAAAATAATTATGTGGCTAAACTATTTGATAGTCTTACTTTTGATAATAAAGAAATTGAAGACTTTTATAAAAAAATATTTATGGTACTTAATAATTATATAGATAAAAGGATTGGTGTTTATAATGCTTGATAAAAAATATGATCATTTAATGGTAGAAAAAGATAAATATGAAATGTGGAAAAATAATGGTTATTTTACTGGTGGTAAAGATTTAAGTAAAGAACCATTCTGTATAGTAATTCCACCTCCTAATGTAACCGGTAAATTGCATTTAGGGCACGCTTGGGATACCTCTATTCAAGATATTCTAATTAGATATAAGAAAATGAAGGGCTTTGATGCTATGTGGGTTCCTGGTATGGATCATGCTGGTATTGCTACGCAGGCTAAAATTGATAAAAAACTTAAAAGTGAAGGAATTAATCCTAGAGAAATGGATAGAGAAGAATGGCTTAAAGTAGCTTGGGCTTGGAAAGATGAATATGCAGAAAATATTCATAGTCAGTGGGCAAAACTTGGCCTTGCTCTAGATTATACTAAGGAAAGATTTACTTTAGATGAAGGCTTATCTAAGGCTGTTAGAGAAGTCTTTGTTACTCTATATAATAAAGGTTTAATTTATAGGGGAGAGAGAATTATTAACTGGGATCCTATGGCTATGACTGCTTTAAGTACTGAAGAAGTTATTTATAAAGATGTAGAAGGTGCCTTTTATCATATTAAGTATTATCTAGAAGATAGTGATGAATATTTGGAAGTAGCTACGACTAGACCAGAAACTTTATTTGGAGATACTGCTGTTGCTGTTAATCCGGATGATGAAAGATACAAAAAATATATAGGTAAAAGAGTTATACTTCCTATAGTTAATAAGAAAATTCCTGTAATAGGAGACTATCATGCTGATATGGAATTTGGTACAGGTGTAGTTAAAATTACTCCTGCTCATGATCCTAATGACTTTGAAGTTGGTAATAGACATAATCTAGAGAGAATTGTAGTTATGAATAAGGATGCTACGATGAATGAAAATGCTGGCTCTTATGCTGGTATGGATAGATTTGCCTGCAGGGAAAAGCTTGTTAAAGATTTAGAAGAGGCTGGCCTACTAATTAGTATCGAGCCAATTAATCATAATGTTGGTTTTTCAGAAAGAACTGATGTTATGATTGAACCTTACTTATCTAAACAATGGTTTATTAAGATGAGACCACTTGCAGATGCAGTACTTGCTAATCAAAAAAATAAAGATACTAAAGTTAACTTTGTACCTGAAAGATATGAAAAGATTATGAATCACTGGATGGAAATAACTTATGACTGGTGTATTTCTAGACAGCTTTGGTGGGGGCACAGAATTCCTGCTTGGTATAAAGATGATGAAGTATATGTTGGTATGGATGCTCCTGAAGGAGAAGGTTGGGTACAAGATCCCGATGTACTTGATACTTGGTTCTCTTCAGCATTATGGCCTTTTAGTACACTTGGATGGCCTGATAATACTGACCTATTAAAAAGATATTATCCTAACAATGTACTAGTTACTGGATATGATATTATTCCATTCTGGGTTAATAGAATGACCTTCCAGGGACTTGAATTTCTTCATAAGAGACCATTTAAAGATTGTTTAATACATGGTCTTATCAGAGATAAACAAGGCAGAAAAATGAGTAAGAGCCTTGGTAATGGTATAGATCCTATGGATGTTATTGAAGAATATGGTGCTGACTCACTAAGATTTTTCTTAACTACTAGTACTGCTTCAGGAATGGATTTAAGATATGATGAAGAAAAAGTAAAATCTACTTGGAACTTCATTAACAAAGTATGGAATGCATCAAGATTTGTATTAATGAAGTTAGATGGATTTAAAGAAGAAGATTATACTTTAGATAATTTAAAAGTAGAAGATAAATGGATACTTGATAAACTTAATAGTACTATTAAAGATGTTACTAAGTATATGGATAAATATGACTTTAATTTAGCAGGGTCCGCTATATACGAATTTGCATGGAGTTACTTCTGTGACAAGTATATTGAGTTATCTAAGTTCTATGATGATAATACAACAAAAAGTGTATTACTTAGAGTACTTACTGATATAGTAAAAATGTTGCATCCATTTATGCCTTATGTTACTGAAGAAATATATTCAATGCTACCTATTAAAGAGACTGAATCTATTATGATGAGTAGTTATCCAGAATATGATAAAAATATGGTATCTGCTACTAATATTGATACAGTACTTGAATTTATTACTATGTTTAGAAATAAAAAGGCTGAACTTGGTATAGGTAGTGATTACAAAGTATATATTAAGTGTAATAATGATGTAGACAAACAAATTATTATTAATATGTTAAAACTTAATGATAAGATTACTGATAATAGTGATAATTATACTGATAAAGTAGAATATAATGGATTAGAGATAGATATTTTCTTTGATAATAGTAAAAATGTTAAAGAGCAAGAGGAAAAATTATTAAAAGAAAAAGAATCTCTAGAGAAATCTATTGAAAGAAGAGAAAAATTACTTAGTAATGAAAATTATGTAAGTAAAGCTCCTTCGAGTATAGTAGAAAAAGAAAGAGAAGATTTGAAGAAAGAAAAAAAATTACTAAATAGTTTACTTAATAAATTTACAAAATAATTTTTATATGATAAAATTACTTTAGTTGTGAAAGGAGTGAATATATATGGCTAAGTTTTGTTCTAATTGTGGTGCTGAATTAAATGAAGAACAAGAAATTTGTTTGAAGTGTGGTGTCAGAGTTAAAAATAGTAATACTAAAAATACTGATCCAAATGCTAAATCTAAAATGGCTGCTGGATTACTTGGTATATTTTTAGGTCAATGGGGAGTACACAACTTTTACCTAGGTTATACCGGAAAAGCAGTAGCCCAATTATTACTTTCTATTTTTGGATACATATTACTATTTGTTGTTGTTGGCTTTTTTATGGTAGCCGCTGCTGGTATATGGGGACTAATCGAAGGTATTATGATACTATCTGGTAGTATCAATACCGATGCTAATGGTAATCCATTAAGAGATTAATGTATAATTAAATTAAAACATCTCATAATAATTATGAGGTGTTTTTCATATGGATAATGTATTTTGTATATGTTTTAGAACTCTTTTAGTATTAGTAATTCTATTTTTTGTAACTAAGTTACTGGGCAAAAAGCAAGTTTCACAACTTAGCTTATTTGATTATGTCGTTGGTATTACTATTGGCTCTATAGCCGCGGATATTTCTCTAGACTTAGAAAAAGACTTAATCGCGGGTATTGTTTCACTTCTTTTATATGGTATTATTGCCTATACAATAGCAAGGGCTACGATAAAAAGTATTACTCTTCGTAGATTTATTACAGGTGTACCTACAATATTAATGGAAAATGGTAAAATTATTGAATCTGGATTAAAAAAATCTAAACTTGATATTAATGACTTTCTTGCAGAGGCTAGAACACAAGGATATTTTGATTTAAATGAAATAGATACTGCAATTATGGAGATTAATGGAAGTATTAGTTTTCTCTTAAAAGAGAAAGATAAACCTTCAAATAAAAGCGACGTGAATGCTAAACTTAGTAATAGTGGAATTCCCGCTAATGTAATTATTGATTCTAATTATATGGAAAATAATATGGAAGCCATGGGAAAAGGCAAGAAATGGTTAGACCACGAACTAAAAGTATTAGGTTATAAGAATTATGACAATATATTACTTGCTACTTGTGATAATAATGGTAAGATTATAGTATACAGAAAAAATGTAAAACCAGATAAAAATACTATTTTAGAATAGTTTTATTTATCTTTATGATGTATAATTATTTTTAGAGTAGTGATAAATATGAAGCATTTAAAAAAATTATTTTTAATTTTGATTATTATTACATTATTTATGTTAATATACAGCGTTGTGTCTCCTAATGTTGATGTTTATACTAATAGTATTAATTTAAATAGTGATTACAATATTGATTACAAAGTATATAATTTGTTTACTAATTTAACGAATAAAAGTTCTATTATAGAAAATAATATAAATTCTAGTAATGTTGGTACTTACACTATTGTAATTAATGTTAAATATTTATTTTTTAATGTAAATAAAACAGTTGATATTAATGTTATTGATAATACAAAACCTATTATTACTTTAAATGGTAATACAGAAGTTAAGGTTTGTCCAAATACCGATTATAACGAAGAAGGATATACCGCGAGTGATAATTACGACGGAGATATTACAGAAAGAGTGAATATTAAAAAAATAGACAATAGTATTATTTATTCTGTAATTGATAGTAGTAGCAATGAAACACAAGTAGAGAGAAAAATTATATTTGAAGATGATGAGGCTCCAAAAATAGAATTAAAAGGTAGTGCTGATTTAAATATATTTATTGGTGATAATTATAATGAAGAAGGATATGCCTCCTACGACAAATGTGATGGAGATATTACTAATAGTGTTGTTGTTACTAGTAATTTAGATACTAATAAACTCGGTACATATAATATAAAGTATGAAGCTATAGATACTTCTGGTAACAAGGCTGAAGTTAGTAGGACTATCCATGTAATTAATAAACCAAGTTATTATGGTAATGGTATTATTTATCTAACGTTTGATGATGGTCCAAGTTATTTAACAGGAAAAATTTTAGATATACTTGATAGTGAAAATATTAAAGCAACATTTTTTGTTACTCATGGTGGTGATTATGTTAAAAGAGCATATAATAGTGGTAATACAATAGCTCTTCATACATATACGCATAATTATAGTTATGTATATTCTAGTATTGATAATTACTTTATTGATTTAAATAATGTTAGTAATAGTGTTTATAATTCTATTGGTATTCATCCAAAGATAATTAGATTTCCTGGAGGCTCTTCTAACACTATAAGTAAAAATTATTCAAATGGTATTATGTCTAGACTTACTAATGAGGTAATTAATAGAGGATATACTTATTTTGATTGGAATGTTGACTCCAATGACGCTGGTGGTGATGGTTATAATAGTAGTAAAATATATAATAATGTTATTAGTGGCTTATCACATAGCAAAACTAATATAGTACTTATGCATGATTCTGAAAGTCACAGTGCCTCTGTTGATGCACTTAGAAATATTATTAAATACGGTAAAAATAATGGTTATACATTTAAAGCTATAACTAGTGATACTCCTATTGTTAGACATGGTGTTAACAATTAATGGACTAAATGGACTATTTATTTAATTTTGTTCTTAATATTTTTACTATTTTGAGTTATAATAATTATAGAAAGGAGTTTTATAATGAGTAAAGAAATTAATAAATATCTTAATTTATCTATAGTTATGTCTGTACTTTTTGCTATACTAGGCGTTATTCTTGTAGTATCACCTAATTCATCACTCGATACTATTGCATATCTACTAGCAGCTTTTCTATTAGTATATGGTACTTACAACTTTATAGATAGTTTTGCCATTCATCCAATATTCTTCTTTATGAAGATGGCTAGTAGTGTTATTTCTATATTACTTGGTATAATTATATTTTTAAATCCTGAAATATTTAAAAATTTAATTCCTATAGCTTTAGGTATATTCTTTATTATAAATGGTATTTTTAAAACTAGAATGGCATTTATTATTAAAAATATAGATAATTATTTTGTTTTATCCGTTATTACTTCAGTACTTACTATAATATGTGGTATTGTTCTAATTATTAATCCTAGTATATCTGCAGTTATGATTACTACAATGATTGGAATTGTTATTTTAGTATATGCTGTATTTGATATAGTAGATGCTTTCATATTAAAACATAGGGTAAAAGAAATATCTAAATATTTTGAACAATTATTAAAATAGTACTTCGGTACTGTTTTTATTTAGTATTAATACTGATAAACTTAAACCCTAAGAACATAAACTTCAATTTTTTGTTTTCTATGTAAATATTATGTAAAATCCACATTATTTTAATTAAAAATATTACTTTTATGATATCATTATTATAGGTGATTACATATATGAATAATGAAATGAGGAATGGTTGGATAGACATTATATCTAAAATGTATAAAGACTTACATAATTCAGAAAGAGTTTTGCATGTTTCAAAAGAATCTGATAAAAAAAGAGAAAGATTACTTAATTATTTTA
>FR887355.1 GCA_000431795.1 Clostridium sp. CAG:302
TAATAACTAAGAAAGGTATAACTAATATCTTTCTTTTAATATATAGATTCTGCTTATATATAATATGTATGTAGATATACTATTATTAGACTTTAGGCTAATAATAGCACTTTAATACCCAAGAATTAAAGTGAAAAAAATAAATAAATTACTTGAAAAAAAACAAAATATTTGATATTATATTTATAGTAAGGAATGGTCGGTATATGAAACAAGATATAAAACAAAATAAAGTAAATATCTTTTTACTAATTACTACAATATTCAGTACTCTTATACTGTTAATAGGAGCAACATTCTCATATTTTAGTACAAGAAATATGAGTAAAATGAATGCCCTAGCAGTAGAGGCAGGAAAAGTAAGATTAGGCCTTAGTGTATCCGAACTTAGTACCGGACATAAGTTAATTCCTACTAATGATAGTGATATAATGACAGCATATAAACAAAATTGTATAGATGACTATGGTAATGGAGCATGTTCATTATATGAATTTGAAGTATATAACTTCAATAAAAGTCAAGATGTTATAGGTAAAATAGATTTTAATGTAAGTAAAATAGAAAATCTAAGTTATATGATATTAGATGAAAACGATAATGTATATTTAAGTAAAACAAGTGTACCAAACGGAGAAACAAAAGATTTACCTTTAGGAGAACATTTCTTATTAGGAGAAGCTACAGAATTAAGTAGCACTTCAAGAAAGTTTAAATTAATAATATGGTTAACAAACTTAGAAGAAGATCAAAATGATATAGATGCTGGTGGTAGTTTTTCTGCAGTAATAACATTTAGTTCAGTAACAGGAGGTAGATTAACCGCTACTGTAGAAGGCTATGAAGATAGTAGTAATAACATCTCCCATCTAGGAGGTGTCTAGTATGAAGCAAAAACTATTCAGTTCAATATGTTTGGTTCTAGCCATTGTAATAGTAGTAACAACGAGTACAACATTTGCTTATCTTATAGCATCAAGTGAAAATACAACTGATGTTTCAGGTAAAACAGCAGACTTTAATGTAAAACTAGCATTAACTACAGTACATAAATCTACCAATATGGTACCACTAAAAGATTCACTAGTAGTAACCTCAATAAAAAATACTAATAAATGTATAGATAAAAATAACTATGAAGTATGCTCTTTATACAAATTAACTTTAAGTAATACAGGCAGTTCATTTACATTAAATGGCTATTTAAAAACAAGTAGTACAACTTATACAACAGGTAATTTAAAATATCAAGTATATGATACTAACTATAATGCTGTAACCGATGTCTTAACACCATCATTAACTGCTAGTCAAAAAGTATACTTCAAAAAAGGATCAAACAATATAAGTACCACAATAAATAGTACTAATGTAGAGTATTATCTAGTAATGTGGATAACAGAAACAAATACTATGCAAACAGCAGATTATTCAAAAAATTATTCTGGAGTAGTAGGATTTGAAGCTATCAGCGGAGATGTACTAGAAGCTAATTTAACAACATAAAATATACTGTAACAAAAAAAGGTTGACAGTATATTTTTTTTGTGTTAAAATACTAAATGAAAGCGAGGGATAAAGATGGCAGTAAAAATAAGACTAACAAGAATGGGAGCAAAGAAAGCACCATTTTATCGTGTAGTAGTTGCAGATTCAAGAAGTCCAAGAGATGGTAGAATCGTAGAAAAAATAGGTACATATAATCCATTAACTACACCAGCTGAAATTAATATAGATAAGGAAGCTGCAAAAGAATGGCTTAAAAAAGGAGCTATACCTACTGATACAGTAAAGAATTTATTTAGTAAAGCAGGAATTATGAAAGAATTCCATGAAGAAAAGCAAGGTAAATAATGAACGATTTAGTAAATTTAACAGAACTAATCATTAAAGGATTAGTAAATGATAGCGAATCAGTATCAGTAAAAGAGTTCGAA
The DNA here is from genome assembly GCA_000431795.1 of Clostridium sp. CAG:302. Taxonomy (GTDB): domain Bacteria; phylum Bacillota_I; class Bacilli_A; order RF39; family UBA660; genus CAG-302. The sequence continues at coordinate 1,938 of FR887355.1, forward strand.
TCAGATGAAGATAACACAGTATTAATTGAAGTAATGGTATCTAGTGAAGATATGCCTAAAGTAATAGGTTATAGTGGTAAAACAATAAATTCAATTAGAACCATAGTTCAAGCTGCTTCATTTAATAAAGATAACAAATTAGTTAAAATAAATGTAGACTCTTATTAAGAACCAAGTGTTCTTTTTTTCTTTACTTTTTTTGACATATATTTTATAATAATTATGGAGGATAAAATATGAGCAAAATAAAAAATATATACGCAAGAGAAATATTAGATTCAAGAGGGAATCCTACAGTAGAGGTAGAAGTAACTCTAGAATCAGGAATAATCGGAGTAGCTTCAGTACCAAGTGGAGCCTCTACTGGTAAAAATGAAGCCTTAGAATTAAGAGATAACGATAAAAATAGATATCATGGAAAAGGAGTATTAAAAGCAGTATCTAATGTAAATAATATTATAAAACCAAGTCTAATTGGTAAAGATAGTTTAAATCAAAAAGAAATAGATAATATTATGTTAGAATTAGATGGTACAGATAATAAATCAGTACTAGGAGCTAATGCCATACTAGGAGTATCTCTAGCCAATTTAAAAGCTGCCGCTAAATACAAAGGCTTAGAATTATATGAATATCTAGGTAAAGAATATAGTATGCCAAAATGTATGATGAATATCCTAAATGGTGGAGCTCATGCCAGTAACAAATTAGATTTCCAAGAATTCATGATAGTACCAAATAAAGAAGAATATAAAGAAAATCTAAGAATGGGATCGGAAGTATTCAATACCCTAAAGAGTATCCTAAAAGAAAAAGATTTACTTTGTGGAGTAGGTGATGAAGGTGGCTTTGCTCCTTTAATAGAGGATGCCGAAGAGGCTCTTGACCTAATTGAAGAAGCTATAACCAAATCAGGATATACTCTAGGTAAAGATATAAATATAGCTCTAGATGTTGCAGCATCAGAGTTCTATGATGAAGAAAAAGATATATATCTACTTGAAGGAAAAGAATACACTAAAGAAGAATTAATTAGTTATTATGAAAAATTAGTAGATAAATATCATATAATCTCAATAGAGGATGGTATGGCTGAAGAAGATTTTGAAGGCTGGAAACTATTAACAAATAGACTATCAAATATTCAGTTAGTTGGAGACGATCTATTCGTAACCAATAAAAAACTATTACAAAAAGGTATAGACCTAGGCATAGCAAATGCTATCTTATTAAAATTAAATCAAATAGGTACAGTAACTGAAACCTTAGAAACAATCAAACTAGCAAGAGAAAATAACTATAAAACAATAATATCTCATCGTAGCGGTGAAACAGAAGATAACTACATATCAGATTTTGCCGTAGGACTAAATCTAGGCCAAATAAAAACAGGCTCAATGTCAAGAGGAGAACGTCTATCAAAATATAATAGACTTCTAAGAATAGAGGAACAAATAAAATGAAAAAACTATTAATAATAATACCACTACTATTTATATTAATAGGTTGTACTAATAAAGAAGAAGAAAATAAAATAGCTTACTTAGAATATAAAAATGAATTAGAACAAAGAGATATATTTAATGGTGAAGAAACCCTTGACTTTAATGTATATTTTAATATTGAAAGAGTAGATGAAGAAATAACAGATTATAGCTTAGTAATAGATACTCCTAAAATAAATATGCATAATGTAAAAGCATTACTTATTCATAACTTTGTTAATGAAGAAGCATATCCATCAGTAGGAATATTTGATAGTCCCAAAGAACTACAAGAGAATAGTAAAGATAAAATAGTATTAAATGGACATATTCAAACTATAAATGATATTTCCAATACTAAATTTAAATTATATCTAGAATATACTGATGATAATAATGATTTAAATAAAATATATTATGAAGTAAATAGAGGCTAAAAAATGACAAAAAGTGTATAACAAATGTTATATACTTTTTTTGGTGATATCATGAAAGTAAAAGTAATAGATGAAGGACATGAAAAAGATTTAGAAGAATCTATAAATAACTTTATTAAAGAGAATAATATCGATATAATAGATATCAAGTTTAATAGTTCATGTAGTATCTATGGAGAAGAGCAAATATACTGTTTTTCTGCTCTTATAATGTATGAAAGTAATAATAAAGAATAAATATTTAAATATGTCAAATATAATCTTTCTCTTTATATAAATTCCAATTTGTGGTATCATATATATAGGAAGTGAAATATGAGAACTAAGAAAATATTTTTAAATATGATATGTGATATTTTACCATACCTAATAATTGGCGTAATAGGTATAGTAAAAATGGATGTTTTAATAAACTATATCGGAGACGTTGGTAATGGCTATTATCAAACCATAAACCAAATAATATCTTATGTCTTCTTAGCTCAAATGGGCTTCTCCGAAGCCGTTACCTATAGTTTATATAAACCATTCGCAGATAAAAATAAAGATAATATAAATGCCATATATGGTGGGGCAAGAAAAGTATTTAGAATAATAGCCTTTGTAATATTAGGAATAATATGCCTAGTAACACTAGGATTATATCTCTTTTATCACTTTGAAGAAGGTTATAAAGCATCCGCTTTAATATGTTTCTTCATAATCTCAACATCATACCTAATATCATATTTTGGAAGAGGTCAAACATATCAAGCCGTATTATGTGCTGCCCAAGAAAAATATGTATATTCCCTAGTATTCAATGGAGTAAAAATACTATGTGACATCTTAATAGTAGTAGTAACAGTAAAATTTAGAACACTAGAATCAATAGCCATCGTAATCTTAATAATGAAGATACTCGAAGAAATAATAAACAGAATAGTAGTCAAAAAGAAATATCCATATCTTCATGAAATAGCTAGAAAAGATACCAGTATGGTAAAAATGACCAAAGATTTAGCTTGGACACAAATAGGCTACCTAGTATTAAATAACGTCGATGCCTTATTATTAATGGCCTTCAATGGCCCAGTAATGGTAAGCATCTATACCACATATAACTATATATTAAGATTCTTAAATGAAGTAGCCTCAAGAGTAGAACTATCAAGTGTATATTCTTTTGGTAATGTTTTTGCCAAAAAAGAAGATGATAGAGTATACCCATTATTCAAAGAATTCCTAATGCTATTTATCTTAATAGCCTTTAGTATGTCAATAACATTTATGATAGGAATAAGAGGCTTTGTCTCAGTATGGGTAGGAAAAGAAAACTACATACTAAGTTATTTAACAGTAGTACTATTTACCTCAACATTATTCCTAAATATCATGTATTATCCCCTAGTGGCCTTAATAAATGCCGATGGCCTATTTAAAGATAATAAAAAACACATCTTTATATGTGCTACAACTAACTTAGTATTATCAATAATACTAATAAACTTCTTTGGAATAAATGGAATATTATTAGGTACTGCAATTGCTTTCTTAGTAAATATATTACTAAAAACAAATTTAGTTACCAAGAAAATATTAAAAGAAGTAAAACTAATAGACGTATTAAAATACTTTATCATAACAATACTATTATTTGCTATATTATCATTAATCTTAACACCAGTAGAATCATACTTCGTAAGTATAAGTACCGGCTTTATAAGTACAATAATAAAACTAGGTATAGTATTTATCTTAGTAACATTAATAACCATGATAATATTATATTTAATTAGTAATGATGCCAAAAATCTTTTCAGAAGAATATTAAATATATTAAAAAGAAAACTAAAAAAATAGAGATTTTACTTTTTCTCTATTTTTTCTTTTATATTATTTTTAAAATCAATAACTTTATCCTTAACATTAATTTTAATCTTAGGAAAAGCCTTAAATAATCTACGATTAAGAATCTTACCATTAATAATCTCTTTTATCTTATGATTAAAGTCTTCAGTACTATCTTTCTTAATTAGCTTAGTAATAGTATTCTTAATTTTAATAGTAACATTAAGAGATATAATTAAATCAGTAATAAATATAACAAGTAAAACACTACCCAATATTATTAATACCTTATCACTAATCATAGCAATAACACTAGATAAGAAAGGATTAATAATATATATAAGAAGGGCACCAAGTAAACCAAACCAAATAGAATTCTCTAAACATACTCTTCCATTAATATTAAATTTCCTATTACTATAATCCCACCATCTAGCCTTAAATAACTTCTCCATAATATAACTAACCAAATATTCCATTATTGAACAAACTACTACCGCTAGAAGAAATACAGTAACAAAACTACTGCGATATCTACTAAGATATAAAATCATAATAATAGAGGAAAATCCATATATAGGACAATAAGGACCTAACAAAAAACCTCTATTAACAAACTTTTTATCTTTATTAAAAGTAACAACTACCTCAATAGCCCACCCAACAAAAGAATAAATTAAAAATAATATAAAATAAGTAAAAAAAGTTTTCATATATCTACCTCACTTTAAAAGTATACCAAAATAAGTAAAATATGTAAAGATATTGAAAAAAATAATATAATATTATATAATTAGAGGGAAGAAGGTGTATTTATGAAAAGGATATTAACAGGATTAAAACCAAGCGGAGAATTGACTTTAGGTAGTTATATTGGCGGTATAAAAGGTACTATTAAAAGACAAGAAGAGTATGAATCATTTCTTTTTGTACCAGATATGCATGCTATTACAGTAAGACAAGAACACGATTTATTAAAAGAAAGAATAAGAAAAAATGTAGCTTTATATTTAGCCTGTGGTGTAGACCCAGACAAAAATATAATATATTTACAATCAGAAAATCTATATCATGCTAATCTATCTTGGGTATTAGAATGCAACACCTACATGGGCGAAGCCTCTCGTATGACACAGTATAAAGATAAATCAAGTAAAGGAGAAAACGTTACTGTAGGACTATTTACATATCCAATCTTAATGGCCTCAGATATATTATTATATGATGCTGACTATGTACCAGTAGGAATAGATCAAAAACAACATGTAGAACTTGCACGTAATATTGCTGAAAGATTTAACAAAAACTATGGAGAAACATTCAAAATACCAGAACCATTAATACCTAAAGTAGGAGCCAAAATAATGGATTTACAAAATCCCACTAAAAAGATGAGTAAGAGTGATGAAACATATAAAGGAGTAATCCTTCTATTAGATGATGAAAAAACAATCAGAAAGAAAATAATGAGTGCTGTAACAGATAGTGAATCAAAAGTCTACTATAACCCTGAAACAAAACCAGGAATATCAAATTTACTTATTATTTATTCATCACTTAAAGAAATAAGTATAAAAGATGCTGAAGAACACTTTAAAGACTATAACTATGGTAATTTAAAAAAAGAAGTTGCCGACTTAGTTGTAGAAGTTTTAACTGATATTCAAACAAAGTATAATGAATTAATAAATAGTACTGAAATAGATGAAATACTAGATAGAGGAAAAGAAATAACTAATAAAATAGCCAAACAAAAACTAGAAGAAGTATTCAGTAAAGTAGGTTTAGGAAGATATTAAAGGAATGAATTAAAACTCATTCCTTTTCTATATATATTTCTTTATTAATAATAGTATTATATTTAGATAATTTATCTAAAACACTCTTATTAACATAAACATTATAAGTAATATTTTCATCAAAACTCTTATTAATAATTCTAGAATTTCCAAGAATATAATCAACATCTTTAATATCATTATAATTAAAAATAATATCTATATCATAACCCTTTTCTAACTCAATAATATTATTATCTCTAATAACTTCTCTAGCTACTTTAGCATAAGTTCTAGTAAGAGGCCCCACTCCTAGTTTAATACCACCAAAATACCTAATAACCACAATCAAAGTATAATTTAAATTATTACTAGTAATTTGATTCAATATAGGATATCCAGCAGTACCTGAAGGTTCATTATCATCATTAGCTCTAATATCACTATCAATAACATATCCATAACAATAATGAGTAGCATTAGGATACTCCTTTTTTATACTATATAAAATATCATTAACTTCATCTTTACTATATACTCTAAATATCAAAGAAATAAACTTAGAGTTTTTAATAATAAGTTCATATTTATCATTATTCTTAATACTAAACATAATCTCACCACCACCATTATACTATATAAAAATATAATTATCAAATACTTCTCTTATATATAATAGGTATCTCGGATACACTGTTATTAGACCTAAGGCTAATAACAGCACTTTAATACCTTAGAATTAAAATGAACAAAAAACTAAAAAAACATTGACTAACCATAGAAACATAATTATAATAGAGAGTTATATATAAGATAGAAAAGAGAAGGAGGTAATTTGAAAAAAACAATATTAATATTAACAATAATAACTCTCTTACTAGGAGGTACCATCTTTGTCATATATAAAAATAACCAAAATAGCAACGAAGAAGTCATAGATATCTTCAAAGAAGATAAAAAAGAAGAAAAAGAAGAGTCAAAAGATAATATTCCTACTACCAAAGTAACCGTAGATATCAAAGGAATGATAAATAACCCAGGAGTATACGAAGTAGATAGTAATTCCAGAGTAAACGATGTCATCACTCTTGCAGGAGGCCTAAAAGAAGGCGCAGATACCAGTAATATAAATCTAGCCAAAATAGTAAGTGATGAAATGACAATAATAATATATAGTACTGAAGAAGTACTAGAAAAATTCAAACAAGAAGTATGTATCTGCAACTGCCCATATATAGAAAATAATGCTTGTATAAATAATAATGATAATAATAGTAATTTAATAAACATAAATACCGCCACTATAGAAGAGTTAACCACACTAACCGGAATCGGAGATGTAAAAGCTGAAGCCATAATCAAATATCGAAATGAAGTAGGAAAATTTAAAACAAAAGAAGAACTATTAAATGTCGATGGAATAGGAGAGTCTCTATTTGAAAAGATTAAAGACGATATTACAGTCTAGATATATCTTCAAAATACTAACTATCTTAATCCTAATAATAACTATAATATATACTAAGTATTATCCCTTTAAATCAGTATTTAATACTAATGACACAGAATTTATAGGTATAGTCGAAGACTACATCATAAAAGATAATCAAATAAAAATAAGTCTTAAGTCAAAAGAAAGAATAATAGTAACATATAAATATACCGGTAAAGTATTTAATAATCTCTCTTATGGAGATAAAATCAAAGTAACAGGAGTACTAAAAGAACCAAGTACCAATAATATCTTCAATAATTTTAACTATAAAAAATATCTCTATAATAAAAAAATATACTATATAATCGAAGCCTCAAAAATAGATAAAATCCAAAACAATAATAACCATATATATACCATAAAAAACTTACTCTATACCAGAATAAATAGTCTAAAATCCTCTAATTATATCAAAGCATTATTATTCGGAGATAACAAACTAGATAAAGAAATAAAAACAAGTTATCAAATAAATGGAATATCTCACTTATTCTCAGTATCAGGTTTCCATATTAATTTCATAACCTCAATAATATACTTCTACTTAGATAGAGTAACCTATAATAAAAAAATAAAATACATAACAGTAGATATCTTCTTAGTATTATATCTATTACTATGTAATACTACATCATTATTAAGATGCACAGTAATGAATATTCTTCTAAGTATAAATCATCTTCTAAAAATAAATATAAAGAAAATAGACATAGTATTATTAACTCTAATACTATGTATCATAATTAATCCCTTTATTATATATGATATTGGTTTTATCTATTCTTATACCATAAGTTTCTTCCTAATACTATATAAAAACAAATATAAGACAAATAACAAACTACTAAAAATAATATATATATCCCTAATATCTTTCTTAGTATCATTACCAATAAATATATATACCTCATATGAAATAAACTTCCTAAGTATTATATTAAATATAATAATAGTACCCATAGTAAGCTTAATATTATTACCATTATCATTATTAACACTAATATTCCCTATATTAGATAATATATTATATTTAATAACCAGTATCCTAGAAAAAATATCCCTATATACATCAAACATAAATATATTCAAACAAATTCTCTCTAAACCAAGTATTATTTTAATAATAATATACTATCTAGTAATAATTCTAATACTAAGTAAAAATAAACACTACTATCTAATCTTAATATTACTAATATTTCATAAAACAATTCCCCTATATAATAGTAACCTTGAAGTAGTAATGTTTGATGTCGGTGAAGCCGACTCTATGCTAATAAGTACTCCAAGTAAAAAAGTTAATATCTTAATAGATACCGGAAGAGGAATAGACATAAACAATATAATAATCTATCTAAAAAGTATTGGTATAAGTAAACTTAACTATCTAATAATAACTCATGGTGATGAAGATCACATCGGCGGAGCCCTCTATCTAATAGATAATTTCAAAGTAGATAATGTAATTCTAAATAAAGGAGACTATACAGAATTAGAAGTAGAATTAATAACCCATCTAAAAAATAAAAATATCAAGTACACTAATAATATAAATAAAATACCATTACTAGGTAGTTATATGTATCTTCTAAATACAAAAAAATTTAGTAATGAAAACGATAATAGTATCGTAACCTATTTTGAATACCAAAAATATAAATTTCTATTCATGGGAGACTCCTCCTCTAAAACAGAAGAATATTTAATTAATAATTATAATCTTGCTAATATATCGTTCTTAAAAGTAGGTCATCATGGTTCTAACACCAGTAGTAGCCCTCTCTTTATTAATAAGATAACCCCCAAAGTATCCCTAATATCCGTAGGAAGAAATAATTTTTATCATCATCCTAATAAAGAAGTACTAACAAACCTATCAAACTCAGTAATCTATAGAACAGACATAAATAAAAGTATCAAAATAAAAATAAATAACAAAGTAAAAATAACAAAACTAAATAATAATTAGAAAGAAGGTCAAAATGAATTATTATAATGAAATAAAAAACGAACTAATAAATAATGAAGTATACAA
>FR887356.1 GCA_000431795.1 Clostridium sp. CAG:302
ATGGTATACTAATGCCAGTTTTTGGGGTGATATAATGAAATTTAATAATGAAAAATTAAAAAATACTTCCTTTGTTATTGATAAAGAAAAGAAAATAGAAGGAAGGATAGCTTCGGATATTAAGCCTTGGCTTAAGTTTTATGATGTCGATGTAGAAAAGTATACAGATGAAAAGACAGCATATTTAAATACTGATATGAATGTATATGACTACTTTTTAGCAGTTACCAAACAGTATGGTAATGCTTTAATGATACCTTATTGCAGTAAAAACTACCATAGAGAAGATGTAATAACTGAAGTAGAAAAGTACATCAAAAGATTTAATAAAATGGGAATTAATAAGGGCGATATTGTTTCCTTTATGATGCTTAATAATCCTGATATTATTTTTATGTGGCTTGCTTTATCCAAGATAGGTGCAATAACTAATCTAATTAAGTTTGATGAAGCAGAAGAGAGAATTAGAGATATATTAAATAAAACAGAATCTAAATATTTCTTTATTTCTGATGTACCGCTTATTACTGAAAAGGTAAGTAAAGGAATAGTGGGTACAAATAATTTAGAAAAAATAATATGTATATCTTTATTTGAAAGTTTATCAGGTTTTCAGAAAGTTAGTATGCTAATAGATAATATTAAAGATAAAGATGAAAAAGATAGCATGTATAAAGAAATAAAATCTACGCTAGATAATATGAAAAAACAGCAAGTAGAATCAGATAGTTATAAGACTGATAATAGATTTATATCATTTAGTGAATGGAAGAAAAGTACTAAAGATGGTAAATTAATCAATAGACCTAATCCAAAAGGTAGTGAAATATCTACAATTGTATATACTGGTGGTACTACTGGTAACGCTAAAGGAGTTCCACTTACTAATTTAAATCTTACTAGTAGTGCTTATGGTTTTAAACTTGGTGAATACGATTTTGATTTTGGAAAAAGTTCAATGAGTATTTTACCTCCATCAATAGCTTATTATTTCAATGCAACATATTGTCTTATGTGTTGCGGTGTTTCTACTAGACTAATTCCTTTCTTTACACCAGAAGGATATCCAAAGTTATTAAATAAATATAAACCTAATATATTTTTAGGTGGACCAATTCTATTTAATGAAATGGTTGACAGTGGTATAATAAAAGATACTTCATTTATAACTAGTCCAATATCCGGTGGAGACAAACTGGCAGTAGCTGAAGAAGAAAGAGCGAATAATTATATAAAAGAACATGGCGGTACTGCTGTTATTCATCAGGGATATGGAGAAAGTGAATGTACTGCTGCTGCTACATACGCTAAAACAAATGCTTATGCCCTAGGTAGTATTGGTATACCTTTTATAAATGTCCTTGTTAGTATTTTTGATGAAGATTATAATGAAATACCATTTGGTGAAGGTAAAATAGGAGAAATTTGTATAAGCGGTCCTACTGTTATGGATGGCTACTATAAAGATAAAAAAGAAACAGAAGATGTATTAAAAAAACATAAAGATGGAAGAATATGGCTTCATACTAAAGATTATGGTTATATGGATAATGATGGTAGAATATATCACTGCGGTAGAGCAAAAAGAATGATAACTAGACATGGAGATAAAGTATGGTTAACTGCAATTGAAGAGATTATCAAAACTCATCATAATGTTTATGATTGCTGTACTGTCAAAGGTAATGATGCAGTAGAAAGAGAAGTTCCGGTTTGTTATATTGTTTTCAATGATGATAGCAAAATGGTAGAGACAATTAAAGAACTTGATGAGATGATAAAGGCTAAATTAAAGGAACTATATATACCAAAATATTATGTAAAAACTGATGAAATACCATTAACAGAAGTTAACAAAAAAGTAGACTTTGTTAAGCTTGAAAAAATAGATATATTTGATAAAGATATTTACCAAATGAATGGTAATTTAATAGAACCAAAAAGAAGTAAAACAAAAATAAAAACATTTTAGAACATTCTAGGATGTTTTTTTCTGTATTCTATGATATAATTATTCTATAGATAGGAGAGAAGCAATATGTATAGTATTTGTTTTACAATAGCGGGGGTTATTTTTTCAATTTTATTATTCGTTTTATATAATTTTAAATCTAATTTAAAACTACTAGAAAATAAAATATATTATGGTATAATTGTAACTACTATTATATCAGGTCTTATTGAAATATATTCATTTATTTTAGTTAGAACTAGTATTTTTGTAAATTCAGTATTATATTTATTTTCATTAAAATCATTATTTTTATGTTTTCTAGTATGGATATATTTATTTACAATATATACAGTAATAGTAACTATAAACTTAAAAAATAAGGATTATAGTAGATATAGATTAGCTATTATAATATCAACGATTGTATTTATTATAGTATCATTAACCACTATGATTCTTCCAATAGATATAATTGAAACTGATGGCTTGTTATTACCTACTGGAGTAGGAGTAGATATAATTTATGTACTATCATTAATCTTATTTATAATTATGATATCAGTAATTATATCCAATAGAAGAAATCTAAAGAACAAGAAATATTATCCTATGTATTTTTTACTTGTTATACTTGGAATAATGATTATAGTACAAAAAATATTTCCTAGTTTGTTATTAATTAATTTCTCATTATCAATATTAATCTATATAATGTATTTCACTATAGAAAATCCAGATATTAAATTAATAAAAGATTTAAGTTATACCAGAAGAATGTTAGAAAAACAAAATGAAATGGTATCAGGTACTGTTAATAACTTAGCTATTAGTTTAAAGAATCCACTTATGGAAATAACTAATTTTAGTAGTAAGAAAATCAATAAGAAAGATGAGGTATCTTCACTTGAAGAAATTAAAAAGTTTCAAAAGTTATCACTTAATTTAGTAGATCAGATTAATAAGATAATGGATTTAACTAGAATAGAAAATAGACAGTTAAAAATAAAGAATAAGTTATATCAAACAGATAATTTAATTAATAGTATTAAAGATATTATTAATTTTAGAAATGTAGATATTAATTATAATATAGATAATAATATACCTAAAGTATTATATGGTGATGATGATAATATTAAACAAACATTTACTTACTTAGTAGAGTTTATTAATAATTATTTTAATAGATATGATTTAACTATTAATATATCTAAGATATCTGTAAGAAATAATTGTAAACTTATGTTTAGCATAATAGTAAATTATAAAAATACTAAGTTAGATTTTATAGAGAGAGATAATAAATGTATAATAGAAACTAATGCTTGGGAGTATGAATTATATAATAGATTAGTAGAACTTCAAAAAGGTACTTATGAAGTTAAGAAAGATAACTCTTCATTAATATTTAATTTTGCTTTATTCCAAAAAATTAAAGATAATAACGAAGTAGTAGAGGAAGAAGTTATCAAGTATAATAATTATAGCGGTAAAAAGATATTAATAGCTTTAGATAATCATTTAGATATAAATAAGTTTACAGAGTTACTTGTAAATTATAATGTTGATATTAGTACTTCAAGTAGTATAGAGGAACTTACAGAATTACTTAGAAGCGATAAAACATTTGATATAGTATTTTTATCTAATACTATATCAGGTATTGAAAACTATAATATTACTACCAGTGAAGAAAGAAAAAGAACAATGACTAAGTTATCCCTAATAGCGGGATATAAACTACAAATTATTATGGTAACACTTGAAGATTACAAAGATAGTGATACTGAATATATAAAGATGCCAATATCTAAAGTAAAACTTGATGATATAATGGTAAAATATCTAAACTAAAGAACTAGAAAAGTAAAAAGGCTTGAAAAACAAGTCTTTTTATGGTATACTAATGCCAGTTTTTGGGGTGATATAATGA
>FR887357.1:0-1603 GCA_000431795.1 Clostridium sp. CAG:302
AAATAGAAATGAGAATGATAAAATGAAAATAATATTAATTAAATATGGTGAATTAACCACTAAAAAGGATAATAGAAAAGTATTTATAAATATTCTTTATAATAATATTAAAAGAGCATTAGAAAATTATAATGTTAAAATAATTAAAAATAGAGTAAGAATGTTTATTGAAACTGAAGATAATATCGATGAGATAGTGGATATCCTTAAGAATATATTTGGTATTCATAGTATAGTTATAGCTACTAGAGTGAATACTAATATTGAAGAAATAGAAAAAGAAGTATTAAATATTGCAAAAGATACAAAGTTTAATACTTTTAAAGTAGAAACTGATAGAGCGGACAAGTCTTTTCCTATACCTAGTATGGATTTTAGTAGAAGAATTGGGGCTTTAATACTTAAGAATATTGATAATATTAAGGTTGATGTACATAATCCAGAGTACTTATTAAAAATTGAAATAAGAGAGGATTATACATATATATATCATAAAGAAATAAGTGCTTCTGGTGGCTATCCTGTTGGAGTAGCCGGTAAAGGCCTTCTTATGTTATCAGGAGGAATTGATTCCCCAGTGGCAGCTTATTTGGCAATGAAGAGGGGAATCAAGGTAGAATGTGTGTATTTTGAGTCTCCACCACATACTAGCATAATGGCTAAGAATAAGGTAAAAAAATTAGTAGAGCTTCTTACAAAATATGAACCTTCTATAACATTACATGTTATAAAATTTACTGATATTCAGGAAGCAATATATAAAAATATTGATCCTACATATATGATAACCATTATGCGTAGAATGATGTATAGAATAAGTGAAAAACTAATGGAAAAGAATAACTTACTATGTCTTATTAATGGTGAGTCTGTAGGTCAAGTTGCAAGTCAAACTCTTACTAGTATGAGAGTAATTAATGCTGTTACTAATAAACCTGTTATTAGACCAGTAGCATGCTTGGATAAATTAGAAATTATTGATATATCTAAAAAAATTGGTACTTATGAAACTTCTATTCTTCCATATGAAGATTGCTGTACAATATTTTTACCTAAACATCCAGTTATTAATCCAGATATTGATAAAGCAGTTCTTTATGAGAAAAGTTTTGATTATGAAAGTTTAATTAATGCTGCGATAGAAAATGAAGAAGTTATTAAAATAAGTAATAAGAAAAAAGATTTTGATATTTAAATAAGAGTAAAAATATAATTACTCTTATTTTACTAATATAAATAATTGTTTATAGTAAAAATTACCATTAATTTAGATGCATGAAATTGTTAATATTTCACAACCTATTAGTGTAGGAGGTGAAAATAATGAGTAACAATACAAATAGTAAGATGGTAGTTCCAGGAGCTAAACAAGCTATCGAAAGAATGAAATATGAAATAGCTAACGAATTTGGTGTTAATTTAGGACCAGATACAACTTCAAGAGCTAATGGATCAGTTGGTGGAGAAATCACTAAGAGATTAGTTCAATTAGGACAAAACCAAATCAGTGGTTCAAATTACCAAGCTAAATAGTTAATTTAAGTATAAAAAAAAGTCTCATGACATCGATGAGGCTTTTATTTTTTTGTTGTTTATTCTTTTT
>FR887357.1:1655-17172 GCA_000431795.1 Clostridium sp. CAG:302
CCCCTAAGGAACAGTCTCCCAAAAAGAATAAAAAGGGGTTGGCTAGTGTGATACTAGCACCAATTCGCCTAATATCGAACTGGTGATTAATATAATAAACGAAGTTGGGTATTTTGTCAACCCTAAAATTAAAAAAAATAAAAAAATATTTTAAATATTGTTATTATTAAAAAAATATGGTATTATTTTATTAGAAATAGAGGAGTTAAAAATGAAGAAAGCAAAATTAGTAGGAACAATATTTGGGGTTATTTTATTTATAGCATTAATTGCTGGTTTTACTTATGCATGGGTATCATGGCAAAGCGATAACATTAATATAAGTGGAACTGCAGATTGTTTTGATATTGATTATGGAATAAGTCAGCAAATAGGAAGTGCTAGTACAAAGGGAAGTCTAGAAATGGCTAGTTCTTATACTGAAGGATTATCGGCAAAAGTTAGTTTGGCCCTTAAATCTACTTGTACTAATGTATCAGGTACAGCAACACTTTATTTAAATACAAGTTCTGCAAGTTCTAATATTTTAAAGGGCGCACTTAAGTATACAGTACTTAATGGTAGCACAGTAGTTGGTACGGGAGTAATTAATACTAGTAATAAAATTACTTTAGTAAATCATTTAGATGTTAGTAGTACGACACCAGTTACATATACTGTATATGTATGGTTAGATGGAACTATTGCGGATAATTCATATGCTAATGCAACGTATACTGGATATATATCTGCTGAAGCTGTATCTAAATAATCTTGCTTATATATAATAGCTATGGCTGATATGTTGTTTTTAGACCTAAGGCTAAAAACAACACTTCAAGATTATAAGCTTGAAGTGAACATAAAACATATTAAAATATGACAAAATAGAACAAAAAAAGCAATATAATACTTGCTTTTTTATTCTTTTAAGTGTAAACTATTTATTAGGAGGAAGATTGTTATGGCAAATCAAAGTTCAAAAAATAAGAATACAAAAAAAGTGAATAATAAAGGTGGTCAAAATAAAAATACTAATAAACAAAATACAAAGAAAGTAGATACTAAAGCAAGTGTTAAGAAAGAAAATGCTAAAAAAGTAGAAACTAAGAATATTGTACATGAAGAAGTTAAAGTAAAAGAAATAGTACCAAAAGTAGAAGAGGTAAAAGAAGAAAAAGTAGTTAAAGAAAAGAAGAGTTTTTCTCTAACTTCAAAACAAAAAGATTTAATATTAATTCTTTTAGTGGTTGTTCTTTTAGTGGTTGCATTATTTGTTACTATGAAAAAAACTCCTAAACTAGATATAGAATTACCTATAACTCTACAAGGAGAAGTGGGATTTACTGAGATTACATATTCAGAGTATGAGGAAAAAATGAATGCTAAAGAACCATTCTTAGTAGTAATAGTAAGAGATGGATGTGGCTACTGCGAAATGTATGAACCAATAGTAGAAGAGGTTGCTAATGAATATAGACTTCCTATTTATTATATAAATATGACTAATTTAAATAATGATGAGTATACTGCTCTTGGAACATCTAATTCTTACTTTAAAAAGAATCAAGGTAAATGGGGTACTCCAACTACATTATTTATGTATGGTAATTCAGTAATTGATTCTATACCTGGATATGTTGATAAAGATGAATTTGTTAAATTTGTTAAAGAAAACTTTAAAGTAGAGGGATAAAAGAATGAACCAAGATATATATTTAGGGGCTAAGGAATTTAAGAAAAAATATCCTAAAACTATAGCTTTTAGATTAAAAGCTCATGCTAAAGTGGCTAGTAAATTTGTTGATAATGGTGAAAAAGTAAAATATGTATTTGTAGCACAAAAGAATTTTAAAAGTTATGAAATATGTAATACTAATATAGTAGTACTTACCGATAAAAGATTAGTTGTGGCTACTAAAAGATTACTTTTTGGATACTTTTATAGAGTAATTACTCCAGATATGTTTAATGATTTAACTATTAAAACAAATATTATTTGGGGTAAAGTTATTATTGATACTATAAAAGAAAAGATTATTCTTTCAAATATTGATCCTAATGCTCTACCTGAGATAGAGGAAAATGTATCTAATGTTATGATGGAAGAAAAGAAAAAATATATACAAAGAGAAAGTGAAGTAAAAGAGTAAGCTTTCTCTTTGTTTTAAGGGTGGTACTATGAAAATTGAAAAATATGAGTTTACTAAGAAGAATAATTATAATATTTATTTATCTAATGGTGAAGTAATTACTTTGAATGGGAGAGTTATTACTAAGAATGAACTTTTACTAAAGAAAGAGATTGATAAAGAGTTATATAGTAAATTAATGCATGATAATAATGTTTGTGAGGCTTTTGATGCTGGTGTTAAATATATTGCTATTAGACTTAGAAGTATTAAGGAAATGAGAGATTACTTATTTAAGAAAGGGTATTTAGTTGATGTAGTTAATGAAACTATTCAGAATCTAATTAATAATGGTTACTTAGATGATGATAGATTTACTAAGGCTTATATTAAGGATAAAATGGCTTTTACCTCTAAGGGGGATTATAAGATTAGAATGGAACTTAGTAATCTAGGTATAGATAATGGTATAATAGATAATAATATTTTAATGATAGATAATGATATGCTTTTTAATAAAATGAAAAAGATTATTGATAAAGATATTAAGAATAATAAGAAATATAATGGTAGTGAACTTAGAAATAAGATATATAATCATTTGATTAGTCAAGGTTATAGTAAAGAAAAGGTAATAAATATTATTAATACTTATGATTTCTAGTATAAAATGTTAATTATTAGTAAAAATATAAATGGAGGGATAAAATGAAAAAAATAGTTTCTTTGTTTATATTTTTATTATTACTTGTAGGTTGTTCATTATCTAATAGTCCTACTTCAAAAGTTGAAGAACTTTTAAATAAATATCAAACTTTGGATAGTGATATTAAGAGTGGTATTGATGATGTATTAAAAGAAGAGAATCTTAATGATTCCCAGAAGGAAAGATATCGCAAAGTTATTGAGAAACAGTATAGAAATTTAGCTTATGAAGTTAAGGATGAAAGAATAGATGGAGATACCGCCACTATTACGGTGGAAATTGAAGTTATTGATTATAAAAAACAAGTTAATGATACTAATAATTATTATCAAGGAAAAACTGATTATACAGTTGAAGACTATAATAATACTAAACTAGATAAGTTAGAGAAGGCTAAGGATAAGGTTAAATATACTATTGACTTTGAAGTAAAGAAAGATAGTAATGGTAATTGGAAATTATCTTCTCTTAGTAATGAGACTATTAAGAAAATACAGGGAATGTATTAATTAATAGTTTCTTTTTGTTTTAGAATATGATAAAATTAGTATGGTGATAGATATGAATAGAAATGAAGATTTGACTAAGGTTTTTGATAGAACTTGGAAGGCTAATCATAATAATGATGTTAAAGAAGCAAGGGCTAAGGAGAAAAAGTTTTGGGATAAGATGTTTAATGTTAAAGAGAGTAATACCTCTAGTAGAGAGGTTATAACTCCTGGTGAACAAGTAGGGAATTTGCAGAGAAATATGAATAATGCTGCTGATTTTCAGAAAAGGAATAATATTAATAATATAGTAAAGAAGTGGAAGTAATGGTAGATTTATATAAATATGAAAATGAATTATATGATAAAGGATTAAATTTTATTGGGGGAGTAGATGAAGTTGGAAGAGGGCCACTGATTGGCAGTGTAGTAGCAGCCTGTGTTGTACTTCCACGTGATTTTGTGCTTGAGGGACTTACAGATTCAAAGAAATTATCTGAGAAGAAGAGAGATGAGTTTTATAAGGTTATTGAAGATAAGGCTATTGCTATTGGGATTGGGATTGTAGATGAGAGAAAGATTGATGAAGTTAATATTTATGAAGCCACTAAAATAGCAATGAAAGAGGCTATTAAAAATACTGGGATTAAACTTGATCATGTGCTTATTGATGCAATGCCCCTTGATATTGATGTGGATACCACGAGTATTATTAAGGGTGACGCTAAATCTATTTCAATCGCAGCTGCTTCAGTAATTGCAAAGGTTACTAGGGATAAGATGATGTATGATCTTGATAAGATTTATCCTATGTATGATTTGGCTCATAATAAGGGTTATGGTACAAAGAAACATATTGAGGCTATTAAGAAGTATGGTATTACTAAATATCATAGATTAAGTTATAAACCTGTTTCTGATTATAAGGATAAAGTTAATAATATAGAAAAAGAGTTATCTACAAATTAGATAACTCTTTATTTTATTCCAAAGTCTTCATCTTCAACTTCTATTTGTTTTAATATTTCTTCGGTTGTTGTGAAACCTGCGATTACTTTGAATAATCCATCTTGAAGCATAGTAATAACATCTTTGTTATATACTAGATGCCTCAACTGTTCTTTTCGCATACCGGCACTTATGGCATCCCTTATGTCTTGACTGATAAGTAGTACTTCTTGAAGGGCTATTCTTCCTTTATAACCATGACTACAATGAGGACAACCTGAAGTATTCGCTTCATATACTTCGTTTATATCAAGACCTAATACTGTTTTGAAAAGATTCTTTTCAGTAATTGTAACTGTTCTTTTCTTTTTACAATTATCACATAGTCTTCTAGCTAACTTTTGGGATACTATTCCTGTTAGTGCTGAGGCAAGTAGGTATCTTTCAACATCCATATCTAGTAATCTTTCGATAGTATTTAATGAATTGTTTGTGTGTATTGTAGATAGTACTAAGTGTCCGGTGATTGAGGCTCTTACCGCTATTTGGGCTGTTTCAGAATCTCTTATCTCTCCAATCATAATGATATTAGGGTCTTGTCTTAAGATACTTCTTAAAACTGTTGCAAAGTCTAGCCCGATATCACTATTTACTTGAACTTGATTAACTCCTTTTATATCCATTTCTACGGGGTCCTCTACTGTTATTAGGTTAGAACCTTCAACATTTAGTTTTTGTAAGAAGGAATATAGGGTAGTTGATTTACCTGTTCCAGTAGCACCAGTTACTAGTATTATTCCATTTGGAAAGCCAAGCATTTTTATTACTTTGTTATAGTTTGTTTCACTAAAGCATAAGTATTCAATACCTTTTAAACTCATGGAATAGTCCATAATTCTTATAACTATTTTTTCGCCTCTTTTAGTAGGTAATGATGATACTCTGAGGTCTAGTTCTCTTCCTTTTATGGTATCTTTTATACCACCATCTTGAGGTAATCTTGTTTCGGTTATATTCATACCAGCCATTATTTTTATTCTGGTAGTAACATTTTGTTTTATTTCTTTTGGTAAGAAAAATTGATCTCTTAAAATACCATCTATTCTAATTCTTACTGTTATACCTTCATCAGTAGGATCAAAGTGAATATCTGATGCTCCTAGATCAACCGCTGTTATGATAATCATATTAACAGCATCAACTACTGGTATTTTGGTAAAATCAATGTTTCTACTATTGGCTAGATTTAATTGAGCATTCATATTAGGCTGTTTAGTCTGCATATTTGGAATACTATTCATATTAGGATTAGTTTTTTGATTATTTGTCATCATATTTTTATTTTGCTGAATAGGTATTCCAGCACTTGGCATGCTATTTGGAACTACATTCATATTGTTTGGCTTATTACTAATATTAGACTGCATAGTACTGTTATTATTCATAGTATTCCTCTTCCTTTTTAATCTTTTTTTTTTAAAAGACTAGATTTTATTCTATAATTATTATATAATAAACTTAAGCAAATATCAATAGTAAATGGGTGATAAAATGAAATTAAATAGAAAGGGTTTTATGTTAGCAGAAGTTGTTGTATCTGCTTCAGTAGTAGCAGTTGTTCTTGTTACTATGTATATTGGTATTAATAGAATGACAGCGGCTTATGATAAGAGAAATAGATATTATGATTTAGATGCTCAGCAGGTGGCTATGGAGGTTAATGATGCACTAGTTAGGAATATGAATTTTGATTCTCTTTTTGATATTATAGGTGGCGGTTATATTTTATTATCTGAAGAGAATGAAGAATTTAAAAGTGATGTCCCCACATTATGTACTTTATATAAAGAAAAACTAGAAATTAATGCCGATAATGTTTATATAGTAAGAAATAATAGTACTGGTTTAACTCAATTAAAAGATTCAAATATAAATCAGTCATTTAAAGATTATCTTGATTATTTCATTAATAAAACAGATTTTAATGAAAATTATTCTTATTTTATAGTGGTAGAGTTAGAAAAAGGTAATGACTACTACTACTACACATTGAAGGTGAAATAATATGAAGAAGTTAAATAGAAGAGGGTATATGACCGTAGAGATTATTATTGCTTCAGTGATTGCTTTTTCAATAGCATTCTTTTTGATGGAAATAACTATGAAACTAGTGGATGTTACTGATAATGAATATGCAGATACGAACTTTATGACTGATAAAGCACTTATTATAACTAATGTTAAAAAGTATGTTAAAGAATATTTAGATGATGTAAAACGTGATGGTGATCCTAGAGTAAATTTTACGTGTAGTAGAAATAAATGCACTGCCCAGTCTGAAAGTAATGCTTATCTTGGCTTATATATACAAAATAATAGCATTATAGTTGAAAATAATGATGGCACTTTATATTCAAAAGAAGTTGACAGTAGGGTTAAAGTAAACTCTTTGACTGGTAGTAATAATGGAGATTATATTTATTTTCAGATAAAATGTACTAATATTTTTAGTGATGAAGATTATAATATAAATATTGTTATTTATAATGGATAATTCGACAAAATATTTAATTAAATAGGTATAAAATATTTTTGGTGATAAAATGAAAAAGTTATTGAAGAAAATATTTTTACCTATTTTTTTGTCGGTGTTATGTGGGTTTTTATGTGGTAAGTTAATGTTTAGTATTTATGAGGATAAAGAGAAGAATATACTTACTTCGAATGTGATATATTTACTTGAAGATACTTCTTATAATGATTATAATACGATGAAGAGTAGTTTTGTTAGTAATAATTATATTTATTATGAAGAGAATGGTAAATATAATACAGTTATAGCTATGACTAAGAATAGGGATAATATTGATAAGATAGAGAAGGCTTATAATAAAGATTTTAAGATAGTAGAGTATTTACTTAGTGATGATGAAATTAATAATAAACTTGATGAATATGATAAAAAAATAGGTAATACTAGTGATAATGATGAGATAAAACTACTAGTGGAAGAGTTAAATGGTATTTATAAGGGTAGGGATGATATAAAAATGGTTAAAATTAGTTGACAATTTTATAAAATTAATATAAAATTATATTTAGCAACGGAGTAGTACTCAAGAGGCTGAAGAGGCGCCCCTGCTAAGGGTGTAGAGTGGGAAACTGCTGCGAGAGTTCAAATCTCTCCTACTCCGCCATTATGAATATAAAGTCCGTAAAGGGCTTTTTTCTTGTTATATAGAGAGGTGATAATATGTTTAAGAAAGAACTTTCTTTAGTACCACATTTACCAGGTTGTTATCTTATGAGAAATAAGGATAATATTGTTATATATGTTGGTAAGAGTAAGAATTTGAAGAATAGACTTAGTTCATACTTTCAAAGAGAGCATACGGGTAAGACTATGATGTTAGTTAGAGAGATAGATCATTTTGAATATATTATTACTAATACTGAGATGGAAAGCCTACTACTGGAAATTAATCTTATTAAGAAATATAATCCTAAGTATAATATTTTATATAGAGATGATAAGTCTTATCCATATATTGAACTTACTGATGAGAAAGTACCCACTCTTAAGATTACTAGGAGAATTAATGCTAAGAAGATTAAGAATAATTTATTTGGTCCTTATCCTAATGTAGGGGCGGCTAAAAGAGTAGTAGAAATACTTAATAGAATATATCCTCTTAGGAAGTGTAGAACTTATGAAAAGAGAGAGTGCTTATATTATCATATAGGAGAGTGTCTTGGGTACTGCGTGCATAATGTAGATGAAGATAAGATTAAAGAGATGAAGAGTGAGATTGTTTCTTTTTTGAATGGTAATACTAAAATATTAACTGATAGACTTAAAGAGAAGATGTATAGTTATTCTGAGAAGATGGATTATGAGAAGGCTATGGAATATAAAGAACTTCTTGATTATATTAATATTACTACTGAGAAACAAAAGGTTGATTTGGATAGTAAGGTTAATACTGATATAGTGGGTTATTATACTAAGGATAATTATATTAGTATTCAGATTCTTTTTGTTAGAGGAGGTAAACTTCTTGATAGAAATAGGGTTATATTTCCTATGGTAACTACTGAAGAAGAGGAATTATCTAATTATTTACTTGATTTTTATAGTAAGAATGTATCGATACCTAAAGAGGTATTAACTCCTGATAATGTGGATAATGAAGCTTTTAGTGAGATATTTAATATTAAGTTTATTACTCCTGTTAAGGGAGAAAAGAAAAGAATATTAGAACTTGCTTATGATAATGCTAGAATATATTATGAAGAACAAATGACTTATATTAAGAGAGATGAAGATAAGATAGAGGATGCTCTTAATGAGCTTAAGAGTAAACTTAAATTAGACAAAGTAGATAGAATTGAATTATTTGATAATTCTAATTTATTTGGTAGTTTTAATGTATCTGGTATGGTAGTGTTTATTATGGGTAAACCTTCTAAAAATGATTATCGTAAGTTTAAGATTACTAATGATAAGAATGATGATTATGGGACAATGAGAGAGGTTATTTATAGGAGATATTTTAGAGTACTTAAAGATAATCTTGAAAAACCTGATTTAATTATTGTAGATGGTGGTGTTGGTCAGATACATGTAGCTAGAGAAGTTATAGAGAGTCTTGGTCTTGGTATTCCAGTCGCAGGTCTTAAGAAAGATGATACGCATAGTACTAATATGTTATTAGGACTTGAACCTCTTACTGAGATTATGATTGATAAGAGAAGTAATTTGTTTATGTTACTTACTAGGATGCAAGATGAGGTACATAATTTTACTATTAGTTATCATAAGAATATTAGAAGTAAAGGAGCACTATCTAGTATACTTGATAATATTGATGGTATAGGAGAAGTTAGAAAGAATAAACTTCTTAAGAAATATAAAACTATTACTAAGATGAAAGAGGCTAGTACTGAAGAGTTAGAGGAGATACTTCCTCGTGATACTGCGGTTAAGTTTAAAGAGTTTTTGGATAGTTATGAGTAATCACTCTAAGCCGATGTCTTAGAGTGTCATTTATAGCCTAAGGTCTATAAATGATATATCTACATATCTATTATATATAAGCTATACGTATATATTTAGAATTAAAAAGACATATAAAGTTAGTTTTTGGAAAGAAAATGAGAAAAAATCTCTTAAACCATTATATAAATAATTATTGACTATCTTAATATGCTATGTTATATTTTGTATATGAAAGATATGGGTGAGGTTTTGGAAAAAGAATTAATAGATAATCTTTTGAATAAGAGTGAAGAGGCTTTTTTGATGGCAATTGAGATATACAATAAGCCTACGATTAATTATAGATTGGAAGGATTTACTTTTTTTATATGTAATGCATGGGAATTACTGTTAAAGGCTAAAATATTAAATGATGAAAATAGTATTTATTTTTTTGATAAGCCTGATAGAACTATTTCTTTGTCTAATTGTATAAAAAATATTTTTACTAATGATAAGGATCCTGTGAGAAAAAATTTAGAAATAATGCTTGGTTTAAGAAATACGGCGACACATTTTATAATTAAGGAAATGGATTCTGTTTATTTACCTTTTATGCAAGCAAATGTATTAAATTATTCACAAAAATTGTTTACTTTTTTTAATAGAGATATTACTGAAAAAATAAACAGTTCATTTTTAACGCTTGTTATAAATAGCGAAGAAATGAGTGAAGAAGATATTTTGAGTAAATATGGTAAAAACATATTTAATAAATATAATAAAATGAAAATTGATGCTCAAACTATAATTCAAAATAATCAAAATGAAAAGTTGGCAATAAGAATAGATTTAAATTTAAAGATAGTTAAAAATAGAGAAGATGCTCAAATACTTTTTGGAATCGCAAATGATGGTGAAGAAAATGTTAGAATTATAAAGGAACTTAAAGATACTAATTTAACTCATTGCTATAATCAAAAAAGAGTTCGTGAAATTGTGTCTAGTAATTTGAAAAGAAAAGGAATTAACATTAAAATAAGTCAATATGATTTGAAAATAATATGTGATAAGTTTGATTTGAAGTCTAATGAAAAATACTTCTATAAACATACTTTAACTAATAGTTGGGGGTGCAGTCAACATTTAGTAGATTTTGTTACTGAATTAATTTTAAAAGATAATAACATTATTTGCGAACTTAAAGAGGAATATAAGCAAAAGAAAATATAAAAAAAAAACTTACCCCAGGAGCAAAGGAATTCTAAATATACGAATGTATATCTACTCTTATTCAAGAACCCAGCTTTAATCCTTCACAAGTAAGTTTTCTTTACAACAATAATATATCAAAGATGTTTATTATTGTCAATTATATTTTATGTATAAATTGATAAAAGATGTAAGTAATTGAATAATATTATCTTATAAAGTTAGTTTTTGGGAAGAAAATGAGAAAAAATCTCTTAAATTATTGACAAAAGCATAAAATAATAGTAAAATCATAATCGGTACATTTTGTTGGAGGGTATTAGGTATTGGGAACACTTAAGACCTGAAGATAACTTTTAAAAATATGAAGGAGAATAGAAATGAAAAGCACATTTATGCAAAGTAAAGAAACAGTTAACAGAACTTGGTATGTTATTGATGCTAAAGATATTCCTCTAGGAAGAGTTGCTAGTAAAGCTGCTGTTATATTAAGAGGAAAACACAAAGTAACATACACTCCTCATGTTGACTGTGGTGACTATGTTATCATTGTTAATGCTGATAAAGTAGCTTTAACTGGTAACAAATTAGAGGATAAAATTTATTATGATCACTCTAGATATGTTGGTGGTCTAAGAGAAAGAACTGCTAAAGAAATGAGAGCTAACTATCCAGTAGAGATGGTTGAAAGAGCAGTAAAAGGAATGCTTCCACATAATAGACTTGGAAGAGAAATGTATAAGAAATTATTTGTGTATGCTGGTGAAGATCACAAACATGCTGCACAACAACCTAAAGTATTAGAAATGGGAGGTAACAAATAATGGCTAAAGAAAAGAGAAGTTTCTATGGAACTGGTAGAAGAAAAGGATCTGTAGCTAGAGTTACTTTAACTCCTGGTACTGGTAAGATTACTGTTAATGGTAGAGATGTTCAAGAATATATGCCTTATGAGGTATTAGTAATGGATTTAAAACAACCATTAGTAGTAACTGGTAATGAAAATACTTTTGATGTTAATGCTGATGTTACTGGTGGTGGATTCTCAGGTCAAACTGGTGCTATCAGACTTGGTATTACTAGAGCATTACTTGTTTATGATGCTGGAAATGAAACTAATGAAGATTCATATAGAAAAATTCTTAAAGCTAATGGATTTATAACTAGAGATCCAAGAGTTAAAGAAAGAAAGAAATATGGTCTTAAAGGTGCTAGAAGAGCTCCACAATTTAGTAAGAGATAATATATTAGAAGTTACATTTATTGCAACTTCTTTTTTAATGTTTAAAAAAATTATTTTTGTGATATAATGAATGTAGGAGATGATAGTATGAATGATGAGAGAATGATTAAACTACAACATTTTTTCTCTAATGATATTAGAATAAAAAAAGAAATTTATGATATGGCTCCGCAGGTACTTGGTGGTTATGTAGATGAAGAGTCAGTAAGTAAATATACTGATAAGTTAAATGATTCACTTATATATATATTTAGTGAATTAAAACGTATTACAATAGATATATTTGGTAAGGAATCTAATGTTTTTAATAGACTATGTTATTTGGAACAAACCATAAAAAATAGTTTTTATAGTTGTGGACTAGATATAAATAAATTAAAATTATTTTATCAAAAATTTATAAGTAATATGGAATCTAGATTTATTGATAGCGTTAAGAGTACTTGTAAAGGATATTATGCTCCTAATAAAATTAGTGCAGTTAACGAGGCTAATTCAATAAATGAATTTCTACATTTTATGCATTCTTATATTGTTAATAATAATAAAATTTTGAGATCGTTACCATTAATTAGTGAAAAGAAGAATGACTATGAATACTCTATAAGTCTAAGAGGAAATAGAAATCCAATATTCGAGCAATTATTTGTGATGTTTCCTTCTAGTTTGGACTGTGGGATTACTGATATGGTAATTATAGACGATAAAAAATTAATAATTATGGTTAGAGATAGGGGACATGCTTTATCAATGGAAGTTTCACTTAATAATGATATAGCTAGAATTGAATATTTTATTCCTAAACTTTGTAATATAGAAATGATTAATAGATTGCCTGGAGTTAATAAAGTTAATAAAGATAGTGTTGGAGCTACTGGTGTTATGGAAGTTAAAATAAGTGATTTACCTAAAACATTATTTAATTTTATATCAATGGTTCCTACTGATTTAGATATGTTTAATTATACTGATTTAGATATGTTTAATAGTTATAGAAGATAAGAAGTTATATTTATTGTGACTTCTTTTTGTATATATTTATGGCTTATATATGATAGATATGTAGATATACTATTTATAGACTTTAGGCTATAAATAGCACTGGAAGACTATAGGCTGAAAGTGAATAAAAAAAGATGTAAATAATAAGTAAATTAAAGGTAATATTATTGCCTTTTTATTTTTATTTTGTTATTATATTAAGGTGAGGTGAAAGATAATGACAAAATATGTTTATTTGTTTACAGAAGGTAATGCAGATATGAGAAACCTTCTTGGTGGTAAAGGTGCTAACTTAGCGGAAATGACAAATATTGGTTTGCCTGTTCCCCAGGGATTTACTATTACTACTGAAGCTTGTACTAAGTACTATGAAGATGGACGTACAATTAATGATGAAATTCAAAGTCAAATTAATGAATACATTGTTAAGATGGAAGAAATTACAGGAAAGAAATTTGGAGATAAAGAAAATCCATTATTAGTTTCTGTTAGAAGTGGTGCTAGAGCTAGTATGCCTGGTATGATGGATACTATTCTTAATTTAGGATTAAATGAAGAAGTAGTTAATGTTCTAGCAGAAAAGTCTAATAATTCTAGATGGGCTTGGGATTGTTATCGTAGATTTATTCAAATGTATTCTGATGTTGTTATGGAAGTTGGTAAGAAATACTTTGAGCAACTAATTGATAAGATGAAGGAAGAAAAGAATGTTAAATTAGATGTTGAACTTACTGCTGATGATTTAAAAGAATTGGCTAGAGAGTTTAAAGAAGAATATAAGTCTAAGATTGGAGATGATTTCCCAGATGATCCAAAAGAACAATTAATGGGAGCTATTAAGGCTGTATTTAGATCTTGGGATAATCCAAGAGCTAATGTTTATCGAAGAGATAATGATATTCCATATTCTTGGGGAACTGCTGTTAATGTTCAATCAATGGCATTTGGTAATATGGGAGATGATTGTGGTACAGGTGTTGCTTTTACAAGAGATCCTGCTACTGGTGAAAAAGGTTTATTTGGTGAATTCTTAACTAATGCACAAGGTGAAGATGTTGTTGCGGGTGTTAGAACTCCGATGAAGATTACTGAGATGGCTGATAAGTTCCCAGAGGCATTTGAGGAATTTAAGAGAGTATGTGCTACTTTGGAAGAACATTACCGTGATATGCAAGATATGGAGTTTACTGTAGAACATGGTAAATTATATATGTTACAAACAAGAAATGGTAAGAGAACGGCGCAGGCTGCTTTAAAGATTGCTTGTGATTTAGTTGATGAAGGAATGAGAACTGAAGAAGAAGCTGTATTAATGATTGATCCTAGAAACTTAGATACATTATTACATCCACAGTTTGATAGTAAGGCAATAAAAGCTGCTACTCCAGTTGGAAAAGGACTTGGTGCTTCTCCTGGTGCTGCTTGTGGTAAAATTGTATTTACTGCTGAAGATGCTGCTACTTATGGTATCGGTGGTAAGGGAGAAAAAGTTGTACTTGTTAGACTAGAGACTTCTCCAGAAGATATTACTGGTATGAAGGCTGCTCAAGGTATTTTAACAGTACGTGGTGGTATGACAAGTCATGCTGCAGTTGTTGCTCGTGGTATGGGTACTTGCTGTGTATCTGGATGTGGTGATATTATCATGAATGAAGCTAAGAAAGAATTTACTTTAGCTAGTAAAGTATACCATGAAGGGGATATTATCTCTATTGATGGTACTACGGGTAATATTTATGATGGAGCTATTCCAACAGTTGATGCTACTATTGCAGGTGAATTTGGCCGTGTTATGGCATGGGCTGATAAGTATCGTAAGCTTGGTGTTAGAACTAATGCTGATACTCCTAAAGATACTAGAAAAGCAATTGAACTTGGTGCTGAAGGTATTGGACTATGTCGTACTGAGCATATGTTCTTTGATGAAGAGAGAATATTTAACTTAAGAAGAATGATTTTATCTGAAACAGTTGAAGATAGAGAAAAATATTTAAGTTTATTAATTCCTTATCAAAAAGGTGACTTTAAAGAAATGTATAAGGAATTAAAGGGTCTACCTATGACTGTTCGTTATATTGATCCACCTCTTCATGAATTTATTCCTAAGACTGAGGCTGAAATGAAAGAACTTGCTGAGGCTATGGGAATAACTGTAGAACATATTATTGATGTATGTAATGAATTACATGAATTTAATCCTATGATGGGTCATAGAGGATGTCGTTTAGCGGTTACTTATCCAGAAATTGCTAGAATGCAAACTCGTGCTTTAATGGAAGCTGCTATTGAGGTTCATGAAGAAGAAGGATATGATATTGTTCCTGAGATTATGATTCCACTTGTTGGTGAAGTTAAAGAATTAAAATATGTTAAGGATATAGTAGTAGAAACTGCTGAACTTGTTAAGAAAGAAAAAGGTTCTGATATGGAATATCATATTGGTACTATGATTGAAATACCAAGAGCTGCTCTTACTGCTGATGCAATTGCTACTGAAGCTGAATTCTTCTCATTTGGTACTAATGATTTAACACAAATGACATTTGGTTTCTCTAGAGATGATGCTGGTAAGTTTTTAGGAGCCTACTATGAAAAGAAGATTTATGAACAAGATCCATTTGCTAGATTAGATCAAGTAGGTGTTGGACAACTTGTTAAAATGGCTGCTGAAAAGGGTAGAGCTACAAGACCAAATATTAAACTTGGTATATGCGGAGAACATGGTGGGGATCCATCTAGCGTTGAATTCTGTCATAATGTTGGATTAACTTATGTTTCTTGCTCACCATTTAGAGTACCTATAGCTAGACTTGCTGCTGCTCAAGCCGC
>FR887357.1:17201-17466 GCA_000431795.1 Clostridium sp. CAG:302
CAAGCCGCTATCAAGTCTGAGGGTCAAAAATAGAGTGCGAACACTAAGATAAGAAAGACTCAAATGAGTCTTTTTTTGTTGGAATAAAAGGGTAAAACGGAAGGATGATAATATTATATAAATAATAAAAATGGACTGGGTGTTGTGATGCTAAATTATTATATTTTTGTAAAAAGAAGTAGCAATAAGGTTAGGGCTACTTTTTTTGTTGGTAAAAAAGTAAAACTGAAATGGAGGTAGATAGAATGTTTTACATTAAACCTAA
>FR887358.1:0-2533 GCA_000431795.1 Clostridium sp. CAG:302
ATTAATTTATTATATTATTTAATTTATTTATAATTATATCTTTCTCTCTACTACCATTAGTAGTTAATCTTATTAATGGTATATTATATTTAGATAGAATATTATTTTTTAATATATCTCTTTCTTTTTGTTTATTATCTTTTTTATGATATTTATATCCATCTACTTCTATCACTAATAATGGTATTTTACTTATTTTATTATATATTAAGAAATCTATATGAGTATTATGGTGAGAAGCATATTTTCTTTATTCTTCTGCTTCTAATGTTTTATTTTTTTAATATATTTAAAATTTTATTTATGTTTTCTTTTATATAAGTATACTCCTCCTGATATTACTCCTATACCTAAGATTGTGTTTATTAAACTATTATTATTCTTTTCATCTTCACTATCATTATCTTCAATATTTTTACTAGTGGATATTATGCAACTTCCATCATCAACCTCTGCCTTTGGATCATAGTTGTCTGCTGATGGATTTTTACATCCTAGTACATAATATTCACAGGTTCCATCATCTTTGTTTGCTGATGAATTATAGTTCTTTGCTGTTTCATCTGTACATCCATACGTATAATAGATACAACTTCCATCATCTCTATTGGCACTAGAATTATAATTACTTGCATTTTTATCTGTACAACCATAAGTATAAGTAACCGTTGGCGTACATGTACAACTAGGACTTAAAGTACCATCATTACAAACCTGTCTTCCAGAACTACTACAACCGCTAACACCACCATGATGAGAACAACAACCTCTCGTTGCATTAACCTTTAATGGCATCAATAGTATAATGCACACTAAAATTACTATTATTTTTTTCTTCATTCTATATCACCCTACCACAAAAAAACACTAGCACAAAAAATCTATTAAA
The DNA here is from genome assembly GCA_000431795.1 of Clostridium sp. CAG:302. GTDB lineage: Bacteria > Bacillota_I > Bacilli_A > RF39 > UBA660 > CAG-302. Next base: position 890 of record FR887358.1, read on the forward strand.
TAGACCTGTACTAGCGTCTTTCTTTAACTAAGTTAAGTATATCAAATTATTTTTATTTATTCAAGATATTTTGACAATTTTTTTATTCATCATCATCCTCAGAATAATAGTCATCATCTTCTAGTTCTTCTTCTTCAAAGTTAAATGAATCATACTTCTTTTCTTTTACTAATTCTTTTTGCCAATCTTCTAAATCATTATTATCTTTTTTATTATCATCTTCTGTATCAGTAAATGCTTTTATTAAGTTCCATATTAAACACATAATCTCACCACCTGAAATTATTATATCATAGTTTTTTATTATATATGACTATACGATTATTTTTCTACTCTTATTTATATAATTACTTCTTTATACTATAATAGTATTAGTATATATCTACTGCTTATATATAATAGGTATCTTGGATACATTTAATTAAGATAAGTTTACTTAGCTTAATTAAACACTAATAAGACTTACATAGTAAGGCTTATAGTGAATATAATAAAGATAATATATAGGTATATTAAAACTAAGACTTGATATCTTAGTTTATTATTTAGTCAATGTTAATGTTTTTATTTTAAAATCTTTAGTATCATAACCCCATGGATTAGATACTAATCTTGTATTATTTATTATTATATCTTCTTCTTTATGATCATGACCATATATCCATACTGATGATTTATATTCTTTAACTTCTGTATAATAACAAGAGTTATTACCCCTACTATTACTTTTATTTCTAAATGGTGGTATATGTGTTATTATTAAATCTATATTATTTGGTAAGTTATTATACCAAGATATGCTATCGTTATGTAGTTTTTGTATTTTATCTTTCTTAGATAATTCTGATAAGATAAATCTAGAATCATTCTGCATAGGATAGTTATATAGTTTATCTACTAATGTTACTGGTTTATACCAAAGGGTATCTCCCGCTAATAAGAAGGTATTATAGGTATATAGTCCTTTAGTATTATTTGTTTTATCTAGTATGATTATATTGTTATTATCTTTAAATATTTCATTTAATCTATATACTTTATTCATACTATTATAGTTATATTCTTTAGCCATAGGATCAGTATAGATATATTTTATTACTGGTATATAGTATTCATGATTACCTAGGACGAATATTACTTTTTTATAATATTTTGAACATGAATATAATAGTTCACTCACTCTATTTATATCTTCATCTATATCTCCCGCTACTACAAGGATATCTCCTTTTACTTGCATACTTATTTTATCTTGGACTAATTTATCTATTTTGGTTATGCTTTCATTTTTACTTATATAGTGAGTTAAGTGTAAATCGGATACATAGTCAATGTTTAATTTCATGTTATTTTTCCTTTCTAGATGCTTATATTATATAGAAAGATGCAAATTATGTCAAATAAAAAACCATTGACACTTTTATCTGCGGGCAGTTTATGTGGATAAGTTATTTATTATTACATTTTCTTATAAACTCTTCTTCATGTTCTTTTAAATAGTTATAACTTTCTTTAATAGCGGTCTCTATATTATTATTTTTATATATGCTTGTTATTTTGTCTAATAAATTTATATTATCTATTTCTACATTATAAAAGATATCATAGCATTTAAACTTATGTTTATATATTTTTTGTATGTTA
>FR887358.1:2574-11788 GCA_000431795.1 Clostridium sp. CAG:302
ATTTAGTATTGGGTCTATAACTATTTCACTTAAATACCATAACAAGCTTGGGCTATCAAAATCTTCATACTTCCAATTTGGATATATTTCTTTACATTTCTCAAAGAAAAGGAAATGACATAATTCATGCATACAGGTATCTATTAAATCTTCTTTATTTTTCTTATGAATATCAAAGGTTTTTTCTTTAATGTATCTAGGACATACTGGTATTAGTCCTATTCCTACTGATATTTCTTTATATTCTTTTGGCCACTTTATATTAAGGTAATTACTTAGTTCTAACATATATCTATCATTATATTCATTCCAGATAGTGGTATATTCTTCTCTCAAGTTATTATTTTCTTTTATAAAGTTATTATATCTATCTTGAATTATGTCTTTGATATTATCTTCTTTAGTAAGTCTTTTTAATTCTGGATATAGGAATAATGTTCCTTCTTTTACTGATAATATATTATCAGTATCTTTAAGTGTCCATGATAGTATGTCAGATGTTTCTTCAAGGGTTAAATATTTAAATTTTAATTTTGGTATGTTATTCATATTTCCTCCTAATTAATTATATCATATTTTGTTTATTTTTTCACGATAATCATCATAATTACCAATATATCTAGTGATGTTTTTATTTTTTATTTCTATTATACTAGTAGCTATTTTATTTATGAAATATCTATCATGAGATACAAATAATATAGTACCAGTAAACTCCTTTAGTGACTCTTCAAGCATTTCTCTTGTATCAATATCAATGTGATTAGTGGGTTCATCTAGGATTAAGAAGTTATAAGAATCTTGAATTAGACAGAATATTTTTAATCTTACTTTTTCTCCTCCAGATAAGTATTTTATTTTTTTATGAATGTTTTCTCCTGCAAAGAGGTATTTGAATAAGGCACTTCTTAAATATTGTTCTGGTCCAATGAAATATTTTCTAGCTTCTTCTAGTACTGATAAATTAATATCTTCAAACTCGATCTCTTGAGGAATATAACCTATCTTGATATTACTTCCTAGTTTTATACTATTATTTCCTTTTAATATTTCTTTGATTAGAGTTGATTTACCAACTCCATTATCTCCGACTAGACATAGTCTATCTTGATATTTAATACTTAAGTTAAGGTTATTAAATATTTCTTTAGTACCATAAGATAGATTTAGATTATTTATTGTTAATACATCTTTTCCTGACCTACTAGCGGTATCAAAAGTTATATTTAGTTTTTTCTTGTCTTCTGGTTTATCTAACTTTTCTAGTTTTTCTAATCTTTTTTCGATATTGGCAGCTCTTCTAAAGAATATTTCTCCACCACTTGGTCCACAAAGCCTGCCATATTCTTTTAATCTTTTGATACTATTTTCCATAGCGGTTATTTGTTTTTGTTGGTCTTTATAGTTTTTTAATTCTAGTAATAGTCTATTTTCACTTTCTTTAATATAGTAACTATAATTACCATGATATACTTCTATTCCTCTTTTGGTTAATAAATATACTTTGTTTATGACATTATCCATGAAATAGCGGTCATGAGATACTAGTATTATTGTACCTTTATAGTTCTTTAATGTTTTTTCTAACCAAATCATTTTATTTATATCTAAATGGTTAGTGGGTTCATCTAATAATAAGACATCTGGTTCTTGTAATAATAATCTTATTAGAGATATGATGGTTTTTTCTCCTCCAGATAAGGTATTGAAATTTCTATTTAATATTTCTTCAGTTATATTAAATACTGGTAGTATTTTTTGAATCTTTGTTTCGTATTCATATCCTCCTAGCGAGATAAACTTCTCTTGCAGATTCATATACTTTGTTATTACTTTATAATCTTCAGTTAAAAGTTTATCTTCATATCTTTCTAATTTTTCTTTTAGTTCTATTATTTCTTTAAAGGCACTATTTATATAGTCTTTTACTATTATATCTTTTTCTTCAGGTATTTGACTTAAATAGCCTATACTTATATTATTTCTTATTGAAAGGGAACCGGAATCTATACTTTCTTGGCCTGCAATTATTTTTAGTATAGTACTCTTTCCACTTCCATTTGTTCCAATTAAGCCTACTTTTTCTCCTTTTTGTACTGTTATATCTATATTATTTAATACTAAGTCAAAACCAAATGACTTACATACTTTACTTATATTTATATCTATCATAATATTCCTCCCATCAAAAAAAGTTATATGAATATATTGCATCCATATAACTTCTATTTATATATATAGATGCAGGCACGACAAAAACTCACACCCACATCTCATTTTTTTTACTTTTATTTTTGATGAGATAAAGGTGTGATATTTATAGTAAACATGATTACATTACCTACATATTTATACATAAATATCCCTCCACTTATAATATATTATAGTTTTTTACTTTTGTCAATTGTTTTTACACTGCAAGCCATTTGTCTTGCTAGTGTTATTTGGAGTCTAATGGGTCTCCAAATAAGTATAATTAATACTTATTATATATAAGTATGAAATATATACTTAAAGTAGTTTATTATTGGTATTTTTTTTGTTATTTTGAGTATAATAATAGTGCAATATACTTGACTTTTTATGATAGTTATAGTATCATTGTATTACCGGAGAGAAATCTCGTCAGGTCGATAGCTCAATGTCGATTTTATTAAATTAAGTGTATGTTAAGTACACCGCTTGAGCCCAAGAGAGACTACTAGATAGTCTCTTTTCTTTTTAGTTATCGACAAATATTGTTGATAACTATTTTAAATCTATATCAAAAGAATAGTCATAGCTTATTTTTTCACATTTATTAGTATCTATAAAGGCTTTTTCTTTATGGGAATAATCTACTATTTCTTTAGCATTATAGTTTTTAAAATATTTCTTTATCTTATCTAATACTTCTAATTCTTCTTTGGTAAATAAATCTTTATTAAACTTTTTCTTTGATGTTATTTCATAATATTCTTTAGATGGAGTTATTACTGGTTTATAGTCTATTATATCCTCTTGATCTCCATATGATAATATTGTTTCAAAACTATCTGGTACTGGACCAAAAGGTAATTTACAATATTCTAGTCCGGTTATTGATTTACAATTTTCTTTGTAAAATAAGAAGTCAGCATAAAACATTTCTTTTAATAATTTTGTTTTTAGTATTGTTTTGTCTGATAGATAAATAATCATATTATATACTTTTTCTTTATTAAACTTAGTATAACCATTATACTCTGTTGGATTATATTCCTTATTTAATAGTAGTTGCTTTTCATTATTTGCTAAAAATTCAGATATCTTATTATTAATTTTATTATATTCTTTATCGGTAAATTGTATTTTGTTGGCTTCAACTAGATTTGCTATTATTTCTGGATTAGCTATTAAAATTTTTATTAATATTAAATAACTATCATTTGGTATAGATACTCCTTTTTCATAACTTATTAATGTCTTTTTAGCACATCCTATTACTTTAGAAAATAATTCTTGTGATAAATTATATTTTTTTCTTAAGGCTATTATTTCTTCTTTTGGTACTCCATATAATTTATTATATATTTCTATACCTTTTTCAGAAGCAGTATTATCTAGCTTTTCATCATAGACTAAACTATTACATTTTGAGCAAAATCTTCTATCTGAATTAAATTTTATTTCTTTTCCTTTTATTTGGTAGATATGTTCATGATTCTTAATATAAGTATCAGTACTACCACAATTATCACATCTCATAATATCCTCCTATTTATAATCTATATGAAATGATAAGCATACTGTCATTTCTTTATTATTATATTCTTCTATCTTTAACTTAATATATACTCTATTTCCATTAATATCTTTTTTAAATACTAGTGAATTTTCACTTTTTGAATAAAAAGGCTTATAATCTTGAACATAGTTATATGAAGATAATGTTAATATTTCTTGCCATGCCAAACTTTCAGTTATTCCAATTTCTAATAATTCTTCAAGATAATCTCTATCTCTTCTATTAGCAAATCTTTTATTTCCTTTAGTTATTAACTTTTTCATTTTTGTTAGTAGTTTGAGCTGCTCTCCAGTCATACAATTCCCCCTTATGTTTATTTTTTTATTACATAACATATCTTTTCCTCTCTGTTTTAATGGTAACATAAGTAACCTATTTTTGTCAATATGTATTTTATACTTTTACATATTTTTTTATCACTACCTGTGACATAATAAAAACTATAGACATTAATCTATAGTTTATATAAATACTTTTATTTCAGAGACATTTGGCCCAGTAAATATTTTTGAAAGACTTTTGGCTTTCAAAAACTTCGAACAATGTAATGTGAGAGGGATATATTACCTTCTACTTTTTCCTTTAGAAGATAATAGTTCTTCTCTTAAACATCTATAATATTCAATACAATTAACATATCTATTTTCTTTTTCATTAAATATCCATATAGCAGTTAAATCTTCTAACGAGATAGCTCCCATTTGACCATCTTTTACTTTGGTATAAGGGGCTTCTAGTACTGGCCTTTTATCGTAGTAAAATAGTTTATCTCCACCTCTAGTCCAAAATAATTCATTATTATGACCACCTTTTACTTTATCTTTACTTCTTGCATATCCACTAGTTATAATATCTTCTACTTGATCCATACCGGTTACTCTATATACAAAATTATCATTTGTCTTCATAGCAATAGGACTATCTTTCCCAAAAGCTAATTCTCGGACAAATACTCTATTTCTAGTAGTTTCTATTCTATCGTCTTCCATATTTATTCCTTTTCTATAGTAGTTCTACCACTTATTCTATTATCACTATCTTTAATCCAAAGATAATATTTTTTATATGTAAAGTAATTACTCTCTACTTTGTTATTTTCTATTTTATTCCAACATAATGAATCTATACTAGGAACACTCTTAGTTGTTTTTAGACAGTATTCAGTTGAATCTCCTATTGTTGTTATTATAAGTTTATTATTTTCTTTAGTAATACTTTCTATTTTAGCTATCATATTTTCATTAGGTTTAGCATAATACTGATTATTATCACTATCTGGTAAGATATTTTTTGCTACAATGAAACTAAATACTGATAAGATGAATATACCTCCAAGTACTATAAATGTACTATTATTATTTTTCATTTTTAACCTCCCTGTAATCTTTAAATAATTTTGTATATATTGGTTTTACTAACTCTCCTAATACAAACATTATAAAACATATTCCGATAGTTATCAAGATATAATTTATTTTTATATTTGGTACTATAAAGTATTTACTTATTGGGGTTACTAATACTATGATTTGAACTAATAGTATTAAGAATACTCCTAATGTTAGTTTTTTATTTGAAAAGATGTCTTTATTTAGTACTGACTTCTTAATATTACGACAAGAGAACGAGAATAGTAATTCATGAGTTACTAAGTAGATAAATAATAATGAACCTGCAGTATTTACATCTGCTTCTTTTGCAAAATAGATAAATATTATTAACATTACTATTGATTTTATGATTGCTCCGATTACTATTTTAGCTGTTAATAATGGGGTGAAGAAACTTTCATTGTATTTATTAGCAAGAGTATTTTCCATTTGGTCTTCTGTTTTCTTTTCGAAAGCTAACATAATAGCAGGTATACTGTCGGTTACTAGATTTAACCATAGTAATTGAAGGGTAGTAAACATTTCCATATTTAGTACCATGGATATGAATACTAGTATTACTTCGATTATATTACCCGCAAGTAAGTATAGTATTATCTTCTTTATATTAGCAGTTATTCTTCTTCCCTCTTCAACACCATCTACTATTGTTGAAAAACTATCATCTACAAGAATACAATCTGCTACTTTTTTTACTACTTCAGTTCCGGTTATTCCCATACCTATTCCAATATCAGCTTTTTGAATAGCAGGTGCATCGTTTACGCCATCTCCAGTCATAGCTACAACATAACCATTACTTTGTAGTGCATCTACTATTCTTAATTTAGTACTAGGTGATATTCTAGCATAAACATTATATTTCTTAACAGCTTCTTTTAATTCATCATCAGTCATTTTATCTACTATTTTACCAGTAGTAGCCCCTTCATCAGTATCAATAATACCAACACTCTTAGCAATAGCCCTAGCAGTATTTATACTATCTCCAGTTATCATAACTATCTTTATTCCTGAATTCTTACAAACATTAATTGCACTAGGTACTGATGTTCTAGGAGGATCCATCATACCAATTAACCCTATAAATATCATATCTTTCTCTGGATTACTTGTATTTCCATTTTTATAAGCTAAAGCCAAAATACGAAGTGATTTTTCTGATTCTTCTTCTTCTATTTTTAATATCTTTTCTTTATATTCTGTAGTAATATTATATAGTTTATTATCTTCTAGATAATAGGAACAGTTTTGTAATACTGAGTCTAAACTTCCCTTAGTAAAAGAGTATTCTTTATTATCTATAACATTTATAGTACTCATCATCTTCCTATCAGAATCAAATGGATACTCCTTTACTCTCGGAATATTAACTAAAGTATTTCTATCTTCTAGATATTTATATATAGCCACTTCAGTTTCATCCCCTAGATATTTGTCATTATTCTTAGTTACATTCTGACAACTTGATAAACAATAATTATATAGATTTATGTTTTCGATATTATCTTTTTCGGTATATAATTTATTGTTTACATAGATACTTTTTACTTGCATTTTATTTTCAGTAATAGTTCCTGTTTTATCAGAACAGATTATATCAGTAGAACCTAGTGTTTCAACAGAAGCCATCTTTCTTATGATTACATTTCTTTTAGCCATTTCAGACATTCCTAGAGATAATATTATGGTTATTACTGATGACATTCCTTCAGGAATAGCTGCTACTGCTAGTGAGATGGATAGCATTAGGATATCAAAGAAATCATTCTTTTTAAGTAGGCCTACGGCCATCATAACTATTATTATAGCTATTATTATATAGGTTAATACTTTACTTATTTGATTTACTTTCTTTTGAAGAGGAGTTAGTTCATTTGTATTATTCATAAGGCTTGCTCCTATTTTACCTAGTTCTGTATTCATAGCGGTACTACATACTACTACAAAGGCATGTCCATTTGTTACATTACAGCCAGCATAAACCATATTTTTTCTTTCATATAATTCTTTTTCTTCGGTTATATCATTATTATCTTTCTTGATACTTTTTGATTCTCCGGTTAGGGTTGATTCATTTACTTCTAAGGCTTCTGATGATATTATTCTAGCATCAGCGGATACATAGTCTCCTGCTTCTAGTTCTATTATATCTCCTGGTACAATCTTTCTTACATCAATGGTTTCTTTCTTACCATTTCTTATGACATTATTATTTGTTATAAACATTTTGTTTAGTTCTTCTATTGCTTTATCGGCTTTCTTTTCTTCAATAAAACTTAGGGTTGCATTTATTACTACGATTATTAAGATTATTATTGAATCAGCATATGATTCTTTTTGAATATAAGATATTACTGCAGAAAACACTGAAGCAAAGATAAGTAATATTATCATGAGGTCATTAAACTGATTTAAAAAGATTATGAAATTTGATTTTTTCTTTCGTTCTGCTAATTTATTTTCGCCATACTCCTCTAATCTCTTACTTGCTTCTTCTTCAGTTAATCCGCTTATACTTGTATTTAATTCTTTATATAGTTTTTCTACTTTTTTATTATAATAATTATTTTCTTTCATCTTTTTACTCCTTTATATTAGATATGATAGAATAAACATTACTATCATTATTATTAAGATTATTATCAATAGTATTTTGGTTATATTTATTAGTGTATTTTGATATGGTTTTAATACTCTTATTCCACAATTACGACAATACTTATCACTATCTCTTACTACTTTTTTACAATTTATGCACTCTTTCATTATTGTAACCTCTCTTTTAGGATATTTATTATTTCTAATGAACTGGTACTTGACGAATCTCTATGTAAGTAATAGTCATGAACGGCTTCAGCGATTACTTCGTCATAATTTACACTTTCTTTTATTTTTTGGCTAGCATATCCTGATATATTTTTGGTAAAGTCTTCAAGTGAAATATTGGTATTATACTTTTTGTTATAACTCTCTATGGCTTCTCCGACTAGTTCTTTTGAGTATGTTCCTTCTTTTAAGATATTTAGAATTTTTTGATAATTATTTATATTATCTTTGGTTACTAGTGTTATGTTATCTATATTATTTTGTTTTAATAGTGTTACCAAGGTTATGTAATGTCCTAGTTCATGGGCTATTAGTGATTCATAACTAGCATTATTTGGATACCAGTTTTCTTTTAATCCTTTACTTAGGATATCTTTATTTAAGAAATAATAACTATTTAATAAGATTTCGGTTTTATTTACTTTGTTATATTCTTTTATATCTAAGTTATTATTTATAAAAGTATTAGTAGGATTGAAATAGGCTATATAGTCTTCATTACTTGGAGCATTAGTTATTGTTATGTTGGTTAGATAGCCTTTTATATTAGGAAATAATTGATAGGTTACAGTTATAACTTCTTTTATTTTACTTGATACATCTTCATCAACATCACATAAACTTACACTAGGAATGTTATAGTTTTCACTTACTTCTTTTTCGATTATGGATACATTTATGTTTCTTTTACATTTCCAAGATTGTTTTGTGATATCTTGTTTTATTAGATTTATGGCTTCGGCTTTAGTACTTAAGGTTACTTTTGTATATTTATTATTAGTGTTAATAATGGATACTTTATAACCATATTTTAAGCTAGATATTTCTTTTTGTAATTCTATATATGGTCTAAACATATCTTTACCGCTTATTAGAGTCATTGCAATAAAACTTATTATGATAATAGAAGTTAAGGTAAATAATAAACCAATATTATTTTCTTTATATCTTAATTTATTGTCTTTTAAAGATAAATAGCCATGAGGAGTTAGTTCTCCGCAGGTGGGACAGAAGTTATCATCTGCTTCTAGTTCTTCATTACATTTTATACATTTCATAGTTCCTCCTTTGCTACTTTATTTAATTATATCACATTTTGTCGTATTTGTTTGTAAAAAAATGATATTTTCATTTTTAATGGGAAAATTATATTAGGTGTTAGATATGAATTTTCAAAAACTAATAGAATTAAGAGAAGACTCTAGTCTTAAACAAAAAGATATTGCAG
>FR887358.1:11833-12257 GCA_000431795.1 Clostridium sp. CAG:302
CTAAATATTACCCAGCAGACTTATTCGCTATGGGAAAATGGTACAAAAATTATTCCTTTGAAGCATTTAAACTCTTTATGTAATTATTATGATGTTAGTATGGATTATGTACTTGGACTTTCTAATGTTAGACAATATGATATTGTTAATAGGGTTATTGATAAAAAAAATATTGGAATAAAATTAAAAGAATTTAGAAAAGAAAAGAATATTACGCAAGAAGAACTTGCTAATATTCTTAATACTACCCATTCAACAATTAGTGCTTATGAAAGTGGTAAAACGACTATCCTTACGGCTTTTGCTTATGAGATATGTAAAAGATATAATATTTCTATGGATTATTTATGTGGTAGAACTAGATAGATTAATTATCTAGTTTTTATTTATAATAGAAAAAACTATAGACATAATCTATAGTTTG
>FR887359.1:0-79729 GCA_000431795.1 Clostridium sp. CAG:302
AGGTGTTAGCCATTTTTATTATGACTAATTTCTCTTTCCATATACATTATATGATAATTTTAATAAAAAAGCAATAAAATTTTTTTCTTATACATATTCAGTTGTTATTTTAATACATTTATGATAAAATTATATCGTATAGTTATAATAAGAAAAGAGTGATATATATGACTAAATATAAAGTATTAGATGCCAATGAAGCCGTAGCTAGAGTAGCCTATAAGTTTATTGAATTAGCGGGAATATATCCAATAACTCCAGCTTCACCAATGGCCGAAAAAATAGATGTATTAAGTAGTAATGGAGAAATAAACTTTTTTGGAAATAGAGTAAAAGTAGTAGAAATGCAGTCTGAAGCTGGAGCAGTAGCTACAGTTCATGGTGCTTTGCAAAGTGGTATTTTAGCAAGTACCTTTACAGCAAGTCAAGGTCTATTATTAATGATACCTACATTATACAAGTTATCAGGAGAAATGTTACCAGGAGTAATCCATGTAGCTGCACGTAGTTTATCTACACATTCCTTAAGTATTTTTGGAGATCATCAAGATATTTATAGCGTAAGAAGTACCGGTGTATGTATGTTATCATCATCGTCAGTAGAAGAAGCCTATCATATGGCTATGATAGCACATTTATCAAGTATCAAAGCATCATTACCTTTCGTTAATTTCTTTGATGGCTTCAGAACTAGTCATGAAATAGATAAAGTAAAAGAAGTAGATTTATCACGTTTAGAGCCACTTATAGATAAAAAAGCTTTAAGAAATTTTAGAGAGAGAGCTCTAAATAATGAAAATCCAAATGAAAGAGGAACAGCAGAAAATGACGATATTTACTTCCAAAATACCGAAGTAAGAAATAAATATTATGAAGACGCTGTAGATATTACTATAGATTACATGAAAAAAGTAGGTAAAATAGTAAAGAAAGACTACAAACCATTTAATTACTATGGTAGTAGTACTGCTAAAGAAGTAATTGTGGCTATGGGCTCAGTATGCGAATGTATTGAAGAAACTATAGATAAACTAAATGATAATGGCTATAATGTTGGTTTAATAAAAGTTCACTTATATAGACCATTTAGTATTAAACATTTACTTGAAGTATTACCAGATACAGTAGAAAAAGTCGCAGTACTAGATCGTACTAAAGAGCCAGGCTCTTCAGGTGAACCTCTATATCTAGATGTTGTTAATGCCTTAAAAGATACTAATATCAAAGTAATCGGAGGAAGATATGGATTGTCCTCTAAAAATACAACTCCAAGTATGATAAAAGCAGTTTATGATAACCTAAATAAAGATATGAAGAATAATTTCACTATTGGTATAAATGACGATGTAACTAATTTGAGTCTTGATATAGATAATAATTTTAAATTAGATAACCATAATTACCAAATGCTAATATATGGCTATGGTTCAGATGGAATGGTTGGAACATCAAAAGATATTCTAAAAGTAATCGGAGATGCCACTCCAAAATATGTTCAAGGATATTTTCAATATGATTCCAAAAAATCCGGAGGAGTAACACGTAGTCATCTTCGTATTTCTGAAAGTCCAATAAAAAGTACCTATTACATCGATAATCCAGATTTCATTGTAGTATCAAAAGATACATATATTTATAAATATGATATCATAGATAACCTAAAACAAAATGGAATACTACTATTAAATACTAGTCTAAGTAAAGAAGACTTTACAAAAACATTACCAAACAAAGTAAAGAGACTATTAAAAGATAAAAATATCAAAGTATACATAATAGATGCTTATAAAATAGCCAATTCTCTAGGTTTAAAGAACAAAATAAATACTTGTATGGAAGTATGTATATTTAAAATAATGAATATTTATGATATAAATAAAGTAATAAAAATACTAAAAGAAAATAATAAACTAAGATTTGCCTCAAAAGGAGATAAAATCGTAGAAATTAATAATAAAGTAATAGATAATTCTCTAGAATATCTAACCACTTTTGAAGTACCAGAAGAATGGAAAGATTTAGAATACAAAGATAATCAAAAATTAACCTTTAATGAAAGTATAAATTTACTTAAAGGAGATACATTACCAGTAAGTAGTTTTATAAAAAATAAAGAAGGAATCTTTGAAGGAACCACTACTAAAGAAGAAAAAAGAAACATTGCCGAAGAAGTTCCTTGTTGGATAAGTGAAAATTGCATAGAATGTAATCAGTGTGCTTTTTCTTGCCCACATGGTGTAATAAGACCATTCCTTCTAGATAAAAAAGATAGTAAAGTAGAAAGCATTCCATCACTATTACCAAAAGATAAAGAATTTACTATTGGAATAAATTATGAAGAGTGTACAGGCTGTGGTGTATGTACTTTAGCTTGCCCGGGAAAACTAGGTAAAAAAGCCTTAGAAATGGTACCAAATAAAGATAAAGAAAATAATTTTGAATACTTACTTAAAAACAATGTTAATGATAAATATCAAAGTAATTTATTAACAGTAAAGAATGTAAGTTTCAAAGAGCCAAAATTTGAATATTCTGGTGCTTGTGCAGGCTGCGGTGAAACACCATATATAACAAATTTAACTAGAGTATTTAATGATAATCTAATGATAGCCAATGCTACAGGTTGTTCATCAATATATTCGGGATCAGTTCCAAGTATGCCATATAGTATACCTTGGGCCAGTTCACTATTTGAAGATAATACTGAATATGGTTATGGTATTCTTCAGGGTATAAATATAAAAAGAGACAAAATCAAAAAATATATGAAAGAATATCCAAGAAATAAACTATTCAAGAAATGGATAGAAAATATGGATAATTATGATATCTGTAAAGAAGTAAAAGAAAACATTGATTATAAAAAACATCCATATTTAAATGATATGAAAGATTATATTTTACCTAAACAGTTATGGGTTCTAGGAGGAGATGGCTTTGCCTATGATATTGGTTATGGTGGTCTAGATCATGTATTATCAAAGAAAGACAATATAAATATTCTAGTACTTGATACCGAAGTATATTCAAATACCGGAGGGCAATCATCAAAATCATCAAATATCGGATCAGTAGCATCATTTACCTCAAATGGTAAAGATAATTATAAGAAAGACTTAGCTAGAATAGCAATGTGCTATCCTCATGTATATGTAGCTTCAGTAAATATAGGTTATAACAAAGAACAGTATCTAAAAGCTATCAAAGAAGCAAGCCTTCATAATGGACCATCATTAATAATAGCATACTCTCCATGTATTGAACATGGCATTAAGACAGGCATGCAGCATTCACAGTCAAATGGTTATCTTGCCACTAAATGTGGATACTTCTTAACATTTAGATATAATCCAGATACAAAGAAATTTAGCCTAGATTCTAAAGAACCAGAATTTGATAAGTATGAAGATTATTTAATGACTGAAAATAGATTTGCTAGTCTAGTAAGAAAAGATAAAGAACGTGCTAGACTATTATTAGAGGAACAAAAACAGTGGGCTATAGATAGATATAACTATTACAAAAAGATAAGCGAGGAGTAATATATGAAGGAAAAAGAAATAGAAATAAATGGTGAAAAAATCAAAATAGCACTAAAATTACCTAAAGAAGAAATTGAAGACAACAATATAAAAATATATCTAGATGATACAATAGATCTTACTAAAACCATAAAGGAAGTAAAAGAGGAAACTAAAAATGAACAAGAGAAGTGAGCAGGAATTATTTCTTAATTACATTAGAGATATTTATCTAGCTTATCCTAGTTTAGAAATAAATGACGATACTATCTATAATGAACTTTCCCACTTTTATGAAGAAAATGGTATAAGAAAAAGAATTGGTAATAATGGTTTACTACTCAATGTTCAGCAGAGTTTAGCCAAAAAATTTGGTTCTAAATTTAGTTCTGGTGGTTATTTCTGGTTTTATGAAAATAGAAAAAATTATGGTGATACCGATTATTATAATAAGTTATATGATGCAATAAAACTATATATTTCAGTAGATGCTGAAAACTTATATGATGTTACAAGAAAAGTAATTGAATATATTCAAAAAGAAAATGTTCTTACACAAACTAAAGTAGCCAAAAATATGCGCAATGATGTTTTAGTAGTCAGAGTAGCAAATGGTGAAGAAGCAAAAAAAGTAATAGATTTTGTAAATGGTCTCGGCTATAAAAGTAGTATTAAACCCAACCCATTTGTATTTTCTAGTGGTAAGGCAAGTATAACTAGGGATGGTAGTTTATCATATAATGGTACTGTTTGTAATATGATTACCAATTACCTAAGAGATTGTAGATTTAGAAATAAGATGGATAGTGCAAATATTGATGGACTATATAAATATGTTAATGATACTATTAAAAAATTAAAAGGTCCATATAAAAAAGAAGCTATGCAATTATATCAAATAGATACAGAACGAAAGTATAAAGATATTTTAATGATCTTTGATATTATTTCAAAGAATCTAGATGGTACAATTACCTTAGAAGAAATCTTTGAAGAAGAAAAAGGTAAGAATGTAAGTAGTACTAGTACTATTAAGAAGGATGATAAGGATAAAATCAAATATGTTTTAAGTGGTTTATCAAAGTATTATAGTACATCTGATATTCATAGCATTATGATTCAGTATATTTCTGATGGAAGATTAGAACATTTCACCAGAAGAGATAACATTAGACAAGTAATGTCATCATTCACTCCTGAAAAGTTAGATGCTTTGCTTACTGAAATGAGTTATAATGCTTTGATTGATGCAGTAATTGCTACTAAAGAAAAATATCCAAATATCAATCAGGCTGAGTATGCCATAAAGTTATTTGTTATAAATAGTGATTTATCAGGATTTACTAATGATAATAATTCAAGAAGTTACCTTGGACTTGTTTCATTACCAACAAAAATAATAGATGCACTAACTAAAGATTTACCAGATTCATATAAAAATGCACTATATAGTATAATTAATTTAAACTATGAAGAAAAAAGCATAATGAAAAAACTTCTTGATAAATCTGATGTATCAAAAATACCAAGCGAAGCCTTATCTACTGCTAGAGGAAACCTAGCATTACTAGATAATTTAACACGGTTTATAACTAACAATATTTATGAAAATAATAAGAAAGATGTTAAGATTGCAAGAGGTTATTAGAATAAACTAATTAAATAAAATCATTTAAAGACAATTAAAATTGTCTTTTTCTTTACATTTTAATAAATTTATTATATAATATTGCCGTGAAAAAAGGAAGCGTGATTATATGAAAGAAAAAATAGGAAGTGAGCCAATAAATAATAGTTATAGTTTTTTAGAAAAACATCCTATTATACCGAATCTAAGTATCTATAATGCCATTAGTTTACTTAGTAGATTTTATAGAAATGTCGAAGCAATTGATTGTTTAGATTTAACGGTAAGCTATGATGAGATGATAAATGACTCAATAACTATGTCTAAAGCTTTAAAGGAATTAGGAATAAAAAAAGGAGATATAATATCTGTATCAATGCCTAATTACTATCAAGGGGTAATAACATTTCTTGCAGCCAATCGAATAGGAGCCATAACTACATTTATTAATTCAATGTCATCAATTGAAGAAGTACTAGGATATTTAAATGAGTTTGAATCAACACTATTTATAAACTACGATAAAGATGAAGAATAT
This sequence comes from Clostridium sp. CAG:302, assembly GCA_000431795.1. Classification (GTDB taxonomy): domain Bacteria; phylum Bacillota_I; class Bacilli_A; order RF39; family UBA660; genus CAG-302. The sequence goes on from FR887359.1 coordinate 5,687, forward strand.
AATAAGAAGATTACTGCCGGTAGTAGAGTAAAAAATATTCTTACATTAAAACATGATGAAATAAATACCAAGAATTACAGAAATATAATTACTAATGCTAATGGATATAATAATTTTTTAACATTTAGTGATATAGGTAAAATATCAAGTTATTATAAAAAACCTATTTATACACTTTATAGTGGTAAAAATGATGCTCAAATACTATTTACCAGTGGTTCAACTGGCAATCCTAAAAGTGTTGTTTTAACAAATGAAAACATTCTAGCTTCAGGAATCTATATGAAGAATACTGGAAGAATAAAAATTATACCAGGAGAAAAATGCTTAGTATGTGTACCATTTTCTTATCCTTACGGTCTAGATACATCTACAGTAATGAGCCTATTATGTGGTAGAACAGGAATACTTGCTCCAAGCTTAACTAAAGATAATATTAGATATTATTTATCAAAAAATCCAAATTATATTTTTGGTAGTCCAGCACTTCTAGAACTAATAAAAAGAAATTCATTACCAAAAGATGATTTATCATCAGTTCATACCTTTATATCGGGTGGTGATTTTTTAACTCCAACACAAAATGCTGAAGGAGTAGAATTCTTTAAAAATCACAATGCCAATACTACAATATGTAATGGTTCGGGAAATGCCGAAACTTGTGGTGCGAATACCAATGCGGTTGGCTTAAAAATTAGACCAGAGACAGTTGGTAGAGTACTTGTAGGTCCAAAATCAATTATAGTGGATCCTAATACGATGGAAGAATTAGATTATGGAAAAGAAGGAATGTTATGCCAGTCTGGTAAGCATGTATTTAAATGCTACTATAATAATGAAGAAAAAACAAAAGAAACAAGGTTCAAATATAAAGGTAGAGAATACTATAAAACAGGTAATATGGGCATTTTAGATGAAAATGGATATTTTACACTAACAGGAAGAAGTTCTAGATATTACATAAGATCTGATTTAAATAAAGTATACTTAGGACATATTCAAAATGTTATATCATTAATTGATGTAGTAGAAGCTTGCTGTGTTGTACCAAAACCTGACAAAGATTTACTATTTACAAATAAAGCCTATATAGTACTAAAAGATGGTATAATGCCTACTAAAGAGATAAGTGATTATATTATGAATGAATGCTATAAACCAATATATAATAGTGTAACAGGAGAGACTATTCAATTAAAACCATTTGAAGTTCCAGAAAGTATAGAATTTTTAGATAAATTACCACTAACTAAAGCCGACAAAGTAAACTATGCTTTACTTGAAGAAATGGCTAAAGAAGAAGCTGAACATAAAACCAAGAAGAGAAAATTAAATAGTTTTTAAATTGATTTAGAATAAATACAAGTAATTTGTTTTATGAATTTTAATAAAAGAAATTAATGTGAATAGCAAAGTACAAATAAAAGCAGAACAAAAATGAAATAAAAATCTTTACAAAAAGAATAATTAATGAGATAATAATGCCGGAGGTGTGATTATGACAAAAATATTGAAAAAAATATTTAGATTAAACAGAGTCGATGATATAGATGCTGAGTTAGCAAAAATGTCTATGTCACAAAGATCGTAAAAGCACAAAAGCTTTTACTTTTTATATTTTACAGGAGGCAAAAATGATTAAAAATATAATTGATATAACCGATTTGAGTTTTGGTGGAAAAGCCTATGGGTTAAATAAATTAAATAGGTTAAATGTAAAGGTTCCGCAAGCATATGCAATTAATCAAGAGTTTATTAATAAGGTTATTGACGGTGATAAAAAATCTATAGAAAAATTAAATGAAGTGTTAAGTAAATTTAATAAAAATACTATGTTTGCAATTAGATCATCTGCTTCAAATGAGGATGGTAATGTTAAATCTTTTGCAGGTATGTATGAAAGTATTCTAAATGTTCAAAATAACATTGAAAAAATTATAGAGGCTATAAAAAAGGTAAACAATAGTTTGGCTTCTATACGAGTTGATTCATATGATAATGAAAAAAGTAAAATGAATATAGTTCTACAAGAAATGATTCAACCTAAGGTTGCTGGAGTTTGTTTTACAGATGCTATAGATTTAGATGGTAGCGATTCTTTTTATATTGAATATGTTGAAGGTTTAGGAGAAACATTGGTAAGTGGAAAAAAAACAGCTAAATATGTAGTCGTTTCACAAGAAGACTATTCTTATAGGTGTGAAGAAGAAAAAGATAGGTTGTTATTTGCAAACTTAATAAATGACTTAAAAAAAATTAAATCAAAAACACCAGAGGAATTAGATATGGAATGGTGTATCAACGAAAGTGGTGAAGCATATTTTGTTCAAGCAAGACCAATAACAAGAAAAATCATTATAAGAGAAAAATTATCAACAGGGGCAATTGCATCCCCAGGATATTGTAGTGGTATTATTTATACTATAGATGAAGATATTGATGATGATGAGATAATTGAACAAAAAATCAAAGATTTTCCTACTGGTGCCATATTACTCGCTAAAACAACAGATACTAATTATGTACCAGCAATGAAAAAGGCATCGGGAATTATAACGACAGAAGGGAGTGTATTATCTCATGCTGCAATAATAGCCAGAGAATTTGCCATTCCATGCATTACAGGATATAAAAGTGCATTTAGTATTTTTAAGGATGGAAAAATTGCAACTATTGATACTAACAATAAAAGTATAACATATAATGGTAATAAAATTTCTTTTGGGGCTGGAAAGGAAATTAACTTGTTGGAATTATATAATTTTAACGATATTATTGAAGAAAGAATAGATGAAAATTTAATTCTAGTAGAATCAGTCGATGATGAATTTGGCATACATATAGATGATGATTTGGAACAAGATGAAATAAATAAAATAGAAATTTTTATAAGAAAAAAATATAAAAGATGCCCTGTTATTTTAAAAGATCAAAAATTTTTATGGTATACAGAGTTCAAAAGGTATAAAAAGTTTCCTAAATATGAAGAAAAGTGTAAAGAGGCTCTTAATATATGCTATTCTTTTGATGTCAATAGACTAAATAATTTTGTTTGTGAAATATTAAAAGAAATGAAAAGTGTATATAATTCATGTGTTACTGAATACGATTATGTATATTCTGGCGAGTATGCACAAGCATTACACTTTTTGATAAATTTATATATGTGCAATGGCTGTGCTATGCGTGCGATATATGATTATATTAAAATTAATAATATAAGCTCAGTTCAACAATTATTAAATACAAATAGCATTCAGGGTAACTTTTTGAGAAGAATAGAATCTGTTAGGGCATCAATATGGGAAATATTTGTAAAAAATGGTTGGAGTAGTGATGACTATTATGATTACAGAGAAGAAAAAATTTCTTCTGTAGTTGGTAAAGCAAAAAATTCAAATGATGCTATAGACAAGTTTTATAATGATTTGGGCATTCAAGAATATAAAAAAAAACAAAAAAAGTAAAATAAATAGGAGTTTCAAATGGGGACATATAAGATAAATTCAAAATATTCTTTAATATTAAAATCGAACAATAAGTTGTTATGTATTTCAGATAATAATATTTATTATTATATAGTTGAAGAAAACGAAAAAGAAGAAGTTATGACTATATTAAAGAGTGAATTATTTCAATCTCAAAATTCAAAAATATTTTGCCAATTATTGAAAGATAAAATAATTATTGAATGTAATTATTTATTATCAAATAGAAATACTAAGTCTTATTTAGAGGTTTATACAAATCAAAATATTAATATGGAAGAACTAAATAAAAAGAGAGTATTTATAATTGGGTTAGGTGGGATTGGATGTGAAATAATAAATCACCTTGTTGGTGTTGGTATTAAATATTTTACTATTTTAGACTTTGACAATGTTGATAGCACAAACTTGAATAGACAATATTTATATAATGATTGCGATATTTCCAAAAGCAAAGTAGATGTTGTTGAACAAAAAATTAAATTAAAAAATCCATCGGCTATAGTAAAATCATATAATATGTTTGTAAAAAATTATGATGAAATAGAGAACATAATAAAAAAAGAGCATATTGATATTGTTATATGTGCTGCTGATACACCTTTTCTTGATATAAGAATTTTCATATTGGAAGCCTGCATTTCTTGCAAAGTACCATGTATTTTTGGTGGTGTGAGTATTTTAACAGGTCAATATGGGCCAACATTTTTAAATTCTAAAAAAATGAGTTTATATTTAAAGAAGTTAAATAAAATAAAGAAAGAAGTTAAATGCAATAATACTAATAAATCCTCTTTTGGGCCTACTAACACTATAATTTCTGCTTATATGTCTATTGATATTATAATGACCTTATTAAATATACGAAAAAGTATTAATTCATTGAACAAAATTAAAACATTAAATTTTATTACAAGGAAGGATTATGAAGAAGAAAGATTTTGATCCAAATAATTATAATAAATTAAATAATTTAAGAAAAAAAATAATTAAAGATACTTCTAGTTTTATTAATATGGACAATAAAAAAATTATAGAAATAGGTTCAGGAAATGGTAATTTTTCTAAACTATTAAGTAAGAAATTCAATAGTTCTTATATATATGGTATAGATATAGTTTCACAATATATTGATTTTTCAAAAAAAAATAATAATAATTATAATATCCAATTTGAAAAGAAAAATATATATGATGTTGATTCTACATATGATATAGCATTTATGATATTTTCTATGGCAGAGTTACTTAAGAATGATACGTTAGAAAATATATTAAATAAGATTAAAGATAAAATATTATGTAATGGTTATCTTATACTTGTTGATGAGTTTTTTGATGATTATTCTGAAGAGTGTGATTTAATTGGAATAGAGGTTATGCAGAAATTAGGGTATAAGTACTCAAATTATGATGAGTTGAAAAACATTATAGATAATACTAATTTTGAAATTATATTTACAAAGGTATATGATAATAAGCAAAAAATGACAAACATATTTGGCTCAAAACTGCAAATATTCTATGAAAATAAATTAAATGAATTTGATGATACTAAAAAATATGATTCTGAGCTAATTTGGGAAACTATGAAAGATAAAATAATTAAAGCAGATGGTATGAGAACTTATAACAAATCAAGACTAATTATATTAAAAAAGACTAATAATATTATTGATAAACTATGTACTCTTAAAAGTGATTTGTGTCTATATTATTCTTTATCCACTATTAAAGATAATATTAAATACTATAAAGATTTAAAAATAGATAATTTAGAATATGCTTTTCCAGTAAAAACATTTCCTAATGATAAAATATTAAATTTATTTTATATTAATAATTTTTACTTTGATGTATCTAATAAAAATGAAGAAAAACTAATAAGAAAGTATAAAACTTTAAACTTTTATTCAGATCCTACAATGAGTATAAGAAATAATAGTTATATCAGATTATATATTCATAATATAGGATCGCATTTTGGAATGAGTTATGATGGTAAATCATATGAAATATATCACATACATATTTCATTAAATAAAGATAGAAAAATTCAGAAAAAGATGCTTGAAGTAATAGCCTCTCTTAATTATAATAAGACAAAATATCTAGATATCGGTGGAAGTTATGATAATTTAAGTTATTTGGAATTTAATTTATTTTTGAGTAAAATAAGAAATGTAGTACCAAAAAAAGTTAAGATCTTAATTGAGGCTGGCAGTATGTGGTTTAAAGATAGTGGCTTTTTAGTATGCAAAGTTAAAAGTATTAATAGTATTGGAAAAATTAAATTTGCTTATGTTAATGCCTCCAGAGAACTACATACAAAATGGTCTATTCCAAAATATATTAATATTAATTATGGCGATAATGATTACATAATATGTGGTGCAACCTGTTATGAAAAAGATTTGTTCTTTCATGCATATAACACTAGTATTAAGTATGATGATACAATTTATTTCAGTAATATAGAACCATATTCTTATTCTTTTAATACTGATTTTAACGGTATCAATAAAGCGGAAGTGATTATAGATGAATAAAAAAGAAAAAGTTTTTTTTGAAAAGTTATTTTGTATGAGCATTCATTCAAAGGCAGAAATAAATTCTTTACTTAGGGTTAAGTATAGAATTGATCTACCATTAACTAATAAGAATAATGACTTTTTTATTAAAGAAAATTATACTTTTAATTATAATTATCAAAGATTCGATTCACAATTAAATTATAATGATTATGTAAGTAATTTTTATAATATAAATGATATTCATTCAAAGACAATATTTACTAATTGTGGTATGTCAAGTATCTTTTGTGTTTTATATGCCATAAGTAGAATTGGTAATTATAAAGTCGTTTATGAAAAAGATACATATTTTGAAACTCAAAAAATAATCAAATCTTTAAATTTGAATCATGGTAAGAAAATTATATACTATGACACTATCAGTGATAATTTTAATTTTGATAGCAATGTAAATAACAAAATAATAATAATCGATACAACTTGTTATCATTCATACGATTTTAAAGAATTTATTACAAAATTATTAAATAACAATAATTTTGTAATAGCGGTTAGAAGTCATGTGAAACTAGATATGCTTGGTTTAGAATATGCCTTTTTAGGTTCTACAACTTTCTTTCTTTCTGATAAAACTAATAAAACACAACTTAATAATTATAAGAAAATTATATATAATACAATTAATATTGGCGGTAATATTGGTGTAATTGCTTCTGAAAAATGCATATTTCCATTATTAAATAATATTGATTTTATAAAGCTAAATGATTATAGAATTAGAAGAATAAAATTTAATAATAAATATTTTTATGAAAAAAATAATGAAAATAAATGTTTAACATTGCATAATCATAATTTATTTTTAACACTAATTACTAATACAAATAATATTCAAGAATTGATAGATATTGTTAAAAGTATTGCAATTAATTCAAAAGGATTATGTTATTACTCCTCTTCATTTGGTTTTGATTATATAGCTTTGGATACTTATTTCGACTTTTGTAGTAAAAAAAATACAATTAGAATTTCTATAGGTGATGTTAGTAAAAAAGTGTTAAATGATTTTATTGATTATTTTAAGGAAAATTTAAATGGTAAAATTTAGTATTGATTACATTAATTCGGCTAGTTTCTTTAAAAAACTAGATTATTCTAATAAAATTATTTTAAGCTCTACTGCAGATACACTTTTTATATATGATAGAGAAAAAAATAAATATATTTTAAATGCTTGTGAATCGTTTAAGGTATATAATAATAAATATTTATTTAATTTGAGAAAAGATATCTATTATTATGATGGCACAAGAGTGACTGCTCATGATTATGTAAAAGCAATAATAGAACAGCAACAACTGATACCAGAATTCTTTATAAATGTTTTATCAATAAACAGTACAGATACTACAATTTTTATAGTTCTTAAGAAAAAAGATAAAAAATTTATAAATAAATTGTCTTTTTACTTATTTTCTCCACATTCTAAAAAAACTTGTGGAAGATATTATATTAGTGAAATTTCAAATAAAAAAATTGTATTATTACCAAATGAATTTTATAGAGATAGAGCTGTAGATAAATTGGAATTTATTTTATGTGAAAACATAATAGAGGATAACATGTATTTTAGTAAAAGAATAACTGATATAAATAATAATACATTTTTAAAGTTAAATAACACTAATTTTAAAAATGAAAAAAGTGGTATAATTTTTAGCATTGAAGTTAGTACAAAATTTTCTATAAATGAAAGAAATCATATTATAAATAGTATTGATAAAAATCAAATCATTAATCAATTAGGAAATTCATATTTCGTGAAAAATGATTTTTTCTTTGATGAAATATCAAAATATAAGTATCACAATGTAAAAAAATTAAAAAAAAAGAAGGAATTAAGATTCTTTTACAATAAATACTATCCTAACTATGAAATTTCTTTGCTTATAAAAAAAGAATTGGAAAAGAAAAATTATGATGTTAAGTTATTTGAAATAGATTATAATGATTTTAAAAAACTTACTGACTTTGATTTGAAATTGGTTTTAAACTATTTTGAATATATTGACAATTTGTATTTTTATAATAGCAATTACTTTAAATATGTTATGAATAAAAATCATAAATACAATTTTTTGTTGAATAAAAAAATTTTACTTAAAACTATCAATTTTTTATTTAAAAAGAAATGGATTAAAGAGCCACTAATCTCATTTTATAGTAGCTATAATTCAAATGAATATACTAAATATTTTTCGTATTTAGAATGCAATTATAATAAGATTAAAGATAAAAATAAAAATTAAATTGTATAATCATATGTTGTGGCCCAAAAACTGCATCATATAATGAAAAAAATTGATACAAAACTATTTAGTTTTTGAATCGCTATTTTGCCAAACCTATATAACTATTTACACAAAATATGAGGCTTCAAAAAGACTTATTTATGATACCTCGTATATGATATTTGAAATAAAGAAAATGATTGAAACAAAAAAATTAGTTGAATTTTTGCTCCTTTAGTCGCTCTGTATAAAAAAATCATAAATAGTAGCATTTTTTCTATTGTAAAAAAGTAAAAACTTTTGTATACTTATTATAGATAAAATAAGGAGTTGGTCTTATGTATACTGGTATTTTCTTTTCAATAGAAGCACTTTTCTACTTAGGATTATTGTTATTAGTTTATTTTAAGAAAAAAGTATTTAAAAGTAGAGAAAATAAAATTTATTCAATTTTAGTTATTGTAACATTTATAGAACTTTTAACTGAAATAATTTTGGATATTGTTGGCCCATTATATCAAGCAATACCAAAAATTAGCTATTCAGTAGCAAAAATATATTGTATATTTATTATATTATGGAATTGTTTACTTTGTACCTATGTTTTTCTAGTAGCCCTAAAAATGAAAAACAAAGAACGTTATTCTAGTAGTACAAAAACATTACTAATAAGTTTTGGAATAGCTTTATCTCTTGCTTCTGCATTACTTCCAATTAATTTCTACTATTCCGGAAAAATAGCATATACATATGGTCCAAGCGTTAATGTAGTATATATATCCGCTATTGTATATTCTTTGATAGGAGTATTTTGCTTACTTTGGAATGCTAAAGAATGGAAAGATAAAAGATTTATACCAGTAATTATTCTTGTTACTCTAGGTAGTCTTTGCTCATACATTCAATATATGAATCCTGGTTTATTACTTGCAACAGCGGTTCATTCCTTTATAACATTCATAATGTACTTTACCATTGAAAACCCTGATGTAAAAATGATTGAGGAATATCATAAAGCCAAAGAAATTGCCGATAACGCTAATGAAGATAAAACAATGTTTTTATATAATATGACTAACGATATAAGAGCAATTACTAAAGATATAAATAATGATGCCAATAATGCTATACTTGAATTAGATAGTAAAAAAATAGACAAAGACTATATGAGTGAATGCTTAAGAGGTATCAAAGAAAATACCGCTAGATTTACAACAATGACTAATGAAATATTAGATGTATCTAGTATAGATAATGCAAATATCAAAGTATATGATGAGAAGTATAGTATAAAACTATTATTAAGAAGATTAGTAACACTATATAATGATAAATGCAAAGAAAAGAATTTAACTTTCAGAAGTGATATTGATAGTACTTTACCAGAGTATCTATATGGTGATAGTCTCGGACTTAAAAATGTACTAACTAGTATTCTAGATAATAGTGTTAAATATACAAGTAATGGTTATGTAGAGTTAAATGTAAGTACCATTATAAAAAATAATATAGTAAGACTAATAATAACCATAGAGGATTCCGGTATTGGTATATCTCCTGATAAATTAGATACCATCTTTTATAAAAATAGGGAAGAAATAGATGGAAGTAATATTAAGAATAATTTATATACTGCTAAAAAACTAATTACTTTAATGGGAGGTACTATAATTGCCAGTAGTAATTATAATGAAGGTACTACAATGAAAATAGTTCTAGACCAGAAACTAGGAGAACAATATGATGAAAAACTAAATAAGTATGAAAATACCTATGATAAAAAAAGAATCCTACTTGTAGATGATAATATTTCTACTAATAAGATAATAAGTAAATTACTTAAAGATACCAATATAGAATTAGATTATGTAGGTTTAGGTAAAGAAGCCCTAGATAAAATTAGAAGTAAAGAAAAATATGACTTAATTCTATTAGATGAAGTAATGGATCCACTAGATGGAAAGACAGTTATGAAAAAATTTAAAGATATCAGAGATTTCAATACCAAAGTCATATTACTAACTAGAAATAACGAATACGAATATAACGAAGAATACCTAAAGTATGGCTTTGCTGGTTATCTCTTAAAACCAATAAATAAAGATAAATTATTAGAAATAATAGATAAGTACCTATAAACCATGGTACTTATCTTTACATAATAATTGGTAAAATTTTTCTACCATATTTTTTTGACATTATTACATATTTGTGGTAGAATTATAACTAGTTAAAAAGAACTTCTTTTTAATTGACAAATAATATTTTTTTTGAGATAATTTTATTATAGAGGTGGTTTAAATGAATGATAGAATTACTTTAACTATGCAAGATATTTTAGAGAAGGAATTCAAAATAGATGCCAGAGGATATAGACCGCAAGAAGTAGATAAATTTTTAGATATTATTATTAAAGATTATAATGAATATAATAATATTATAAGAAACCTAGAAAAAGAAAAAAGAGCTCTAGCTCTTGAAAACCAAAATCTAAAAAATGAAGCAAGAAATTTAAGATCAAGTATTGAAGCTGCTAGAATTGGCGAAAAAGAAATAACAAATGTTGATTTATTAAGAAGAATATCTCAGTTAGAGAAGATAATTTTAGGAAAATCAGAACAATAATTTATCTGGGTAAATGCTGCATATAATTATGTAGAGGAAAGTCCATGCTCGCACTATCTGTGATGATAGTAGTGTTTGTGCTTAGGGAAAAAATAACCTAAGGCAGGTAACTGACGGCGTTCGTTTTATCTAAGGGAAACTATGATAAAATGGATATAAAGTGCCACAGAAACGAGTCTATGAAGAAATTCGTAGAATGAAACGAGGTAAACCCCGCAAGCGAGAAACCCAAAATATGGTAGGGGAATCTTCCGAGGAAAATAAGAATCCAAAGAAGAATGACATTATGTCATAGATAAATATTTACCGCCTAGCAATAGGTACAGAACATGGCTTATAAGATTTATTATTATTAAGGAGAAGTATGAAAAACATTGGACTGAAATTAAAAGAAAAAAGAATACAAAATGGTTTGTCTATTGATGAAGTAGCAGAGGACTTAAAACTAAGACCTTCACAAATAGAAAGTATTGAAGAAGGAAGAAAAGATGACTTCAAAGACATATTCTACCTAAAGTATTTTATTAGAGACTATGCCAAATATTTGGGTTTAGATAGTGATAAAATGTTAGATGAATTTAATGAATACTTGTTTGACGAAACATCAAAGATACCAGTAGATATGATAAAAGAGGCTAAAAAAGAAAAAAATGAAGTAGTCTCAAATGAAAAAGTATCACCATATACAAAAAGCTCTAAGAAAAAACTAGGAGTACCAAAGATAATAATTGGCCTAATAGCCCTAGTGGTTCTAATTATAGTAGGATACATTTTAGTAAGTAACTATAAAGGCAATGACTTTAGTGATAAAAACATTACATATAGTATAAGGAGATAAAATGAATAAAGCAAATAAAATAACAATGAGTAGAATTATAATGTCATTGATAATTATAACAATAATGCTATTTCCTTTTGACCAAGTTGGTTTAGAATTTCCAACATATATACTAAAAGGAAATATTGTTATAGACTTAAAATATATACTAGTAGGAGTACTATTTGTAATAGCCTCATTTACTGATTTCTTAGATGGACATGTGGCTAGAAAATATAATATGGTAACTGACTTTGGTAAGATGATAGATGCTATTAGTGACAAATTACTTACTAATTCAGTATTAATAATTCTTGCTTGTAATGGTAAGGTATCCACTATAATAGCAGTAGTAATAGTTATGCGTGATATCATAGTAGATTCTATAAAAATGGTAGTGGGTAACAAAGGAACTGCTGTAGCGGCTATTGGAATTGCCAAAGTAAAGACAGCAACATTGATGGTAGGTATAGTTTTAACACTATTCTATAATTTACCATTTGAATTAATACCACTTAGGGTATCAGACTTCCTATTAGCAGTAGCGGCTATACTATCTGTAATATCAGGAATAAAATATTATATAATGGCTAAACCATATTTAAAAGATAGATAATACTTAGGTATTATTTATTTTTTTGCTCACTTCCAGCCTAAGGTCTTTCAGTGCTATTTTTAGTCTTTATTAAAAGTCTAAAAATAGTATGCCAGTGCATCTATTATATATAAGCCACAAATAGATATTTATATGTTAATTGGTATTGTTTTTAAAAAAACACAAAAAACACGAACAAATGTACTAAAATGTATTGACAACCAAAAAAATATATTATATAATTGTTTTGTAATTAAGGAAAGTGTAGGAAAGAGAGGAATTATGGCAAAGACAGTTGAAAAGGATTCTGCATTAGAACAAGTATTAGCAGACATAGAAAAGCAATTTGGAAAAGGGGCAATTATGAAACTAGGAGAGCAGGAACATAAAGAAGTAGAAGTATGTCCTAGTGGTTCATTAAGTTTAGATATAGCCCTAGGAGTAGGAGGATATCCTAAGGGAAGAATAATTGAAATATATGGGCCTGAATCTTCAGGTAAGACAACATTCGCATTACATGCAATTGCTGAAGTACAAAAGCAAGGAGGAAGAGCAGCATTTATAGATGCTGAGCATTCACTAGATCCAGTATATGCCCACAATTTAGGAGTAAATACTGATGAATTATTATTATCCCAGCCAGATACAGGAGAGCAAGCTTTAGAAATTTGTGATGCTCTAGTAAAGAGTGAAGCTGTTTCAATAATAGTAATAGACTCAGTAGCGGCCCTTGTACCACAAGCAGAAATAGATGGAGAAATGGGTGATTCACATGTTGGATTACAAGCAAGATTAATGAGCCAAGCATTAAGAAAATTATCCGGTTCAATTAACAAAACAAAAACAATTGTAATATTTATTAATCAGCTAAGAGAAAAAGTAGGAGTACTATTTGGTAATCCCGAAACCACACCAGGTGGTAAAGCATTAAAATACTATTCTTCAGTTAGACTTGATATAAGAAGAGGAGAACAATTAAAAGTAGGCTCTGATGTAGTAGGAAATAAAACTAATATTAAAGTAGTAAAAAATAAAGTAGCTCCACCATTCAAAACAGCTACAGTTGATATAATGTATGGTGAAGGTGTATCAAAAGAAGGAGAATTATTAGATTTAGCCTCTGATGCTGGTATTGTTGAAAAAAGTGGTGCTTGGTATGCCTACAAAGGAGACAAAATTGGTCAAGGAAAAGAAAATGCTAAAATATATCTAAAAGAAAATTCAAAAATTGAAAACGAAATAGAAGAGTTAGTTAGAAAGCATTATAATATTTCTTTAAATAAAAAAGTAGAGAAAGAAGCTAAAACTAAAGAATCAAAATAACTAAAGGAATAAAAATAATATTCCTTTTTTCTATGTCATATGATAAAATGTAAGTAGGTGATAAAATTGAAAAAAAGCATAATAATATATAATCCTAATTCAGGAAAATATAATAAAGAAAAAACATTACCAAAATTAAAAGAAGTATTAAATGATTATAATTATGAAGTAGAAATAATGGAAACAAAAAGGAAAGGTCATGCTACTATGCTAGTAAAAAAAATTCCTTATGTAGATTTACTTATTTCAATAGGTGGAGACGGAACATTCAATGAAGTTATGACTGGTAACTTTGCTAGAAAGAAAAGACTAACCCTATGCCATCTTCCATCAGGAACAACTAATGATATTGGAGCTATGTGGGGATATGGTAAAGACATAGTATCCAATTTAAAATTAGCTTTAAATGGTGAGATAAAAAGAATAGATGTATGTACAATAAATGGCAAACCATTAGTATATACTGCCGGTTTTGGTAAGTTTATGAATATCCCATATGAAACTCCAAGAGAATTAAAAAAGAGACTGGGACATTTAGCTTACATAAAAGAGGGTGCTAAAGATTTCTTTAGAAAAGTAAAACTATATGATATAAGTTATGAGATAAATGGTGAAGAATATCGTGGACTATTCTCATTTGCCATTATAACAAATGCTAATAGAGTAGCGGGTATTAATAATTTTTATAAAGATATTAAATTAAATGACAATCAGTTTGAAGTTTTAATGTGTAACATCACTAAATTAAAAGATGTAGTAAAGACATTGTATTTCTTTGCTAAATATGATGCCAGTAAAATACCGGGATTTTATTTTTATAAAACAGACAACTTCAAGTTCAAATTTAATACACCAATAAAAAAACCACTATGCATAGATGGCGAATCATTTGATGATTTAAGTGGTGAATATGATGTTAAAATAGACAAAGATGTCTATGTCTTAATGCCATCAAAAAATATAAAAAGTTTATTTACAAATGAAGAGAAAACCTAAAAATATAGTCTTCTCTTCTTTTCTATTTACTTATAGCAGCCATTTCTAATCATTTGTCTTTTCCAGTTAATATTAGCCATAAAAACATATAGTCTCTTAGTCATTGGTCTAATTGTAGTCTCTAATATAATTTCATTACCATTATCTATACATTCTTTGAACTTCTTAATTTTAATCAAAAAAGGTATAGAAATCAATTTATATAACCAAAACTTTTCACACTTACCAACAATCTCTCCAGCTCCAATATTAAAAGAGCCCATATATTTTGCTTTATTTTTCTTGGCAAAGTTTTCTATAATTAATGAAGCAGTTCTATTATGTTTAGCCTCCCAAAAACCACAGTTAATAATTGTATAAATTTTTTTATTACTAATATCAATCTTGTTACTTAGAATATATTCCATAAATTCAATTATTTTGCATGTAGGTCCATCAACATATAAAGGAAAACATAAAATAATAGTATCCACCTTTTTAATGTCTTTTAAAATATCGCTAAATCTATCCCTATATACACATTTAATCTTTTCCTTGTCTTTAATTTTATTCAGAAAATAATTAGAATTACCATTTTCTAATTTTGGACTACCATTTACATATAATTTCATATATTTATCTCCTTATAATCATTATAAAAATAAATTTCTGGATAATTAGTATTCAAATTATTCATATTAGCCTCTACAAACCTAGTGGCAATTTTTTTATCTTCTTCAGTAATATTTTCACCATAAAAATAAACTTTAAAATTGATTTTTTTATCTATTCTAACTTTATGATGTATCTCACCATTTCTAATAGTAAAGAAAGGTTCAACAAATGATATGCTTCTTTCAATAATCTTTTTAACTTTACT
This sequence comes from Clostridium sp. CAG:302, assembly GCA_000431795.1. Taxonomy (GTDB): domain Bacteria; phylum Bacillota_I; class Bacilli_A; order RF39; family UBA660; genus CAG-302. Next base: position 21,214 of record FR887359.1, read on the forward strand.
ACTATAAGTACCATAAGTAAATTTACTAATAATAATAAGTTCATCACTTTCTAAAATTTTTTTACCATTATAAGTAATATTATCCTTATGTACACATTCCAGTGGTTTTCTAACCCAGCAAGAAAAACATCCTATACAGCTTTTTTCAGCATCACTAACTAAAACATCAGTATCATTTAACTTCAAAAAAGAGGTATCCTCTAAATCATGTATTATTGTTCTCATAATAAAAAATATGCTAAATTAAAATATTTAGCACTATAATACTAGTAACTATTATAAAACCCACTTCAAAATTACTCCGAAATGAGTAAAATGAGTGGAAAATTGGAAGTAAAAATGGAAAAATCAAAGTAAAAAAGTCTTATTTTATAAGACTTTTGCATTCTTAATGGTGGAGCTGAGGGGAATCGAACCCCTGTCCGCAAATACAGTAGCTTAACCTTCTACAAGATTAGTAAGTTATTAAAATTCATAAGCAAGTAGATAACTTACAATCATAATTGCTTACTAGTTTATGTTTATTCGTTATGAAGTCTAAACAAAAATCATAATATAGTCTGCTTTATAAGTCCTATCTAATTCTCACAGACAAAGAATTAGTAGAACCTGTCGCTACCTATAGGTTAGGCATAAGCAACAGCGTTTGTATAGCTGTTTCCAGTTATATTTAATTTCACTCTTGTAACGTAAGAGATACTCGTCTTGCTAATTAAGCCCAAATATTTTCGTCGAAACCAAAGACAGCCCCAAATACATATATAATTTTACCAAACAAATGTTTCTTTGTCAATTTTTTATTCAAATTTTATTGTAATATTACAAATTTTAATGTATAATTACTATAGAATAGAAATAGGGAGCGTTAGTATGGATTATAACAATGTAGAAAATAAAAATTATTTTGGAGTAAGACATTACAATGTTAAAATAGTAAAAGAAAAAATAAAACCATTAAAATTCATTTCCAGTGTTATATCATATGCTATTTTTATATGGTTATTATTAATTGGATTAACACTATTAGTTTATATTGCAGACATTAAAATTCGTGCAGCTAAAGGAGATAATACTCCACCTAAATATAATGCTTATGTAGTATTAACAGGTTCAATGATACCAGAAATAATGCCTAATGATGTAGTAATAACAAAGAAGAGAGATGCTAAAGAATTACAAGCAGGTGATATTATAACATTTGTATCATCCGATCCAAGACTTTCAAATATAATAGTAACTCATAGAATAAAACAAGTATTTACTAATTCAAATACTGGTAAACGTGAATTTCAAACTAAGGGAGATAATAATAATGTTGAAGATTTTGTTTTAGCACAAGAGCAAAATGTAATAGGAGAAGTAATCTATAAAATACCAAAACTAGGTTACGTACAAGCACTATTAGCTTCAAAAGGAGGATTAATAATAATAGTCCTAATACCATGTTTAGCAATATTATCTTATGATATAGTAAAATTATGTAAGAGAATAGCCACTAAAAAGAAAAGTAAATCTACCGTTGTAAGAAGGTGATAAGTTATGCCAAAAACCAATAGATTTCATGTCAAAGAAATAGATAAACAAAATGTTACAGTAGAAGAAGAAAGAAAATATCGCTCACCATTTATATTATTTCTAATAAGAAATGGAAAGTTAATACTAACAATATCTCTTCTTTTTTCACTATCAGTATTTATAATAGCATTTTCACTTATTATGAAAAATATAAAAGATTCATCAATTTTAACATATGAATCAAATGGAGTAATAGTAAAATTTACTTCAAGTGATGAATCAATATTAGATGGAACACCAATAACTCCAGAATATGCCGATAAACTATTTACTAATAGTGTTCAAAATAGTAATAATGAAGGTGTAGTTATAAAAATTAATGAAGAAACATTTAATTACGGTAAAGTAATATTTTATTCAGATAAAACAATTCTAATAAAATATAATGACGGCACATACTTACGAGTATATCCTGTTAATAATAATTATGCAGTAGATGAAGAAGGTGTATTAAATTCAAATGCAGTAAGAAAAAGTTTAACTGGAGAAATAAAACAAAATGCTTTAGGTATGAATATATTATACTTATCAGATGGAAGCACTGAAGTAACATATCAAGATGAAACCATCCTTGTAAGAAATGGTGATATGACAAGTACAAACGATGAATTCTATACTAATTTAAGTTTAGTATCAATAAAGAAAAAAGAAGAAAATGGTAAAATATATTATTCAAAAAACATAATAAAAGAAAATAATACATTAATTGTTGATAATAAACCATATAAAGTAAAAAAAGAAGTGGATACCAAACAAGATAATATAAAAATAATATATTATGAAAATGATTATGCTGAAGTAATAAAAGATGACTTAAGCATAATAGTTGAAAAGAGTGAACATATTAGGTATGATGGCTATATATTTGAAATAGTATATCAAAACAAAGAAGAAGTTAATATCAAAGATTTAATAGATATAAAAAAGATAACTCTTAATAATACTAATCAAAAAGAAATAAATTATATCATAGTACTTGAAGAAACAAGTAACTATGAAAAGTACAATTTAAAAAAATTACCAGAAGAATGTTTAAGATTTAGTATCTACAATAATGGCAAAATGAATAAAAATAATCTTTTAAGTAATAATTTAAAAGGAAAAGAAGGATATGAATTTAACAACAATACCTACTTACTATATGAAGGAAAATTAAATGAATTAAGCACTACAGATATAGATATAGGTATGTGGATAGATTATGAACAAACAAACAATGAAAATATGAATTCAGCATTCATAGGAACAGTAAGAGTATATATAGAATAATAGGAAAGGTGGTATATTATGAAAAAGAAAAATATCATAAAGATAAGTGCAATTGTTTTTTCAATAATACTTGTAATAGTGGCAATAACAACTACTACACAATCATATTTTAATAAAGACAATTATGCTAAAAATCCAACAGAATATCAAACAGGATTATTATCAATTGAAGCAGTATCTAAATCAAATAATATATCACTATCAAATACATTACCAATGAGTGATACTGAAGGAGGGCAGATAGAACCATATGTATTTACAATAAGAAATAATGGTAATGTCGACTATAAATTTAATGTAAAATTATTATCCACTAGTGATAATACATTTTCACCGGAATATATAAAAATAAAAATAGATGATGAAGGAGTAAAAACTTTATCATCATTAACAGATAGCATCATAAAAAAAGATATCATATTACCTGCGGGCGAAACAATAGATATAACTCTTAGAGTATGGTTAAGCAGTGATACCAAAAACACTCAAATAGGTAAAACATTTAATTCTAAAATAGTAATAGATGGACAATCAATATACACAAGTACAAATTAAGAAGTACAAACATATACAATAGATTATGATGCTAATGGCGGAACAGTAATAGCCTAATATTAAGATACATACTAATATATGTATCTTTTTCTATTATTTGTTAATAATACTAATGGTGAAATATATGAAGAAAAATAATATAATACTAATAAGTCTAATAATAGTGGTATTAACAGCCTTATGTACAATTGCGGGTACATATGCAGTAATAATAAATGTAACAAATGAAAATGGAACAGATAAAATAATAAATAATATAGATATCAAAGACTTATTAACTAATGATAATGGTACTTATAATAATACCTATTACCAAGTAAAAAATGAATTAAATGTAACTGAAGAAGAAATGAATATATTAATGAATTCAGAACCATTAAATAATAAATTAAAATTAGTACTAGACTCTATAGTAAAATATAGTCTAAGAAATAATAAGGAAGCAAAATATAGTAATGATGAAATGTATAATATGATAATTGAAGGTATAAATTCTACTCCTAATATAAGCGAAGAATTAAAAAATAAAGTAATAATATCTTCAGATAGACATAAACAAGATATTTCAGATTTTCTTTATGATATAGAAGTATCTCTAAAAGGAGATTAATTATGTATATAGTATATTTATTAATAATATTATTAATGGTACTATTATTTATATTAGTAAAAGATAAAATATCAATACTAAAAATAATAGGAATAACATTAATATCTTCAGGAGTATTAATAACTTTATTAGCAGTCGCCATAAAAGTATTAATTAAAACAACAATTTATTATATAAACTTAAGCAAAGTAACTAGTATAATACTAAGTAATTTTCTTATCATAAGTACAATATTTATATTATCAGGATTATTTTCATATATAATGTATAAAATATTAAGACCAAAAGAAATAGTAAAAGTATAACAAAAATAGTTATATTTTTTTCTTATAATTATATATTTTTTTTCTCTAATGTGATAAAATTAATATGGAGATGATAGTATGACTATAAAAAAGAATGACATTAATAAAAAAGAGAAAAAAGAAATATCAAAAACAAATAAAAATATCAAAGAAAAAACAAATACAAATACTAAAAAGAACACACAAGAAAGTAAAAAAGGTATAAAAAAAGATAATAATTTAATAAATAAAATAAAAATATCAAAAAATAAAGATAAAGATTTATATAATGTTAAAGAAGTAGTAATAGTAATGATATTTTCTATAGGTATAGGTTTCTTAATGTGCTTTGGAATAATTAGTATTTTTACTGGTAAAAATTATTTTAAAGTAACTAGAGATTTAGATAAAGTAATAGATACATACTATGCAATCGTAGATAATTACTATGGCGATTTAGATAAAAGTACTATCATCGATGGAGCAGTAGAAGGAATGATTTCATCAGTTGGTGATACCTTTACAACATACACAAATACAAATGATACTGAAGCCTTTGATGAAACAATAAATGGAAGTTATGAAGGAATAGGATGCAGTGTAGCTACATATAACGATGGCAAAATAGTAGTAATAGAAATATTTGAAAATTCTCCAGCAGATACTTCAGGACTAAAAGTAGGCGATGTAATTACCAAGATGGATGGAGAAAGCCTTGAAGGAAAGACTGGAAACGATGTATCAAGCTACATAAAGAACAGCGGTAAAAATAAAGTAGTATTAACAGTAATAAGAGATAATGAAGAAAAAGAAGTAACAATAAATTTAAGTAAAGTAGATATACCATATGTATCTGGTGAAGTGATAGAAAAAAACAATAAAAAAGTAGGATATATAAAAATATCACTATTTGCTAATAGTTCTTATAAACAATTCAAAAATAAACTGGAAAAGTTAGAAAAAGAAAATATAGATAGTCTTATCATTGATGTTCGCGATAACAGCGGTGGTTACCTAACCTCAGTAACCGATATATGTAATCTATTCTTAGAAAAAGGTAAAGTTATTTATCAACTACAAGATGAAAATGGTACAGTAAAGAAAAAAGATACCACTAAAGAAAAAAGAACTTATGATATAGTAGTTCTAATAAATGGTTCTTCAGCCTCAGCCTCTGAAATATTAGCTTCCGCAATTAAAGAAAGTTATAAGGGAATGGTTGTAGGACAAAACAGTTATGGAAAAGGAACTGTTCAGCAAACAAGAAAATTATTAGATGGAAGTATGATAAAATATACTACTCAAAAATGGTTAACACCTGATGGTAACTTCATAAATGAAATAGGGGTAAAGCCAACTAATGAAGTAATACTATCTGAAGATTATTATAAAAATCCAAGTATAGAAACAGATAATCAATTACAAGAAGCATTAAGTTTATTAACAAAGTAAGACTTTAATAGTCTTATTTTCTTTTGGTTTAATATAATATAATGGTGATACATATGATTGTTAAATATACAGAAAAAGAAAAAGAACTGCTAGCAAGATTAATGCGTGCAGAAGCGGTTGGTGAAGGTAATCTAGGCATGTTAATGGTAGGAAACGTCGGAATAAATAGAGTACTCGCAGACTGCTTAACATTTAAAGATATTAGAAGTATATCCGAAATGGTTTATCAAAGTCCTGGTGGCTTCTCGGGAACTTCAAGTTCTTTATTCTATGGCAATCCAACAGCTTTAGAATCTTCTCTAGCAGAAAGAGTTATCCGCGGAGAATATTACTATCCTGCAACTAATGCCTTATGGTTTTATGCTCCGCCAGAAGGAACATCATGTAAAAGTACTTGGTGGTATCAATCCCTTTCTGGTAGATACAAAAATCATTGTTTCTATAAGCCAGATAAAGGAGTATGTAAAGAAATACACTAATGTTAAATCTACTAAAAGGATTCATAATCGGAATAGGTAAAATAATACCAGGAGTATCAGGATCTGTACTTGCCATAACACTAGGAGTATATGATAAATCAGTAGAATATATAAATAACTTTAAACATAATAAAAAAGAAAGTTTAAAATATCTCTTACCACTTGGTATAGGAATAATAATATCTATAATTATATTTAGTAAAATAATAACCATACTATTAGATAAATACTATCAAATTACTATGTTATTTTTCATTGGATTAATAATAGGTGGATTACCAGAAATAATAAAAAAAGTAAAAAAACAAGATAATATAATTGTGGGAACTAGTTTTATAATATTCTTTATAATATCAATTTCTAATTTAAATAGTAACTATATATTAAAAGGAAATATTTTGGATATTATAATACTATTTATTTCAGGTCTTCTTGAAGCCATAGGCACAGTAGTACCAGGAGTATCTTCTTCAGCCCTTCTTATGATACTAGGAACATATAATATAATATTATCTTCCATAGGTAATATTACTTCTATATCTGTAATATTAACCAATATAAAAATAATAATACCATTTCTATTAGGAGTATTTCTAGGTATCATTACTCTAATAAAGATAATAGATTATCTTCTAAAGAAGCATGAAAATAAATTATATTCCTTTGTACTAGGAGTATTATTATCAAGTATAATACTCTTAATAATAAAAGTATTTAAAGAAAAAATCACCATTGTAGAATTAATATTAGGAATAATATTCTTGTTACTAGGAGTTTTAATATCAAACTTAATAAAAAAATAAAAAAGCCACAAGGCTTTTTATTATTAAAATTGGTGACCAGTATGGAATTCGAATCCATGAATGCTGCCGTGAAAGGGCAGTGTGTTAAGCCACTTCACCAACTGGCCAAAATGGTGGGCCTGAATGGACTTGAACCATCGACCTCACGCTTATCAGGCGTGCGCTCTAACCACCTGAGCTACAAGCCCATCTGCATTGCTTTTTAATTATACCATACAAGAAATATATTTGCAAGTATTTTTTAAAACAATAAAAATGGTGGGGCGTTAGGGATTCGAACCCTAGACCCACTGATTAAGAGTCAGTTGCTCTACCAACTGAGCTAACGCCCCAACGATGTGTTAACAATCAAACACAATCAATATTATACCATATATTTTTAATTTGTAAATAAATAAAACAAAATTTATTGAAAAAAATAATTCTTTATGTTATCATCTAAATATAAGGAAGGTAAAACATATGAAAAGCAAATCAAAAAAAGAAGATAAAAATCTAGTAATGCTATGTATCTACATAGGACTTGCAGGTACACTTACCATTTTAGCAATATATTTCTTAACTAAATATGTATTTTAGAGAGCACACTCTCTATTTTTTATTATTTTAATATATAATATATTACTCTCTTATATATAATAGATATGGTTGATATATCATTTATAGACTATAGGCTATAAATGACACTCTAAGATAATAGCTTAGAGTGAACATTAAAAACAATATTTTTCTTTTACAAATTATAGTAATAAAATTGACTTTTAAGTACGCATTTGCTATAATTTATATGATAGGTAATGGTGATAAAATATGAAAAAAATCGGAATTAAAGATAAAAGTTTTTGGCTAATCTTAAGTTTAAGTATAATAACTTTAATAATTCTAACAGTAGGAGTAATCTTTCTAACAAGAAAATCCTCTAAAGAATTTTATAGTGCAGGATATATTATAAATAGTACTGCCACAAAAAGCGACAAATATTACTTTAACGATAATACAGTCTATAAAGAAAATGTATTTAATGAATATACATTTAAAGATGTAGACAACAAAGAAGTAGCCACTAGCAAAGAAAACTTCATTCACTATTTAGATGAATCATTATCATTTATGAAAAATGGAGTAATTCTAGATTTAGATAACTTTAATCAAAAACTAGTACCATACTATAATGTTACAGATAAAGTAATCCTAAAATATAGTAATGGCGGTTATATAGTAGAAACAGCAGATAAAACTTTAATATTTGGAAATCTACTAGGTAGAATAACAGATAATAAATATATAGTTATTGGTAACGATATAAAAATAAAACTAGCGGGTAACGAAGAACCAGTAAAAGGAAAATACTTTGAACTATTATTTGTTGAAGATGGTATTGTCAAAGTAGAAAACAATGAAGGAAGTTATCAAACCACTACCGAAGGAACAACAATCTTTGCTGGAGATAAAATAAAAATAGAATTAGGTAGCAAAAAAGTCTTCTATGACGAAGAAGAAAAACTAACTCTTGATGAAATGACTATTGATGGTAACGAAAACATTAATTTAGACACCTCAAAAGTAAAAGATAATAAAGATGGAAATGGTTCAGGAGATGGTACAGACAGCAATACACCTAATGATAACAATAACCCTAATAATAATAATCCAGGAAATAATACCGACAATCCTAGTGATAATACTGGTAATGGCACAGATGGTAAAGATAACAACACCACTGAAATAAGAAAAGAAGTATCAGTAGACTTAGTAAAAGCACTATTAGATATCAACAGTCTAAATGCCACAATTCAAGTTATTGACACAGCAAATCAAATAAAAGGAAACTTAATTTTAACATTATATGATGTAGATAATGCTGAAACAGTATATACAAAAATACTACTAACATCATCAGATCTTCAAGAAGTAGCAGTTACCTCACTATCACCAAATACTAACTATTATATGTCAATAAAAGATTCAGATAACTATGAATACTTATCAAGAAACTTTAGAACAGATAACTTAGAATTAAGTTTAAAAAGAGAAATGGTAACTACAAGCTCAGTTACATATTCCGTAGATTTTAGCAGTGATGAAAACATAAAATCCGCTAAAGTAACTCTAAAAGATAGTGAGAATAACATAATAAATAACCACACCTTCATAAATGGTGAAGATGAAGAATTTACATTTAGTGGTCTAACAAAAAACACTTCATACAAAGTAATTCTAGATGAAGTACTATTCAAAAATACCAATTACTCTAAGGTATACACAATAAACACATCGGTTAAAACATTAAAAGCAAAACCATCTCTTGGAGAAGTAAATGTAAAATCAAATGAAGAAAGCAAAACATTTGAACTATCAATGGAAAAGCCAACAGATGAAGATGAAAGCATCTCAAATTATATTTATAAAATATACGATTTAGATACTATAACTGAAGAAAATGTAGATACCTTAACCCCAGTATACACATTTAGTACAGTAAATTTAAAAAATGAAATATTAAAATTAGGTGAAAACAATTTAGCCTCAAACAAAAATTATGTTTATAAAGTAACAGTAAGATACTATGATAATTATAAAGAAAATGAAATAGATTCAGTATTAAGTAGTCCCTTCATTATCGCTGGTTTACCTTCAGTAACTTTCGAAGAGAAAGAAGTAGACTTTAACTCAATGCATTTATTACTAACATTAAAAGATGAAGGCTGCACAATACCGGGAAGAAGCTGCTACCAAGGAGATCCTTCTGATAAAAGTGATATTTACATAACTTATAAAGGAGCCAATGACAAAGAAAGTAAATATATAAACAACATTACATTCGATCCAGAAACATTAACTTATGATTTAAGAGTATCAGGATTAACAGAAAATAAAGATTATAAGTTTGAAGTATGGGGAAATTATGATTTATACAATGGCAAAGGATTACAAGTAAATAAACCATTAGGATCTGCAATAATAACTACTGCCGGTATAGAAAACCTTACTATGTCAGAATGGACTCTAAATAACTATTCTAACGAATTACCAATATCAGTAAATACAAAATTAACTGTAACCAAACCAAGTAGTACAATAATCGATAAACTAGACTCCTTCAAAATAAATCTTTATAAAGGAAGCGAAGTTAAAAAAGAAAATCTTTTAGGTAGTTATCCTGTTGAGGGAAACAACAACATCAAATCAAATTATTACAATAAATCATTCAATATTAATTCAAGTCAGTTTGGTATAACAGATATAAATAATCTAAGAGAAGTATCAGGTGGAAAATTAAATAGATATTACACTATAGAAGTAGCAGATGCTTATGATGCTGATAAGACAAATCAGTTCAAAATTCAAGATAACATATTTATATATGAAATACCAGCAATACTTCTACTTGAAGATGAAGTGTCTTCTCCTGAAGTAATTGTTGAAGAAATAACTAAAAAGCAAGCCCAATCTGGAGAATATGGTGATTTTAACGAATTAGGAATAAACAAAAATCTTTCATCAAATACCGTAGTAGGTTATAAAGTAACCGCTAACTTCGATAAGAAGAAAGTAGAATCATATTTTCAAGGAGATAATCCAATCAAAGAGTTAAACTTCTATGCCAATATGGATGGTAAAGTAATAGAAAAGAAAACCATAAACTTCGCTGAAGAAGAAAATTATACTATATATTTCTTCCTAAAAGATGGAACAGATTACAACACTGTAGATACAGAATTAAGAAGAGGTAATAACTATACCTTCTCAATAGATTTAAGTTTAGATACAAATAACGATAAAGAAATAGATACTAATTATCCAAGTAAAAAACCAACTAGTGAAACCATAACAAGTATTAAAGAAGAACCAAAAATAAAAATGTATATTGATAGTAGTACTTCAAACTCTATAACCTACAAGTATATAGTAGTAGATTATGATAATGCCTTGGTAAAAGAAGAAGATAAATATCTAATACATTACACAGTAGGAGAAGATTCCACTGAAGAATATACTACTGAAATATCAAATACCGCTAGTATGGAAACTTTTACACTATCAAATCTAACTAATGAAACCATCTATAATATATATTATAATAAAGCACTAAATAAAAAAGAAAAACCAAGTGCTATCAGCTTTAAATACTACTTTGATGGCTACCATAATGCCAGTAAATATGGACTTAGTTACATACTAAAATATGATGAATTTGATAATGAATTAACCCTAAGATTAAATAATAATGATTTCTTAGATAGAGTTTCAGCATATCTAGTAACCTTAACTTCAGGTTCACTAAAATATGAGGAAGTAATAACAACCCCATTAGAATGTGGTACAGAAGAAGAACCAAGTAAATGCATAAAAATAGATTATGCTAATATAAAAGACTTTAAAGGAAAAGATATAACAGTAAAACTAGAGGCCTTCTATGACACAGGTTATGTAGGCTTTGGTAGCAAATCATTACTTGGAGATTACTTTACTTCTCGTGGACTAATAGATGATAAAAATGCAAGTAATATAGGATTTATATTACAAGAAATAGGTAATACCAAAGGAAAATACTATTACATATATAAAAATTCAAATAATAAAGTAGAGTCAATAATAAGTGATACACCAAATGGAATATTTGGAATAACACCAACTATATATACTGAAAGTCATAAACAATCAAGTTTATCTACTACTAATGTTGTAGATATCATAAATAAAAGTTTCATAAATTATGGTGAAGTATCCCTAAATTCTGATATAGATGTTTTAACAAATGGTATTAAACTAAAGAGTCATAACATATTCATAGCCCCTAAAGTATTAGACAAAACCGAAATACAAACAACAAATAATAAATTTAAGTTTAACAGTATCATTCCAAAAGTTGATACAAAATTAACACCGCTAATAAATGGAGCAATAATTAATATAAACTTATCAATAGACACTGACACTTTAGAAACAGACTATGTAAAAATAGACGGAAAATATATGTTTTATATAGATATTTATACTAAAGATGAAGAAGGTGAACTAGTGTTCGCAAAATCAGTATCAACGGATTATGAACATTTAACAAATATTTCTTTCGCAGGCCTAAATCCAGATAGCACATACTATTATAAGATCTCCGCATATATGAATGGAAGAGATGAAAAAACACCATTATTTGCTTTAGGTAAAAACGGCTATATACAATATTTAAATACTCTAAAGACATTAGGAAAAGATGATATTTTCAAAAATATTGAGTACTCACACAAATCAACAAAAGGTGAAACAGTATATAGTGAAAGAACATTAAATATAACAACAGGTCTAAAATCAAAAGAAAACTTCAATGTAAGATATGAATTATATGATCCTGAAGGCAACTTGGAAAAATGGGGCGGAACAGTATTAAACAAAGATATAACAAACAAAAATAATGCAATATTTACTGCCGATATTACAGGTAATGACTTCGTTTTTGGAGGAGATTATCATAGATTAGTAATAACTGCAGTAACAACAGATGACGAACCTAAAGAACTAGAATTATACAATGACACACTAAAAGCAACAACATTATTTGGCGAACTAAAAGAACCAAACATAGTTCTATACCAAAGTACCGGAATAGACAAAATATCCGGAAATTATGATTATTACATTGACTATAATATAAATATCGAAGATACAGATAGAGTAATAAAAGATGGAAAATTCTATGCGGAACTTAAATATTCTCCACAAGAAAAAGTCTGTCCAAATGAAGAAGATTGTAAATTAGAAATAGATTTATATAACTTAAAATGCAATTCAAATGGTGCTAATAGTAAAATAGCCTCATGTACCATAATTGAAAACAAAGTAAATAATACATTTACACTAAAAGTTAGATATGCATCTTTAAAACCTAATACTGAATACTATATTTCCACAAGTGCTAATATATATCGTAATAATGTTTCATTAGACACCAAAGAAGAAGTAGTAAAATTTGGAGCATTTCAATATACAAAAAGTGAACTTGGTTTTTCAATAGGAGATCCATATTTAACAGCAGTAGGAAATAATTTAATATTAAAGTTTAAAGGTGCAACAAATAATATTAAAGAATCAATAAAAGGTATCAAATATAATCTTTATGTCAACAGACAATCGGAAATAAAATTAGATTCAAATGAAAAAGGATTAATACCAAGTATGACATCAAATTTAGTAAAAGATGCTATAAATTACGGGGACATTATATATAAAGTAGATAAAGATAATTACCCATATATTGAGATACCAATACCTGACGGAGTTAAAATAGGAACAAACAACGATTTATATGTAAGATATTACTATGAAGATAATGGTGAACTACTAATGCTGTCAATAAACGGGACTACGACTCATAGGTATCAAGTTGGTACTGGTGATAACTAAGAAAGGAAGTAATTATGAGAAAATATGATATAAAAAATAAGAGAAACATAGGAATAATTATAGGAATTTCAATTATAATTATTATCATGTTTTCTCTAGTTATAAAGTTCTTCTTATCATTAAGCAAAGAAGAATACATTGTATCAAAAGGAAATATCGTTTTTGATAAAGATAAAACCACTATAAAACTAAATAGTGAAGGAAAAATAAAAACCAAATGGAAAGGAGAGTATTACCTAACATACGATGGTAAAGACTATGAGTTAGGTAATACCGCCCTTGCCTTTAACGAAGAAACAACTGAAATAAAACTATATGGAAGATATTATGAAATCTCCAGTGGTAGTGAAATAAACATAACAAGTAATGAAACAACAATAAAAAACTCATTACTTACTAAGTTCTACAAACTAGCAGATCGCAAATACCTTATCATCGATAAAGAAATAAAGTCTGCAGATAACCTTTTATCAACAACCGATTTCCTACTAGTAGAATTAGATAAAGCCGGAAATGCAACACTTACTAATCATAAAGTAAATTTAAAAACATTTTCCGAAACACAAATAATTACTTCTAACTATACATTTGATATAGCAACCGAAATATTGACCTATGGAAGCGACAAAATAGATCTAAAAAAGATTATTGGTTCTAGTAATAATTACACCAAAGAAGATTTAATTCCAGACGAAAGCAAAAATGTCAATGACAATGTTACTAACATAGGTACAAATGGTAATAATGGAAATAATACAACTGGTGGAAATGATGGAAACAATACCGGTGGCAATGGAAATACAACCGGAGGAAACGGAGGCACCACCATTGAAGAAATTAAAAAAGCCACTAAACAGACATCAGTAGTATCAGTAACATCCACAGTAAATAAAATTATTATAGACTATGTAATCTACGATCCATATAAAGAATACACATCAGTCTATATGGAAGTACAAAAAGAAGATTCAGATAAAGTAGAAGTAATATATCTAAATGCAAACAACACAAGATACGAATTAAAAGACATATTACCAAATACCAAATACAATCTAAAATTCAAATATACGGCTACTGAAGAAGGACAAACTATTATAAAAGAATTTTCCAATACCACCATATCCACACAAAAACCAAAACTATCATTGAAAGTAACCAGAACAAGAGCGGGTGAGATAACATATGTCATAACAACAGATAATAGTTATAAATTAACAAAAGCAGATCTAGTAGTTACCATAAAAGATAGCAAAACAGGTGAAACAAGAAAAAAGACAATATCTGATGTATCAATTGATAGCAAAGAAAAAATAGTCAAACTAGACAAAATGACAGATGGCGATATCATCGAATTAAAATTAATAAATGTCAAATCAGAGGATACCATCATCAAAGGCATTACCGCTAGTGATAAATTCATATATTAGGGAGGTACAATGAAACAGTTCATAAAAGAAAAATATAATATCTTAATACCAGTCTTTCTTGGAGTAGTAATACTAATAGCCCTATTCCTATATGGAAGAGAATATCGAAATAATAGATATGCCTATGAAAAAGAACAAGATGTTTACCAGTACTTCTCAAAAAACAAAATAGAATACAAAGCCACTATCAGTAGAAATAGAAAAGATGTCGTATTAGATATCAAAAGCAAAGACTTTAACGTCAGCCTAGATAGCACACCAATATACATAAAAGATAGTGATAAAGTAATATTTCCTAAAGAAATGAGTGCTGTCTTTCCAATAAAAGATAGACAGTATGCAGTAAATGCCCTAACAGAAATATACAAAAAAAATGACTTATATTACCTAAATCAAAAAGGAATAAATAAGTCATTCGATTATATGTTCCTATATGATGGTAAAGACCTATATTTCTTTATCGATACCGTAACACTAAAAGTGGGAGATAAAGAAATAACCCTAAGTCCAATGTCATATATAGATTGTTCATATCTAAACCTATTATCATATTATGATAAAGAATCCGATACATACGAAATAATAGAATTAAATAACACCAACAGTTCAGTACTAGTAGAAACAAAATATATGACTATCGATGTGTCCAGTGATGAAATAATATATAAAGACGATTTCACAATGTTAATAAATAATTTCAGTTCACTACCAAAACTAGTGGACAACATAGAAAATAGCGGAGCTTCAAATTAAGCTTCGCTATATATTTTTTTATCAAAATTATGCGTACCATCATTAAGTTCTTCCAAAGTCTTTGTAGTTATCAAGAAATAAGTATCTCTATTAATATTAGTCTCACTAATAGGATCATCCCAAGTCAAATCCAAATGATACCATTTACCATCTAAATAAACTAAATTCCAAATATGTTCATCATTACTAATCTTATAATTAATAATATTAAGTTTATCAAGAAAGATAGCCATTGCATCAGCATAACCATTACAAGTACCATATCCCTGTATCAATACCCCATAAGCCGTATTAGATTTATAAGTAGCATCATTCTTATTATTATACTTAAGTTTATCATATTCAGCATTGTCAATAATAAAATCATGAATAATCTTAATTTTCTCTCTAGTAGGAGTACTATTAGTAATCTTCTCACTAATAACCTTATCAACTACTTTATTAATTTCCTCAATTTCCTTATCAGTATAAGCCTTGTTAACACTAATGCCAATCTTATAATCACCACCATAAGTAAGTTTAATATTATTAGAACTATTATAAGGATGAACAAAGTTATTCAAAACAGAAATAACATCCTTAAATTCCTCACCATCATTACTCGTAAGTCTATTAATATCATTACTATATGATGTATAATCTCTATCAATATATCTTTCCAAATAATCAGAACCACTATTAATAGCATAATACACAAAATCAATAAAGTCCTTCTTATTTATTATACCAGTACCAGTATAATTATTAACATATTCAAAATTATCTTCAAGATAATAATCATTAACTTTAACATTAGTACTAGAATAATTCTTATTTACCGAATATTCATAGTACTTATAAATAATATCTTTTCTAAAAAAAGCACCAGCAGTAACAGTACAAATAGCTATAGCACCAACTGCAATAATTAGTTTACCACCTTTTTTTTCTTTTTTCATCTATTCACCTCTCTTAAATTCATTATACCATTTAAAAACTATGTGGTAAAGTTAAAAATAGTACTTTTTCAAAATATTTTACCAACTTTTCTAATTCCCACTTAAGCCTGTAGTCTTAAGTGGAACAAGGAAGCCTAAATAGTCTTCCTTGTTTCAAATTTTATTCATTATCACATAATTAATACTTGCTATAAATCTAAGAATTGTTGGTAATAATAAAATAATTTAAAAAAAATTTCGAAAAAATGGCAAAATTAGATATCAAATCTTGTATATAAGTATGAGAGGATAAAAATGGTAGAAGGGAGGAGTATGACATAAACTAATCAAAAATAAAAAGAATACTTAGGAGAATCAAGAAAGGAAAGAAGAAATAATGGTAAAAGAAAAATTAAAGGTAAAATCTAATATATATGTTTTGCAATGTGGCTCTTGAAAAGTGCAAAAAACTTGTGTATAATGTAAATGTAACTATTTTACCCAATGATTATCATAATGATATCAAAAGATATATATAATGCTTATAAATTACTTGATAATAATATACTAAGTACTAAAGAAAAAGATAGGAAATTGCATTAATAGTTTATAATATTTAAACACAAAAATGTACGGTAGTTCGTATCGGAGTTTATGTCTGTGGAAGACTCTAATTACAGAGTTCATGAAGCAGAAATCGCATCACTGCGAAGTGATGTAAACAATTATATTTGTTTTTTATTTTAAATTATCTATACTTATTATTCATTATTTGGTATAATAAAAAAGAAATATGGAGGTAATAGACATGGAAGTAAATTATAGAAACCCAAAAATATACTTATTAAGTGGAAAAGCTAGACACGGTAAAGATACAATAGCTGGATACCTAAAAGAATTCTACGAAAAAGATGGCAAAAAGGTTATCTTTTCACGAGCGGGCAAATATATAAAGTTCTATGCCATGGAGATGACTGGTTGGGATGGCAGTGAAGAAACCAAACCAAGAACGTTGCTTCAGGAGTTAGGCACAGATGTAATAAGAAATAAATTAAACAAAGCAGAAATGTTTATAGATAGGCAGATAGATGATATAGAAATATACTCATATTTTTATGATGCTATCATTGTTCCAGACATCAGATTACCAAGAGAAATAGATAGTATCAAGGAAAAGTTCGATAATGTAGTAACTATCAAAGTAGAAAGAATTAATTTTGAAACCAATTTATCAGGTAAAGAACAAAAACATAGTACAGAGACTGCCATGGATAGTTATGAAGATTTTGACTACGAGATAACAAATGATACACTAGAAAAACTAAAAGAAGATGTATATAAGATATACCAGGAGGAAACCAAATGAAAAAGCTAAAAGGTAATGAAATAATAAATATGTACTTAAATTTCTTTGGAGAAAGAGGGCACACAATAATAGAGTCAGCCTCACTTATTCCCAAAGATGATCCGACAGTACTTTGGATAAATGCCGGTGTAACACCATTAAAAAAATATTTTGATGGAACAATCGTACCAAAAAACAAAAGATTAACTAGTTGTCAAAAATGTATTAGAACAGGAGACATTGAGTCAGTTGGACACACTGCGAGACATCATACTTTTTTTCAAATGCTAGGTAACTTCAGTATTGGTGACTATTTTAGGGAAGAAGCCATCACTTGGGCTTATGAATTACTTACTAGTCCTAAATACTTTGATATAGATAAAGATAAATTATATGTAACAGTGTATACTCACGATGATGACACTTACAACTTATGGTTAAAATTAGGCATAAAAAAAGATCACCTAATAAGACTAGATGGCAATTTCTGGGAAATAGGTCCAGGACCATCAGGCCCTGATACCGAAATTTTCTACGACAGAGGAGAAAAATATGATAAAGAACATAAAGGTATCAGTCTATTACAAAATGAAGAAGAAAACGATCGCTATATAGAAATATGGAATAACGTTTTAAGCCAGTTCAATGCCACTGAAGGATTAAAAAGAGAAGACTATCCAGAACTACCTAGTAAAAATATCGATACAGGTATGGGCGTTGAAAGAATGGCATGCATTCTTCAAGAAACCGAAACAAACTATGAAACAGATTTATTTATTCCAATAATGAAAGGAATTGAAGAAATATCACATTTACCATATACAGGCCAGATGGAATTCAAAGTAATCGCCGACCATATAAGAACCCTAACATTTGCTCTAGCAGATGGAGCAGTATTTGAAAATGTTGGAAGGGGCTACGTTCTAAGAAGATTATTAAGAAGAGCTTCGCGTATGGGAAGAAAACTAAATATAAATAGAGAGTTCCTAAGTGACCTAATAGATATCGTTGTAGAAAATTACAAAGAAATATATCCATATCTAGTAGGAGAATCATCAAAAGTAAAAGATCTAATTACCAAAGAAGAGTTACTATTTCAAAAGACACTTCTATCAGGAGAAAAACATTTAGAAGAATTATTCCAAAATAGTACCAAAGTCATCAGCGGTAAAGATGCTTTCAAATTATATGATACCTACGGTTACCCAATAGAACTTACCATAGAAGCCGCCGAAGAAAAAGGCTTCACAGTGGATACCGAAAGTTTCAAGTCCTATATGAATGCCCAAAAAACACTAGCAAGAAACAGCAGAAAAGTAGAAAGTAGCATGAACATTCAAAATGACGCTCTAATAAATTATAAAGAAGAAAGCAAGTTCGTAGGATACGATAAATTAGGATTAGAAACAGAAGTAACATCCATCATGAAAGATAATCAGTTCGTTGATAGTTCCAGTGATGAATGCTACATCTTTCTAAAAGAAAATCCATTTTATGCCGAAAGCGGTGGCCAGGTAGCGGACTCAGGATACCTAAAAAACGACAAGTGTAAACTGGAAGTATTAGATGTTATCAAAGCACCAAATGGTCAGCACATGGTATATGTAAAAGTTCTTGAAGGAACAGTAACCAAAGGAGATAAAATTTTAACTCATGTATCCAAAGAAAAAAGACTAAATACCATGAAGAACCACTCTTCAGTTCATCTATTACAAAAATCACTACAAGAACTACTAGGAGACTCCGTTCATCAGGCAGGCTCTAAAGTAGATGACAAAATGTTAAGATTTGACTTCAACTATCATGGTAGACTATCAGATGAACTAATATTAAAGGTAGAAGACTTAGTAAATCAAAAAATACAAGCAGCATACGAAACAAAGATAGAGTATATGAGCCTAGATGAAGCTAAGAAAAAAGGTGCTATGGCTTTATTCAGTGACAAGTATGGAAGCGTTGTAAGAGTAGTAACAATTGGCGATTCTGTAGAACTTTGTGCCGGAACCCATGTAATCAATTCAAAAGATATAAACAAATTTGCCATAGCAAGCGTTGAAAACAAAGGCTCAGACACATTCAGAGTAATTGCTGCTACTGATACAAACATCGAAGAAATATTAGGAGAAGAAGTATCAAAATATAACGAGCAGATGTTAAAACTATTAGATAAAGCCAAAAAAATCGTATTAGCGGCTAAAGAATTAAATATAGACCTAAAATTCAACTTCAACATAGCAAACGATGCCCCTACTAGTTATAAGGATATCATAATAAATAAGAACGAATTAGAAAGTCTAAAAGATAGTATAAAAGAGTTAGAAAAAGAATTTATTATTAAAAAGAACGAAAAGTCCATAAGTGATTTAACAAGTTTCTTAAGTATTAAAGAAGAAATAAATGGTATTACAACAATAATAAGCATTACCAATGACTATGATATATCAACATTAAAACAAATAGTATCCGCTTTGAGTAATCAGTTGGATAATAGTTTTATCTTACTTGCCAATCAGAATAAAGATGATAGTGTTAACTTCATAGCCAAGTCAACCTCAAACAGAGTAGACTGCGGTATGATTATTAAAGAATTATCAACATCATGCAAAGGTAACGGTGGTGGTTCCAAAGTATTCGCTCAAGGTGGTGGAACAGACGGAACTAACATAGCAGCATTACTTATAAACATTAAAGAAAAAATAAAAAAATTATAAAATACAAAGATTTCACTCAAATTATTAGTGAAGTCTTTTTTTTGCCTCTTAAGCCTGTAGTCTTAAGAGGAACAGAGAAGCCTAAGGTCTTCTCTGTTAAAACATATATATTAAATAATTAATATTTGCATTTTTGTCTATTTTTTGTTATAATTATTAAGTCTTTTACTTAAGAAAAAAGAAAGGAGAAATCAATTTGAGTAAAATAAAATTATTTTCACTAGGAGGACTAGATGAAAATGGCAAAAATATGTTTATTATTGAAGTAGATAAAGAAATATTTGTATTTGAAGCCGGTCTTAAATACGCCGATGAGTTTACTTTAGGAATAGACTATATAATACCAAATATAAGTTATTTAAAAGAAAATAAAAAAAGAATAAAAGGAATATTTTTAACGCATGGACACGAAGAAAATATTGGTGCATTACCCGATTTAATGCCAGATTTAGAAGGCGTACCAGTATTTGCCTCAAAGTATACTTTAGATATCGTAAAAAAAGAGTTTGAAACATACAAGATAGATACCAGTAGCCTAAAAGAAATTAAGGCTAATATTCCACTGGAAGTAGGAAAAATCAAAGTGTTTCCTGTAAATCTATCACATTCTGCTCCAGATAACTTTGGATATGCCATATATACAAGTGATGGAGTAATATTTTATGCATCAGACTTTGTTGTAGATCCATTAATGAAAGGTGCATATAAAACCGATATAGGCAAATTAGCATATATAGGTAAACAAAATGTATTATGTTTACTTACCGAATCAAATTATGCTGGCATTGAAGGATTCACATCACCAAGACATAGAATAGCGGACCTAATAAAAGAAACATTAAATGCTACAGAAGGAAGAATAATATTCAATGTTTTAGATTCACATTTATATCGTATCCAAGAATTATTTAGTGAATTAGAAAAAACAGATCGTAAAGTAGTAATAATGGGTAAAAGACTAAAAACAATAATAGATTCCGCTATTGAAAATCATTATTTAAACATTAATAAAAAGATAATTGGAGATTTATCAAATATAAATGATAAAAATGTAGTAATATTAAATGCTAATGAAAAAGAAAAACCATATTACAATATAATGAAAATAGTAAATGGTTATGATAAATTTATTAAATTAAACGAAGAGGACACAATTTTCTTAGCAACACCAATATTTGAGAATAGAGAAAAAACATTCTATCATTTGCTAGATGAAATATCAAAGATAGGTGCTAAGGTAGTAACATTATCTTCACATAAATACTTATCACATCATGCAGCTAAAGAAGATTTAATGATAATGATAAATCTAATGAATCCAAAATACTATTTTCCAATAAGAGGAGAATATAAGGATCAAGTATTAAATGCTGAAATAGGAGAACTATCAGGAATACCAAAAGAAAATATTCTATTAAAAGAAAATGGTGATGTTGTCCTAATAGAAAATGGTATTCTAAAAGAAGATTTTGAAAAAGTACCATCAGGTTCTATCCTAATAGATGGTAATTCATCAGATGATATTGGTGAAATGGTTCTAAAAGACCGTGAGATACTATCAGATAATGGTATTATGATAATATCAGTTACTTTAAACAAGCAAACAAAAGAAATAATATCCGGACCAGAAGTGCTTACCAGAGGTTTTGTCTATGTAAGAGATTCCTATGAATTAATAAAAGAAATAAAAAGAATATCTACTGAAATAATACTATTAAATACAAGTAGTTCAAGATACATAGAGTACAACAAAGTAAAAAATTCTATTAGAGATGAACTATCAAAATATTTAATTAAAGAGACTGGTAATAAACCTATGATTATTACAGTAATGCAAGAAATATAGCCAAAAGCTATATTTTTTCTTTAAAATAATAAAAAAGTATTCCTTTTTATTTTATTTTTTGTTATAATGTAGAAGAGGTATGATATGAAAAAAGTATTAATACTAAGTGCATTGTTAATATTATGCATAGGTTGTACTAGAATAGATAACACTGATGATTATAAGGTAATAATAGACGATATAATAGAGGAAAACAATATAAGTACAAATACAGCCTCAATGGGATATAAATATTATTTACCCATTGGAGTAAAAAAAGTATATGATAAAGATTATAATCAAAAATTCAAATATGAAGATGTAAATATTTATTTATATGTAGATGCTGTAAGTTATTATTATCATAATCCATTAAATTTTAAAGATGAGACTGGGAAAGAGTTTTACTATAAAATAAGTAATGGTGAAAAAATGGGCTATATATCTATAGAAAAAAACGAAAACGATTATTTTCTTAAAATAATATATAATTATGCAAAAATAGAAGCCAATGTTCCAAAAGAAAAATTAAACGAAGTAATAGCAAATAGTATGATTATACTAAATAGCATTGATTATAATGATAATTTAATAAAGAAAATTCTTGAAGATGAATACTATTCAAGTACTGCTGAAGAATATAAAATAAGAAA
This sequence comes from Clostridium sp. CAG:302, assembly GCA_000431795.1. Taxonomy (GTDB): domain Bacteria; phylum Bacillota_I; class Bacilli_A; order RF39; family UBA660; genus CAG-302. Next base: position 44,274 of record FR887359.1, read on the forward strand.
GCCAGAAAATACAACGAGTAAATTCTCAGAGTATTTAAGTGAATATGTAGTAGATGAGGAAACAGTAATTCCTGATTTACCAGAATATTAACAAAAGGGAGATATGACTATGAAATTTATTGATAAACTAAAAGATTTATTCACTGATGAAGAAGAAGTAGTGGAGACAAAAGAAATAGAACTAGAGAAAGAAGAAAAAGAAGAAGAACATAAACTTCCTACTTTTATGCGAAATAAAATTGAGCAAGAAGAAAAAAGAGAGGAAATAAGAAAACAGCGTGAAGAGTCACCAAAAGAAGATGTCATAAGTGATAGAGAAATAGTAAAGACAAGAAGCAGCAACTTCTCATTTCCTATGGATATGGATGATGATCCAATTCCTAGAACATTTGTAAATACAACTTCAAGCAATTATAACACTGCCTATAATAACAATAAAAATGTTTTAGATAAAGAAAAGAAAGTATCAGAACTATATGCCAAAAAGGAAGAGCCTAAACCAAAAAAATTCAAACCAACTCCAGTTATATCTCCAGTATATGGAGTACTTGATAAAAATTACACTAAAGATGAAGTAAAAGTACAAGATGAAGATTCTTATGAAATAAAAAGACCATCTAGAAAAGTTGATTTTGAGACAGTAAGAAATAAAGCTTTTGGTAGTTTAACAGATGATATAAGAAACAATTTGTGTGAAAATTGTGAATTATATAAGGAAGTAAAAATAACCAAAAATGCTGACAAAAAGTTACTTAGTGATGATGACAATCTTTTATCCGAAATGACAAAAGATGATGTAAAAGATGTAACATTAGAGGAGGCAGAAGATAATTATTTTGATTTCGGTGTGGACTATGAAATACCAAAAAAGGAAGAAAAGCCAAGTGTAGTAATTAATGCTAAAGAAGTTGAAGTAAATGATAGTGATGTAAAAATAGTAAATCACAATGGCACTGAAAGCACTGCTGAGAAAATAGAAGTAAAAGAAGAACCACCAAAAAGAACGACTAGAGTAACTGTAAAAAAAGAATTAGAGGATACAAAAGAATTTGAAAAAGTATCACCAGAAGAAAAGACCATAGATGAAGCACTTAATGGTGGTAAAGATATAAGTGCTGATGAAGATAATGATATCTTTAATTTAATAGATTCAATGTACGAAGGGGATGAATAATAGTGACTGCAAGTGAAGTTTTACCAGTAATTTTGTATATATTAGGTGCTATTTTACTAGTGGCATTAATAGTATTAACTATAAAGTTAACAATAACAATACATAAAATAGATAAAGTTGTTGATAATATTACTGAGAAAGTTACTGCTTTAGATGGATTATTTTCTGTTGTAAATGCAGTAAGTAACAAGTTTACATTCATAACAGATAAAGTAGTTAACATAATTTATTCATTAATAGAAAAAATAACAAAAAGAAAGGAAGATTGAAAAATGAGTAAAAAAGGACTTGGAAAATTCGTTTTAGGTGCAGGAATAGGAGCAGGCTTAGCCCTACTATTTGCTCCAAAGAAAGGGAGCGACCTAAGACGTGATATCAAAAGAAAATTTGATGAATTCATGAAAGATGTAGATAAAATTGAAATAGAAGACATCAAAGAAAGTTTTACTAAAAAAGTAGATGAAATCAAAAAAGAACTAGAAGATCTAGATAAAGAAAAAGTAGAAAAAATAGCTAAGAAGAAGGCTAAAGAATTACAAAGAAAAGCCGAAGATCTAGTGGACTTAGCTAAAGAAAAAGGAACACCAGTCCTTGAGGGCATTGCAGATGACTTAAAACACAAAGTAATTTGTGTATGCACAGAAATAATTAACAAATTAGAAAAAGGAGAATAGTCAGTAGTGATTATTCTTTTTCTAGAAAGGGAAATAAAATGAAAGTACTAATAACAGGAGCATCTTCCGGAATGGGTTACGACATGGCCAAATATCTAAGCACATATAATTTTGACCTATTTCTCGTAGCTAAAGACAAAAAAGAATTAGATAAAAAATTCAAAGATTTAAAGAACAAAATAAAAACCTATGGCTTCGACTTATCCAAAGAAGAAGAATGTATAAAACTCTACAAAGAAGTAAGAAATGAAAACATTGACATATTAATAAACAATGCCGGCTTTGGCGACGCAGGTAATTTTACCGAAACAAACCTAGATAAAGAAATGAATATGATAGATTTAAACATCAAAGCCTACCATATTCTTACCAAACTATTTCTAAGAGATTTTGTCAAAAGAGATTATGGTCGCATCCTAAATGTTGCTTCCATGGCGGGCTTCATGCCAGGACCATACATGGCTACATACTATGCCACTAAAAACTATATAGTGAGCCTATCCCTAGCCATTTATGAAGAACTAAAAAAGGATAAATCAAATGTAAAAATATCCATATTCTGTCCCGGTCCAGTAGCAACAAACTTTAATAATGTTGCTAATGTAAAATTTAACATATCATCACTTACTAGTGAATTTGCCAGTAGATATGCTATAGATAATATGTTTAAAAACAAACTAATAATAATACCACCCAATATGAAATTAAACTACTTACTTGCCAAAATAATGCCTAAAAAGTTCGTATTAGCGGTAAATAGCCTGATAGAAGAAAGAGATTCCCAATAATTTCTTTCTTTTTTTTCCAAAATATTATATAATTAAGAAGAAAGAAGGGATACTATGAGTTTTACCAGCACAGTAAAAGAAGAAGTAACTAGATTAGACACCACCAGACTAGAGGACATATCCGAGTTATCTGCCATATTTAGAATAAGTGCTAATATAAATAACAACATCATTTTATCACTAGAAAACAACGCCGTTGCCAGAAGGTGTTTCAAACTAATAAAAAACATCTACAATATAACTCCAAGTATTACAGTTAGAAACAAAAAACTAGGTAAAGGCTTCACTTACATATTAACAATAAACAATGATCCCAAAGAGTTACTCGAAGACTTATCAATTCTAGATGGCAACAAATACTTATCAGTGCCAAAAGAATATATAGTATCCGATGAAGATAGTTTAAGAGCCTACTTACGCGGAGTATTTCTAGTATCCGGTTCAGTAAACGACCCCAAAACATCAAGGTATCACTTAGAATTTGTTTTGGATACCAAAGAATACTCTGAGTTCATAAATAAATTACTAAACAGCTATAACCTTAATAGTAGAATAATAAAAAGAGAAAGAAACTACACTGTCTATATCAAAGAAGCCGAAAAAATAAGTGATTTCTTAAGAGTAATAAAAGCCTTTTCTGCTGTTATGTATTTCGAAGACATAAGAATATATCGTGATCATAAAAACATGACCAATCGTCTTAATAATTGCGAGCAGGCTAATATAGATAAAATATTTTTAACAGCCTCAAAACAAGTAAAAGATATTGAAAAATTATATGAACTAGATATGGTAGATACTCTAGATGATAAGCTAAAAGAAGTAATAGAGTATCGTATGAAGTATAAAGAAAGTTCATTAAGTGAACTAGCAAACATTATATCTTCAGAAACTGGAGTAGAAATAACCAAGTCGGGACTAAATCATCGTTTTAGAAAGATTAAAGAAATACTAGAAAATTATCTCAAAGAAAAAGAGAAGAGTAAGTAATATTATTATATATTCCCCCTTAAGCCTGTAGTCTTAAGAGGCATAAGAAAGCCTAAGGTCTTTCTTATGAAAAAAATGAAAAAAATGTCAAAAAATAGTTGACAAGTATAAAGGAATATTATATACTTATATCATCTAATAGATAAGCACACAAACATATTAATTGTAGAAACATATAAAACGAAGTTTGTTTTATATATCTACCTAAATAGAAGTTTTATTTAGAATATTAATATGAGTGCAGATTAATGGGTGTTAAAGTAGAGACTTTAATTTCTTATCTTACTATTAGATATACATATATGTATGAGAGAAGTAACTCATTAGATAAGAGGTTGGTTGTATTAACTGACATTAATATGATTTAACTATTCGTAAACTTGGGAATGTACTATTTGTCAGATAGTATGTTCTTTTCTTTTATCATAAATTATGCTATACTATTTGCGAAAGAAGTGATACCATGAAAGAACTATTAAGTCCCGCGGGAAATATGGAATGCCTAAAAGCAGCAATTCATAATGGCGCAGATGCCATCTATCTAGGAGGTAAATCCTTTGGAGCACGTGCCTTCGCTGGTAATTTTACTAATGAAGAATTGAAAGAAGCCGTTAATTATGCTCACTTATATGGCGTAAAAATATATGTAGCGGCCAATACCATTATCTACAATAATGAAATAAAAGACTTCTTAGAATATATAAATATCTATATCAAATAGGTGTGGATGCTTTAATAATGCAAGATATAGGTATGATATCATTAGTAAGAAAAATATTTCTTGATATAGAAGTTCATGCTTCAACACAGTGTCATAATCACAATAGCGAAGGTATCAAATTATTAAAATCACTTGGAGTAACAAGAGTAGTACTTGATAGAGAAATGTCATTAAAAGAAATAGAGAACATTAATATAGATATTGAAAAAGAAGTCTTTATACATGGAGCTCTATGTAATTCATATTCTGGTTGCTGTCTATTTAGTTTTATGAATGGTGGAAGAAGTGGTAACAGAGGAGAATGTACACAAGTTTGTAGACTACCATTTAAATTAATAAAAAATGGTAAATACATAGATACTCCAAATAAATATTTACTTAGTACCAAAGAATTAAATACCATTAATAATTTTGATAAATTACTAGACTCAGATATTGTAAGTTTCAAAATAGAAGGAAGAATGAAGTCACCAAGTTATGTTGGTTATGTAACAAGACTATATCGAAAACTAATAGATAATCATACTAACAAAGTAACTAGCGAAGAAGAAAATAATCTAAAAATACTATTTAACAGGGACTTCACCAGTGGTTATTTATTTAATGATAAAGTAATGAACACAAGTACTTCCAATCATCAAGGATTAGAAATAGGAAGAGTACTCGAAGTAACCCCTAAAAAAATAAAAATTAAATTAACAAATAATCTATATCAAGAAGATGGCATCAGATTCAAAAACAGTAACCTAGGTATGATAGCTAACTTCATATATAACGAAAAAGATTTACTCATAAATACTGCTAATAAAGGAGATATAATCTATCTAGATAATAAAATAAATTTAAAAGAAAAAGATATACTTATTAAAACTTCCAGTGGGCATCTAGATGAAGAAATCCTATCTACTAGTGAAAAGAAAATAATTATAACTATTGATGTATTGCAAATAAATGATTATTTAGAAATAACATTCAAAGATAATAATGGTAATAAAGTTAGTGATAGAGTAAAAACAGAAGTACCACAAAAAAGACCTACAACTAATGAAGAAATAAAAGAAAAACTAACTAAATTAGGAAATACTCCATTTATATGTAGTAAAATAAATATAAATATAAATAAAGATATCTTTGTTAATATGAAAGATTTAAATAACATAAGAAGATTACTTATAAATAACCTAACAGAAGCAAGAACCAGTATTAAGAGAGACCTTATCGTTAATGAATATCCATTAGATTATAATGAAGAAACAAACTACTATACTGAAATATCTGTTCTTGCCCGAAATAAAGACCAAGTAGAAGCCTCTCTTGCCATGAATGTTGATAGAATATATCTGGATAGTGATTTATATGAAGAATATAAAGGTAACAGCAAAGTATATTTAAGACTAGAAAGAGTAAATAGTACCTATCCTTGTACCACCAGTAACATACTTGCCACTGAATTGGGAGCTATAAATAAGTATAAAAATAGTAATCTAATTAGTGACTACTACCTAAATGTAGTAAATAACTATAGTATCAAGTTCCTTCTTGATAATGGTGTTAAAAGAGTAACATTATCCCCAGAAATAAATTATAACTATCTAGATGATTACATCAAAGATAAAGTAGAAATTATTATCTATGGTACCATTGAAAATATGCTTACCAAGTCCTGCCCAATCAAAGAACTAAAGATGTGTCCGTGTAAGAAAGAAGATATTTATTTTCTAGAGGACATAAATAAAAATAGATATAGAATTCTTCATAACAATTGTCTAACTCATATTATGCACTATAAAAAAATAAATTATATAGACAATATAGAATATTACAAAAATATTGGTATTAGATCATTTAGACTAGAATTACTTGATGAAACTTATGATGAAGTAATTAAATTAATTAATGAAATAAAGAAATAATTATTAATATATAACCTATGAAGCCTAAGGTCTTCATAGGAACCATAGAGCTTATAATCTCTATGGTTAAAATATTGTTTTATATAGTAAACTACCAAAAAATATTCTTTAGGGAGTCTATAGCCTCCCTAAAGCCTCTTAAAACTATAGATTTAAAAGGAAAAAATAACACAATACCAGTTGACAAATCAAATATTTAGTCATATAATTAATACATATTCAATGCAATGATGAGGACACGATTATATATACTTTATTCATAGAGAGTTAGTGGCTGGTGTAAGCTAATAATAAAAATATATAATTACTACCTCAGAGTGGAATGCAAACATTTCCGGTTAACAACCGTTATCAAAATTAAGACCAAAGAAGGATGGTACCGAGATCGTATTCTCTCCTTCAGAAGGTCTTTTTTTCATTAAAGGGAGGTTTAAAAAATGAAAAACACTTACATACCTATAGAGGTTAATAAACAAAATAAAGTAAAAACATGGTATTTAGATGTAACAAATCTAGGACTTGAAGAACTAATATCATTAAAAAATGAATTAAATGGAGTATCAGTAAGCTGTCTAGATGCCATTATTTACGATAGAACATGTTCATCAGCCTTTATGCATCAAATACGCAAAGAAAGAAAACAAACAGGTAAAAGAAAAATTCAAAAGAAAATAAGAAGAAGATAAGGAGATAGATAATATGATAAATATTAAAGAAAATGAAGATTTAAGTAGATTAAATCACTCTTGTGCTCACTTACTTGCACAAGCTGTAAAACACTTATATCCAAATGCTAAATTTTGGGTAGGACCAGTAATTGAAGATGGATTTTATTATGACATTGATTTGGGTGATGAAGTAATAAAAGAAGAGGACTTACCAAAGATTGAAAAGGAAATGAAAAAAATAGCTAAAGATGGTAAGAGAATAGTAAGACATGAACTAACTAAAAAAGAAGCTTTAGAAATGTTCCATGATGATCCATATAAAATAGATTTAATTAGCAGAATGGATGAAAAAGAACAAGTAATATCTTGTTACACTCAAGGAGACTTCACTGATCTTTGCCGTGGACCTCATGTTGATACAGTAAAAGAATTAAAATACTTCAAACTAATTAAAGTATCCGGAGCCTATTGGAAGGCTGATTCAAATAACAAAATGCTTCAGAGAATATATGGCGTATGCTTTAGAAATGAAGAAGATTTAAATGACTACATTAAGGAACTTGAAGACCGTAAAGCAAGAGACCATAGAAAGATAGGCAAAGACTTAGATATCTTTATGAATCATGATCTAGTAGGTAAGGGAATGCCTTTATGGTTACCAAATGGTTCAATAGTAAGAAAAGAACTAGAAAACTATATCTATCATAAAGAACAGAAATTAGGTTATTCTCACGTATATACACCTTGTGTTGGAACAGTAGACTTATATAAAACTTCAGGCCATTGGGATCATTATAAGGAAAATATGTTCCCATCAATGAAAGTAGATGATGAAGAGTTTGTACTAAGACCAATGAATTGTCCACATCATATGTTAATCTATGGAAATACTATCCATTCATATCGTGAATTACCAATCAAAATAGGAGAATTTGCTACAGACTTTAGATATGAAGCTTCAGGAGCAGTAAAAGGTTTAGAAAGAGTAAGGTGTATGTGTCAAAATGATGCCCATCTATTCGTAAGACCAGATCAAATAAAACAAGAGTTCAAAGAAGTAGTAAGTCTAATACTAGATGTCTACAAGGACTTTGGTTTAAAAAATTATACTTTCAGATTATCCCTTAGAGATCCTGAAGATAAACATAAATACTTTGATGATGATGAGATGTGGAATAATGCTGAAAATGAATTAAGAGAAGTTCTTAATGAGATAGGAGTACCATATCACGAAGCCATTGGAGAGGCAGCTTTCTACGGGCCTAAATTAGATGTTGAAGTAAAACCAGCAGTAGGACCTGAAGTAACTCTATCAACTTGTCAATTAGATTTCTTATTACCAAGAAGATTTAACTTATCATACATAGATAATAATGGTGAAAAGAAAGTACCAGTAGTTCTACATAGAGCTATATTTGGAACATTTGATAGATTCACTGCCTTCATTCTTGAAGAAACAAAAGGAGCTCTTCCATTATGGTTATCACCAGTACAAATAAATATTATCCCAGTAAATAACGAATATCACCTAGAATACGCTACTAACTTATTAAATAAACTAAGAGATAAAGAGTTCCGTGTGGAACTAGATTCTCGTGATGAAAAGATGGGTTATAAAATAAGAGAAGCTCAAACTAAGAAGATACCATACACTCTAGTACTAGGTAATAATGAAAGAGATAATAATACTATAACATATCGTAAATATGGTGAAGAGTCTACTACTACAATGAGTACTGAAGAATTTATTACTATGATTGAAGAGCAAATAAAAGAATATAAATAACATAAAAATGTAAAGTATATAACTACTTTACATTTTCTATATAAAAGGAGAACTTATGACAAAAGAAGAACTATTACAAAAATTAACACTAGTGGCTATGGATCATGCTGATATTACTACTTTGGACAAACCAATTATAGGCACTCATTCCTTAGCCCCTTGTCTTGGAATACTTCTATATGATGAAAAAAAGAAAATGGCCCTCGTTGCTCATGCCAGATCAGGAAACCCAATTCCTGCTTTAGATGAGTTATTTACCATTATCTATAAAAACAGATTATCTAGTACTAAGTTTAAGTATAAAATATTTGATGGTTACTACAAAGAAGAAGCAAAGTTTTATCATACCAAAGAAATAATAAAGAAACATTTCAAAGAATATATACCCTTTAATGAAGAAGAAATACCAAGTACTGCTCTTCTAAAGAATCCTAACCTTGAAGCCAACGAATTCTATTTTGATGCTTCTACGGGTAAGTTTGTAACTAGTGAGGTATTAGCACTTCTACTAGAAGATAGCACCATTACTGAAGAAGAAAATAAACCAAAACATAGAAAAAAAATATAAAATTGTAAAGTATACTAATTACTTTGCATTTTTTCTATCAATTTGTTATAATATAAGTGGAGGTACTATGAAAGAAAAAGCACTTGAAGTATTAAAAAAATTATCTGAAAACAACTATGAATCCTACCTAGTTGGAGGTTATCCTAGAGATCTAATATTAGGAAGAAAAACTAATGATATAGATATTTGTACAAGTGCAACTCCTAAAGAAATATTAGAAATATTTGATGATGTTATTGTATCAGATATGCAATATGGATCTGTAGTAATTGTATATAAAGGCTGTAAGTTTGATACCACTACATTTAGAAAAGAAATAAAGTATGAAAGTAATCGAAAGCCAGTAAAAATAAAATACATTAAAGATATCAAAAAAGACCTTTTACGAAGAGACTTTACTATCAATACTTTATGTATTGATAAAGATGGTAATCTACTAGATATATTAAATATAAGAAGTGATTTAGATAACAAATTACTTAAAACAGTAGGTAATCCTAGATATCGTATTAAAGAAGATTCTCTTAGAATACTTAGATGTATAAGATTTGCTACTATCCTAGATTTTGATATAGAAAAGAAGACTAAATACTTCCTAACTAAATATAGTTATTTATTAAAATCATTATCTATAAATAGAAAGAAAGAAGAACTAGATAAAATATTCTTATCTAAGAATAAAGAAAGAGGAAGAAGACTACTATTAGAATTAAATCTTACTAATGCTTTAGATTTAGATAAACTAGCTACAATTACTATGTGTACTGATCTTACAGGTATTTGGTGTCAGCTAGAAGTAGATGATATCTATCCATTTACTAAAGTAGAGAAAGAGCAGATGTCTAAGTTAAGAGAACTATTAAAGTATGATAAAATAGATAACTATCTACTATATAAATATGGTTTATATCTATGTACAGTCTATGCCGAAATAAAAGGTATACCAAGAAGAAAAATAAATACTATGTATTCTAAATTACCAATACTTACAAGAAGAGATATAAATGTAACTGGTGAAGAAATATCTATGATATTAAATAAACCTCCTGGTAAATATATTAAAGATATACTAGATGATATAGAAGTAAATATACTAAATAGTAGTATTGGTAATGATAAAGAAGAAATAACTAAATATATTAAAGATAAATACTTATAGAAATATAGGTATTTTTTATATATATCCCCTTAAGCCTGTAGTCTTTCGGGGCAAAAGAAAGCCTTAAGTAAAGTCTTTCTTTTGAACATTTTTGGGTACTAAACCAAATAAAAAGTACATAATTATTACTATGAAATACCTATATATAATAATATTACTTTTTATAATGACTGGATGCACTTTTTCAAATGATTATAAAGAAGACTATAACATTCTTGAAAATAATTCTATTAGATTTATTAAGAGTGATGCTAGTATATCTTTCTTAATAAATAAGGATAATACTTTTTATCTTCTAGTGTTAAATGGAACTACTGTTACTGATACTGACTACCTAATAAAAATAGATAATACTAAGTATAACATTAACTATACTGAAGAATACCTACTAAAAGATACTTTAGTACTACAAGATATCATATTTAAAATAAATGATAAGATAGAAATAATACTAAATAATAAAACATTTTGTATATACCTAGATAGATTAAATAAAGATAATTTTTTAGAATGTGATTTTATATATTTATATGATATTGATAAAGACTTCTATATAACAATAGATAGTAACCTTTTAGTACTCTTTTATGATGCTTATACTAAGTTTAATTATAAATTCATGTATGAACTCTCTAAAGTATGGATAGATTCATATACCATAAGTAATGATAGTTATACAACATTAACTATCTATGAAGATAATTTCTGTGTTTCTTCATATAAAATAAGAGGTAAAACTATTCACAAAAAATAAAAAAAATGATACAATCTATTATATGGAGGAGAAGTAGTATGAATAAAAAAGTATTAATAACCATTTTAATAACTATAATTCTTCTCATATTTAGTATAATTCTATATCCCATAATAAAAAATAACAACTACCAAAAGAAATTACTAAATAATATTTATGAAAATACTGATTTAAAAGATATAAAATATCTAAATAAAGATAATAATTACTTCATAATAAAAACAAAAGATAAAGTACTAGTTTTAGATTTAAACCATGAAGAAGTATATAGTATAAGTACTAGTGAAATAAAGAAAAGTAATTTAGATTTATCTTATACAAGAAATAGTTTATACTATAAAGAAAGAATAAGAAAAAATAATAAATTAACATACAAATATTATGATATAAAAACAAATGAAGAAGTATTTACTAGTGTACTAGGAGGTTCCAATGAATGAGATAGAAAATATATTAAAAGAAAAACCAATTGTATTACCAAGATATTTATTTAATTACTATCTTAGACTAGGTATTACTCCTGAAGAATTAATAATTTTAATATTTATTATGGATAAAGGTAATAAAGTAATATATAATCCATTAGAATTAAGTGAAGAACTAGGAATGGATAAATTCAAAGTAATGGAACTTTTAAATAGTTTAAATGAAAAAAAGATTATATCTATAACTGTTGAAAAAGAAAATAATAAGAGTGAAGAATACATATCATTAGAATTACTTTATAAAAAGATAGCCAATATATTAATAGATAAAAAAGAAGATAAGACACTAGATAATAGTGATATATTCTCTATATTTGAAAAAGAGTTTGGTAGAACAATATCCTCAATGGAATGTCAAATAATTAAAGGTTGGATAGATGATGGTTTTTCTCATGAACTAATAATGGAAGCTCTAAAAGAGGCTATATATAATGGTGTAACAAGTCTTAGATATATTGAAAAGATATTATATGAATGGCGTAAAAAAGGATATAAGAATAAAAAAGATATACAAGAAGCTAAAGAAAAGTACCATGAAAGTAAAAAAGAAACTAAAGACTATTTCTTTTATGATTGGATAAATGATGATTAATAAGATATTAGATTATTTAGATGAATTATATCCTAATCCCAAGTGTGAACTAGAATATACTAAAGACTATGAATTATTAATAGCTATAGTAATGAGTGCTCAAACTACTGATAAAAGAGTTAATATGGTAAATAAAGTTTTATTTAAGAAGTATCAGAGCATTAAAGAGTTATCAGAAGCAAGTCTTGAAGATATAGAAAAAATAATTAAACCAATAGGTACTTATAAAAAGAAGGCTGTATTTATTAAAGAAATAGCTACTAAATTAATAAATGATAATATTAAAGTTATTCCAAATGATAGAGAATATTTAAGCTCTTTTCCTGGAGTGGGTAGAAAAACTATAAATGTCTTTTTATCAGTTATTTATAATGAACCCTTAGTAGCGGTGGATACTCATGTAAATAGAGTAAGTAAAAGACTTAAACTAGCTAAAGATGGTGATGATGTTCTTGAGGTAGAAAAGAAACTTATGAAGAAAATACCTAAAGATAAATGGAATAAAGTTCATCATCAGTTAGTTTTCTTTGGTAGATATAAATGTAAGAGTATCAGTCCTTTATGTACTGATTGCAAATTAAAAGATATATGTAAATATTATTCCGTTCACTCTAAGCCAAGGTCTTAGAGTGTTATTTATAGCCTGCTTCTCAGTCTATAAATAAATATCAGCCATATTCATTATATTCGGGGTGAATACTAAATTAAAAAGAAAGGAACAAATTATGGATACTAAGTTAAATGATAAGAAAATAGTAAAATTTAAAAGAATATATATAGAAATAACTAATGTATGTAATTTAAATTGTTCTTTTTGTAGTAACTCAAACAAAGTAAAAAGAGAAATGACTCCTGAAGAATTTAAAGAAGTATTAAGTAAAATAAATAACTATACAGATTATATATATCTTCATGTAAAGGGAGAACCACTTACTCACCATAACTTAGATAAGATACTAGATATCACTAAAGAATATAATAAAAAAGTATGTATTACTACCAATGGTGTATTTCTAAAAGATAAATTACCCATATTAAAAAAATATGATAATATCTATCAAATAAATATATCCCTACATAGTGAAAATAATAAAAAAAACTATCTTGAAGATATAATATCTTCAGTAAATGAATTATCTCCATATATAAGCTACCGCTTTTGGACATTAGATAATAATAAGATGGATAATAAAACCAAAGAATATATTAAAATATTAAAAAAAGTCTATAATAAAGAAGAAATATATGATGGTATAAAACTAAAAGATAAAGTATATTTAAGTTTAGACAATAAATTTACTTGGCCAAGTATAAATAATAATTATTATAATGAAAAAGGTACTTGTCTAGGAGCTAAAACTCAGTTAGCTATATTATCTGATGGTACAGTTAGTATCTGCTGTCTAGATAGTGAAGGAGTATCAAATTTAGGTAATATTTATTTAAGTACTATGGAAGATATTCTGGCTAGTGATAAATATCAAAATATTCTAAAAGGTTTTAATGATAATAAAGTATATTTAGATATATGTAAACATTGTTCATATAAAGAAAGATTTGATAAAAAATAGTAAGATAAATTTGTAAATAAAAAAGTAAATAGCTAGTAAAAACTTTTTACTTTTTTTCTTTTGTGATATACTAAGTATAGGTGAGGTACAATATGTGTGGAATAAATGGAATAATAAGTAAAGAAAAAGACAAAGATAAATTAATAAAAGAAATGAATAAAAGAATAGTTCATCGTGGACCTGATGCTGAAGGTATATATGTAGATGATAATGTTGCCTTAGGTCAAAGAAGACTATCAATAATCGATCTTGAGGGTGGTAATCAGCCTATATATAATAAAGATAAAAGTATTTTAATAGTATATAATGGTGAAGTATATAATTATAAAGAATTAAAAGAAGAATTAACTGAATACGAGTTTCAAACAAACTCTGATACTGAAGTAATATTACATGGATATGAAAAGTGGGGTAAAGAGTTACCTAAAAAGTTAAGAGGTATGTTTGCCTATGCTATCTACGATAAGAATAAAAATGAAATATTTATATCTAGAGATCATTTTGGTATTAAACCATTATACTATTATCAAAATAAAGATGTAATATTATTTGGTTCAGAAATAAAAAGTTTTTTAGCTCATCCTAAATTTAAAAAAGAATTAAATAAAGAGTTAATAGGACCATATCTAACATTTAGTTTTACTCCAACAGATGAAACATTCTTTAAAGATGTCTATAGATTACCTGGTGGTCACTCTATGACTATTAATGTTAAAACTAAGAAAATAAAAATAGAAAGATATTTTAAAGTTGAGTTTTCTAATACCAAAGAAAGTTTTGATGAGGTAGTTGAGGAAATCTCTAAAGTAATGGATGATTCAGTAAAACATCATCTAATAAGTGATGTTGAAGTTGGTTCTTTCCTTTCTAGCGGTGTTGATTCTTCTTACTTAGTAAGTTTAGCAAAACCAGATAAAACTTATACTATTGGTTTTGATTTAGCTAAATATAGTGAAATAGAATATGCTAAAGATTTAACTGATAAATTAAAAATAAAGAATATTAGTGAAAAAATATCTAAAGAAGAATATATGAAAGCTATTCCTGATGTCTACTACCACATGGATGAGCCAACTGCTGATGGCTGTGCAATAGCGGTATACTTCTTATCAAGACTTGCCAGTAAAGATGTAAAAGTAGTACTATCAGGAGAAGGAGCTGATGAGTTCTTTGGAGGCTATAATAGTTATGATGATAACTTTTATACTAAATTACCATTATTTGTAAGAAAGACACTTGCTAGTATTTGTAAAGTTTTACCTAAAAATAAAATAACTAGATATATAATAAGAAGAGGAATGTCAATAGAAGAATCTTATGTTAGTATAAATAGAACTTATTATGATGATGAATTAAAAGATGTACTAAAATATAAAGATTATATAAAAAATAAAGATATAACTAAAGAAGTATATGAAGAGTATAAAGATTATAATAAACTAAATAAAATGCTCGCAGTAGATATAAGATATTGGCTAAGTAATAATATTCTTACTATTGTAGATAGAATGACTATGGCTCACTCTATAGAATCTAGAGTACCATTTACTGATATAGATGTCTTTAAAGTATCTAGTATATTACCAAAGAAATATAAAGTAAGTGAAGGTACTACTAAAGTGGCTTTAAGAGAGGCTGCTAAAAAGGTAATACCAAATGATGCTTATAAAAAGAAAAAACTAGGCTTTCCAGTACCAATTAGAGAATGGATAAGAGAAGACGACTTTTATAATGAAATAAAAAATACATTTAATACCGATATTTCTAAAGAGTTATTCAATAATGATTATCTAATGAAAATATTAGATGAACATAAAAATAGAGAAAAAGATAATTATCGTAGGATATGGGCTGTATATAGTTTCTTAAAATGGTATGAAGAATACTTTGTAAAAAGATAATAAAAAACTTCTTTTTTTAAATTAGGGATGATATAATCTTATTAGGGAGAGGAGTGATTATTATTAAAAAGAAAATATTATTAATATTAGCAGTAATATTAATGGGTTTTGGTACATTATATAGACCAGCTTTAGCGGATTCTGGATGGGATTCTGATTATGATTCAGGAGGAAGTTGGGATTCAGGAAGTGACTGGGATTCTAGTAGTAGCTGGGATTCAGGTAGTGATTGGGATTCCAGTAGTAGTTGGAGTTCTGGTGGAAGTTCTATTAGTGGCTCAGGTGGTGGTATTTCATTAGTAGCGGTTATTATTGTAGTTGTTATAATAGTAGTAGTGGTTTCTAAAAATGGTGGTAACAAAGGTGGAGGAAGTTCTAATATATCAAATAGTATAAATGGTTCTAATAATATAAGTAATTATAAAGATATTGATTCGGAAAAAATAAAGAGTATTGATAAAGATTTAAATGTTAGTGAATTCAAAACAAAAGTATTTAGAACATATAAAGATATTCAAACAGCATGGATGAACTTTGATACAGATACTATAAGAAAATTAACCACTGATGAAATATATAACATGTATAGTAGTCAATTAGAAACATTAAAACTAAAGAAACAAAGAAACATCATGAAAGATATAGAATTAATTGACGTTAAGATAATAGATATTCATAAAGAAAATGATGTTATTACAATAGATGCATATTTAAATGTAAAATGCTATGATTATGTTATAAAAGATGCAACTGGAGAGGTAACTCGTGGAACAGACAAATCTAAAATGAATATAAAATATAAATTATCATTTGTTAAGTCAGCATCAAATAACAATACAGAAGAAAAATGTCCTAACTGTGGAGCACCGGTAGACATAGTAAGTTCTGCAGTTTGCCCATATTGCGATAGTACTTTAGTAAAAGATGCTGGAGATTATGTAATGAGTAAAAAAGTATCTTTGGGACAAACTTTAGAAAGGTAAGTTTATGGAAGATTTTAATGAAGCAATGTTTAAAACAAAAGTCGATAATATATTTGTAAAATTATATACTTGTATTATGAAAGGTGATTTAACAGATGTTAGACACTTTATAAGTGAAGAATTATATAATAATTATATTAATAAAATAAATGAATTAATTAGTCATAATAAAAGACAAATGTATGATGAAATTAATGTTAAAAACACTATGATTATAAACAGGAAGATTTTAGAAGATAAAGAAATTATTGATGTAGAAATAGTTTCTAGATATATGGATTATATAATTGACATAAATACTGGTGATCTTATATCAGGAGATGATACAAGAAGGATAGAGAGAAGAAATATATTAAGATTTGAAAAAAAGTTAAATACTAAAGATTTTGGTATTGTTCGCAAATGTCCGGGATGTGGTGCTAGTATTAATGTTAATAATACTGGTAAGTGTGAGTATTGTGATACAATATTCAATTTAGATGACTATGATTATATTTTAGTGTCAATAAATGTAAATTAATAAAAAATATTAAAAAAGTATGCTATAATTAAATAAATAAGAGGAGGAAATAATATGGGATTAATAAAAGCATTTAGTACTTCAAAGTCTTCTGTTTTAGGAGAACAGTTTAAGGAGTACGTAACATGTCCAACAATGGATAAAGGGGTACTAGTACAAAGGGGAATAGTAGAACATGGCAAAGGAAATAAAAATCCTTCTGAGAATATAATATCTAATGGAAGTGTCATTGCTGTACCAGAAGGAACTGCAATGATGGTTATAGAGAATGGTGCAATTTTAGAATTCTCTGCTGTAGCAGGAACATATACTTTTGATAAAGGAACAGAAACTAGTGTCTTTGAAGGTGGTTTTGGTAAGGGCTTAGTTGAAGCTATTAAAAAGATGGGAAAGAGAACAACATTTGGAGGTCAAACTGCTAATGATCAAAGGGTTTATTATATAAACTTACTTGCCATAACAGGTAATAAATTTGGCTCTCCACAACCAAGGAAAATAACTGATGATAAATATGGAATGCTTGAAGTGACTTTTTTTGGCGAGTATGCTATAAAAATAGATGATCCAACTATATTAGTTCAAAATGTAATTGGTTCCAATGCTAAGGATACAATATATTATAGCGATATTCTTGAAGATCAATTTAAAACTAAGTTTGTTGAAAAACTAACGCAAGCAATAACTGTTGTAATGAGAAAACACAAAATACCTTTTGGTGATATTGGTATGTATAATACAGATATAGTAACAGAAATGAATAACCTATTACAAAACGATTTAGTAGAAAAGTATGGTGTTAAAATTTCTGATATAGCAATTGCGGATATTAATTTAACTGATAAATCAATGGAAAGAGTATCCAAGATTGATGACGCTACAATATTCTCAAATAGTTCTCTTCAGTCAGGATTAATGGCTGAGGCAAGTGCTGAAGCAATGAAGAGTGCTGCTTCTAATAGTAATGGAGCAATGATGGGATTCATGGGAATGAATATGGCTCAAAATAGTGGTGCAACAATGATGGGAGCAGTACAAAAAGGCGATACTGTTTCAAATGAGGAAAGAGAAATGCCAGAACCTGGAAGCTTATTTAAGAAAGAAGAACCTAAAAAGGAAGAATCAGTGCAAGAAGCAAATGTAGAAGAAAGCAGTACAGGGCCTAAGTTTTGTCCTAATTGCGGAGCTCCTGCTAATGGTGGAAACTTCTGTACAAACTGTGGTAATAAACTAAGATAGTAAAAAAATTACTATCTCTTTAAATTCATATATTTAGATATAATGTTTAAGAATTATTATATTAAAGAAAGAGGTAGATAAAATGACTGATATAGAAATAGCAAGAAGTATAAATCCTAAAGATATAACTGAAGTAGCCAAAACTCTTGGTATTGAAAATAAAATAGAATTATATGGTAGTAATAAAGCTAAAATATCTTTAGATTTATTAGATAAAAAAAGAAATAGTAAATTAGTTTTAGTAACTGCCATAAATCCCACTCCAATGGGTGAGGGTAAAACTACGGTCTCAATATCTTTAAATGATGCTTTGCGTAAATTAGGTAAGAAAAGTATTTTAACACTAAGGGAACCATCACTAGGACCAGTATTTGGTGTGAAGGGAGGAGCTACCGGAGGAGGATATGCTCAGGTAATACCCATGGAAGATATTAATCTTCATTTTACTGGGGATTTTCATGCCATAACTACTGCTAATAATTTATTATGTTCAGTGATAGATAACCATATCTATCAAGGCAACACTTTAAATATTGATAAAGTAATATTTAAAAGATGTTTAGATTTAAATGATAGACAGTTAAGGGTAATAAATACAGGGTTATCAAAAGAAAAAAATACTAAAGAGAGAATTGATGGCTTTGATATAACTGCTGCTTCTGAAATAATGGCCATTTTATGTCTTAGTAAAGATTTAAATGACTTAAAGAGAAGACTAGGTAATATTGTAATTGGCTATGATAATAAAGGAAAAGAGATAACTGCTAGAATGTTAAAGGCTGATGGAGCAATGACTGTTTTACTAAAAGATGCTATAAAGCCTAATTTAGTTCAAACCCTCGAAGGTAATCCATGCATCATACATGGTGGACCATTTGCTAATATTGCTCATGGATGTAATAGTGTAATAGCTACTAATATTGCTATGTCATTAGGAGATATTACAATAACTGAAGCAGGTTTTGGAGCGGACCTAGGAGCAGAAAAATTCTTAGATATAAAATGTCGAAATATTAATACTCACCCTGATGCAGTAGTTCTAGTAGCTACAATTAGATCACTTAAATATCATGGAGGAATGCTTAAAGAGAATATAGCAAAAGAAAGTATTGACTATCTAGAAAAAGGTATGAATAATCTATATAAACATATACATAATTTAAAAGAAGTATATGGACTTAATGTAGTCGTAGCTATTAATAGGTTCAGTGCTGATACAAACAAAGAAATTAGTTTTTTAGAAGAAAAATTAAATAAAATAGATGTAGATTATGCTGTTACTGATGGCTATTCATTAGGTAGTAATGGAAGTATAGAATTAGCTAGAAAAGTTTTAGATAATATTAATAAACCTAATAACTTTAACTATGCTTATGATATAAATGATAGTATTAAAGAAAAGATATATAAAGTATCTGCAAAAATATATGGTGCTAAAGATGTAGAGTATTCAGATGTAGCTTTAGAAAAACTATCACTACTCGAAGAAAAATATAATAATGTACCAATATGTATTGCTAAAACACAGTATTCATTATCGGATGATCCAAAGAATTTGGATCCTAAGAAAGACTATAATATTCATGTGATAGATCTTGTACTAAAGAGTGGTGCAGAATTTATCGTAGTCTTAACTGGAGACATAATGACTATGCCAGGATTACCAAAGGTACCAAATAGTGAGAATATCGATATTATAGATGATGTAACTATAGGAATATTTTAGTATTCCTTTTCTTTATAAATGCTTTATTTTATTAAAATAATGTGCTAAAATACTAAAAGAAAGAAGGAAGAAGTATGAAAGTAGGAATATGTTCATTAGGATGTAAAGTTAATATATATGAAAGCGAATTAGTTACTAATATATTAAAAAATAATAATTATACAGTAGTGGATTTTGAGGATAAAGCAGATATATATATAATAAATACTTGTAGTGTAACTAATGAAAGTGATAAGAAAAGCAGAAAGATGATAAATAGGGCTAAGAAGAATAATCCTGCCGCTATTATTATAGTAATGGGTTGTTATAGCCAGGTTAATGCCGAGGATATAGATGTAGATATTGTCTTAGGTAATAAAGATAAATCTAAAATAGTAGAAATAATTGAAGAATATATAAAAACAAAGCAAAAGAAAAAAATAATATATGATTTAACTAAAGTAGACTTTGAAAAGATGGAAATAACTAATTTTGATAGTCATACTAGAGCTTTTGTAAAAATACAAGATGGATGTAATGCTTTTTGCTCCTACTGTATAATACCCTATGTAAGAGGTAGAGTAAGAAGTAAAGATCCTGAAGATGTTATTAAAGAAGTAACAACACTAGTGGAAAAAGGTTATAAAGAAATAGTACTAACAGGTATTCATACGGGTAGGTATGGAACTGATATAAATACTACCCTTGAAGAACTATTAAATAAATTAGTAAATATACCAAATATATATCGTATAAGATTATCTTCAATAGAGATAAATGAAATAACTCCAGGTATAAAAGAATTATTAAAAGAAAATAAAGTGATGGCTAAACATTTACATATACCATTACAATCAGGATCTAATAAAATATTAAAACTTATGAATAGAAGATATAACAAAGAAGAATTTCTGTCTATGGTAGATAATTTAAGAGATATACCTGATATATCTTTAACTACTGATTTAATTGTAGGCTTTCCAAATGAAGGTGAAGAAGAATTTAATGAGACAATAGATACTCTAAAAAAAATAGGCTTTACTAAGATTCATACTTTTCCATATTCAAAAAGAAAGGGTACCCCAGCGGCCATTATGGATAATCAGGTATTCCCAGAAGAAAAGAAAAAGAGAGTACATAGAATATTAGACTTATCTAATAAGTATGAACATAATTTCTATGAAAGTAAGATAGGCAAAATCTATGATGGTGTAGTAGAGGTTCATTCTAATGGTACCACTATTGTTCACACCTCCAACTTTATACCAGTAATTATTAATGATATAGTAGAAGAGGGTACTATAGTAGATGTTAAAATAGAAAAAGTAGAAGATTTAAAAGTATATGGAAGAATAGTTTAAAAGGAGAATAAATATGAGTGAAAACAAGTATGTATATCATGGAAGTCATATACCTGATTTAAAAGTAATCAAACCACATAAGAGTACACATCAGCAAAACTGGGTATATGCCACATCTTCAAAAGCAGTCGCTACCATTTTCTTAAGTAACAAACATAGTGATTTATATTATTACTTGGGTGGTAATGACGAAGATAACAATCTTGTTCTCGTAGAAAGAAAAAAAGGTATGTTTAAGGATATATTTAATGTATCTGGTTCTATTTATAAACTTAGTTCTAAAAACTTTCTTAATGGTATTACTGGCTGGTCTATGGAAGTTGTAAGTAATAGAGAAGAGCAAGTACTTGAAGAAGAAAAAATAACAGATGTTTATGAAGAACTAATAAAATTTAATGATGAGGGAAAAATTAAATTATATTTATATCCTAACAGACCTAGTTATATTCCTTTAGATAATAGTGATTTAATACCTAAAGTAATTAGATGGTCAAAAAAAGGATTAAAAATAGGAAACTTCTTTGAATTGTATCCAGAACTTACTGATAGGTTCTATGAAGAATTAGAAAAAACTAAATAGTAATATATGGAAGAATAGTTTAATATTCTTTCTTTTTTTTCTTAAGCCATTTGTCTTAAGAAGCATAAGTAAGCCTAAGGTCTTCCTTATGAAAACAATTTATGGGAAATTATGTTAAGTAATTGACATCAAAAAAGAGTAATGCTATAATTCATATAGTCAAGAAATTATGCATGGATACATAATATAAAAATGGAGGTTAAAATGATAAAACTATTAAAGAAATTAACTAAAAAAGATTGGCTTTTTGTATTTATAAGTGTACTTTTAATAGTATTTCAAGTATGGTTAGAATTAAAAATGCCAGATTACATGTCTAATATTACTCAGTTAGTACAAACTAAAGGAGCAGATATGAAAGATATTTTAAAGGAAGGCTCTTATATGCTATTATGTGCTTTAGGTAGCCTACTTAGTGCGGGAATAGTAGGATATTTTATTTCAGGAATAGCGGCTTCTTTCTCATTTAATGTAAGAGAGGCAATCTTTAAGAAAGTACTTAATTTAGATACTAGTGAAATAAAGAACTTTTCTACTAGTAGTCTAATAACAAGAACTACTAATGATATAACTCAGGTAGAAATGCTAATTGGAATGGGTCTTCAATTAATGATAAAGGCTCCAATTACTGCTGCTTGGGCTATTACTAAAATATTAGGTAAGAGTCTAGAGTGGAGTATGGCTACAGCGGTAGCAGTCATTATTCTAATTACCACTATAATTATTCTAATGATTATAGTTATGCCAAGATTTAAGATAGTTCAAAATCTTATTGATAAGATAAATTCAGTAACTAGAGAAAATTTAACTGGTATTAGAGTAGTAAGAGCATTTAATGCTGAAAAATATCAAGAAGATAAATTTAATAAAGTAAATAATGATTTAACTAATACACAAATGTTTAATCAAAAAGCATTTAATATTCTAAGTCCTATGATGAATATAGTGATGCATACTCTAACATTATCTATCTATTTCATTGGAGCTCTTTTGATAGATAAGGCTTTAATGGGAGATAAAATAGTTTTATTTGGAGATATGATTGTCTTTTCATCATATGCTATGCAGGTAATAATGTCTTTCTTAATGCTTGCTATGATCTTTATGATGTTACCTCGTGCTAATGTGTCTGCAAAAAGAATAAATGAAGTACTAGATACAGAAGTAACAATTGAAGATGGTAAAGTAACTAAGAATAAGAATGGTTTAAGGGGGACTGTTGAATTTAAAAATGTATCATTTAAATATCCTGATGCTGATGAATATATCTTAGAAAATATTAGTTTTACTGCTAATGAAGGAGATACTGTTGCTTTTATAGGATCTACTGGTTCTGGTAAGAGTACATTAATAAATTTAATACCAAGATTCTATGATGCTACTGAGGGTGAAATACTAGTAAATGGTATTAATGTTAAAGATTATAAAGAAGAATATTTACATAATATTGTTGGATATGTTCCTCAGAAGGCTGTTATGTTCTCTGGTACTGTAGAGTCAAATATTACTTATGGTAAGAGTATTTTAGGTAAACCTGATAAAAAGAAGATTAATGAAGCGTTAAAAGTATCACAGGCTTATGAATTCGTTTCAAAACTAGAAAAGAAAGAAAAAAGTCATATAGCCCAAGGCGGTACTAATGTTTCAGGAGGTCAAAAACAAAGATTATCAATTGCTAGAACTATTGCCAGAAGTCCTGAAATATATATATTTGATGATTCGTTTAGTGCTTTAGACTATAAAACAGATTCAGTACTAAGAAAAGAATTAAAAAAATATACTAAGAAGGCTACTAGTCTAATTGTAGCACAAAGAATAGGAACGATTATGAATGCTGATAAAATAATTGTTTTAGATAAGGGTAAATGTGTTGGAATAGGTACTCATAGTGAACTTATGAAAACTTGTGAAGTATATAAAGAAATTGCCCTTTCACAAGTAACAAAGGAGGAACTAGAAAATGCATAACGGTAAAGAAGAAAAAAGAAATACTCCTCCAAGAGGGGGTCATGGTCCAATGAGGACCATTGAAAAGCCAAAGAATTTTGGCGAGGCTCTATCTAAATTATTTAAAAGTTTAAATGATTTTAAAGTACTACTAATAATATCTTTAGTACTAGCGGGTCTATCAGCAATCTTAGCTTTAGTATCACCAGATAGATTATCTGATTTAACTGATGAGATATCTAAGGGTCTAACTATTAATACTACTAATATGGAAAAACTACAAGATGATTTGTTAACTAATCTTAACGAAGAAACTTTTGCAGGTATATTAAATCTAAATATTGATGAGAGTACTATTTATAAAGTGAATACTGCTAGTATATCAGCTTTAGATAAAGAAAAGTTTAATAATACTATCAGTGCTATGACTAAAGAAAATGCTACTACTTCATTAGGTAAATTACCAGATAGTGTATTAGATATTATACTTGAAGATTCTACATATAATGATATATTAATAACTAAGGAAGATAAAATAAATCTACTTAAATCATTATCTAATTATAATAGTGAGACTAAAGATTATTCATTTATAACTAAACTTCCAGATAGTATAAATAATGTCTTATTTCCTAGTTCTACTATTGATAATATTGAAATAACTACTAAAGATAAAGTAGAATTTATTAGTAAGATGTCTACCTTAAAGAAAGATGCTTCAGTAAATGAAATATATAAAATAGTAGAAACATTACCTAATAGTATTCAAAAATTAGTTAATCCAAAGATGAATGTTGAAAAAATAACTAAGATGGCTACTATATTATTAATTATATATGTAATAAGTGCTACATTTAGTTATCTTGAGGGTATATTTATGGTTAAAGTAGCCAATAACTATGCTAGGAGATTAAGAAATAAAATATCATTAAAGATAAATAAATTACCCCTTAAATTCTTTGATCACAACCTATCAGGAGATATTTTATCTAGAGTAACTAATGATGTAGATACAATTGCTCAGTCATTAAATCAAAGTTTATCTACTTTAGTATCTTCAATTACATTATTTATTGGTTCTATTATTATGATGTTTGTAACTAACTATATACTAGCTATAACCGCTATTGTATCTAGTTTAATAGGATTTATATTAATGTTTATAATTCTTAATAAATCACAAAAGTATTTTACTAAGAGACAAGAAGAACTTGGTAATTTAAATGGTTACATAGAGGAAGTATATTCTGGATTAAATGTTGTTAAAACTTGTAATGGGACTGATGAGTCTACTAAAGAATTTGATAAGTTAAATAAAAGACTTTATACTTGTAATAGAAAGAGTCAGTTTTTATCAGGATTAATGCAACCTATCATGGGCTTTGTTGGTAACTTTGGTTATGTTGCTGTATGTGTAGTAGGTTCTCTTCTAGTATCAAAAGATATTATATCATTTGGCACAATAGTAGCCTTCATAATCTATGTAAGATTATTTACTAATCCGTTATCACAAATAGCTCAGTCTATGACCTCACTTCAGACAACAGCGGCTGCCAGTGAAAGAGTATTTGCTTTTCTAGAGGAAAAAGAAATGTCTAAAGAGACAAATATTATTAAGAAATTAGATAAGGATAAAGTAAAAGGAAAAATAGAGTTTAAAAATGTTAAGTTTGGGTATGATGAAGATAAAATTATCATTAAAGACTTTACTGCTACTGCAAAACCAGGTCAAAAGATAGCTATTGTTGGTCCAACAGGAGCGGGTAAAACTACTATGGTAAACTTACTTATGAAGTTCTATGAAATAAATTCTGGTGATATTAAGATTGATGGTGTATCTATTAAAGAGTTAACTAGAGAAAATGTTCATGATTTATTTACTATGGTACTTCAAGATACTTGGTTATTTAATGGTACTGTTAAAGAAAATATTGTTTATAATAGAAAGAATATTAGTGATAAGAAAGTAAAAGAAATATGCAAAGTAGTAGGAGTAGATCATTTTATTAAAACACTACCTAATGGTTATGATAGTGAGATATCTGATACTGATTCTATTTCAGCAGGACAAAGACAGTTACTTACTATTGCTCGTGGTATGATTGAGAATGCTCCTTTCTTAATCCTAGATGAAGCTACATCTAATGTAGATACTAGAACTGAAGAATTAGTACAAAAGGCTATGGATAAGTTAATGGAGAATAAGACTTCATTTATTATAGCTCATAGATTATCTACTATTAGAAATGCTGATTTGATATTGGTTATGAAAGATGGTAATATTATTGAGACTGGTAATCATGATAAGCTTATGAAAGAGAATGGTTTCTATGCTAGTTTGTATAATTCTCAGTTTGAAAGCTTAAAATAATTATTTGTTTATCCTCTTAAGTCTAGGCCTTAAGAGGCAAAAGAGAGCCTTAAAATAAGTCTCTCTTTTGAATATTTTGGTTATAAAATATCTAGTTTTATTTTAATATTTATGGTAAAATACTAGAGAAAGAAGGAATATATTATGATATATTTAGATAATAGTGCTACTACTATGGTAGATGATAGAGTCTTAGAAACATTTAATAAGGTATGTAAAAATTATCCAGGTAATTCTAATTCATTACATAGTCTAGGAATAAAATCAAAAGAATTAGAGGAATATGCTACTGAAAAGATAAGCAATTTACTAGGAGTAAAACCTAGTGAAATAATATATACTTCAGGAGCTTCTGAATCAAATAATACAGTATTAAAGGGAGTAGCCTCTAAATATAAAAATCGTGGTAATCATATAATTACTACACCTCTAGAACATTCATCAATATTAGAAACTTGTAAATATTTAGAAAACAAAGGATTTATTATTGATTATGTTAAAATAAAAGATAATGGTTTAATAGATATTGAAGATTTAGAAAGACTATTAACAGATAATACTATTTTAGTTTCAGTAGCTTATGTTGATAGTGAACTGGGTATAAGGCAAGATATAGATACTATTAGTAAGATAGTAAAAAAACATCCTAAGTGTTATTTCCATGTTGATGCTACTCAGGCTATTGGTAAAATAAAGGTAGATCCTACTAGTATAGATTTCATTAGTATGTCTGCTCATAAAATATTTGGCTTAAAAGGAATAGGTCTATTAATAAAAAAAGATAATATTGTTATTGATAATTTAATTCATGGAGGAAAGAGTACTACCATTTATCGTAGTGGTACTCCAGCATTACCATTAATATGTAGTCTTATGAAAGCCTTGGAATTAGTTATTCCAAATATAGATAAAAATTATGAATATGTATCATCTCTAAGTAGGAAGATAAAAGATAATTTAAAAAAGTATGATAATATTCATATAAATAGTACTGAAAATAGTATTCCATATATTATTAATTTTAGTGTAATAGGAGTAAAACCAGAGACATTTATTCATACTATGGAAGAAGAAGACATTTATCTATCCACTAAAAGTGCCTGTTCTACTAGTGATGTATCATTATCAGTAGATAGTATATATCATAATAGAGAAATATCTATGAGTAGTATAAGAATAAGTTTAAGTTATAAAAATACTGAAGAAGAGATAGATAAGTTTATCAAAGCATTTGATAAAATATATAACAAATTAGTGTTTAAAAAATAAAACATTGTTACATAATAAAATTAGAAGTTAAGAAGTTTTTAATTAGGTAGAAGTATTTAAGATATAAAACTTCTTTTTTCATTGCAATTTTAATATAATGATAGATTAATAATTGACAAAAACATAAAATATGCTATAATAGTAAACCATCTGAGAGAATTATTGGGGGCTTTATGAATAAGAATAAAAAAATAATATTAATAATAACTTTTATCTTAGTAATATTATTATTGTTAGTTGGAGTATATCTATATAAGTCAAATAGAAAAAAAGATTATTACTTAAATATAGATATAGAATCAAATAATAATGTTAATAATCCTATTAACTATGAAGAAGTTATTAACAATTTGAGAGAAGAATATAATAATAAAGATATTAAAGGTGTCTTGGAAATAGATAATACTGATTATATCGTACCAATATTACAAGGTAGTGATAATAACTATTATTTAAATCATGATGCTTATGGAAATAGAAGTGGTATGGGCTCTATCTACCTAGATTTTAGAGTGGATATTGATACCAGTAGAAAATTACTAATTTATGGTCATAATTCTTCAAATATTGATATGCCATTTAAAATACTTGAAGAGTTCTATGATAAAGATTATTACGATAATCACAAATATGTGTGGATAACCACAAGTACTGCAAAAAAGAAGTATGAAATATTTTCTATTTATGTAGAAACAAAAGATTTTTCTTACATGGATGTTAACTTTGCTAGTGATAAAGATTATCTTGAACACATTACGAAGTTAAAAGAAAAATCAATGTATGATACTGGAGTAGAAGTAAATTCTGATGATGAAGTGTTAATACTTCAAACATGTAGTACACATAAAGATTATAGTAATTATCAAAGAAAATATTTACTAATAATATTAAGGAGGGTTTAATTAATGAAAAAAAGTTTAAAAAAGTTTACTAAGATATTAGTACTAATAGCAATGATTTTTTCAGACTTAATGACACCAATTAGTGTATTAGCAGATCAAATATCTGAAAGTACTCCTAATAAAGGTGATATTGGTATTGATAATAAAGTAACAAATAATGGCGAAATGGCTATTGTTAGTGTTGGCTCTACTAAAGAAAAAGGCGGAGTAAAAGTTACTAAAACAGTTAGTAAAACAGACACTGAAGGTAGATATAAAATTGATTTTAAAATAGAAGGAAAGGATGATGAAACAAGTACCGAAGTTCCTAAGCAAGTATATGCTGTTGTAGTATTTGATAAATCTAGCAGTATGGAAAGTTCTTATGAGTGTGTTGAGTATGACTGGCGTGACTGTATAAGAACTGAGTATAATAACAAATGGGAAAGCGCAGTAAATGGAGCTATAACATTTGCTAAAACTCTATCAAATAAAATAAATGGAGCAAAAATTGCCTTAGTAGGTTTTTCTGGTGATAATGGATATTATTATGATGATTCTGAGTTTGATGATGCTGAAATAATTAAAATAAATAATAATACTTGGTTTAGTGGCACAGAACTTACCTCAGATGATTTTGGAAGCCCAATTGGTGGAACCAATTTACAAGCCGGACTTATTAAAGCTAATGAATTATTAAGCTCAGTAGCAGATGAAAAAGCACAAAAATATGTTGTAGTAATTAGTGATGGTCAACCAACATTTTATTATAAAGATAATGGCTATACCGGTGGAAATGGACAAACAACCAATAAAAATACTTATGATAAAACAATAAGTGCTGCAACTGATGTAAAAAATCTTGGTGCTGAAATATTCTCTATTGGTTATATGCTTCCGGCAAAATCAGAATATGATTACAAAAGTGCAGAGACTATTTTAACAGAAGTATCTTCTCCTGATAAAGAAGGCAGTACATTTACTCATTATGTAAATGCTGATCCAGAAAAAGTAGCTAATGCATTTACTAATATTGCTGAAGAAATGAGTACTGCAAGTGCTGGAACTAATGCTGTGTTAACAGATAACTTAGGTGGAAAGTTCACCTTAACTACTGATAGTACTGCTAGAAGTTATGTTAGTGAAACAATAGCTAATATTACTGAAGAAGGTACAACATTATCTTTCTATGTAGATATTGATAAAGATGCTCCAACAGATTGGTATAATACAAACGAAGGCTTTGAATTAAAATATACTAATGCTAAAGGTGAAGAAAAAACATTAACTTGTGATCAAAATCCACAAGTATATTGGGTACAAAATACTTATGATTATATAGTTAATTATTATAAAGATAGCTTTGATAATAACAATAAAATAACAAGTGAAACAAGAAAAGCACTTAATGGAACAGTTATTAATGAAAGTAATGTAGAAAGAGACAAATATCTTCCTAAAGGATATGAATTTAATACAATTGATCCTGCAAGCATTACTATAACTAATAATGGCGAAGTAAAAGAAATAAAAATTCTATATACAATAAAGAAATTTAATTATATAATAAATTATTACTATGATGAAGTTTTAAATAATAGTAAAACTGAAACAAATATTCCTTATGGAACAAGAGTTAATTCACAAGACTATTATTTAAAAGAAAATGAAATAAGAGATGGTTATATTTTAGATACAGTAAAATCAGATAATTCTAGTTATACTATTATTGATAATACTGTAGTAATAAATATTTATTATAAGAAGAATAGTTATGAGTATTCAGTAAATTACTTCTTTAATAACGAAAAAGGATTTACTAATAATAGTGAAGCTATTTATGGAGATAAGATTACAGCTAGAAGTAAATGGCTTACTAACGAAGAATTAAATGCTAAGGGTAAAAATGATTATTTCTTAGATCCAAATAAAACTGAAGAAAACAATTCAGAAATTACTGTTGGTACAAATTCAAGCAAGAATGTATTAGATATATACTATATTAATACAAACTTTGATAATATTACTGAAACTATATCTAAGACTACAAAAACTAATAAAGTAATTAGTTCTAATGATAAAGTAAGTTATACAGTAAATTATAATACACAAATAAATAATGTAAGAAATGGCGATACTATAGTAGTAACTATTACTGATACATTACCTGGTGCTATTATTGAAAATGAAAGCACATTAAATGGTGGAGTATATAATAGTGAAAAAAATACTATCACTTGGACAAAAACTTATAGTATAACTGAGTATCAAAGTGTTTATACAGTAAGCGAAAGAATAAATTATACTGTAAAATATCAAGATTACTTAAGTAAAAATGGAAGTAACCTAATCAATACAGTTTATGGAAATACTACTGTGTCACATGAAAATGTAGAAGATAAGATAACTTCTGGTAAAGAAGATACTGCTACAGTACCAGTAGAAATCAAAGGTACAGTAACTGTATACTTTAAAGATGAACAAGGAAATGATATTGCAGTTAAACAAGAGTTAGGTGAGAAATTAGCGGGTACACCTTATGAAACAAGTGCAAAAGAAATAACAGGTTATACATTAAAAGAAGAACCTACTAATAAAAATGGTAACTACATTGAAGGTAATATTGATGTAATATACTATTACACTAAGAATGATGGAAATATTACTGAAAATGAATTAGTTAAAGAAGGAACTGAGTTTGTAAGTAACATCAACGATACATTTAGCTATGCACTTAAATATACAGGTAAAGTAGAAGAGTATGTTGGTAAAGCTACGTTAACTATTACTGATACATTACCATTAAAAGGTACTATAGTATCAAAAGATAATAGATGTACATTCGAAAATAATACCATTATATGTACTACAGAATATACAGTAAATGGAACTTTAGAAATAAATGAAGAATTTAATTTCCAAGTAAAATATTCTGATATAAAAGAAGATAAAATAATAAATAGTGCTACTGCTAAATTAGCTTTAGAAAATAAGGAAGAAGAAACTACTGATGAAACAGAAACAGAAGTATACAAAGGAACAGTAGTGGCTACTTACAAAACAGATAAAGGTGTAAAATTACATGATGATGTAGAAACTACTGATTTTGCAGGAACTGATTATACTACTGAAACTAAATCATTCTATGGATATACATTAAGAGAAATACCATCTAATAAAGAAGGAACTTACATTGCTAATGAAACAATTCAAGTAGATTATGTATATATAAAGAATGAAGGAACAGTAACTGAAAACAAAGTAAATAAAGTACAAAATAACACTATTACTGATATTAATTCAGAATACAATTATGTATTAAGTTATACTGGTAAAGTAGAAGATTATGTAGGAGAAGTAACTCTTGAGCTTACTGATACATTACCATATAATGCTGAAATAATATCAAAAGATAATAAATGTGTAGTAAATGGAAGAACAATAGTATGTACTGATGTATATACAGTTGATGAAGAACATCAAGTAATAAATGCTGCGTTTAACATTGTATTAAGATACACTAATGTTGGAAGTGAAGTTAAAAACATTGTTAATTCAAAATTAATATATGGAAATAAAAATGTAACTGATAAAGATGAAGTAATAGATGTTGTTCCTAGTGGAACGGTAGTAGCTACTTACAAAACTGATAAAGGAGTTACACTAAGTAATAATGTAACAACCACAGATTTAGTAGGTAAAGAATATACTACTGAGGCTAAAGAATTCTTTGGCTATACACTAAAAGAAATACCAAGTAATAAAGATGGATTATATACAAAAGGAACAACTTATGTAAACTATGTATATACAAAGAATGTAGGTACTTCAGAAGAAGAGTTAAAGAAAGATGGAGTAGAATTAGTAGGATCAATTACTGATGCCTTTGATTATACAATTACTTATAATACAGAAATTAAAGATTATGTAGGTAAAGCAACACTTACAATTACTGATATTCTTCCATTTGAAATAGATGCAGAAAAATCAGAAATTAGTAATAATTGTAAATATATTAAAGAAAATAATACAATATTATGTAAATATGAAATGGATAATACTTTAGTAGGAACAGAAATTACTAATGATGTTAATACAGATATTAATGAAAATAGAAATATTATCTTTAATATTGAAGAAAACTTTAAATTATTCTATATCAATGTAGATAAAAAAGAAGTAACTAATAAAGTAACTGCTGAATTAACTTATGGTAATACTACTAAAACTACTGATGATGAACATACTACTGAAGTAGAAGAAAGTACTGTAATAGTTAATTATGTTACTAAAGATGGTACTAAACTTGCTGATAGTATTACTCTTACAGGTCCTGTAGGAACTACATATGAAACAGTTAAGAAAGAATTTGATAAATATAGCTTTATTGAAGTTAAAGGTGAAGTAGAAGGGACTTATACTAAAGAACAGCAAGAAGTTACTTATATATATGATTTAACTATACTTCCACCACAAACTGGAGTAGAAGCAAATATGTTTATGTATGTTAATTATATATTTGCATTAATTGCTCTAGCAGTAGCTTTTAGAACATATAAGACTATAAAAAATAATTAATAAAAAATGACTTGAGCAAATCAAGTCTTTTTTTCTATATTTTATATTTATTTTTGGTATTTTTTGGTTTATGTTTAAAAAAGTCAAAAATTAATTTCTTTACATCAGTATATCTATCGTTGATAAATAAATCATGAGTTAAACCATTAATTTCTACTAAAGTAACTGAAGTAGATTTAATGTTATCATATACATAATTAACTGAAGTATCAGGAACTATTTCATCTTTAGTACCATGAATTATTAAAGTGGGGCATACTATATTTTTTACATCACTATGATGTTCACTAACTAATGACATAAACTCTTTAATCGTAGTAATTGGTACTTTAAATAATCTTGATATAACTTCTTCTTTATTATAATCTTTAAATAAGTTAGGAACAACTTTAATACTTTCTAATATATTTATTTTATTACCTTCAAACTTAAAATATTGAAAGGCAGGAGCGGCAAGTACTAGTTTTTTTACTTCTTTGTATTTACTTGCTAAGTATGCTGCAATAACACCACCCATACTATGACCAATAACATATATTTCTTTATATCCGTGCTTAATTATTTTTTCGATTTGCATCTCTGACATTTTTATCCAATCATCTTTAGTAACTTTATTAATAATAGCTTTATCATGACCAGGTAGAGTATAAGTAAATACCTTGTAATTATTAACAAATTCTAAATCATTAGGTAAATTACCATAGTCATAAGCACCACCCGCAAAACCATGTATTAAAAGTATTGCTTTTTTTCTTAACATTATCTATCACCCTCTATTAATATATTAACATAATATTAATTAATTTCAAATAGAATGTTTAATCTTTTTATTATTTTCTTTTCTAGTAAGAAAACAAAATATAATATCTTTTATATCTTGATATCGATAGTTATTAAAAATACCATGATTAATATTATCTATGGTCCATAGTTCGACATCTTTAGATTTAACATTATCATATACATATTTAATAGAGGCAAAAGGTACTGTAGTATCTTTATTTCCCCAAAGCAGTAGAATAGGTATATTAATCTTTTTAACATCTTCATAGTGGTCATTAACTAAATAAGAAAATTCTTTAACTGTTTTAAGAGGAACTTTAAAGTATTTAGCCATCATCTCTCTAAAAGTATAATTTTTAAATATACTTGGAATTAGTTTAACGCTATCGATAAAGTTAATTTTATTATTTTTAAAGTTACAAAATTCAAATGCTGGCGCGGCAAGTACTAACTTTTTCACTTCTTTATATTTACTTCCTAAGTAAGTAGCAATGACACCACCCATACTATGACCAACAACATATATTTCTTTGTATCCATATTTAATTAATTTATCTATATTATACTCTGCATCTTTTATCCAATCATCCTTGGTAACTTTATTAATAACTAAATTACCATGACCTTTCATTGTATAACTAAATATATCAAATAAACCATTTAGTTCTAAGTCATTAATTAATTCACCATAATCATAAGTACCACCAGCAAAGCCATGAATAAATAATAGTGCTTTCTTTTTCATTTGGATTCTACCTTTCTTATATATTTAAATTTAATTTACTATAAGGTATTAATATATTGTAATCACCAAAATAATATGGTGCTATTTGATATCTTTCAAAGAAGATAATAATACCTTCATCAGTTAAAGCTAATCTTTTGAAGTTATCTGTCTTAGGACTAGTGCCATCCATTAACATTTCTTTAACATCACTATTACTAAGTACTTTGTTTCTTAATAATTCTTCTCTAGATATATTAGATAATTTAATTAATATATTTTTATCTATATTAATTAAATCATTTATATTAATAAAAGAATTATTTTTAGTATTATAAATAACAGTATCAATATAATGATTAGGATGGGCTCCTCCAAGAAAAAGTTCACTATAAAATACAAGAGATATATAATCTTTATATTTATATTCTTTATAATCTATATATAATGTATAAATATGATAATTATCATCAAAGGGAGTATTCTTAATTTCTCTACTATATTTATTAATAATATATTTAATTCTTTTATTAAGTTTTCTATACTTAAAACTAGGATACTTAATACTAATTTCCAATTCATTATCTTTTTCATTAACAAATTTAACTCTACTATTATTAATACTAATAATGAAGTAGATAATTAATAGGGTAAAAAATATAAATAAAGATATTATAAATAAAATATTTTTTTTCATACTAAAATATATTCTTACTAAGATCTAAATATTAATATAACTTTATGTATAAATAACTCACTTATATATAATATAAG
>FR887359.1:79793-97060 GCA_000431795.1 Clostridium sp. CAG:302
AAGGCTAATAACAACACTAATAAGACTTGAGACAAGGCTTATAGTGAAAAAAATAAAAAAATTAGCAATTTTATGTTGACATTGCTAACAAATAGTAATATAATTATATTAGCAGTAGAAAAGAAGGACTGCTAATAAAGGAAGTGATATAATATGATCACGGATAGACAAAAAGAAATGCTGAAAATAATCGCAGAAGAATATATAAAAACTGCTAAACCAGTAAGTTCTAATCATATCTGTAAAAAATTAAAATGTTCTAGTGCTACCATTAGAAACGAAATGGCTAAACTAGAAGAATTACATTTACTTGAAAAGAATCACTTTGCTTCAGGTAGAATACCAAGTGAAGAAGGCTATAAGTATTATGTAGATCATTTAATGAAACCTAAAAATATGACTGGTGAAGATATGCTTAAACTACAAACAATATTTCACAATCATTCACTAGATTTAAATGATACTATTAAAAAGAGTATCGAAATAGTTAGTGAAATAACAAATTATACAGCAGTAGTACTTGGTAATTCTTCTAAAGAGAATAGATTAAAGAAAGTAGAGATAGTACCACTTGAAGATAATAAAATATTATCAATAGTTATTACTGATAAAGGTATAGTACAACATAAGATATTATACTTACCAAATGATGTATCTACTGGTGATGTAAAAAAGACTGTTGAACTAATAAATAAATTAGTCGTAGGTACACCAATAAATGAAGTAAGTGAAAAACTAGAATATGAAGTAAAACCAATAATAAGAGATTATGTAAAACAATATGAAGTTTTATATAATACCTTCTATGATGCCTTTCATGAATTTACTACTGAGAAAACTAGTGAAGCCTATTTTGGCGGAAGAACCAATATGCTTAAACAACCAGAATTCTCTAGTATTGATAAAGTAAAGGAAATACTTAGTAAATTTGAAGACATAGATAGCATTTCTAAAATGAAAGAAGAAGATAATGGTATTAATATTTATGTTGGTAGTGAAACAGAATTAACTGATGATGTTTCAGTAATAAAAACAAAATATAATATCAATGGTGAAGAAGGAACAATAGCAATAATTGGCCCTAAGAGAATGGAATATGATCGAGTTGTAACTCTTCTTGATTATATAAAGAATAACCTAGGAGGAGATTATGGAAAATAAAAAGAAAAAGAAACACGAACATAAAGAAGATTGCCACTGCAACGAAGAACACAAATGTGAGGAAACTTGCAAGTGTGAAGAATCTTGTAAGTGCAATGAAGAAGAATGTTCTTGCACAGAAGAATCAAACATTAATGATGAAAGAGAACTTCTAAGTAAAAGAATAAAAGACTTAGAGGAGGCTCTTCTTCGTAGTCAAGCAGAATTAATTAACTACAAAAGAAGAAAAGATGAAGAAACATCTAGAATAATTAAGTATGCTGAAGAAGATATACTAAAAGGATTTTTACCAATATTAGATAACTTCGAAAGAGCTATAAATATGGATGATAATAATCTAGAAGACGAAGTATCTAAGTTCTTACAAGGCTTTAAACTTATGTATAAGCAAATAAAAGACTTACTTACTAAGTTTGAAGTAAAAGAGATGGACTGTTTAGGTAAAGAGTTTGATCCTACATACCATCAAGCTGTTACTACAGGTAAAGATGAATCTAAAGAGTCAGGTATAATTCTTGAAGTATTACAAAAAGGTTATATGTACAAAGATAAAGTACTTAGAACCGCTATGGTAAAAGTAAATGAGTAAAAGTACCATAAGAGATATTATTTATATTCTAATATTCTTAGCAGTTTTAATACTTGGAATAAGATTTATCGTATGGATATTCCCAGTACTAATATTATTAATACTAGGATACTATATCTATAGAAGTATAAAGATAAATAGAACTATTAGAAATATGCATAATACCACAAATAATAAAAATAAAGATAAAAAAATGAAAGTCATTCATGAATTTGATGAAGACTAATAAATATATAAAGGAGATTGATAAATATGAGTAAAATTATAGGAATTGACTTAGGTACAACAAATAGTTGTGTATCTGTATATGAAGGGGGAGAAGCTAAAGTAATAACTAATCCCGAAGGAATGAGAACTACTCCATCAGTAGTAGCATTCAAAAATGGAGAAATAATTGTTGGACAAAAGGCTAAAAACCAAATGGTAACCAATAAAGATACTATTTCTTCAATAAAAAGAAAAATGGGTACTAGTGAAAAAGTATCCGCTAATGGAAAAGAATATACTCCAGAAGAGATATCTGCAATGATACTAGGAGATCTTAAGAAAACTGCTGAAGCTTACTTAGGAGAACCAGTAACAAAAGCTGTAATTACAGTACCTGCATACTTTAATGATAGTCAAAGACAAGCTACTAAGAATGCTGGCAAAATTGCTGGACTAGAAGTAGAAAGAATAATTAATGAACCAACAGCAGCTGCTCTTGCTTATGGACTAGATAAACAAGAAAAAGCACAAACTATCTTAGTATACGACTTAGGTGGTGGTACATTCGATGTATCTATTCTAGAACTTGGTGATGGTGTATTTGAAGTTAAATCTACAAGTGGTAACAATCATTTAGGTGGAGATGACTTTGATGAAAGAGTAATGGAATGGATGACTGATGAATTTAAGAAAGAGTCTGGTGTTGATTTAACTAAAGATAAAATGGCTATGCAAAGAGTTAGAGATGCTGCCGAAAAAGCTAAGAAAGATCTTAGCGGTATGACTTCTACTGAAATATCATTACCATTTATATCTCAAGGAACAGATGGACCACTTCATTTAAACTTAACTTTAACTAAAGCTAAATTTGAAGATTTAATTAGAGATTTAGTAGAATCAACTACTGAACCAGTAAGAAAAGCATTAAAAGATGCTAAATTAACATCTAAGGATATTGACAAAGTATTACTAGTAGGAGGTTCAACAAGAATACCTTGTGTTCAAGAACTAGTTAAGAAAGAATTAGGTAAAGAACCATCTAAAGAAGTTAACCCAGATGAAGTAGTAGCTATGGGTGCTGCTATTCAAGGTGGAGTATTAACAGGGGACGTTAATGATATCGTACTTCTAGATGTAACTCCATTATCACTTGGTATTGAAACACTAGGAGGAGTAATGACTGTATTAATACCTAGAAATACTACAATACCTACAAGTAAGAGTCAAGTATTTAGTACAGCCGCTGATAATCAACCTGCTGTTGATATCCATGTATTACAAGGTGAAAGACCAATGGCTAACGATAACAAGACCCTTGGTAACTTCCAATTAACTAACATTCCACCTGCTCCAAGAGGAGTACCACAAATCGAAGTAACATTTGATATAGATGCTAATGGTATCGTAAATGTCAAAGCAAAAGACTTGGGTACTGGAAAAGAACAATCTATTACAATTACTGCTACTAATACATTAAGTGATGAAGAAATCGATAAGATGATGAAAGAAGCAGAAAAAAATAAAGAAGCTGATAACAAGAAGAAAGAAGTAGCAGATGCTAAGAATGATGCTGAACAAGTAGTATTCATGACTGAAAAGGCTCTTAAAGATTTAGGAGAAAAAGTAACTGATTCTGATAAGAAAGAAGCTGAAGACTTAATGGAAGAAACTAAGAAGGCTATTGAAACAGAAGATGTTGAAAAGATTAATAAAGCTAAAGATAAACTATTAGAGAAGGCTAATGCTCTTGCTACAAAAGTTTATGAAGAAGCTGCTAAAAATAATCAAAGTGCAGAAAGTACTAAGACTGAAACTAAAGAAGAAAAGAAAGAAGACAAAGACGACACAGTAGTAGATGCTGAGTACGAAGAGAAATAATTTAAATAAAAAGTTAAAGTTCTAGTTTTCTAGCTAGAACTTTATACTTATGTTCGGAGGAAATTATGAATAAAAAAGATTACTACGAGGTACTAGGAGTACCCAAAACAGCGTCTCAAGATGAAATAAAATCTGCCTTCAGAAAACTAGCTAAAAAATACCATCCCGATGTATCAAAAGAAGAAAATGCTGCAGAAAAGTTTAAAGAATGTCAAGAAGCCTATGCTGTATTATCAGATGAGACAAAGAGAAAACAATATGATCAGTATGGTCATGCAGCATTTACTAACTCTCAAGGTGGTTTCTCTGGATTTGATGGCTTTGACTTTGGAGGAATGGAAGATATCTTTGGAGATTTATTTAAAAACTTTGGTTTTGGTTCATCTTCATCTGGTACAAGAACAAGTTCTAGAAGAGAAGATGGTAGCGACTTACTATATCGTATGAGTATTACTTTTGAAGAGGCGGTTAATGGTGCTAAGAGAGATATAAAAGTAGATACTGAAGATGAATGCTCTGAGTGTCATGGACAGGGTGGCTTTAATATGCATACTTGTCCTGATTGTAAAGGATCTGGAACTGTAACAAGACAGCAAAGTACTATATTTGGTTCATTTCTATCAAAAACCTCTTGTCCAACATGTCATGGAACTGGTTCAACATTTGATAAGATTTGTACTAATTGTCATGGTACTGGTAAAGAAAGAAAAGTTAAAACTCTAACCATTACTATTCCTAAAGGAATAAATACCGGCAATAGAATAAGACTTGCTGGTAAAGGCGAAGCAGGTACTAATGGAGGAGAACCAGGAGATTTATATATTGAATTTAGTGTTAAAGAAGATGATTTCTATACTAGAGATGAGAATGATATTTATATTACTGTACCTCTTACTATTACTGAAGCAGTATTAGGCTGCAAGAAAGAGATACCTACAATCTATGGAAATGCTATTATAACTATTCCTGATGGTACTAAAAATGGTAGTAAATTAAGATTAAAAGGAAAAGGAATAGATAGTGATATTAATAATAAAAAAGGCGATATGTATGTAATAGTAGATGTCGTTATGCCAAGTAAATTAACTAAAAAACAAAAAGATTTATTTAAAGAATTATCTGAGACAACACTAGATGATGATAGTAAGTTTACTAAATTTAATAAGATGTTAAAAAAATAATATATGCGCTCTAAGCCTAAGGTCTTAGAGCGTTATTTTGAGCCTAATTTTAGTCTCAAAATAAAGTCTATTATATATAAGCCATAGATATATATATTTAGAGTACAAACAAATAATAAAGTTAACAATCCTAAAACAGGAGATAATATAGTTACTTATATTGTTATTGGAGTAGTAGCAATACTTGTAATAATAGTATGTGCAGTAATGTATTTAAAAAAGAAAAAAGATAATAAATAATATAAAGAGATAAATTACTATCTCTTTTTACTTTTGTATGATATAATTATCTAAAGGCAATATAATGTAGTATGAGGTGTGAATATGAAGAAGTATATTAAAGAAAATAAAAATAGAATAATAATATTAGTATGTACCTTTCTATTTCAAACATCAGTATATAGTATAACCAAACTATTTCAAGGTACACCAATGCATCTAAATAACTATTTTGATAATATGATACCATTTATACCAGCCTTTGTAATATTCTATGTCTTGTGGTATTTATTACTATTCTTAATACCATTACTAATATTAAAATATAACAAAAAAGTATTTGATAGATACATAGTAACATGTCTAATATACGCATTATTTGAAGGAATAATATTTATACTATTACCAACAACTATGACTAGAGAACCACTAGTAGTAGACAGTATTTCAACATGGATAATAAATATTATATACAAAGTAGATACTCCAGTAAATCTATTTCCTTCAGCTCACTGTGCCTTAGCCATATTATTTATAATATCAACATTAGACGTCAAAGAAATAAAAAAAGAATACAAAATATTAATAACAATAACATCAGTATTAATAATGTTATCAACAGTATTCATAAAACAACATGTAATCGTAGATGTACTAGGAGCCTTTATAATAGTTCCAATGTATTATATAATAAGAAAAAAGAAAATAAATCTAGAAGAGAGTGGTATATATGCAAAGATATTTTGTCAAAAGAAAAGAACAAAATAACTTAATAATTGAAGAGTCAGATATTCATCATATTAAGAATGTTATGCGAATGAATATAAACGATAAAATAGAAGTAGTATATGATAAAGTATTATATATATGTAATATAGATAATCTAGATCCATTAACTCTTTCAGTAGAGGATACTATTAGTAAAGAAAATAAGCTAAATATAGAATTAACAATAGCTATAGGTTTAGTAAAAGAACAAAAAATAGATTTAATTCTTCAAAAACTAACTGAACTAGGTGTATCAAGAATAATTCCAGTCGATATGGAAAGAAGTATTGTTAAGTTAGATAAAGAAAGATTTAGTAAGAAAAAAGTAAGATGGCAAATGATCTGCAAGGAGGCTAGTGAGCAATCTAAAAGAACAGATATCCCAGAAATAACTGATATTATGAGTATTAAAGATTTAGTAAATCTAGATTATGATATCAAATTAGTGGCATCTACAAAAGAAAAAGATAAATTACTAAATTACTATTTACAAAGCATAAAAGATTGTGCTAAAATTATAATGGTAATAGGTCCAGAAGGCGGAATAAGTCCTAAAGAAGAAACATATTTATTAGAAAATAATTATAACCCAGTATCTTTTGGAGACCTAATATTTAGAGTGGAAACTGCTGCCATATATGCTGGCGCAGTATTTAACTTTATCGCAGTAAGAGGTGAATATAATGATAAATTCATTTAATGATTTTTATAATAACTTATCAAGTAATGGTTTATTTTTCTTTTGGATAGTAGTATTTCTTTTTGTATTTGTTATTTTTCTACTTGTGATACTTCTACTAAAAAATAGAAAACTATCTAAATATCTAAAAGAAAATAATATTAAGGAAGAATTAAATGATACTCATGATGATACTCCATTAATATTAAGTGAAGCAAAGGAAGAACCTAAAGAAATAGTAAAAGAATTACCAAAACAAGAAATAATTGAACCAAAAGAATTAGAAAAAGTAGAAGAAGAAGTAAAAGAAGAAATTAAAGAAGAAAAAATACCAGTAAATACTAATAATAATGGTTTATATACAAAGAATGTTTTAAGAGAAAAAAGAGTCCAAACATCACCAATTCATATTGATAGAGAATTATCAAGTAGAGAAGAATTACCAAAAGAAGATTATCATACAAATGAAGATATTCTTACAGGTATAGATTTACATGAAGATGCTTTATCTCCACTTGAAACAATGGAAGATGCTTATGAAGTAAATGATAATATGAAGTTTGCTTCAGATATTGTCGAAAGAATGGAAGAAGAAATAAAGCCATCTAATATAGAACTAACTGACTATGAAAGAAAGCAAGAAGAAGAAGCGATAATAAGTTATGATGAATTATTAAAAGTAAAAGATAAAATATATAATATTACTGATGATGAAGAAACAGACGAATTTATTGATGAACTAAAAAATTTTAGAATAGATTTACAATAAGTAGGGTAACCTTCTTTTTTTTCGACATAAAACTATTACCTAATGTTATATATTATTACTAGGTGATGATATTATGAATGGTAAAATGAAATTAAAAAAAATAGTAAAGAAAAAAATTAAACTATCATTTATCTATATCATAGTAATATATATAATCTTTTCCATAACTTTTTATTATTCTTTAAAAAATAGTAATAACATAAATAATAAAGAATTTATTAACTTTCTCTTAAAAGGAGGTAATTCTCATCTAATTGGAGATTACAAACTAATAAATATCGTTAATAACAGTACTAAGTTTTTGTTTAGTATAGACTTTACTAATCCCAGTTCCATCCTTGATAGGAGTATAACATCCTCTAGCAAAGATTATGAACATAACGATGACTATAGTAATCTAGAAGAATTAAAAAAGATAAGTTCTTATATTGAAGATCCAAATCCTGTAGATATAGATAGTCCTATTATATATATTTATAATTCACATCAGTTAGAAAATTATAATAGTTCAAACTTAGATATTTATGGAATAACTCCTAATGTATTAATGGCCTCTTATTTACTAAAAGAAAAACTAAATAGTAAAGGACTATCTACAATTGTTGAAGACTCCAACTTATCAGAATTCTTAAGTATAAATAATTGGAATCATGCTAGTTCATATAAAGCCTCACGAATATTTATCTTAGATAAAAAGAATAAATATAATACTCTAAAATATTTTATTGATATTCATAGAGACTCAGTAAATAAAAATGTAACTAGTGTAAACATAAATGGTAAAGATTATGCTAGAATACTCTTTGTCATAGGATTAGAACATGATAATTATAAAGATAATCTAAAATTAAGTGAAGACTTAAATAATTTATTCAATAAATATTATAAAGGTTTATCTAGAGGTATCTATAAAAAAGAAGGCCCTGGAGTAGACGGTATATATAACCAAGATATCAGTCCTAATAGTATTTTAATTGAAGTAGGAGGAGTAGATAACAATATAGATGAAGTACTTAATACTACTGAAGCAATATCTAACATATTATATTACTATATAAAAGGTGATAATAATGGATAAGAAAAAAATATTAAAAATAGTATTCATAGTATTATTCTTAAGCTTTATCATAGCTTATGTAATAGAAAAAAGTGGTTATTATGAATATAATCTTCGTAATAAAACAGTTTTAACTAAA
Organism: Clostridium sp. CAG:302; assembly: GCA_000431795.1. GTDB lineage: Bacteria > Bacillota_I > Bacilli_A > RF39 > UBA660 > CAG-302. The sequence goes on from FR887359.1 coordinate 88,441, forward strand.
GAATCGATGGAGAAGTTTGAAAAAGATGTAAGTGAAGGTAGGGATGTTAGTATTGAAGATTATGTAGTTAATACCAGTACTGACTACACAACAAAATTAACCAGAGGTACCAACAAGGTATCCACTAAAGTAAATGATGTTCTAAAAAAAGGCATAGAGAGTGTATTTAAAGTATTAGGTAAGTTTGTCTATGACTAAAACATACAAGAAAACATACAAGAAAGCATACAAGTAGATTGACTATAATTAATATATATAGTATAATATTAGTAGAAAAAAATGAGGTGATTTAAATGCAAAATTATATACCACCATTTGAAATAACTAATATTATGCTAGAAAGAGTTTCTTCAATTATGAAGAAAATTGGTGGACTTGAAAACTATAAAGATTTAAATAAAATGCCAGTCTTAAGAAGAAATAACAGAATAAAATCTATTCATTCATCACTTGCAATAGAGGCAAACTCTTTATCACTTAGCCAAGTTAAAGATGTTATTGATGGTAAATTGGTAATTGGACCAGAAAAAGAAATACAAGAAGTAAAAAACGCTTATAATGCTTATTTAAAAATTAAAGAAGTAAATCCATATAGTATAAAAGATTTAAAAGAAATACACGGCATTATGACATATTTAACTACAGAGGAATCTGGAAAGTTTAGAAGTACTGGCGAAGGAGTCTTTGATGAGAATGGCAATTGCATACATATTTGTCCACCTGCAAATCAAGTAGAAGAACTTATGGAGCAACTGTTCAATTGGATGAAAGAAAAAAAGAACGAAATACATCCATTAATATTATCTTCAGTATTCCATTATGAATTTGTCTTTATACATCCATTTGGTGATGGCAATGGAAGAACAGCTAGATTGTGGCAGAATGTTATCTTATCTGAATATGAAGATATATTTGAATATGTTCCAATAGAAAGTGCAATAAAAAAATATCAAGATGAATACTATAGAGTAATTGCTAATTGTAATGCAAATGGTAATTCAACTGAATTTATAGAATTTATGTTAAAAATGATTGATGAAGAACTAGATACTTTAATTGTTGGAGTAAATAATCAAATTAATCATATAAGTCCATATATAAAAAAATTACTTGATACAATGGAGCCTGGAATTAAATATAGTACCAATGAGTTAATGAAATTAGTAGATATGAAATCTAGAGTTTCATTTAGAGAAAACTATCTAGTTCCCGCTATTGAAAATAATTTAATAAAAATGACATATCCAGATAACCCAACTAATAAAAATCAAACATATTATAAAGATTAATATAGTCTATTTATTATAAAAAGAAGCAAGATTATTTTCTTACTTCTTTTAATATTCTATCAGTATTACTAAAATTTAATTTAGCCACTTCTTTTAAAACATTTATCCCATATTTTTCTACTAATTTAATACCAACATCTTCCACATAATAATTGGCTCCCTTAGGTAAGAAGATACCATACTTATCACCAAGTTTATCAATTTCCTTAACAAAGATATATCTACTTATTAATGAGGAACAAGCGACAGATAAACACTTATCTTCAGCCTTAGTAATAAAAGTAATTCCCTTCAAAGGACTAGGTACTTCAGATAAATGCTTATAATAAGATGACTCGGGTTCAAACTGATCTACAACAATATAATCATATTCATTATCCTTAACCATCTCAGTTAATACTTTATTATGAAGTACAGCCTTTATCTTATTCATATTCATATCTTTACCATAATTCTTATTATATTCTTTATTAGATAACATAATAGTTTTATATTTAATTTTCTTAATAATTTTAGGAACTATTTTTAGTATTTGTTCATCAGATAATTTTTTAGAATCTTTAACTCCAAGTTCAGTCAAGAAAGGGATATCATCTTTATTTACATATGATGCAGTTACTACGATAGGTCCATAATAATCACCAGTACCAACTTCATCAGAACCAACTGAAGAAATATCTATTGGTATAGTAGTTTCTTCTTTTTTTTCTTTAACTTCTTCCCTATCTATAAAGTAATCAATATTCTCTTTATCTTTACCAATACTTTCCCACATACCAGCCTCAATATCTGCTGATACTCCTTGAAACATTGCCTTACCAGATTCATATAAAGTAACTATTGTATCACCAGTATCAGCTTGAAATATAGCATAAGGAGGAGTCTTATCTCTTTTCATGTCTTTATAAAAGTCAGCCATTAATTTTTTAGTTTCATTATCTACGCGTATAACTTTGGTAATAGTTTTATTTTTCATGTTCCACCTCTTAATTACATTTTATCAAATTACTATAAGAAAGTCTATAAAACTTTATAGTTAAAAGATAATTTTACACAATTTCCTTGAAAAAAATCTCTATCCATGTTATAGTAATTACTATCAAAGAGGTGATACCATGAAGTTTTACACTGGACCAGAAGATTTAAAAGATGTTATAGAAAGATACATCGTTATAGGAAATGATATGGCAGTATATTATTTAAACAATAGAAAAGTATCTATTCCCAATTTTACTGAAGAACAAAGAGAAGAAATTAAAAAAATAATGTTACAACAATTACAAGAAAGAAATGAAAGTGTAAATCTAAGACCATATACTTTACAAAAAAGTTTTGATACTGCAGTATTAACTACACTAGTGGGTTCATATATAGCTAATCGTATTAAGTTTGGTACTATGAAAGCCTACCTAACAATAGGTACAATATTTGGTACAATATATTTAACTAATAGAATACTAAAAGAAAAAGCAATAATTAAAGAAGTAAAAAAATCAAACTTATTTCTTGATATGTATGAAGAATTACAAACTCCTGAAGGTAAAATTGCTGTCGAAGAATTAAACTTTGATAAAATATATTCTGAAGAACTAAATGTTAATACTTTAGATGATTTTAGTTACAGTGAAGTTAAAGAAGTACATAAAAAACTAAAAAAAGTAAAATAGTAAGTTATCTTAATTTTAAGATGCTTTTTTCTTTATATTTCCTTGTTTTTTAAGCATAATTAATATATAATATATATCGAGGGTGTTAGGTATGAAAAGACAAATCATCAAAGTAAATAATATGTCATTTAAATTTGAAGACAATTATCTATTCAAAGATTTTAATCTAGAAATAGAAGAGTCTTCTTTTGTCTCAATCATAGGTATGAATGGTTCCGGCAAAAGTACTTTAGCCAAAATACTAATAGGACTATATAAAGCCGAAGGCTATATTACCATAGATGGTTATTTATTAAATGAACAATTCATTAAAAAAATAAGAAGAATATTTTCTGTTTGCTTTGCAAATAGTGAAACCCATTTTATTGGAGAAACAGTAAGAGATGACTTAGTATTTTCACTGGAAAACTTAGGTTATTTTTATGATGAAATGACTACTTTAATAGATATAATATCCAAAAAGTTCAAACTAGAGAATATTCTAGATAAGGAGCCAATTCTCTTAACTGAAAGTGAAAAAACAAAAGTAGCCATTGCCTCAAGTTTAATTCATAGTCCTAAAATATTATTACTTGATGAAACAATAAACAAACTAACAGACACCGATAAAAAATTAGTTTTTAAATTACTTAAAGAATATCAAAAAGAAGAAAAGCTTACTATAATACTAATTACCCATAATCTTGAAGAAACACTATTTTCTGATAGAATTATTGTATTAGAAAATGGTAAAATAATCAAAGATGAAACAAAAGAAGAAATCTATAAAAATGATTATTTAGAAAGAAAGGGTTTTGAACTACCATTTGTAGTAAAACTATCACAAAATCTAATACTATATGATTTATTAGATAAAGTATATTTTAGTGAAAACGAGGTAATGAATAAATTATGGCCTTAAGTTTCAATAATGTAACATATAAAAGTAATTTAAAAAAGTTTAACTATGATTTTGAAGATGGTAAAATAACTACCATAGTATCTGGAGAAAGTCTATCATACTTTACTTATCTAATAAGTAATCTTGAAAAAGATTATAACGGTAAAATAACTAATACCTATAAAGGAAGAAATATTGGGGTAGTATTTAATAATCCTGAAGAAGCGTTTATTTTTAATACAGTAAGAGAAGAATTAGAGTTTGGTTTAAAAAAATATAATTATAAAGTAAGTACTATAAACAAAAGAATTGAAGACTCACTAAAAATGGTTAATCTACCAAAAGAATATTTAGATAAAAGTCCATTTGAATTATCAAGCGGTGAAAAAGAAAGTCTAGCCCTAGGAATAGTATTATCACTAAATCCCAAATTAATTATTATTGATAATCCAACAAGTAACCTTGATAGTAGAAATAAAGAATATCTAATAAAATTATTAAAGAAAATAAAAACTAGATATAATAAAACAATAATATTATTAACAAGCGATATAGAATTTACTATAAAAGTAACAGATAACTATCTAATACTAAAAAATGATAAAATAATAAGTTCAGGAGTAAAGAAAGAATTATTAAATAATATTAGTAAGATTAAAACTAGTAAGGTAGAAATACCTAAAATAATAGATTTTATAAATGCTGTAAAGAAAAAGAAAAATATTAACTTAGAACTAACTTTTGATGTAAAAGAATTAATGAAAGATATATATCGTAATGTTAAATAATATTACCATAGGTAGATATATAAATAAATCATCAGTAGTTCATAAGTTAAATCCAGTATTTAAAATAATATCATTAATAATAATGATAATAAGTATCTTCTTTATAGATAGTTATATAGACATAACTTTACTTAGTATGTATCTATTATTAACCATGTTATATAGTGATATAGATATAAAAGTATACCTAAAAAATATTTATGGTATAAAAATATTTCTAATATTTATATTTATTATAGATTTAATCTTTTTTACAAGTATAAATAGAATAATATTCGATATATTTAAATTAATATTTATTGTCTTATATTCCTCTATACTAACATATACCACTAGTATTACAGAACTAACCTTCGGTATAGAAAAGTTATTAAGACCATTTAACAAATTAATTCCAGTAGGAGATATAGCCATGATAATAACTTTATCAATAAGATATATTCCTACATTAACCGAAGAAGCAAGTAGAATAATAAAGGCTCAAAAACTAAGAGGAATAAATTTTGATACTAAAAATATTAAAGAAAAAATAATAAGCATCAGTGGTATTCTAATGCCAATGTTTTCTCTATCAATAAAAAGAGCCGAAGAATCCGCAGATATAATGGATATAAGATTATATAATTATGGCAAATCAAGAACTAACTATCGTACTAATAAATGGACTAAAATAAATAGTCTATTACTAATACTAAATATATTAATGTTAATTATAATAATCTATTATTAAAACCAAAAACATACTTATAAACAACAAATAAATAATGTAATAAATTTATTAAGGAGAGAAGTATTATGAGATATTTAATTACAATTAGTTATGATGGGACAGATTTTTCTGGCTATCAAAAACAGCCCAAAGAAAGAACAGTTCAGTCAGAACTAGAAAAAGCATTAAAAGAAATAAATGGAGGTAAGAAAGTAGATGTTCATGCTTCAGGAAGAACTGATGCTGGAGTACATGCACTAAACCAGAAGGTTCACTTTGATTTAGAAACAAAAATAACTCCTGATAAACTAATAAGAGGTTTAAATAGTCTTTTACCAAATGATATTTATGTAAAAGACGTTAAAGAAGTACCAGAGGACTTTCATGCCAGGTTTTCTGCGATAGGTAAAGAATACATCTACAAACTAAATATGGGTGAATATAATCCATTAGAAAGAAACTATGTCTATCAGCATAATAAAAAATTAGATGTTATCGAAATGGAAAGAGCTATGAAGTACCTTGAAGGAGAACATAACTTCAAATCATTTACTAAAACAGATGAAGAAAAAGATGACTATGTAAGAACAATATCGCAAACAAATATAATTAGAGATAGCAAAGACATAAATAAAATAACTCTCTCATTCGTCGGAACGGGCTTTTTAAGATATATGGTAAGAAATATTGTTGGCACCCTAATAGCGGTTGGTGAAGGTAAAATAAAGAGTGAAGAAGTAATAGATATATTAAGAAAAGAAGATAGGAAAGCTGCTGGTAAAACAGCAAATCCAGAAGGATTATATCTAAAGAATGTCTTTTATTAATTTACAAAGTTAAAAATATATATTATAATTAATTAGAAGGATGTGTAATTATGGGAAGAGAATTAAGAAGAAAAGAAGCAAAAAGAAATGGAAAAAATGTTAGAGATATACAAAAATTAAGTAAAGAAAAGCCAATGACTATGAAACAGTTCATTACAATAATAGTAGTTTTATTAGTATTTTTTGTAATACTTTATATACTAACAGGAATATTTATTACTAAAGATATAAAGTGGTTTGATAAGAAAGATACTACTACTGATAATGTAAGTACTATATCAAATAAGATACTAGGAGTAGATTCATTAAGACAATCTGAAGAAGAATACTATGTCTACTACTACGACACTACTAACGAAAATAGTGATGTAACAAGTACTATTAATAGTCTTACTACAAAGGTATACAAAGTAGACCTACATGATGCATTTAACGCCAATATAGTTGGTGATCCATCAGGAGTAGTATCAGATATATCAGAATTAAAAGTAGCAGACCCTACAGTAATCAAAGTAGTAAATGGTACTATTACCGAGTACTATACAGGAGTAGAACAAATAACTACCACTTTAAAATAAAAAATAAGGGGGCAATTATGCAAAAATTATATTTAGATTGTGATGGTGTAATTCTAGATACAATAAATTATACCTATCAAATAATAAAAGAAAGAGGTATTTCCGAAGATAAAATAGATGACTTCTATAAAAACTTGTCATGGGAGACTCTAATCGAAGAGGCTGGAGAAATAAATAATTCCATTGAAAAAATAAAAGAATTAAGTAAACATTTTGATGTAGAAATACTAACTCATGTTAATTCTGATAATGAAATAAGAGCAAAGTTTAAATACTTTACTTCAGTACTCCCAGATATCAAGTTAAATGTTGTTCCAAAAATAATTAAGAAAGGCGATATAGTAAATCCAAAAGGAGCTATTCTTGTAGATGACTTTATGCCTAACTTAGAATACTGGAGTGAAGTAGGTGGAATACCAGTAAAATTTTCTGATACTAATAAAGAATGTAAATTTATTAAAATAAATGACTTATTAGAATTATTAGAAATGGATTTTACAAATAAAGTAAAGATTAAAGAATAAAGGTGATACAAATGAAGTTGATGAATGTAAAAGGAACTAGTGACAGTCTTCCTAAAGAAGAACTAATAAAAAGAAGAGTAGTAAATACCTTAACTAGTACTTTTGAAAAGTTTGGATATATGCCACTTGATACTACCATATTATGTTATTATGATCTATTAGCATCAAAGTATGCTGGTGGTAGTGAAATACTAAAAGAAGTATATACTCTAAATGATCAAGGCGATAGAAAACTAGGACTAAGATATGATCTTACAGTACCATTTTCCAAAGTAATTAGCATGAATGTAAATAAAAATATAACATTACCATTAAAAAGATACGAAGTAGGAAAAGTGTTTCGTGATGGTCCAGTAAAGACAGGTAGAGCGAGAGAGTTCTATCAGTGCGATGTTGATGTCTGTGGTATAGAAGGAACATTTATTGAGGCAGAAATGTTATCAATGACTAGTTTATGTTATAAAAAACTAGGAATAGATGTCTATATAGAAGTAAATAATCGTAAGTTACTTGAAGGCTTCATCCTAGCGGCAGGTATAGATGAAAATATTAAGAATAAAGTAATACTATCTGTAGATAAACTAGCCAAAATAGGAGAAAGAGGAGTAAAAGAAGAATTATCTTCTTATGATATAGAAGATGAAAAACTAGATAAACTATTTAGTTACTTCAAATGTACTATTGAAGAGTTAGATAATTTAGACATTACCAATAATACATTTACCGAAGGAAAAGAAGAAATAAAAGAATTATTTAACTACTTAAATAGTCTAGAAATAACAGAATGTAAGTTTACTCCATATCTTGCTAGAGGATTAGAAATATATACTGGTACAGTATTTGAAGTGTTTGATAAGAAACAAAGAATTATGTCCGCTATTGGAGGAGGAGGAAGATATGATAAAATAATTACCAACTTTATAGAGGATGGTAATACATATCCTGCCGTAGGAATATCTTTTGGTATTGTACCAATATGTGAAATATTAAAAGAAGAAGTAAATGAAGCATTATATGATGTACTTATAGTACCTATGAATACTAATATAGAATCATTAAAACTAGCTAATAGTTTGAGAAAAGACGATATCAAAGTACTAATAGAAATGAATAATAGAAAATTAAAGAAAGTATTTGAATCTGCTGATAAAAATAATGTACCTTATGTCATAGTACTAGGAGAAAACGAAGTAAATGAAGGTACTATAGAAATAAAAGATATGAAAAATAAAACTACTAGTAAGTTTAATATAAATGATATAGAAGGTATGAAAGAATATATTAATAAATAATATTATATATCCTCTTAAGCCTATAGATAGTCTTAAGAGGCACAATAGAGCCTAAGGTCTCTATTG
>FR887360.1 GCA_000431795.1 Clostridium sp. CAG:302
TAAAAAATAGTGAAAAGGAGGCCCTTCTTATGAAAAAAATAGTAATTAGAAATGTTAACTATTTGTTAATTGGGGGCTTGAAAGTCTATTAACTTATATAAATAATGGAATTATAGATAGTTTAAATATAAAGACTATAGGGAAAACTAATAGAAATATTAGTCTTTCTTTATAGTCTTTTTTGCTTGAGGTGATGTATTAAATGAAGAAGAGAGTAGTGATAGTATTAATAATAGTAATATTAGTTTTAATAGGATTTTTATATCAAACATTTGCAATGTCTAATACAATAACTGAGGAAAATGATACTTATGTAGTTAATGTTAGTGATAACACAAGTATAGAATTACCTGCGAGGACATCAAAAAAGGTATATTATAAATTAACAAATACTAATAATGGAGTAGTAAGATATGGAATAGGTTATTCAGGAACTAATGTAGAAGCTAAAGTATATGAAGATTCAGTTGATAGTGAAACTGGTTTGATAGATTATATGGAAAATAAGTTTATTAAATTAAAACTAATAAATAATGGTACTACCAGTAGTACTATTACCTTAAGTACGGTGTTAGGTTATGAAAATGGAGGAGATTTAATAGTACCAAGTGGAGTAACATTAGTAAAAAACAAAGTAAAATTAGTAAACTTTATGAAACTTACTGAGACAAATCCTAGTGCTACCTCTAACTTTCTAAATACTACTTTAACAAGAAATACCATTGAAACATTAACTATAACAGATGATAATCTTGTTTCAACAGATGCCTTAGGTAGCTTTGATGTATCAAGGAATAATGATGGCACTGTTATGCTTTGGTATACAAAGGGAACTAGTGATAATTTATATAATGTCTATATAGGTGCTGAAGGTGGAAAAGTATACATTACAAATTGTTATTATTTATTTTCTTACTTAACCAGTGTTACTAAAATGGACTTTACTTATTTTGATACATCAGAATCTACCTGGATGGAGTCAATGTTTAAATATTGTACTTCAGTAAAAAAATTAGACTTAAGTATGTTTGATACGAGTAAAGTAACCTATATGAGCAGTATGTTTGATCACTGTGATGCTTTGACGAGCTTAAATGTATCTGGTTTTAATACCTCAAAAGTAACCAATATGACTAGTATGTTTAATAATTGTCAATCCCTTGAAAGTATAGATTTATCTAATTTTGATACAAGTAACGTTACCTCTATGAGAACAATGTTTTTGAGAAATTATACTCTAAAAGAATTAAACTTAAGCAAATTTAACACATCAAAAGTAACATCTATGAATGCTATGTTTCAGTATTGTACTTCACTTACTAAGTTAAATATAAGTAGTTTTGACACTTCAAATGTAACCAATATGTCCGCTATATTTTCTTATGATAGTAAACTTACTCTTATTGATATGCGAAATATGACTTTTACTAGTAAACTAACTGATGCCAATTCAATGTTTTATAGTGCCTCAAATAATGCCACTATATACGTTAAAAGTAATATTGAAAAAGCTTGGCTAAATGCTAAATATAGTAGTTTAACCAATGTTATTGTTATAAGTAATTATTAGTTTAGGTATTCTAATAATTACCTTTTTAATATTTATTTACTAGTTCTTAAAAATATGTGAAAGCTTATTTATTTTCTAAATACTTATTGCAAAATATAATTACTTATGGTATTATTAGT
>FR887361.1 GCA_000431795.1 Clostridium sp. CAG:302
ATAACTGCAGTTTCTGGTGTATCAGCAATTATTATACCTTTTCCTCTCTTATCACTTGGAATATGGTCTTTGTGATATCTATCATAGATTTTGTTTGCTCTTTTTTCTATAACATCATACTCTATATCATTTTTGGTTTCAATTTCATATACTGCTACTGGTGCAGAACTACCACCAAGTGCTGCACATAATACTACTGATAATGTTACATCGTTTGATGATTTAGATTCTGAAGAATTTAGTGAGGATACACCAGTACTATCAACTCCTGGCTTGCAACTGTTGGTGGTTGAAGCATATATCTGCGGATAATCATTTGTTGTAGTACCTAAGCCTAAAATACTACTGCTTCCACCTAGTGGTATTCCAACTAATGTTAATGTGCTTTTTAATTTATCGTTCATTTTATACGTTCTCCTTTTTTTCTTTTATTAACTTTTTCGCATTGCTTTTTTTGTTTTCTTGATGTTTTTTAAAACTATTTAGTATAAATAATAATGTTTCATTATCTTTGGTACTTAATGTTATTATCTTCTTTTCTGTATATGCTGCTTTTAATTCTATTAATAAGTTTTTTGCCTTTTCTAATTGTTTTCTCTCTTCTGAAATTAGTTCTTTAGTATCCAAAATATTTGATACTGCTAGTAAAAGAGATTCTATATTTAATACTAAATGATATTCATCTACAAATGTATTAATAAACATCTCATTACATATAACTGCAGTTTCTGGTGTATCAGCAATTATTATACC
>FR887362.1 GCA_000431795.1 Clostridium sp. CAG:302
ATAAGTTAAATACAAAAGAATCTAATAATCATATCTTTTATGAAGGACAAATATATGATGCATATTCATTACTCATAGATATATTATCTAAGGTAAAGAAAGAAATAATTATAATAGATAATTATGCTGGTAAAAAACTATTTGATATTATTAAGAATATTAATGTTAAGGTAAAAATATATACTGAAAATATAGATAATATTTCTAAAGAAAAGTATGAAAAACAATATAATAATTTAGAAATAATAAATACTAATATATTTCATGACAGATTTATTATAATAGATAATAAAGAGTTATATCATTCTGGAGCATCATTTAAAGATTTAGGTAAGAAGTGTTTTGCTATTACTAAAATGGAAGATAATAATATATTAAAAGAATTATTAAATAAACTAAAAAAATAAGAGAGGTAATGTTATGAAAAAAGAGTACTATGAAGCTTATGAAGATAGATATAAAGATGCTTATGATAATAATATGCTATGGGAAATTAAAGATTTTAGTAAAGATGTAGTTAAAGTAATAGATGACTATAATATTACTAAGAATAATAGTATATTAGAAGTAGGATGCGGAGAAGGCAGAGATACAATTCATTTACTTAATATGGGCTATCATAATATATTAGGTATTGATTACTCTAAAATAGTAATTGCTAAATGTAATGAATTAACTAATAATAAATATGTAAATAATTTTAAATCTTTAGATATAATGAAAGATAAATTAAATAATAAATATGATTTTATTTATTCAGTAGCGGTTATTCATATGTTTTTAAAGGAAGAACATCGTAATTTATTCTATAAATTTATATATGAACACTTAAATAATAATGGTATTGCTTTAGTTATATCTATGGGTGATGGTACTAGTACTTATAAATCTAATATTGATGATGCTTTTAAAAAAGTAGTAAGAAAAAATATAAATACTAATAAAGAAATAATGGTAACTAATACTTCGTGTAATATAGTAGATTTTGCTACTTTTAAAGAAGAAATTATAAGAAATAATTTTAAGATAATTGAATGTTATATCAGTAGTGATATACCTAATTTCGATAAGTGTATGTGTGCTGTTATTTCTAAACAAGAATGAATTAAAATGGGATAAAGTAGTCAGAACTAAATGATCTACTTTTATTATGAGTATAATAAGGAAATTACTAAAAAATATACTTTTTAATATTGACATCATCATGTATATATATTATCATAAACGATAAGACAATGATAAAAGAGACATATCTTTTACTAAAAATACGGAAAGGATGATGCAATGAATAAGATAGTTGTAAGTGATAATATAAAGATAGAAAATATGATATATGAAATAAGAGGCAAAAATGTAATGTTAGATTCTGATTTGGCTATGTTATTTGGTTATGAAACAAAACAGTTAAATAGACAGGTTCTTAGAAATATAAATAGATTTCCAGAAAATTATTGTTTTCAAATAACTGATACCGAATATATATCTTTAAGGTGCCAAAATGGCACCTTAAAGAATGGCCGCGGAGAACACCGAAAATATTTACCATATGTATTTACCGAATATGGTATTACTATGTTAGCGGGTATTTTAAAAAGTGAACTAGCAATAAAAATGAGTCTTAGAATAGTAGACATATTCATAACAATGAAAAATTATATTAACACCTCGTTAATAGAACAGAAGTATTTTAATGAATTAACTATAAAAAATACAGAAGATATAAAATTATTACAAGAATCTTTTGATAAGTTAAATACAAAAGAATCTAATAATCATATCTTTTATGAAGGACAAATATATGATGCATATTCATTACTTATAGATATATTATCTAAAGCAAGGAAAGAAATAATCATAATAGATAATTATGCTGGTAAAAAACTATTTGATATTATTAAGAATATTAATGTTAAGGTAAAAATATATACTGAAAATATAGATAATATTTCTAAAGAAAAGTATGAAAAACAATATAATAATTTAGAAATAATAAATACTAATATATTTCATGACAGATTTATTATAATAGATAATAAAGAGTTATATCATTCTGGAGCATCATTTAAAGATTTAGGTAAGAAGTGTTTTGCTATTACTAAAATGGAAGATAATAATATATTAAAAGAATTATTAAATAAAATATCATGAGTAAGACTTTAGGCTTGCTCATGCCACGGAAGACTACAGGCTGAAGTGAAAAAGGAGATATAATGAAAATAATAGAATACGAAGACAAATATTTAGAAGAAGTAAAAGATCTACTAGTAGAACTAGAAGAATATATTCTTAGTATAGATGAAGATAATCTTGATCAGTTACATCCAGAATATCGAGACAAGATGGCTATTCTAGATCTAGAAGAAGTAAAAGAAAATAATGGCAAATGTTATCTAGCCATAGATAATAATGTAGTCGTAGGTCTAATAATGGGATGTTTAAGAAGTTATGATGAATATGATTATTTAGACTATAAATGTCCAAGATGTGGCGAAGTAACTGAACTAATAGTATCTAAGAAAACAAGAAGTAAAGGGATAGGTAGTCTATTAATGAATAAAATGGAAGAATACTTTAAAAGTATAGGATGTGAATATATTACAATAGATGTCTTTGCTTACAATAAAATAGGAATTAACTTTTACGAAAAACAAGGATATCATCCAAGAGGTATAATAGATATTAAGAAAATAAAATAAAAAGTTGGTGATAAATATGAATTTAAATAGTTTAAAATGTATAGACAATAATATAGATTTAGATAAATATATAGAGTATCGTGAATATGTAAAAAGTTATATGGAACATCCAGAATGGCTAGGAGACTTTACCAAAGAAGATTTAGAAAAGTTACTTAACAGCGGTACTAAGATATGGATATATTATTTAGATAATAACTTTGTATGTTCAATGATGACTATTCCTTCTAGTGAAAAAAATATGATAAAGTTTGAATTAGATTTAGATTATAAAAAAGTTATAGATTATGGACCTATGTTTGTTAATCCTAAGTATGTAGGTAATAAATTACAATATCAAATGCTTAATGAATTAGATAAATATTCTATAGATAAAAATTATAATTTTGTAGTAGCCACTATCCACCCAGATAACATATATTCTATTAATAATTTTATTAAAGATAATTTCAAACAAACAAGTACCAAAGAATTTAAAAGAGGCTTAAGAAATATTTATGTAAAGAAATTAATTAACAAATAGTATTTTTATATTGACATCATCAAGTGTTTATATTATCATAAACGATAAGACAATAATAAAAGAGATATATCTTTTATTAGAAAATACAGAAAGGATGATGTAATGAATAAGATAGTTGTAAGTGATAATATAAATATAGAAAATATGATATATGAAATTAGAGGCAAGCAGGTTATGTTAGACTCTGATTTAGCAAGATTATATGGTTGTAAAAACGGAACCAAATCACTTAATTTGGCGGTTAAAAGACATATAAATAGATTTCCAGAAAGATTTATGTTTCAATTAACAAAAGAAGAATATTCTTCTATTTATTCAAGGTTTCAATTTGAAACCTTGAATAAAAACAATCAAAAACAAGGACTTAATATTAAATATTTGCCTTATGTATTTACTGAACAAGGAGTAGCAATGTTAAGCGCTATATTAAAAACTGATGTTGCAGAAGAAATAAGTATAAAAATTATGGATGCCTTTGTAGCAATGAAAAAGATAATAAATACTTCACTAATAGAACAAAAATACTTTAATGAATTAACTATAAAAAATACAGAAGATATAAAATTATTACAAGAATCTTTTGATAAGTTAAATACAAAAGAATCTAATAATCATATCTTTTATGAAGGACAAATATATGATGCATATTCATTACTCATAGATATATTATCTAAGGTAAAGAAAGAAATAATTATAATAGATAATTATGCTGGTAAGAAACTATTTGATATTATTAAGAATATTGATGTTAAGGTAAAAATATATACTGAAAATATAGATAATATTTCTAAAGAAAAGTATGAAAAACAATATAATAATTTAGAAATAATAAATACTAATATATTTCATGACAGATTTATTATAATAGATAATAAAGAGTTATATCATTCTGGAGCATCATTTAAAGATTTAGGTAAGAAGTGTTTTGCTATTACTAAGATAGAAGACAATAGTATATTAAAAGAATTATTAAATAAACTAAAAAAAATATTATGATAGAGACCTTAGGCTCTATCATACCACGGAAGACTATAGGCTGAAGTGGAAAGAAAGGAAATTATGAAAGAAATAATAGATGAAAAAAACAATAAAATAATAGGTAATATCAATTTAGATAACTCTAAAGTAAAATTTACAGGTAGTAATAATATTTTATATATCAATGATGAAATAACACTAGTAAATTCAAGCATAGATTTTAGGGGAGATAACTCTCTTGTATATTTATGTAAGACAGCAGAAAAAATAACTGTGGATATCAAACTATATAACAATTCTACCATCTACTTTGGAAAGAATATTTGGATAAATAAAGGAGTTAAAATAGTCATATCAGAACAAACTAATTTATTCCTTGGTAATAATTGTATGATAGCTCCTGAATGCTGTATCAGAAGTGCTGATCCACATATAATTTATGATATAAATACTAAAAAAAGAATAAATCAAAGTAAAAGTATTTTTATTGGAGATAATGTATGGATAGCTCAAAGAGTAATGATATTAAAAAATACCAGAATAGGATCAGGAGCAGTAATCGGAGCAATGGCATTAGTTACTAATAAAGAATATAAATCAAATACTATATATGGTGGAAGTCCCGCGAGAAAGATAAAAGAAGGTATATTCTTCATCCATGATGATTGTCATAGATTTTTAGATGAAGATATTAAGAAATATGAGTATAAAGATACTGATAAATATATTTATACTAGAGACAATACCACTATTAAATTTGAAGATATAGAAAATAATTTAAGAGGTACTTCTATTAAAAATAGAGTTGATTATTTAAATAAGATTACTTTAAATAATGATAAGAATAGATTTTATATTGGTGATTAGAGTAGATAATAATTTGATTAGTGAGGTAAAAAAATGAATTATAAATGTGTTGTAGCAAATAAAGATTTAATTATTAAAAAATGGGATGAAGAAATTAGAAAACATAATAATTCTAAAACTTGGATAGACTTTAAAGAAAAATCTCTTAGAAACTTAGATACTAGAATTGTCTATATGGGTATACTAAATGATGAAATAATTACAGAAAGTACTGCAATTATATCCATTAATGATTTGGATATGCAAAACAAAGATAATTTAGTCGGAAATAACAAAGCTTATCTAACTGCTTTTAGGACAAATAAAGAATATGAAAATAAAGGTTATTTTTCTAAATTATACAAGTTTATGGAAGAAGATTTAAAAAAGAGAGGATTTACATCATTAACACTAGGAGTAGAACCATCAGAAGTAAGAAATATAATGATATACTTCAATTGGGGATTTACTAATTATATAAAATCCGATTATGAATATTATCCAAATAATGAAAAAATTCTTGTTAATTATTATGAAAAGAAATTATAAAAGGCAAACAAAGATTTGCTTTTTTTCTAAATCTGTGCTATAATACCATGCACTAATGGGGGTTATTATGGAATTTGTAAGTAGAGAACATTTTGATACATATTTAAGATGATTAAAATATTTAGGACAAGGAAGTCAAGGAGCATGCTATTTAAATACTAAAAATAATACTGTATATAAAGTATTTAATGACTATTTTGATGAAGAAGAGGCAGGATATACAGAAGACTTTTTATTAAGATTTAGTGATATAAAAAATAGTACTTTTATATGGCCTAATAATGTTATCAAAGTAGCAGGTACAATAGTGGGTTATACTATGCCATATAAAAGAGCAAAAAACTTATGTAATATAAATCCATTATTAGTAAATCTAGATAAATTGGAGGAAGCTACTATAAAAGCAGAGAAAGATGTAAAAACATTAACAGATAATGAAGTAAGATTATATGATGTTAGATATAATATTTTATATAATAATGGTAAGATGTATGTTATTGATACATTAGAATATGGAAACAGAAAAGTATCTTATGAAGAAAACAGAATGACTATAGATGATGAATTAATGTTATTTCTCGTAGATAATTATTTTGAAGAATTTGTAAAAAATGATAAGTTACTAAACGCAATGTATAGAGAATTTGAAGTAAGAGGAGTAGACTTCTTAAAAGTATTTAGAAATAAACTTAGTGAATATGTAGGTAAGGATATAACTAAATTAAATGAAGTTAAACACTTAGTAAGAAAAAATAATAGTCACATTTATCAAAGAGGATTTGATATAGAAGGTATATAATATATCTTCTTTTTTTTTATAACATTATTGACAGTAAAATACATATATGATATATTGAAAAAGAAATAATATATGTTAATCAGTTAGGAAAGCGAGATAATAAAATGGTAAAAAATTATAAAGTGATAACCCTATGTGGTTCTACTAGATTTAAAGATGAATTTTTAAAAGTTCAAAAAGAACTAACCCTAAAAGGAAACATCGTAATTTCGGTAGGATTATTTGGTCATTCTGGTGATAGTGAAGTTTGGGAAAATATGGACGAAGGAACACTTACTAAGACGAAAGAAATGCTAGATGATATGCATAAGAGAAAAATCGATATGGCAGATGAAATATTTGTAATAAATGTAGGTGGCTATATTGGAGATAGTACAAAATCAGAAATAGAATATGCCAAAGCACATGGTAAAAAAGTAAACTATCTTGAAAGTAAGTAATTAGATGAAAGCTTTATGAAAGAGATAGAAATACTTGCCGAAGTATTTGATACAAAAGATAGAGTAAAAGAAATATTAAATAGTTTTAATTATATAGGCTTAAATAAAGTAGTTGATGAATATTATTATGATCCTAAAAGAAATACCCTAAAACCTAGTAAAGAAGATGAACTATATCACTGTCTTAGACTTAGAACTAAAAATAATAAGCATTATATCACTTATAAAGATGATGTATATGATAATAATAAATGGTTATATTCAAATGAATATGAGACAGAAGTAGAAAAAATTGATATGCTAAAAGAAATATTTAATAAAATGGGACTAGTAAAGTTTATAGAGATGGAGGAATTGGTATGTCAAAAGAAGAAAATGTAGTTAAGTATTATGCTATTTGTAATAGGCTAAAAAATGTTATTAGAAAAGGCTGGAAACTATGGAATGTTCAAAGGGATAGACTTGAGAGTGTTGCTGAGCATATTTTTAGTACTCAAATGCTTGCTATTGCTATGAAGCATGAATATCAATATGATGTTGATATTATGAATGTAGTATTTATGCTAGCAATTCATGAGTTGGGAGAAGCTATTATTGATGATCTAACACAATTTGAAATAAATGAAAATGATAAAGAAAAAATAGAACATGCTGCGGTACACGAGATATTATCTGGTATATTAGATGGAAAACAAATTGAAGAATTATTTTTAGAATTTGATTCACATAGTACCAAGGAGGCTTTTTTCGCTTATCAATGCGATAAACTAGAATGCGATTTGCAAAGTAAGATATATGATGAAGAGGGATGCGTTGATTTAACTAAGCAAGATGGTAATTTTGTAATGAATAATTCCATAGTAAAAAGATTACTTGACAATGGTGAACCATGGTCTACAATGTGGCTTAAATATGGCCAGGAAATGTATCCATACGATGATAATTTCAAGGCAGTATCTAATTATGCTATAAAAAATAAGATAAAGAAATAAAGTAAGATTTTCCTTAGAAAGTCTCTTTTTTTGTATATAAAACTTCCTTAAAAATATTCATTCTTTAAGTAAAATCATATCACTTCATCAAAATAAAAAAACAGTTGTAACAAAAAAAGGTTGACAAGCATACCATATTATGATATATTTAACTTGAATTTAAAGAAAGGAGTGGAAGAAATGGTAATTTTTGTAAATAAAATAAAATTAAATTCAAATGTTTTTAATAATGCTAAGATAGTTTTTGATAAGTGTGGGGAATTACTATGTTTTCCACAAGCTTTATAACTTTATAGAGTAAAAATATAAAAAATAAAATAAAAAAACACTAGACTACTTAGAATTATTAAAGTAGTCTTTTATTATGGAGGAATGAATATGAAGAAAAATTTAAAAGAATTCATACCTCTAATAAAACTAGTTAAAGAAGATTTAAATAAAATCATTCTTGCTAGCATAGTTATATTTATATCAGGAATAACAGATATATTTACTGGATATCTAAATGGTAAAGTAGTTGAATCAATCACTAATTTAGATATAAAGAAAGCACTTATCTTTCTCGGAGTATACTTCATACTAGAAATAACAATGGATGGAATAATATTACATAAAGCAAATTCTGTATTATACAAAGAAGAAAGTAAATTAACAAGAAAACTAGGCTTTAATACTTATAAGAAGGCCTTAAACTTACCTGCTGAAGCATATGAAAAACTATCCAGCGGAGAAGTAATAAACAGAATAACAAATGATGCCGATACCTTAAGTTTTACCTTTGGTAGAATTTTAAAGATGGTATCATCACTTATAGCGTCCTCTATAGTATTAATCTACATATTTATAAATTCCTATATTATAGGACTAGAAATAATACTAATAATGTTAATATTATTCTTAATACTAAAGAAGTATAATCCATTACTAAAAAATATATATAAAGAAAGAAAAGGTAAGCAAGATGAATTTACCTCTTTAACAAATGAATCCATTAGAGGTATAAGAGAGATAAAGACTCTTGGAGTAAAAAATAATTTAATTACTAATATGATAGAACTAATAAAAGATATATATAAGAAGTCAGAGGAAGAAATAGATATGCAAAAGAGTTTCAATATCAAAACAAGTTTTCTAAAGTCAGTATTAGAATGTATGGTCTTTGCTACTTGTGTAATACTTTTATATTATCATAAGATATCACTAACATTCTTTATAGCTATGACTTATTACATATATAGATATACATGGTTACTTGAGGATATAAATGATCTAACTCAAAACTATCAAAAACTTAGTGTATCAATATCCAGAGTAAATGATATCCTAGAAAATAGATTATATGAAGATGAGAAGTTTGGTAATAAAACTCTAAATAATATAAAAGGAACTATAGAATTTAAAAAAGTTTACTTTTCATATCCTGATGAAGATAATATATTAAAAGACTTTAATTTAGAATTAGAACCAAATAAAAAGATAGCTATTGTAGGTTCTTCAGGACAAGGAAAGAGTACATTATTTAATTTAATTACTAGAATATTTGATCCTAATAATGGAGAAATAGATATTGATGGTATAAATATTAAAGATCTAACTGAAGAAGACTTAAGAAAAAATATATCAATAATTAGACAAGAACCGTTTGTCTTTAATAGAACTATCAAAGAAAACTTTAAAATAATAAATGATAATATAACATTATCAAAAATAAGAGAATGTACTAAATTAGCCTATTTAGATGATTATATTATGTCCCTACCTAAGAAGTATGATACTGTTTTAGGAGAAGGTGGTGTAAATTTATCAGGAGGACAAAAACAAAGACTATCTATAGCTAGAACATTATCTAAAGGAAGTAAGATAATATTATTTGATGAAGCAACATCTGCTTTAGATAATAAGTCTCAAGAATATATTAAAAAGACTATTGATAATTTGGTAAAAGATCATACTATTGTAATAGTGGCTCATAGGTTATCTACGATAATAGATGCTGATATTATCTTTGTCGTGGATAATGGTAAAGTAGTATCTTCTGGTACTCATAATGAATTATTAAAAACAAGTGATATTTATAAAAATTTATATGAAACAGAATCTTTAAATTCATAATTAAAGAAGTATTAATATATTGGTACTTCTTTTAGTTTGTCCTCTTAAGCCTGTAGTCTTAAGAGGCAAAATAAAGTCTTAAATATAAGTCTTTATTTTGAACAATTTTGGTAAGAAAAATACTTGAGAGAATTTTGATTGATTTTGAAAATATAAATAAATTATAACAAAATACTTGACAATTATAAAAATAAATTATATATTTAATGCAAGTGAGGAGATATAAATAACAAATTTATTATAAGCTATCTCGGGTGTAAAAGCCTACACGTGATGTAAAAATAAAGCACGGAGTCACTATTCTTATATGGAATAGTTACCTCCTGTTTTTTTTTTTATATTAGAAAAATAATATAATAAAGGAAGGTGAAAAGATGAAAAACATAGGTACAAAATTATTAGAAACAAATAGGTTAATACTTAGAAGAGCAAATCTTGATGACGCTAGTGCAATGTTTAAAAATTGGGGAAGTGATCCAAAAGTATCTAGATATGTTACTTGGGAAACTCATAAAACAGTAGCGGATTCATTAAGATTTTTAGTATTTCTTTGTGATAACTACAATACAGATAATTTTTATAACTGGATAGTTGTAGAAAAGAGTACTGATACTCCAATCGGAACAATAGGTGTAGTGGGTGTTAATCCAAAATATAATACCACTGAAATAGGATATTGTTATGGTGCTAAATGGTGGGGTAAAGGTTATGCTACAGAAGGCTTTAAAAGAGTAATTAAGTTTCTTTTTGAAGAAGTAGAAGTAGAGACAATATATGCTGAACATTTAGAAGCAAATCCTGCGAGCGGTAGAGTAATGGAAAAATGTGGACTAACTTATGAAGGAACATTAAGAGGTAGAATTCTTGATAAGATAAGTAAGAAGAATGAAGACATTAAGAGTTACAGCATAACAAGAGAAGAATATTTTAAATAGGAGGTAAGAAATGAAACAAATGATATTACCGGATTATAATAATAGTATAGTTAATCTTATGAGTAGTATAAGAAAATATTTTGATTTATATTATGAAGGAAATACTCTTGATATAGTAGATACTTTATTAAAGAAGAATAATCCTAAGAATGTAGTAGTTATTTTATATGATGGTATGGGTTCAAGATTGGTAAAAAGAAATTTAGATAGTAATAGTTTTCTAAATAAGAATATGATTTCTGAATTATCTACGGTAGTACCATCTACGACAACAGCCGCAACTACATCAGTATTAACTGGATTATATCCTAATAGCCATGGTTATTTGGGATGGGATATGTACTATGAAAAAGAGGATAAAGTAGTAACAATGTTTACTAATAATATAAAGGATACTGATATAAAAGTATTTGACTATAATATTGCTAAGAAGTATTTTCCATATGAAACAATAACTGATAGTATAAATAAGAATGGAAAATACTACTCAAATATTGTATCTCCCTTTGGAGGAGATATATATAGTGAAAATAATATAGATGAAATGTTTACTAAGATAGAAAATAATCTAAATAAAAAAGAAAAAAATTATATTTATGCTTATTATACTAATCCTGATAGTATTATGCATCATACTGGTACTGATAGCAATGAGACTATAGAATGTTTTAAGATGATTAATGATAAAACAGAATCTTTTAGTAGTAAATTAAAAGATACTATGCTTATTGTAATTGCAGATCATGGTCATATTAACTGTGATGAAATATTACTTGAAGATTATCTAGATTTATATAATTTACTTGATGGAGATACTTGGATAGAACCTAGAATGTGCGCTTTTAAGATAAAGAATGGCGTGGATGAAGAATTTAAATATTTATTTAATAAGTATCTTGGAAAATACTTTGTGCTAAAAAGTAAGAAAGAAATAATAAGAGAAAAATTATTTGGAATAGGTAAAGATAATAAATATTTTACTTCCTCACTAGGAGACTATCATGCTCTAGCGGTATCTGATAAATATTTAAGATACCGAAGAGGCTGTCCAATACATATTTCTACACACGCTGGCTTTACTATAGATGAAATGAAAGTACCACTTATAATTGTTAGTAGAGGACATTAGGTTCTCTTTTTAAATTATAATGTAAAGAAAAGTAAATAATATTGTAAGTAAAATATTCCTTATGATATAATAAAAATATAATGATAGGGAGGTACTTATGAATAAGAAGAAAAATAATAAAAAAGGGTTTGATAATGAGAAATATGTAAAAATACAAATAGAGACTATAAAGAAAAGAATTAAACTATTTGATAATAAATTATATTTAGAGTTTGGTGGTAAATTATTTGATGATTATCATGCTAAGAGAGTATTACCAGGATTTGAATTAGATTCTAAAATAAGACTACTAAAAGAGTTAAAAGATGATACTGAGATGATATTTTGTATTAATGCTAATGATATAGAAAGAAAGAAGATTCGTGCTGATTATGGGATAAGTTATGATGAAGAAGTAATAAGATTAATTCATATCTTTAGAAATCTTAAAATAGATGTTAATAGTGTAGTAATAACTTTATATAATGGTCAGTCTAGTGTAAGTAAATTTAGAAAAAGATTAGATTCTCTTGGAGTAAAATCTTATATTCATACTTATACTAAGGGATATCCAACAGATGTAGAGGTAATAGTAAGTGAAGAGGGTTATGGAGCTAATCCTTATATTGAAACTACTAAACCACTAGTGGTAGTTACTGCTCCTGGTCCTTGTAGTGGTAAACTGGCTACTTGTCTATCACAGTTATATCATGAGTATAAAAGAGGAGTGAAAGCAGGATATGCTAAGTTTGAAACTTTTCCAGTATGGAGTCTACCTTTAAAACATCCAGTTAATATGGCCTATGAGGCTGCTACTGCAGATTTAAAAGATAAGAATATGATAGATTCATTTCATTTAGAAGCTTATGGAATTAGTGCAGTAAATTATAATAGAGATTTAGAGGTATTTCCAGTATTAAAAAATATCTTAAATAAAATAACTGGAGAAGATATATATAAATCTCCAACTGATATGGGAGTTAATTCAATAGGAGAATGTATAACTGATGATGATATAGTGAGTATGGCCGCTAAAAAGGAAATAATAAGAAGATATTATAAAGCACTAGTGGAAGTTAAAACTGATGATATTGATCCAGAAGTACCTCAGAGAATTAAATTACTTATGAATGAACTTAATATTAGTGATAATTTAATTAAGGCTATAAATAGAGCTAGAGAAAAAGAGGAAGAGTCTTCTTCTAAAGTAATAGCTTTAGAAATTACTTCTAATGTTATTATAACTGGTAGAGAGACAGAACTACTGACTCCAGCGGCTAGTTTAATATTAAACTCTATAAAATATTTAACTGATATTCCTGACGAGATAGATTTGTTATCTCCAGGAGTATTAAAGCCTATTCTTGATTTGAAAAAGAATGTCTTATCTAACAAACAGATACTTAATTTGAATGATGTCTTGATATCTTTATCAATATGTTCAGTAACTAATCCTACTGCTAATAAGGCTCTTAAGAATATAAATAAACTAAATGGATGTGATGCTCATGCTACTTTTATTGTGGAAAAGTCTGATCTTGATTTACTTAGAAGTTTAGGTATTAATTTGACTTGTGATCCGGTATTTAATAGTGAAAAATTAATTTAATTATATCCCCTTAAGCCTAGGTCTTTAGGTCAAAAGGAAGCCTAAGGTCTTCCTTTTGAAGTATATTTTTGACAATTATATATATAGCTGTTATAATATAAGATACTTTTTGGGGGATTTATATGATAGCGTATACTGAAGATAAAAAAAGATATAATCTTGATACTGATAATTTTATAGATGAAGGAGAATATGGCAGAGTATATTTAACTAGTGATAATAAATGCTTAAAAATATTTAAACAGTCTATATCTAGAAAAGATAAAATGAGTTTTGATGAAGATGTCTTTAATATAATTAGAGAGTTAAAACCTAAGAATATTTATACACTAGGTGATTTATATTATAATAAATCATTAACTAGAATATTAGGTTACTTATCTGAATACTATTCAAAAGAAGATATAAATATATTAACTATGCCCGTAGATTATACTTTTGATAATTTATGTTCTCTATATGATTCATTTGTTTTACTTTCAGAATATAATATACGAATAAGTGATACTTGCACGCAAAATGTAATTTTAAATAATAATGGTATAACAATCATAGATACAGACTTTTATTATATTGATGCTAATAGTAATAAGTTAGCAATAAAAAAGAGTAATATATATGATTTGGGAGAATTATTTTCTTGGATATATATGAATTCTTTAAAAGAAACAGACTTTAATAAAAGAAGTGCAATGATTGATAAAATAGAAAAATTATTTATACCAATAGGTACTTTTGGAGTAGAACCAGTAATTAAAAAATTAATAAAATACAAATATCCAATAGATTATTTACAAAAAAGATGATATACTTATAAAGTAGTGTAGGTGATCATATTGGAATTATTAAGAGTAGTGGATAATAATGGTAATGATACTAATGAAATATTAGAAAGAGAAGAACTTCATAATAGGGGTAAACTGCATAATGAAGTAACTATTTATATTATAAATAATAAAAAAGAAGTATTATTACAAAGAAGAAGTAAAAATAGAAGATTCTGTCCTAATATGCTTGGAGTTATCGCAGGACATGTAAGCTATAATGAAACTCCTCTTGTTTGCGCAGGAAGAGAAATAAAAGAAGAAGTAGGAGTAAGAATAAATAAAAATAATATTCATCCTCTATATGATAGATACTTAGTCAAAGAAAGATTTAATAATCATTTTATGTATCCATTCTATGCTGTATGTAATAAAGAGGCAAGTGAATTCAAAGTACAGAAAGAAGAACTATCTTATGTAAAATGGTATAGTATTGATAAAGTAATTGAAATGATAAAAGAAGGAAATAAAGAACTGGTATTTAAAAAAGAGGAGATACCACTTTTTGAAAAATTAAAAAATATTGAATTATAGTATTGAAATATTTGAAAATTATGCTATAATCTAGATATAAATGTTGATGAGGACATGATTTATATATTTAATTATTTAGAGAGTTACTGGGTGGTGAAAAGTAATTAATTAAAGTATAGATTTCTACCTTGGAGTGAAATGTAAACATTTCCGGCTAGTAACCGTTATCAAAATTAAGTAAAATAAGAGGATGGTACCGTGCAGTAAGCACTCCTTATGAGTACCATTCTCTTTTATTTTAAAGGAGGAATATATGCGTACTGAAGAAATACCTATTGGAAGTAAATGGAGACATTTTAAAGGCTCCATTATGGAAGTAATAAATATAGCTACAAATAGCGAAACCCTTGAAGATATGGTAGTGTATAAACATGATAACAAGTTATGGGTAAGACCTATATCCTCGTTTCTTAGTACTGAGGATATAACTACCAGAAGTGATAATGTTACTGGGCAAAAATATAGATTTGAAAGGATAGGATAAAAATGATAGATATTAATTTAATAAGAACAAATAGGGATTTAGTAAAGGAAAATATTAAGAAAAAGTTTCAAGATAAAAAACTTCCTCTAGTGGATGAAGTATACGATATGGATATTAAATATCGTACTATTAGAACTGAAGCTGATGAAACAAGAAGTAAAGTAAATACTTTAAGTAAAGAAATTGGCCTTTTAATGCGTGATAAAAAACTAGAAGAAGCAAATAAAGTTAAAGAAGAAGTATCTGAGATAAAGGGTAGAATACCAGAACTAGAAAAAGAAGAAGAATATTTAGAAAAAGAAATTAAAGAAAGAATGATGAAGATACCAAATATTATTGATAGTTCAGTACCTATTGGTAAAGACGATAGTGAGAATGTTGAAATAGAAAAATTTGGTGAGCCATTTGTACCAGATTATGAAATACCACATCATGCTGATATAATGGAAAGATTAAATGGTATTGATAAAGATAGTGCTGGTAGAACTAGTGGTAATGGGTTCTACTATCTAATTGGGGATATAGCTAGATTACATGAAGCTACTATTGCCTATGCTAGAGACTTTATGATTAACAAAGGTTTTACTTACTGTATACCTCCATTTATGATAAGAAGTGATGTCGTAAATGGTGTTATGTCTTTTGAAGAGATGGATGCTATGATGTATAAGATTGAAAATGAAGACTTATACTTAATAGGTACTTCAGAACATAGTATGATTGGTAGATTTAAAGGACAATTAATAGATGAAGGTAAATTACCAATAGCTATGACTTCATACTCACCATGCTTTAGAAAAGAAGTAGGAGCTCATGGTATTGAAGAAAGAGGAGTATATAGAGTACATCAATTTGAAAAACAAGAGATGGTTGTTCTATGTAAACCAGAAGATGCCATGGATTGGTATAATAAAATGTGGTCTTATACTGTTGAATTCTTTAGAAGTCTAGATGTATCAGTTAGAACCTTAGAATGTTGTTCTGGAGATCTAGCCGATCTTAAAGTTAAATCATGTGATATTGAAGCATGGAGTCCTAGACAAAAGAAATACTTTGAAGTGGGTTCATGTTCTACTCTAGGAGATGCTCAAGCTAGAAGACTAGGAATAAGAATGAAAACAGAAAATGGTAATAAATATTTAGCTACATTAAATAATACAGTAGTAGCTAGTCCTAGATCACTTATTGCTATTCTAGAGCAGCATTATCAAGAGGATGGTAGTGTTATAATTCCTGAAGTATTAAGACCATATATGGGTGGTAAAGAAAGAATAGAAGTAAAGAGATAAACTATGAATAATAAACTTAGAACTTTTATGATAGGAAGATATGGAATAGATGACTTATATAAAGTATTATTAGTTATATATACTATTCTAATACTAATAAATATCTTTATAAGAAGCAAAATAATTGCTGTAATAGAAGTATTACTTATAATTATAATGATATATAGAGTACTATCTAAAAATATATATCAAAGAAGAAAAGAAAATGATATGTATTTAAAGGCAAAGAATAAGATATTAAGTACATATAATTATAACAAAAAGAAATATAAGGATCGAAATACTTATATGTATAAGAAATGTCCTAATTGTAGGCAGAAGATTAGATTACCACTTAAAAAAGGAAAACATACTGTTAAATGTCCTAAGTGTAGTAATAAATTTGAAGTAAAATGTCATAAAAACGAAAAGATAAAAGTAGAAATAGTTAAATAACATTTAAAGAGTGTAAAGTATAGGAAGATTACTAAGCTAATCTTCTTTTTTATTGACATTTTTCACTATATTTCTTATAATTAACTTGTAAGGTAGGTAATAAATATGAAACTAAATGAAAAAAGAATTATTAACGATATAAGACTATTATCACTCGATATGATAAATACTGCAGGTTCAGGTCATCCTGGAATAGCCTTAGATTTAGCTCCAACTATGTATACACTATTAGCATATCATCTAAAGTTTGATCTAGAAAGAAAAGCTTGGTGTAATAGAGATAGATTAGTATTATCTTCAGGCCATGCTTCTTCTCTTTTATATGCCAGTTTATTCTATTGCTTAGATGACTATTCATTAGAGGAGTTAAAAAACTATAGAAGAATAACATCACCATTATCAGCTTATCCTGAATATGATCTAAATGGTAGAATAGAGTGTACTACTGGTTTACCAGGAGAAGGTCTAGCTACTTCAGTGGGTATGGCAATGGGTGAAAAGTATCTAGCAGCTACTTTTAATAGAAAGAAAAATCCATTATTTGACTATAATATCTACTGTATATGTTCCGAAGGTGATATGATGGAGGGAATATCCTATGAAGCAGCTTCACTAGCGGGAACACTATCTTTAGATAATTTAATAGTATTATATGATTCTAATGAAATGACCGCTGATGGTAGTACTGATAAAACATTTGATGAGAATGTTTTAGATAGATTTAAGAGTATGAACTGGAATACTCTTGAAGTAAGAAATGGTGAGTCAGTTAGTGAAATATCTAATGCTATAGAAAAAGCTAAAAAGAGTAATAAACCTACAATTATCAAGATTAATACTGTACTTGGAGTACATTCAAAATACGAAGGAACAAATAAAATACATTCTAATTTAGAATTAGAAGATTTAAATAATATTAGAACAGAGTTAAAAGGAACTGGCGAGTTTACTTTTGATGAAGAAGCAAGAAATAACTTATTAAAATTTATCAAAGAAGGAACTGATGACTATTATAGAGAATGGTATAGTGAATATGAAATGTATATTGCTAATGCTACTGATAGTGAGAAAGATAATCTTAACTTAGTAATAGAAAATGATAAGATAATTCTTGATATAGCAGCAGTTATTGATACTAGTAAAATATTTGAAGATAAAGCTATGCGTGATATTAACTATCAAATAATGAATGTTATAGCTTCATTCATACCTAATTTTATGGGTGGAAGTTCTGATATGGTATGTAGTACTAAAACTTATCTAAAAGGAAAGAAAGAGTTTGCTTATGATGAAAATACTGGTAGAAATATTAACTTTGGTGTAAGAGAATCTCTAATGGGAGCCATTATGAATGGTCTTGCTCTTACTAATATAAGAAGCTTTGGTAGTACTTACTTAGCCTTATCTAACAAAATGATACCTGAGATAAGAATGTCCTCAATGATGAAACTACCAGTAACTTATATCTTTACTCATGATAGTGTAAGAGCAGGTCAAGAAGGTATGACTCATGAGCCGATTGAAGAATTAGGTAATTTGAGAAATATACCAGGACTTAATGTCTTTAGACCAGCAGATTATAAAGAATTGATAGGTAGTTGGAATTATATTTTAAAAGAAGGAAAACCTAGTGCTTTAGTATTACCTAAAGGACATAATGAAACTATGAAACATACTAGTTCAGAAAAGACCTTACGTGGAGGTTATATAATAAGTGAAGTAAGAACTAGACTAGATCTTATACTAATAGCTACTGGTTCTGAAGTAGAACTAGCTATGAAAATAAAAGATGAACTACTAAAAAACTATATTGAAGCAAGAGTAGTATCAATGCCAAACTTGGGTTTATTCCTAAAACAAGATAAAGATTATCAAGAACAAGTCTTACCTCGTGGTTACAGAAGAATGGCTTTAGAACTATCTAATGATCCAAATTGGTACCGTCTAGTAAATCAAGACGACTTTATTGGAGTAACTGACTTTGGAAGAACAGGCACTGAAGAAGAAGTATTATCATATTACGAACTTGATTTAACTAATATAATTATAAGAATAAAAAATAGTTTATAATTCGACAAAATATATAAATATAGTATGTTAATATTACTATGGTGATATTATGAGAACATACTATATTTTTAATGTTAATAGATATTTTAGTTATATGTATAAAAATAAGCCATTTAAGATGTATAAAATATTTGAAGAAATATATTATTCTAAGAGTTATGATAGTTTAAATACTTATAGGAATTTTGAAACAGTAGCTGTTCCTTTTAATAAAATAATGTTAAATGAATATATATATTATGAGTTCAAATTAAAATATGGTTATAAAAGAAATGGTAATAAGCATAACTTAAATACTAGTGAGAATAGTACTCTTCAAATAAATAATTATAATATAAAATTAATTACAGAGAATAATTATTCTATATTCTTTAAATATCTAAATAATTATAATAATAATTTATTTGTTTGTGACTTTGAAAACATGGATTATTTTTGGTTATGTAAATTATATAATAAGAAGAGTAGTGTAGAATTAGTAAAATAACTTTACAAAATACTAATTTAATAGTAAAATTATCTTAAGGAGGGATATAACATGCAATGGTTATGGGATTTATTATATGCCTTAGGTGGTCTTGTACTAGGAGCAGTAATAGGTTTTCTAGTAGCTAGAAAATTAATGAAGAAAGAATTAAAGAAAAATCCACCTATAAATGAACAAATGATTAAAACAATGATGAGTCAGATGGGAAGAACTCCATCACAAAAACAAGTTAATCAAATGATGAAACAGATGAATAAGTTTATGTAATTTATTCATTTTGTTTTAATACGAAAGGATATTATGAAGAAAAAATATACATTAAAAGAATTTTATGAGTTAGAAAGAAAAATCTTTGAACTTAGAATATCAGTAAAAAATGGTAATTTTAATAATGAATTAAGAGAAAAATTAACTACACTTGAAATAGAATATGAAAAAATATCTTCACAAATATCTTGGGATATAGAAAATTGTAATATAGATTATGGTTATGAAGATAATAATGAAGAACTAAAAAGAGTAAAGAAAATATAATATTTATCTAAAATTATTGTAAAAAATAATTACTTATGATAAAATTCTATATGTAAGGTAAATAGATTTGATTTGCATATGGTTAACTA
>FR887363.1:0-13181 GCA_000431795.1 Clostridium sp. CAG:302
AAAGATATGATTATTAGATTCTTTTGTATTTAACTTATTAAAAGATTCTTGTAATAATTTAACATTATTATCAAGTTCTATTATCTTTGTTTCAGTATTTGATATTCTTTTGTCATATTCTAATACCAATTTATTAGTAGTTCTTTGTTCTATTAAATTGGTGTTTATATATCTTCTCATAGTAATAAAAGTATCTACTATTCTAAGACTCATTTTTATTGCAACATCACTTTTTAAAATACCAGCAAGCATAACAATACCATATTCTGTAAATACATATGGTAAATATCTTCTTCCACCATGACTATTGTTATTACTTGAGGTGAAAAAATTGCACCTCAAGAATTCATATTCTTGTTCAGTTAATCTAAAGCAATAATTTTCAGGAAACCTTTCAATGTTATTCTTTATATTTCTATTTAATTCTTTAGTTTGATAATCAAAAAGAAATGCCACATCAGAATCTAACATTACCTTTTTGCCTCTTATTTCATATATCATATTTTCTATCTTTATATTATTACTTATAATTATCTTATTCATTACATCATCCTTTCTGTATTTTCTAATAAAAGATATATCTCTTTTATCATTGTCTTATCGTTTATGATAATATAAATACATGATGGTGTCAATATAAAAATATATATTTATTTGATAATTTTTTTACATAAATATTTAAACATTAACCCATGTGATTTAGTTATCTTTTCTTTTTTTATTAAATCATCTATTTCTTCTTTAGTCATATAAGAAACAGAACTTACTTCTTCTTTTTGAAGTTTAACACTATCTATATCAATATCTTTTTCCAAATAATAAATATCTCCAAATGGTACTCCAAATAATATACTTCCAATATATTTAATATCATCATTTGCTATATCTATTCCAAGTTCTTCTTTTACTTCTCTAATTATTGATGTTTTAGAGTCTTCATTATATAATACATGACCTCCAGTTGTACTATATAAGCCACTCTTTTCTAAAGAAGTTTTTTGTATTAAATATTTATTATCCTTATTTTTAATAAATATAACTGCTACTAAAATATGTTCATCATTAGATAGTTTATCTCCTCTAACTATCTTTTTATCTAATTTATTTTTATTATTATCATATACATTTAAGTATTCCATATTCACCTCCATATAACCGATTTAAAAAATCTTTCTTGAAACTCTGTAAGAGCCATTATCTGATCATCAGTATAATTTACTCCATCTGGTACTACTACTAACTTATCATCATTATCATTAGTTCTATGTATAATAGCTATTACTCTTCCATGATACTCTTTTACCGGATCAAATACTCCAAGTAAATAAGCATCTAATTCTTCTCCATCATCACTAATAGTATTAGGAACATAACCATAATTTAAAAGATAAATAAAGTTATGTTTAGGATGTCTTGTCCCAAGTGGTCTATCTATTTTAATAGTTATTTTCTTACCAAGATAATCTTTAATTTTCATATATCCTCTTAATTATTTTAATACCTATCTTCTTATCATTAACATAATAACAGATATCATTGTCATTAATACTTTTTAAATATATACTTCTTCCTATCGGACTATTTAAAGATACCTCTTTAATTTTAGCATTATTATCTATCATATATTTACCAGTTAATTTAATAGTATATTCTTCGATATCATCTATATCATATATAACTTTTATTTTAAGAATATCTCCTATATCTATTATATCATCAGAAGTACTTTTTTTATCTACTATTTTTAAATATTTTTCATCCTCTAACATTTTATTTATTCTTGAAGCAATCTTTCTACTTTCTCTCATTGTATCTTCAAAAGCAAAATTATCATGCCATCCATCTCCTACTGCATCAACATAGGATTCACTTCCTATACTGGCAATAGATAAACTTATATCTTTTAATCTATTTAATTCTTCATAATACTGATTAAATCCATCAGTATCTACTAATATATCTTTCATAAACACCTCCTATGAACCTGTACTACTATAATGTTTTAAACCTATTTTAAAAGATAGAAAACATGGTATTAAATATACTACTATTAATAATGGTGATAATAAATATAATGTATTATTAGATTTTCCTAATAGATAAAGTAAAGGATAATAATTAACTGAAGCATATGGAATAATAAAAGTAAATATAAATATAAACCCTTTTCTAAATATTCCTATTGGATACTGAGCCATTTGTTTACCACCATCAGTTAATAAGTTTCTTACTTCTAATCCATGAATAGTAATAAAACAGTATGAAGCCATTAATAAGAATATTCCAAAGAATAATATTATTGAAGATAGAAACATTGCTATTATTAATAATATATTTATAATATTCCATTCTATATTTAAATGGCTTATAGCAATAAAGAATATTATTAACGATTGAATAATTCTAGCTACTTTTACAAAATCCATTTCACTACATATTACTTGATATAATACTCCTCTAGGTCTTACTAGTAGTCTATCTAAAGAGCCATCAATAATAAATTTATCAAATTTATCTACGCCTCTAAAGAATGTTTCATTAAAAGCAAAGCCAAAATGAATAATAGAAAAACATAATAGTACTTCATATAAAGTAAATCCCTTAATATTATCAAATCTTTGAAATAAAGCTACTGTCATAAAATAATAAGTAAAAAATACTCCTATCTGACTAATAAAAGTCAAGATAAATGATAGACGATATTCTAACTGTGATTTTAATTTAAGTTTCATTGATTCTATATATAACTTAACCACCTTGTATCACAGCCTTTCTAAGTGATACCCTTGATATTAAGTATCCTAATGATATTGTAATAATTATCCAAATAATAGAACCAATAATAAGAATATATCCTTCTTCTAATGGTATGCTATTAGAATATATTCTAAAAGGAAAGTCACCAATAAATCTAAAAGGAAGAAATTCCGCTATATGTTTTAACCATGTTGGAAAAAATGGTATCGGAACCGTTCCACCCATAAATATATCTGCAATTACACTATAAGTAGTCATAGCCCCCTTTTCATCTAAAGTAAACATTGTTAAAATATGCATAAATAAATTTAAAGCTGTAACTAAGAATAATCCTAATACTAATGCTACTATAAATATTATAAAATTATTTATCGAATAAGGACCAGATAAATGAAATGGTTCTGGTAATGATATAGCAAGAATTATTAAAGGAACAAATCTAAGTAAAACTGCTACTAACCTTTTAGCTAGCATCTTAACATACCATTTAAAATAAAAATCTTGAGGTCTTATTAATTCATAGGCTAAATTACCATTCTTAATCATACTAAGTAATTCACTTTCTCTATCAAAAGGATATACCAAAGCAAAGAATGCTTGATGAAGCCATAGATAATTAACAAGTTCTTGCCAGTTCATTGGTACATTACCACCACTTTCGTAGAAGGCTAAATATATCATAATAAATATTAAAGCAAAAAATACTTGTGTGCATATACCTGCTATTGCTTCCATTCGATATTGAAGATTAGTTATAAATCTTAATCTAAAATAACTTAAATATGATTTCATAATTCATAGTCCTCATATAATTTAAGTATTACATCATCAATACTTTCATTATCTATTTCAATATCTTCAATATTATATTTAGTAGTAAGTTTACTTAAGAAATTAGATATACTTATTATATTAGAATCAATTATAAAATTATAATAATCTTCTTTTTTACACTTCTTTATAATTCCTTTTACTTTGATATTATCTATTTTATCTTTAGTAAATATCTTAATATTTTTATAACTACCATATTTAACTTTTAATGTTTTAATATTTCCATCATATAGTATCTCTCCATTACCAATTAAGATAATTCTCTTAGCCAATGCTTCAATATCATTCATATCATGAGTAGTAAGAATTACTGTTACTTTGTTTTCTTTATTTATCTTTTTAATAAAGTCTCTTACTATCTTCTTAGATATAGCATCTAATCCTATTGTAGGTTCATCTAAGAATAATATTTCTGGCTTATGTAGTAGAGATGATGCTATTTCACACCTCATTCTCTCTCCTAAAGAAAGCGTTCTAACCGGTTTTTTTATTATTTCTTCAATACCTAAAAGTTCTACTAGATATTTCTTTGTCTTTTGATATTCATTATTATCTATTTTATAGATATCTCTTAACAAGTCAAAAGTGTCTTCCGCCGGAATATCAAAAGCAAGTTGACTTCTTTGACCAAAGACTACTCCTATCTTAGACACATATTTTTTTCGATCTTTAATAGGATCTAAATTGTTTATTTTAATGCTTCCACTAGTAGGAAGAAGTATTCCTGAAAGCATCTTAATCGTGGTACTCTTTCCAGCACCATTTGGACCAATATAACCTACTATCTCTCCTTTCTTTATTTCAAAAGATACATTTTTTACTGCATTTACATATTTATATTCTCTTTTGAAAAATGATTTTAAAGCAGCCTTTAGTCCACTATTTCTTTTGGCTACTTTAAAAGTTTTTGTTATGTTATCAACTTTGATGAATGACATTTTAATATCACATCCTTTCTGACAACGCAAAAAAGCCACATATTTTAAATATGTAGTTTCATCATGCAATTAAATATATGGTTTTTTCTTCGCAAATGTCATAATAAATATATTATATTAAAATTCTTTTGTCAATAGTTTTATATTAATTTTTACTTAATAGTTTTTCTAATGACTTAAACTCAGTAGATTCTTCTAATTTTTCTTCATAATATTTACCATCTTGGTAGAAGCCTCTCAAAACATATGCTTCTTTAATATTATGAGCCTTTACTTCACTAGTAATTATTCTATATTCATTATCTACTATCTCAATACAAGAACAATTACTTAACATTATACCTACTTTATCTTTATTTTTTAATTCTTCTTTAGTAGATTCATATCTTCCATTTTCATCAGTATGAGGAGTAATGTAAGCATCAATAAAATTTAGACAATCTACACTACTAAAAGTTACATCATTATCACTAGTTGCCGAGTCTGAATTACAAGAATTAAACCAACACACTGCTCCAGCAGATACTCCACATAATACTTTACCATCAGTATATGCATCAAGTAATACTTTATCAAATCCTGTTTTCTTCCATAAATTAATCATCTCTAAAGTATCACCGCCACCTTCATAAATAATATCAGCCCATGCTATTTTTTCATTTACTACTTCCATATCATCTAATTCAGTACTTTTTAAATTTCTGCAACTACAACCAAACATATCTCCATATATTTTTTTCATCGTCTCAAAGTAACCATCTTCGATAGCATTATTAAATGGTTGTGCATGAACCATAAATAAATAATTAGGTTTTTCTTTACCTGTTAATCTTATTATTTCCTTATCCATAGGTTCAGTTTCATATTCACGATATTTACCATTACCTAAATATCTTCCATTTTCTCCTCCACCTATAGCCACTATTTTTTTAGTCATAATATCCTCCTTTATTACTACTTTATATTATATTTACAATCATCAATCTTTAACTTTTCTTTTTCTTCTAATGTAACTATTTCTAAATTGATATTCATATCATCTTCTCCAACAAGTATTTATTTGTCATATCTAATGCTTCTCTTCTTGGACTAAGCTTTAATTTTTCTTCAGTAGATATTTCTGCAAGTGTTTTATCATTTGAAAGTTCGAATATTTCATCAAAACCAAAACCATTTGTACCTCTTGTTTCGTTACTCACAATTCCTGATAAGACATACTCAAATGTTTCTTCAATATTTTTACTTTTTAAGGCAATTACTGTTGTATAGCTACATGTTCTTTTGTCTTTAGGCGCTTTACCAACTTTTTTTAGTAATTCTAAATTTTTAGTATGATCATCAGCATCTAACCATCTTGCAGTATGTACACCGGGAAAACCATCTAATATATCTATTGATATTCCTGAATCATCAGCAATACATATATATTCTTCACCTACTTGTTCATATAAATCTCTTACTTTCTCTAATGCATTATCTTTATATGTATCTTTGTTTTCATTAACAATTATTTTTTTATTTAGTTTTTCTTCCATATCTTTTATAGATAATACTTCATAGTCCTTAAATATTTCTTTTATTTCTCTTATTTTACCTTTATTGCTACTTGCAACTACTATTGTTTCTTTTTTCATTCTATTTTCTCCAATTAATTATTAATTACCTATACTATAACCTATTTTTTTATTACTTGCAAGTAAAATATTAAAAAAAATAAGTACTATAAAAGTACTCATTTATTATTCTTCAGTCTTTTTTGAAGATTTAGCTTTTTTAGGAGCTTTCTTTTCTTCAGCTACTTTAGTTTCAGTTTTCTTTGTAGTCTTTTTAACTTCTGGTTTTACTTCTTTAACTTCTTCTTTAGAAGTGCTTACTCCTTTATAAAAACCACATTTTGGACATGCTCTGTGAGGTCTAATTTTAGCACCACAGTTAGTACATTCTACTAATCCATTAGCGGTAACTTTATAATGAGTTCTTCTCATATCTCTTCTTGTCTTACTTACTTTTCTAAATGGAACTGCCATCTATCTCACTCCTTCCTTAATAAATCTTCGAGTTCACTGAGAGGATTGTTTTTACTATTTAAATCATCCTCACTAATTAATCTCCATCCATTACCTTCAAGCTTTATGTTTTTATTTTTATCGTTTACTACCTTTGAAGGAACCTCGATAAGAATATTTTGCCATAAAATGTCAGTAATATCAAGTGTTTTTTGTAAATTTATGCTTGTTTCCTCGATATTTTCTTCAATTTCACTAGTAAAATTATATTCATAGTCTTCTAAAGTTATATCATCTGCTAGTATCATAGTACCGCTTAGTACTCCTTCTAGTGAATATGTATCATCTACTAACTTCTTGATATTACCTTTAAAATGAATATTATTTAATCTTCTAATACCACTATTTTCTAAATATTCATTTGGAATTATAATATCACTATCTATATTTATAGTTTTATTGTTTACCACAAGATTAAATAAATCAATAGTCATAAATTTCACCTGCCTAATAATTATATAATATTTTTAAAGAAATATCAACCTTTTTTTGATATTTCTTTGTTTTACATTATTTTATATTCACTATAAGCCTTATTCTAAGTCTTATTAGTGCTGTTATTAGCCTAAGGTCTAATAACAGTGTATCTACATACCTATTATATATAAGCAATATTTATATAGTTAAACTATCATTATTATACTGATAATCTATATGGATTAGTACTAGATCCATCTCCTGATTCTATACTTAGTTCTGGACTTAAGAATAATACTGGAGTAACTCCATAGGCTTTATACGAAACATAGCCACTACGCACATTGCCAAACGGTTTAACAGCCCAAACAGCAGACTCCTCAGTCTGAGTGGTTAATAGCCAGCCATAACTAGATGTTCCTAATATATTATACATCCAATTATTTGACTCGGTGCCATAATTATATAAGTTTTGTGTAAATTTACTTAAGTCTGCTGCATATCCATAGTCAGATGCATATGGAAGTGCTATCTTTCCCGTCCAAGTAGTAAGTCTTCCTGAATATACAGTTGTCCCTCTTTCTTTTTCATATATTGTATCCGGATATACTCTTTCAGTATCCCAACCACCTAGATTCCAAGTTACTTCAGCAATCATATTTCTTGTTATATCATTTTTTATTCCGGTAGAAGTAAAATCACAAGATTTTGTGGCATTATTACTATCACTAAAACAAGTACCACTTTGTGAGTTATAATATAGACTTTGTCCATTACCACTATCATTAGAGTCTACTGTATAATAGTCGCTTGGATTAAGTAGTTTCATTAATCTTGCAGTCGTCCAATCATTTTTACCAAAGTCTGTCTCTGCACCTGTAGATGTATCTTTGTTATCCCAAGAATATGAGCCTATTATCTCATTTTTCATTATCTTTACCTTACCATCAAATATTCCAATTATTCTCCAAGTCTCACAAGTAGATGAGGATTGATTAGTATAGTCAGAACAATTAAAGTATATATAGTTATTAGGTGATGCTCCGTAGTATCTTATATTATCTCCTACATCTTTCATAAGACTATGAGAAGTATCATACTGATAAGTGGTACCGTTATTTTGTACTGGTGTTGTAGATGAATTATTATATAGTTCTGATATTGTATCTGCTGCCGTAGGTGTTTTTACTACTGCTCCTTCCCCATCAGCATGAAGTTTAAATGAGAAAGATTTATTCATCATAGTACTTGGATTGGTATAGT
The DNA here is from genome assembly GCA_000431795.1 of Clostridium sp. CAG:302. Lineage (GTDB taxonomy): Bacteria > Bacillota_I > Bacilli_A > RF39 > UBA660 > CAG-302. Next base: position 8,276 of record FR887363.1, read on the forward strand.
TAGCTCCATCTATCCAGATATATAATGTATATTCAGTATTACTTGTACTTATACTTTCGTTAGTAAGTAGTGTTATATGAGTAGTATTATTTTTAGTACAAGTAGTTGTATTACTATTTAGATATGTAGTACTAAAGTTGCCTTCTTTTACTTTAGTAGTACCTTTATATAGTTCATATTTAAAACTTTCATGTTTTAAATTAGTATCTAATGTTGTCATATCTAAATATAAGTTAAATACTAAACCTGTAGTATCTGCTTTTACTTTAATTTTTTTAGATATTCCTTTACTTTTATCTGATACTGGTCTTAAGTTAGCTTCTACATCACTTCCACCATCAAAAGTAACTGTGGCTGCTCCTACTCCTGCAACTATCTTAGTAACATTTGATCCTTCAGTAGTCCATACATAATAAGCATAAGTACTGCTTACTATTATAGTTATTGCTAGTACTACTATACTAAATATCATAAATATTTTATATTTGTTATTAATCATATTATAACCTTCTTTCTAATGTAAAAAAGACTACAAAGAAAGACTAATATTTCTATTAGTTTTCTCTATAGTCTTTATAAAACCTTTATTTATATAGTTTAATAAGTTAGAAAGCCCCCCCCCCTAATTAACAAATAGTTAACAAATTCATTACTACTTTTCTTCATAAGAGAGGCCTCCTTCCGTTTATCTTACATATAAAATGTTATCATAAAACAAATATTTATGCAAGTATATTTTATCTATTCTTCTTCAGTATTAACTTCTTTTCTTGCTAATACTTCTCTTGGTTTAGAACCATTTTGTGGTCCTATAATACCTCTTTCTTCAAGTAGGTCTACTATTCTAGCAGCCCTATTATAGCCAATACGATACTTTCTTTGAATTAGAGAGGCTGATATTTTACCAAACTCCATAGCGAAGTCTACAATATCGTTATATAGTGGATCATCATATTCTTCTTTTGATTCATAGCCATCATCATATTTACCAGCATCTGTTCCTTCGCCACCTCTTTCTTCTGTTATAGAGTGATCATAGTTAGCCTTCTGCTGTGATATTGTAAAGTCTACTATTTTTTGTAATTCTTCATCACTTACATAAGCACCTTGTATTCTTATTGGAACATTTTCTCCCATTGGTTTAAATAACATATCACCTTTACCTAATAGTTTTTCTGCCCCAGTTTGGTCTAGGATTGTTCTTGAATCTATTGATGATGATACGGCAAATGATATACGAGATGGTATATTAGCTTTTACAACACCGGTTATTACATCAGTAGATGGTCTTTGTGTAGCTACGATTAAGTGAATACCTGCTGCTCTAGCCATTTGAGTGATTCTCATTATTGAGTCTTCAACATCTTTAGCAGCTACAAGCATTAAATCTGCTAACTCATCTATTATAAATACAATATATGGCATCTTTACATAGTCTGTATTTGTTTCACACATTTTGTTATAAGAACTTATATTCTTACATTTAGTATCCTCAAATACTTGGTACCTTCTTTCCATCTCTACTACAATATTTTTTAAAGCAATAGAGGCTTTCTTAGGATCTGTTACTACCGGAGTAAGTAAGTGTGGTACACCATTATACATTGATAATTCTACTTTTTTAGGGTCTACCATTACTAATTTTACTTCATCAGGTTTAGTTCTCATTAATATTGAAGCTATTATACAGTTAATACATACTGATTTACCACTACCTGTTGCACCTGCTATTAAAAGATGTGGTGTAGCATTTATTTCAGCCCACTTTACTGTACCCATAATATCTTTACCTAGTCCTACAGCAAGTAATGATTTATCACTTGGTTCTGGTAATTTACTTAGTATTTCTCTAAATGATACAGCACTATTTACTTTATTTGGTAATTCTATACCAATAGTACTTTTACCAGGTATTGGAGCCTGTATTCTTACATCTTTAGCGGCTAAATTTAAAGCTATCTCTTTTTGTATTGATAATAGTTTATTAACTTTAGTACCTGCTTTTAACTCTAATTCATACTGAGTAACTGATGGTCCTATATGACATTCTTTTATCTTACCTGGTATTTCAAAATCAGCAAGTACTTTCTCTAAAGTAGTTATATTTTGTTTTACTGCTTCAATATTTTCTTTATCATTATTACCTTTAGATAATTTTAATAATGTTAATGGTGGCAACTTGTAATTTACATTAATTACCGGTTTTTCTTCTTCAGTATCTTCTTTTACCATTACACTTGCACTAGCAGTCTTTATTGGTATATCTGATTCTACTGGTAAATCTTTTTCTTCTTTATCTGGAGTTTTGTCTACAGTAGGAAGAATTATTCTACTATCAGTAGTATCAGCATTTTCTTTCTCTTTATGTTCCTTCTTTTTAATCTTTGGTACTTTTATTTTCTTAATTAAATCAATAAGGCTAGTATTAAATAATAATATTGTACCAATTACAATTAAAGTAATAATAACTATCTTAGTACCATCTTTAAATAAACTAAAGAAAGCATAAGTAAAGATTGCTCCTATCATACCTCCACCACTATTGGAAATAGCATAGCTTATAGTATCTACTATATTTGTATTTCCTGTGTTATCAAAGGCTTTTAATAGATTATTAAATGTTTCTGTTATTATTTTTATTCCTTCTTGTGAATGTACTTCTATATATTTTAAGTGAAGTAATACTAAGAAAGATATTACCAGTATATAAAAGCCTATCCATCTTAGACTAAGTAAGTTAGGCGTTTTCCTTTTTACTATTAGATATCCTCCTAATATTAATAATCCAAATAAAAGGAATGGATATATATTACCTACTAGAAATACTGCGAATGATTTTATAAAATTACCCGCAGGTCCATAGGCTCCTATCCCTATAATTGCAGCTAGTATTAGTATTATACCTACCACTTCATTTGTATATTCAAATTTTTTCTTTTCACTATCTTTTTTAGTTTTTTTCTTTGCCACTTTATCAACCTTCTATCCATATTAATTATAACATTGCTAATATTAAAAGTAAAGTTTTTAATTGCTTTTTTATACTAATTAATAGGCTTTTAATAAGACTTAGGTTTGTTTATACTATGGTCAAATAAGTAAGAATAAATAGTTAGTTTATGCTTTAAATAAATTGTCGTAAGGAAGACCTAAGGCTTTCTTACGCCTTTAGAGACTACAGGCTCTAAAGAAAAAAAGAAAACTATTTATTATAGTCTTCTATTGTTTTAGTTACCATTTCTTTTAAGTATTTAGTAGAATAAGTACAACCACTGATAGTATCTAAATTATCAAGATTATTTTGATTATTCTTTATCTTATCTAAATAATTATTATCCTTTATAATAGCAGTATATGTTTCATTACTCTTTAATAACTCTATATTAGAAATATTACCACTAGTAAATACTATCTTTAATTTTAAACTATTTTTACCAGCATAACCTCTTCCCATTACCTCATAAGTTGTTATATTACCACTTTTTGTTTTAGATAATATACTAAAACTATCATCCGGTTCTTTATTTAATACCTTAGTACTTATTATTACTCCTAGTACTAGGGCTATTATAGTACTTAGAAACATTAATAATATTTTAATTATTTTTTTGTTATATAATTTTATACTTAAATAATTTATCAGTATTGTTATTAAGTTAACTATTAATATTGATATTAATACTCCCTCTGGTAATGGAGTTAAATATCTAATAAACATGGTTATAATACCTAAGAATACACCACTTATTAACTGACCTGTATTAGTAATTGGAGTGGTTACTGGATCAGTAGCCATAAAGACTGCTCCAAAAAGTAATCCTCCAGATAATATGTTAAATAGAATAAACCATAGTCCAATATCTTTAGTTATACATATTACTGAACTTATTAATACTACAGTTAATACATAGGATACTGGTATGCGCCATTTAATCATTTTTTTATAGGTTAAATAGATAAAACTTACTATACATAGTAGTGATGATGTTTCTCCTATAGCACCCGGTATGTTGCCAAAGAAGAAGTTTAATAGACTACCAAATGGTGCCACTAATTTATCATAAGTAAGAACATAACTACCTGCAGTCATATTTGATAATGGTGTTGCACTACTTATGGTATCTACTTCATAAGGATTTAGATATCCTCCTACTAGAGATGAAAATATTACCGTTATGAAGAGACTTCCCGCTAGAGCAGGATTTAATTTATTTTTACCAAAACCTCCTGTTAATACTTTTGATAAAGAGGCTATTATACTACCTAGTATTACTAAATATAATGGTGTATTTATTGATATTACTAGGCTTAAAAATATTCCTGGTATAATAGCATAGTTTTCAGTAAATAATTCATAAATACTTTTTTTATTCTTTCTAATTAGATAGTATAGGTATTCAGTTAATAAACCAGTAATAGAAGCTACTACAACAAATATTAATGGTTTAAATACTAGGTATAGACTACCATAGCCTTTTATTACCGGATATATACCATTTTTATATGTAGAGAATAATATAAAGAAAGATAATATTATTAAGATAGTATACATCATATCAGAAGTTTTATTTTTACTTTTTAGATAACTTCCATTTCTTACCTTAAACTCTCTCATTTATTATTCACCTTCTCTTTAGCGGCTTTTACAAATTCTCTTACTTCTATTTTTGAAGGACATATATAAGAACATAGTCCACATTCTATGCATTCATCCGCTTTTAGACATTCTAGTTCTTTGATATTACTGATATTTTTCATAATAAAGGCTGGATATATTCCTACAGGACATACCTCAAGACATTTACCACATGATATACATGGTAATGATCTAGTAAAATTATCCTCTATTACAAGAATAGCATTTATATCTTTAGTAATTATTAAGTCATCAGTAGGAATACTCTTT
>FR887363.1:13214-24927 GCA_000431795.1 Clostridium sp. CAG:302
TTTCCCATCATTGGACCACCTGCAATAAAAAGTGGATTCTTTAGCTTTTTATAACCATCTAGTGAAGCTATTATTTCACTAGCTAGAGTACCTATTTTTACTTTAACATTAGTCTTTTTCTTTATACCTGGACCAGTAATGGTAATTATTCTTTCTGTTAATGGTCTACTATATTTTAGCATTTCATAGATTGCATAAATAGTACTAACATTACTAACTAGTATACCTTTTTCAATTGGGTATTTATCATACTCTATCCCGAGAGTATCTCTTACTACTAGCCTTTCCCAGCCATTTGGATATGCATCTTTTACTAGTTTTAAACTTATATTAGGATAAGTACCAATATGTTTAGTAAAAGCATTTATTACTTTGGTACTATCTTCTTTTACAACAATATAACTCTTCTTTAGATTCATTATAGTCATTATTTTATCTACAGCTTCAAGTATTTCTTCAGCACTATTTTTCATTAATGCTTTATCACAAGAAACAAAAGGTTCACATTCAACACCATTTACTAAAAGATATTTAGTGTTATCATTATCATACTTTAAGAAAGTAGGAAAATCACTTCCTCCTAGTCCAGTGATACCATTTTCTCTAAGAGCATTTATAAATTCTTCTCTAGTATATTCCTTTTTAGTTACTACCTTACTTTTCTCATACTTCTCCTTGAAGTCATTTTCTATTACAACACATTTAATTTTTTTACCATTATTAATAGTCTTAGTATCTCCCACTAATGCATAACCTGATACTGAACTATGTATAGGAAAATTTATCTTTTCATCTATAGCAATTACTTGTCCTTTATGAACATAATCTCCACCTTTTACTAGATGCTTATACTCTACTTCATTTTTATTCTCAAGAGGTATATAAACCAATTCAGGTTTTAAATAATTATCTATTTTATATAAAATATCACTATCAATATGTACTCTCATTTCTATTCTCCTCTAGTATATAATAGCATAAAATTTAAAAAAAAGATAGTATTTCTACTATCTTGATGATGTTTTTTTATTTTCCTCTATAGTATCTAGACTAGATAACTGTACTAAAGCATCATTATATATTCCTTTAGCTTCTTCATATGTTTTAGCAAGTTTCATTCTTATATAATATTTTGCTCCAAGATTATATTCGGCACTACCTGGTTTAAATTGTTCCTCTACTTTAGTCTTTATATTATTAAGCATATAATCTCTATCAATTAATATAGTATACACAGTTATAATTAGTTCTTTCATAGATACTATTTGTACTAGACTTTCACCATTAATAGTTTCATGATGATCTTTTTCATTATTACCATACATTATGTTATTTATAAACATTTGATAACTTTCATTTTTTCTTTGTATAAATTCAGAAAAAGCCTTTTCTAAGTCCATAGTTGTTTTAGCAGTTTCTATTTCCATATCTAAATTCTTAATATCTAAACTAATAAAATCAAATAGTTGTGATACCATTGCATGATTTATTTCTTTTTCATAAAATTCTTTCGCAGACTTTGATATATTAAATAATCCTTTCTTTTCTAAATCAATATCTTTAAACATTTTTCTTAGATATTCATACATTATAAGTATTTGATAATCATAACTATCTTGTTCTCTTCTTATGGTATCTTCTTTTTTATTTCCAAAGTCCACATACATTATCTTTGACTTTAAACTATATGCTTTTTCTAACTGTTCATGTGTAAAATTAGCATCTAGGTTAAATGTTTTTAATGCATTTTCTAATTTCCCCATTTTATTACCTCCAAAAAGCTAAATATGAAATAAATATTAAATATATTATTGTTAATATTGTTCCATTTATTATATCTTTTGTTTTTGATTTATCTGGTACTCCGACCATCATAGCTACTAGTACGCCGCCTACTAGACCTCCTATATGAGCAGCCAAATCAATACCTTCTGCAAAGAAACCTATTATTAGATTTACAACAATTATTGGAATAATTGATCTTTTTATAGCCTCTCCTAGATATGTACGATAGTGCATACCAAAATATAGAAGTGCTCCAAGTAAACCAAATATTGCTCCTGATGCTCCAGCAGATATAGTATTATGAGTAAATGCTAGTGACATTATACTACCAAATATACCACTTAGTATAAATATTATTATATATTTTATTTTACCAAATAAATTTTCTACTTCTCTACCTATAATATATAAAGAATACATATTACATAATAAATGCATTATTCCAATATGTAAGAATATACAAGTAAATAATCTATAGTATTCACCATTTTTTACTAACACATCTAAATTAGCACCATATTTTAATAGTGTTTGACTATTAGTACTACCTCCTGATAATTCCATTAGTATAAATAGTATTATACATATAGCCATAATTATATAAGTAACTATAGGTTGTTTATATGAAAATATCTTTTCAGCAATTTTATTCCTTTTTTCATTCTTTTTATTAATATTATCAGTTACTTTAATAAAGTATTCCAAGCCATCTTCTTTTCTATTTGTCTTTTCAACAATATCTGGAAAAGCACTTACTAATTTTGGATTATTTATATCTTTTTCTTTAGTTATTAATACATCATCATTATTAAGTATTTTTTCATCTTCAATATCCGTATAAATACTAAGTACTTTTACTTTAAATGATAATGTCTTTCTTTTCACTTGTTTTACTATTTTAGATAATTTAAACTTATCAAAATCCAATTGTTCTTTATTATGAATATGATGTGATACTATTCTAACTATTTTATAATTATTATCTAGATTTTCAAGCCAAATTTCATCATTAATACCATGTATAATCATTGGTTTATAGTTTTCTTCAGTAATAAAATAATTTATTAAATTCATTACTAGTAGATCATCACTCTTAATTATTATTTCATCCATAGTAAACCTCCATGTATATATTATACTAGATTTTAAAAAATAAATAAAGTCTTTTCACATGATTAATGTTTTTAAATATAATATAGAGAAAGGAGACTATTTTATGTATAACAGAAGAATGTTAAGACCAATGCCAATGAATGGAGATAGATTTGGTGGGGGATTTTTTGGACCATTTCTATTAGGGGGAATAACCGGAGGCCTTTTAGCTCCTGCTTTTTATCCTAGACCATATCCAGTACCATATAATCCATATCCTCCATATCCTAATTATCCAGTATATTATTAAAACACCATATGGTGTTTTTATTGATATTTTTATTATATTTTGTTATAATTGTATCATGAAAAAGTTTAATATGATTGATGAAAGTTTTATTTGTGAAAATTGTGGTAAAGAAGTTACTAGGCTTGGATATACCGCTAGAGATCACTGTCCATTCTGTTTATATTCTAAACATCTAGATATTAATCCTGGTGATAGAGAAAATACCTGCAAAGGACTAATGAGACCAATTGGTATAGAGAAATTTAAAAACAGCTATAAGATTATTTATAGCTGCGATAAATGTCATGAGTTACATAAAAATATTATGGCTAATGATGATAACTTTGATTTAATTATTTCATTATCCAAAAACATTTAAAATAATTTTGGTAATAAATCTAATATAAATACAAATACAAATAAGATTACTATGATAAGAAGTGCTATTTTAAATTCTTTAGTAAGATTTAAATCGAACTTCTTTTTTTTAGGTTTGTTATCAGTTGTTACATAAGTTTTCTTTACATTTGTATTATTAACATTCTGATTATTAGTAGTATTTTGACTATTAGTTTCATATATGTTGTTATATTGATTCTGCATATTAACTGAATTTTGATTCATAGTATTTTGATTATTTGTAAGTGGTATACTATTAGTTGTATTAACCTGATTATTTTGAACTGTATTTACTGATTTTATATTAACATCCATAGTATCATTTATATCTATACTAGGATTACTAATTGCGGTATTTAAATTACCAGTAGCCCTATATGGTGTAACATTTTCTAATTTTTTATCATCATCATAATTCATTTAAATACCTCCTTAAGATAGAAAGGATTTAGATTAACTAAATCTTATAGATTCCAATTACCATTATTTTGATTATTCGGTACATTACCATTCATTACAAAGTTTGATCCACCCTGCACTAAATTATTGGTATAACCATTCATATTGTTTACTGGCTCCTGTGGCATTTGATTCATATTTGGCATTGTATTAGGAACACCATTTGGAACATTATTTATCATATTATTTGGCATATTGTTTGTATTTGCTTGATTCATTGGCTCTACTACTGGAGCACTAGGAATATTAACATTTGGTATTACACTTGGTCCTGCCATTTGTGGCATAGTATTTGGTATTGGTGTTGGAGTAACTCCACCCATTTGAACACCAGTAGTTGCCTCTGAAATAGAATTTTGCATTGGTTCTGGTGTAGGTACTGTCATTTGTGGTGCTACACTAGGCATAGGATTTGGTATGCTACTTTGCATACTTGGTACCTCTCTTGGTTCTGTAACAGGAGCTACACCGCTATTTATTCCATTATTTAATATTGGTGTTGGTTCAACAGGTTTTGGTATTGATACCTCTCTTGGTTCAAATTTTGGTGTCTGCTCTGAAGCTGGAATAAAGAAAGAATCATTACTATTCATATTTTGATTTACTTCAGGTGCATTATTTGTTACATTAGGATTATTTTCAAAATTATTATTCATGTTTATTCCCATTGTATTTATATTTGAATTTACACCTTGATTCATATTATTATTCATACTTTCAGGCATATTCTCCATCGTATTCATATTTTGATTTATATTCTGTGCCATATTATTTGACATATTCATATCTTGATTATTCATCATCATATTATTGTTTAACATGTTATTATTCATCATATTATCAGTATTATGGCTCATCATGTCATTAAGGTTTTGATTCATCATCATACCATTATAGCCCATATTCATATTTTGATTCATTGCATTATAATTCATATCCATACCTTGATTCATCATATTTAAATCATTAGTAGGCATACTATTATCACTTGCAGCTTCTCTTTCCTTTTTTTCTCTTAATTTCTTTTTCTTTTTAGTATCTGCGAGAAAACCAACTACTGTAATTAAAAGAATAACTAATACAATCAAAACCCACACATAATATTCTAATAAAAAATCTACTACTGTTTGCATATTTTTCCTCCCTATTTACTCTAATATAAGAATATCATAAATAACTTAAAAAATCAACAATTAATCACTATCTATAATATTTTTATCTATAAAACTTATACTCTTCGTAGATAAATCCAAAGATTCTTTATACTTTCCTCTTCTAAATAACTCTTCTGCTTTAGTAAGAGCAATATCTATTTCTTCATAACTACTACGATATCTATTCCCATAAACTATCATCTTTTCAGCCATATCAACAATCTTAATCATATCGTTTGTCTTATTATATATTTTAAATACTAAGTCTCTTGCAGTATCTACTCTTATATTTAGTATTTTTATAACGATTGGTTTCTTATCTAATTCTTTTACTATTTCTCTTATAGCATCTTGTGCCTCAGTAAGTTCTATATAATAACTACTTGGAATTACTGGTATTTTATAATCTTTTAGACGATATTTTGACTTCTTTAATAAGTCTTCAATTGTATTTAACTGTTCTCTTGCTCTTGTTTCATCATCTTTCATGCTAGTAATTGATCTTAACTGATAATCCAAATCATCCTGTAATCTAGATAATTTTAGTGACAATCCATCTAATTCATCAACTAGTTTAGAGTAGGCAAATGTTTTCATTTTACCTTGATCCACTAGTATCTTATAATCTTTATTTATTTTTTCTAAACTCTTATTTAATAAACTAAATTTATTAATATCTTCATTTGATAAATTATAATTATATTTTATATCATCTATTTGAAGATATATATCTCTTACTACTTTATTAATATTGTCTATTCTATACCCGAGTTCTTTAATATTTTGTTTAAATAAGTCTTTACATTCTTTTTCTTTATCAAAATCATTATATAAACTATTAAAGTAATCTACAAAAGTTTTTAATTCTATTATTGAATCATTCATCTCCAAGTTCTTTAAATTTTCAATAATTTTATTTATTTTATCTTTTATTTCTTTAATATTATATTCAACATTTAAGTAATCTAGTGGATAACCATCTCTTCGCATTCTATTATAATATATTATAGTATCCTCTATTTTATTTGGCATAACAACAGTAGCCATTAAGACAATTGTAGGAACGTCTGCAAGTAATTTATCCATTCTTTTAATCTTATCATCTAAAAGAACTATTTTCTTTTCTACAGAAACATAATCATTATTATCCATAGCTCTTTCAAATTCCGCAAATAGTTTATCTATTCTACTAAACTCTTCTTCCATTGAAGCTGTAATTACGCCAAATTCTTTTTTAGTTCTTTCAAATTTATTCTGCTGCTCACGATATACTATTTTCAATTTAGTAATAAGAGTTCTATTTCTCTCTTCAGATTTAGTTATTAACTGAACTTCTTCAAGCAACTTATCTGTCTTTTTCTTTAGTACACGTAGTTCCATTTCAATATTAGCCATTTTTCTTATAGCTTGTTTGTATTCTTTTCTATCTATTAAAAAGTCAGCATCAGATATTGAATCAGTAATACTAGGTATTGCTTCATCCCTTATTAATTTAAAAGTATTATCCCAGTCTTCCATCTTTTCCTTTAAATTATCAGTTTTTACTAATTCTTTAACCTTTGTTATCTCACTAAGTACCGGAACCCCAAGTAGGCTATTCTTTTCAATATCTAATTCTTCTATTTCTTTTTTATATTTTTTATTCTGATTACTTTTAATTATAACAATAGTAATAATTATAAGGATAACTGCCAATATAAAAGCTGATATAGTAATTAAAAAGACACTATCCATATGTTACCACCTTTCCTACCTATAATATATTTTACCACACTTTTAATTTTTTTAACATTATTTTTTAGAATAATTTTATTTTTTTTATTTTATGTAAAAAGATAGCCTAAGCTATCAATTTAATTTTATTTATAATACATATCTAGTAATGATAAAATATAAGGCTGCTCCTAGTACAAGAAGTCCAAATATTAAGAAGAATATCTTTATTCCATTATGAGATTTTTCTTCAAATAATTTTTCATCATCATCATCTTCATCAAAATCTTTTTTACTAAAATTAAATGAACCACTATAAAAGGTTTCTCCTTCTTTTATTTTCTTTATCATAGTAACTTCTTCTTTAACAATAGGATCTGTTACTACAGTGTTATCATCACCTTTTAAGTCTACAAGTATATCAAGTGGAAGTGAATTAGTATTACTTTCTTTTTTATCTTTATCCTCTTTTGGTACTTCTTCTGAAAGTTCCATAGCATCATCTGCTTCAGGAACATATGGTATATTAGCATCCTCAAGATTAGTTAAAAAGTTAGTATTTATTTTAGGCTCTTCTTTATTAGCTTCAGCATTTTTATTTATTTCATTTTTAGCATTTTCAAGTAGAACATTAATATCATATATTCTACTACTCTCTTTTGGTGCTACATTTGTTACTTCCCTTTTTGGAAGGGTAACTGTTCTTCCTAATTCTTTAGCTTTTCGATATTCGTCTCTACTGGAAACTATTTCTCTTAAACCATTTATATCTATTTCATTGGAATTATCAGGTATTGGTAAATTATCTAGTTCAGATATTTCAGAAGAAATATCTTTATATAGTTTTTCGTTTTTCTTAATTCTATTAAATTCACTTAAATCTTCTTTATAATATTTTTCCATTCTACTTTCCATATTGCTCTACCTCTACTATTAATATAATAACATATTTTTTTGATAAATAAAAGATTTTATGTTGATTTTTTATTTGATTTTGATATAATTAAATAGAAAGAAGGTATGATTATGAAATTAAAAATTAATAAAGATAAATGTATTGGATGTGGACAATGTGTTAGTCTATGTGAAGATGTATTTGATTTTGATGATGATAATTTAGCTAAGGTTATTGAAACCCCAGTAGCGGAAGAACATGAAGAAGAATCAAATACTGCCTTAGAATCTTGTCCAACAGGAGCTATTGAAGAAGAGTAATCTTCTTTTTTTATTTCCTAGTATATTACCCCCTCTTCTATATGATAGATATGGCTGATATATTTATTTTAGGGCAATAGTTTGGCTCAAATAAACACTATTAAGACTTAGAATAAGGCTTAATGTGTACATAAAGAAAAGAACCCTAAAATAAGAGTTCTTAACTTATTATAAACTTAACACCATTTTTAGTATTTTGAATGTTAATGTCATAATTTAAGAATGTAAGTGTTTTCTTTACAATAGATAATCCCAAACCAAACACACCATTAACCCCCTTTTCAAAAGGAGAAAAGATATTATTTAATACATCTTTATCAATATTTGGTCCATCATTAAATAGAATTATCTTATTATTTTTTATGGTTATCTTTATTTCTTTATTAGCATATCTAATAAAGTTATTTAATATATTATCTATAATTGCTTCCCACATCTCACTACTACCTTTAAAGATAGTATTTTTTTCATCAATATCTAAAGTGAATTTAACATCATTTCTTACTAAAGAGAATTTATCAACTGAATCAAAGACTACTTTACTGACATCACACCTTTCTTTTATAATATCTTTTTTGTCTTTGAAATAGTTTAATTTATTAAGGTACAATAAGGAGTGAACTTTACCTTCTAATTTAGATAATTGCTCTTTAGATACTTTTACGGCTTCTTTATCTGTTATTACACCATCTTCGAATGCTTCGATATAGGATTTCATTACTGTGATAGGAGTCTTAAAATCATGGGAAATGTTCTGGTACATTTGATTTTTATATTCTTCTTCTTCTTTCAAATATACACGCATTTTCTCCAAAGCTACCTCAAGGGTAGATATTTCATCTTCATAATCATATTTTATCTTATGATTATAGTTATCGTTATTCAAGTTATCTATTTTTTCTTTTAATTTTTTTATTCTATTAACTAAGCTATTAGACCATATTAGGATTACCATTGATACTATTATAAAGGTTATACCTACTACAAGAAGGATTATCTTAAATATTGATATACGCATATCATTTATATAACTACTACCAGTAAGTGCTATTTTCTTAGTATTATTTGAAGTAATAGTACTATAATAATATACTTTCTTGTTATAGAGAAATTTTCCTTCTTCCTTATTTATTTTACTTAGAATTTCTTTAGGAGAATCTAATCCTATTACTTTATTTAAGTTATTTGATATATATATATTTTCATTATTAACATATATATAAGCTACCTCACTATTTATTTTACTATTCTCAGGACTATCCAATATATTTAAAGATTCACCAAGATAGTTATATAAATTATCTTCATATATTGGTAATAGGTTTCTAGGTAATATTATTCCTAGTGATATTATCATTATTACCACTATTACTATACAAATAAATAGTAATTGTTCTGTAAGATTAGGTTTTCTCATAATAATCTATACCCATAGCCATAGATTGTATTTATATCTAATTCCGGCATTTTCTTTCTTAGTCTTCTTACTAGATCATCTACTACTCTATCAGTACCAAAATAGTTTTCTCCCCAAATGTTGTTTAGAATATCATCCCTTGAGAAGGACTTATTTATATTGGTAACGAACATATAGAGTAAATCAAACTCTAAAGTAGTTAGATTTATACTTTCACCTTTGTGAAGTACCATTCTTTTTTCAAAGTCTATAGTATAATCTTTATAGGTAAGTTTTTGTTTATCTTTGGAGTAAACTCTTCTTATGATATTATTTACTCTAAGTACTAGTTCTTTAGGAGAATATGGTTTAGCAATGTAATCATCACTTCCTAATTCTAAACCGATTATTTTATCTAGATCTTTATCTCTCGCGGATGTAAATATTACTGGTACATCGGGATTCTCCTCACGGATTTTCTTTATAATGTCATATCCACTAATGGTATCTCCAAGCATTATATCTAATATCCATAAATCTACATCTTTATTTATATTATTTATAGTACTCTCTCCATCATAATAGGATACTACATTATAGCCTTCTTTTTCTAGATATGTTCTTATTAGATTATTCAAATCTTTTTCATCCTCTACTAGTGCTATTGTTTTCATATATATCACTTCCTAAATATAGTATAACACAAAATTAATATTTTTTCTTATCTAATCATCTATCACCTCTTTCCTTGATTTAATTATATTAATTTTATTTGGTTAAATTATCAAATAAATGTGGTAAATTATGGGAAGTAATAATATAATGTATTGGTGAATGATATATGGAATATAAAAGAATTACTTTAGATTATAAGAGTTTAGATCCCTATATTGATGATAGAACACTAGATCTTCATTATAATGCTCATTATAGAAATTATACTGATAAGTTAAATAAATATTTAAATGATATTAATTATGATTATAAAGACTCTCCTATATATTTAGCTAAGCATATTGATATATTACCTATGGAGAATAGAGATGAGATACTATTTAATCTAGGAGGATATTTAAATCATAGCCTATATTTTTATAATTTGACTAATAAGAAGAAAGATATACCTATAGAACTTCTTAATCTAATTAATAAATATTTTGGTTCTTTCTCTTTATTTAAAGAGGAATTTATTGATATGGCTATGGAAGTTAAAGGTAGTGGATATACTTTTTTAGTAATGGATAAGAATAATAAACTTAGAATTATTAATACTTCTAATCAGGATACTCCTTATTATTATGGTTTTACTCCTATTATGACTATTGATGTATGGGAACATGCTTATTATTTAAAGTATACTTATTTAAGAAAGAAATACTTAGAGAATGTTTTTGATATTATTGATTTTGATAAGGTATATAAGTTATATTTGGATAATATTGTATAATCACTCTATAGCCTAAGGTCTATAGAGTGTTGTTGTTAGCCTATAGTCTAACAACAATATATCTACATATCTATTATATATAAGAGAGAGGTATATATTTAATATTAGTTTAGTAATTGTAATTAGTGTGCCAGTGGCGCACCTTTTTCTCATAGCAAATAAAATTAGCTCATATGTTTTAAATTGTTAATAAGCTACTTATCTTTGATATTCTTTGGATTTTATTTTTTCTCTTAACTCTCTAACACTTAAATTATAATCTCCGGTTTGCTTTATGTAATAGTTAATTTCATCAACATTATCAAATGTCAAAAGTTCGCAATGATGACTCCATGTCAAATGTCGCGACAGTGTCGAGAAATTCTTAAACACCAAATAGAACTTTCTCATTTTTAACAATGTTTTATAATTATATTTTTTCCCAACCTCAGTGATTAATTTATTGGAATATTCCTTTATTAGACTTTCTCCATACCTAGCCCTATCTTCGCCGCCTTGAGCTTCAATTAACAATTTACCGACATTATAATAAGTACTAAGTTCATTTCTATTCTTTGAATAATCTTTTACCCTTTTATATACTTCGTTGTTTATTAGTTCGTTTTTTATTTCATTATAATAATTCTTTTCTGTGCCTCCTAAGACAATATGTAATTTTTAGAAAATATTCTGTTATCACTGGAATATTCTATGTAATAACCATTATCTTTCTTGCAAATTATTACCCCAATAGTTTTATCTTGATTTATGGTTTTAATATTTTT
>FR887364.1:0-47389 GCA_000431795.1 Clostridium sp. CAG:302
ACGGTCGCAAGGCTGAAACTCAAAGGAATTGACGGGCACCCGCACAAGCGGTGGAGCATGCTGTTTAATTCGAAGATACGCGAAGAACCTTACCTAGACTTGACATCCCTGGCAAAGCTATAGAAATATAGTGGAGGTTACCCAGGTGACAGGTGGTGCATGGTTGTCGTCAGCTCGTGTCGTGAGATGTTCGGTTAAGTCCGCTAACGAGCGCAACCCTTATCCTTAGTTGCTAACATTTAGTTGAGAACCCTAAGGAGACTGCCGGTGACAAACCGGAGGAAGGTGGGGATGACGTCAAATCATCATGCCCCTTACGTCTAGGGCTACAGGCGTGCTATAATGGCTGGTACAATGAGACGCAATACTGTGAAGTGAAGCAAATCTATAAAGCCAGTCTCAGTTCGGATTGAAGTCTGCAACTCGACTTCATGAAGCTAGAATCGCTAGTAATCCCAAATCAGAATGTTGGGGTGAATACGTTCCCGGGTGTTGTACACACCGCCCGTCATGCCATGAAAGTTTGTAATACCCGAATGTGGTAGCCTAACCTTTTAGGAGGGGGCCATTTAAGGTAGGACAAGTGATTGGGGTAAAGTCGTAACAAGGTATCCCTACGAGAACGTGGGGATGGATCACCTCCTTTCTATGGAGAAATAGAAAAACCGTATCTAGCTACTTGTATATTTTGCTTAGTTTTGAGAGAATTATTCTCTCATAATAGTTCTTTGAAAACTTGATAATGTGGTAGTCTTATTGTAGTCGCAATAAGACGATTAAGATTTTAAAAATCTCAATCAAATTAGGATAATAATTTTAATGGTGATTAAATTTGTAAGGGCGTATGGTGGATGCCTTGGCATTAGAAGCTGATGAAGGACGTGACTAACTACGATATGCTTCGGGGAGATGTACGTAATCTTTGATCCGGAGATTTCCGAATGGGGGAACCCACTAGTGGTAATGCACTAGTATCGTATAATGAAAACATAGTTATACAGAAAGCAACCCAGTGAACTGAAACATCTTAGTAACTGGAGGAAAAGAAAGAAAAATCGATTTCCTTAGTAGTGGCGAGCGAAACGGAAAGAGCCCAAACCGACTTTAGAGTCGGGGTTGTAGGACCTCTACTTAAGAGTTACAAATTCACAATATAGTTGAACTATTCTGGAAAGTTTGGCAAAACAAGGTGATAGCCCTGTAAACGAAATATTGTGAACTCTTTGAGGTATCCTGAGTACAACGAGACACGTGGAATCTTGTTGGAATCTGCGGGGACCATCCCGCAAGGCTAAATACTCTCTAATGACCGATAGTGAACAAGTACCGTGAGGGAAAGGTGAAAAGAACCCCGGGAGGGGAGTGAAATAGAAACTGAAACCGTATGCTTACAAAAAGTTCGAGCACATTAATGTGTGAGAGCGTGCCTTTTGCAGAATGAACCGGCGAGTTATTGTATTATGCAAGGTTAAGTCGAACAGATGGAGCCGAAGCGAAAGCAAGTCTGAATAGGGCGCTTTAGTATGATGCAATAGACCCGAAACCGAGTGATCTAGCCATGAGCAGGTTGAAGTTGGGGTAAGACCCAATGGAGGACCGAACCGATATGCCCGGAAACGCGTACGGATGACTTGTGGTTAGCGGAGAAATTCCAAACGAACTCGGAGATAGCTGGTTCTCCCCGAAATAGGTTTAGGCCTAGCCTTGATTGAATCTGCCCGGAGGTAGAGCACTGAATGTGCGATGGCGTCGTCTAGATGTACTGAGTACAATCAAACTCCGAATGCTGGGTAGTACTAATCAGGAGTCACTGTATGGGTGATAACGTCCATACGGGAGAGGAAAAGAATCCGGATCGCCAGCTAAGGTCCCAAAATTTGTGTTAAGTGGGAAAGGATGTAGAGTTGTCAAAACAGCTAGGAGGTTGGCTTAGAAGCAGCCACCCTTTAAAGAGTGCGTAATAGCTCACTAGTCGAGTGACACTGCGCCGAAGATGTACCGGGGCTAAACACAATACCGAAGCTGCGGACTTGTACTTATGTGCAAGTGGTAGGGGAGCGTTCTAAGGGCTGTGAAGGTAGACCGTAAGGACTGCTGGAGCGTTTAGAAGTGAGAATGCCGGTGTGAGTAACGAAAATTGGGTGAGAATCCCATTCACCGTTTGACTAAGGTTTCCTGGGTAAAGTTCGTCTTCCCAGGGTTAGTCAGGACCTAAGATGAGGCTGAAAAGCGTAGTCGATGGACAACAGGTTTATATTCCTGTACCACCTATGTAACTGATGGAGTGACGGAGAAAGCTAATGAGAGCCAGTTATTGGATTCTGGTCTAAGTGCGTAGGCTAGTATGTTGGGAAATCCGCAATACTATTACAGCTGAAACATGATGGGGAAGTGATCCTTCGGGTGAGCGAACTTTCATGATGCTACGCTTCCAAGAAAAGCTTCTAGGGCTAATTGCATAGGTGCCTGTACCGACAACCGACACAGGTGGTCAAGGAGAGTATCCTAAGGTGAGCGAGAGAACTATGGTTAAGGAACTCGGCAAAATGACCCCGTAACTTCGGGAGAAGGGGTGGTCTAGCGATAGACCCGCAGTGAATAGGCCCAGGCAACTGTTTACCAAAAACACAGGTCTCTGCTAACACGTAAGTGGATGTATAGGGGCTGACGCCTGCCCAGTGCTGGAAGGTTAAAGAGATTAGTTAGTATGACGCAAGTCGATAATACGAAGCTTTGAACTGAAGCCCCAGTGAACGGCGGCCGTAACTATAACGGTCCTAAGGTAGCGAAATTCCTTGTCAGGTAAGTTCTGACCCGCACGAAAGGCGTAATGATCTGGGTACTGTCTCAACCATAGACTCGGTGAAATCTTAATACCTGTGAAAATGCAGGTTACCCGCGACTGGACGGAAAGACCCCGTGGAGCTTTACTGTAGCTTGATATTGGAATTCGGTAAACTATGTAGAGCATAGGTGGGAGACTATGAGACTAAGGCGCCAGCCTTAGAGGAGTCACCATTGGAATACCACCCTTAGTTTATTGGATTTCTAACCTAGAGCCATTATCTGGTTCAGGGACAGTGTCTGGTGGGCAGTTTGACTGGGGCGGTCGCCTCCTAAAATGTAACGGAGGCGTTCAAAGGTTCCCTCAGAATGGTTGGAAATCATTCAAAGAGCGTAAAGGTATATAGGGAGCTTGACTGCGAGACCTACAAGTCAAGCAGGTGCGAAAGCAGGACTTAGTGATCAGGCGATTCAGAATGGAATGGTCGTCGCTTAACGGATAAAAGTTACCCCGGGGATAACAGGCTGATACCACCCAATAGTTCACATAGACGGTGGTGTTTGGCACCTCGATGTCGGCTCGTCATATCCTGGAGGTGGAGTCGCTTCCAAGGGTTGGGCTGTTCGCCCATTAAAATGGCACGCGAGCTGGGTTCAGAACGTCGTGAGACAGTTCGGTCCCTATCCGTCGTGGGCGCAGGAAAATTGAGGAGAGCTATCCTTAGTACGAGAGGACCGGGATGGACCTACCTCTGGTGTATCTGTTGTCACGCCAGTGGCAGTGCAGAGTAGCTATGTAGGGAAGGGATAAACGCTGAAAGCATCTAAGCGTGAAGCCCTCTCCAAGATGAGTTTTCCCATTGTTTAACAAGTAAAATCCCAGATAGACTAACTGGTTGATAGGCTAGAAGTGGAAGTGTAGCGATACATTGAGCGGACTAGTACTAATAGATTGAGGATTTAATCCCTAAATTATTTAATTTGATTTGAATATCCACATTATCATGTTTTCAGAGAACTATTAAACTATTAATTTAATAAATTATATTGGTGATATTTGCGAAGTGGTTCACCTGTTCCCATACCGAACACAGAAGTTAAGCACTTCAGCGCCGAAGATAGTGATTATTTGCTAAAATAGGTCGTTGCCAATATTTTTTTATGTCCAATTACTTTAAACATAAGTAGTTGGACTTTTTTGTATATATATTTAAAAATAATAAAATTTATGTTATTATACTTGTAGGTGATTTTTATGTCTATTAATATTAGAGAAAGGTTTAGAGAAAGAAAATTTTCATTTCTTTATATTAAAAAGAAGAAAAAAGAAAATGACAAATTAGGGATATTAAAAAAGAAAAAAGAAGATGAAAGTATATTCAAAATAATATTGTTTTTACCATTAATTTTCTTTGGCTTTATTAAGAATATCATAGATCATTTTTCAGGTGAAAATAGTGTACAAAGAAAAAGCATTACATTAAAAAAAGAAGAAATAAATAGAATAAATATTGAAAAAAATATAGTAATTCCAAATAATGGTTATATAAAAAACAAAACTATTAATGAAACAATAAAAAGTAAAATGAGTCAAAATAAAACTAAAAATAAACAAGCAATTCGATTAAAAAGTAATACTAACATTTCAACTAATAAGATTAGTAAGGTTAACAAAACAGAGAATATAAAGGTCATAGATAATATGGAGATATCAATAGCACTAAAAATAAAGAAAAAAATAAATAAGCTAAGTAATGAGTATGACATAATAGAAAGTGAAGCCTATTTAATAAAAAAGTATGGTAACGATAAAAATCTTTTAGAAAGAGCTACTGCTATAAAAAAAGAAATAGAAGTTCTTGAAGAAAAATTAAGTAAAATCAATAAAAACATCAATAATATTAAAGAAAATATCTTAATAGAACCCGAATCAATAAATGATGAAGATTTAGTAGAAAGTATAATTAAATACAAAGAGTTAATCTCTGATATTGAAGAAAGTAAATTGCCAAACAAAATAAAATTATTTGATGAATACAAAAAACTTACCATTAAATTGGAAGAATTAGGGATAAAAACAAAAAATCTCGAGGAAGAAACAAAGACAAGAGAAAAAGAATTATCGGAAAGAGATAGTAGATACAAAGAAGCTAAAGAAAAAATGCTAAATTTAGATGAAATTAATAATAGATGTGATGATATTATAAAAAATAATAAAATATATTTAGATAAACTATCATTAAAAATAGGAACAATAAATAAAATAAAATATACTAAGTATAAATTGCAAGGCCTAAATAACCTATTATCAATATCATTAAAATATATAGGATTACTATCATTAACACCTTTAAGAGGAATCCTTCCTGGAATAGCTGCAAAAACATATGCTACAAGAAAATTAGTAGGAAGTATGTATCACAGTCTTCATTATGAAAAACAAGAAAAAATAGTTTACTCATTTGAAAACTACAATTTAGAACTTAATAATAGAATTTGCAGTATAAGTACAGTAGAAGAAAACATAGATTTAGCTCTTCAAGATATCAACAATCTAAAAGGTGAGTTTAGAAATAAGTTTCTAAAATACAACCTTCCAGAGTATAGCGAAGCATATAAAAAAATAGAACTATTAGAGCAAGATGTTCTTAATAGTAGAAAGAAAACATTCCTAATAAAAAATAAACTAGTAGAAAATCAAAAAGTAAATAAAGAAACTTTGACCAAAGTTCGTAAATTAAACTCAAATAGCAAGTAAAAAAGAAAGATAATTTTATTCCTTATCTTTCTTTTCTTCTTTTTTTTCTTCTTTTATTTCTTTTTTGCTTTTAGATAACTTATCATTAATTTCAGTAGTGTTCTTGCAGATTGTTAATAATAATAAAGAAAATTCAAATCCAATTCTTGCAAGTAGATTTCCTAAAGTTAATTGAAGTAAGAAACCGATAAAGCTTATAGATATTAATGAGAATGAAGACAATGTAATATATATAGCCACAATCATATATAATATCTTAAGTAAGGTTTCTAATAACATTTTTTTGAATGTAAAGAAATCATATATCCAAGCCATAGTACCAGTAAACTTATGCTCATTTTGCTTTGTAAAGACAACAAAGTATAAAACAATACCACCAATTATAGCAAGTATAACAGATACAATCATCCATACCCCAGCGGCAGCTACACCTCCGAAATTACTAGAAAAACCATCATTACTTCCTAATAAACCATTTAATCCCATAATTTACCTCCCTTAATTAAGTATAACATTAAATTATAAAAAAAAGAACTATTTTTTTCATAATTTACAAATTTTAACATATCCTTTATTGAAAGGAAGAGTGATTATGAAACAAATTATACCATTCAAAAAAGAATTACCATTTAAAACAAAAGTTAGTGAAATTACCTCTATATCATTAGAAAGAGACATAGAGGTAACCGAGGACAAAGTAGTATCCGGAGCTTTCCACATAACTGGAGACTACAAAATGAATGAAGGTTCCATCACCAGAGAAGACTTCTCATTTGATCTACCATTTGATATCACTTTAGATCCTAGATATGACATAAGTACTGTTAATGCCGATATTGAAGACTTCTATTACGATATAATCAATGAAGACACTCTAAAAGTAAATATTGACTTATTTATTGAGGCAGAGTATCTACCAGAAGAACCAGTAAAAGATGAACCAGAAGACCTATTAGCACCAAAAGAATCAAAAGAAGCTCCAGAAGAGACGTTAAGAACTCCAAGTACACCAATGGACATTCCAGAGGAGGACGATATAGTGCCAGAAAAAGCAGAAGTAAAATCACCAGATACCAGCAGTACTAAAGAATCAAGAGAAGAAACAATAAATATCGGAACAGATTTATTCTCCAACCTAGATAGCACAGAAACATATACAACATATTATGTCTACATTGTAAAAGAAGATGATACTCTCGAGAAGATACTTACTAAGTATGAAATATCCAAAGAAGACTTCGAAAACTATAATGATATAAACAATATTAAGCCAGGGGAAAAAGTAATAATTCCAAAAAAAGGTGAATAACAATCTACGCGAAATACTTACTAAGTATAATATTCCCATAAAAAAAATTACCATTCTATCAAATGCCAAAATAATAGATGACAAATTAGTGGTTAAAGAAAGAAAAAAAGATGACATAGAAAGAACATATAGCTATTTAAAATCCCGTTCCTTTGACTATTTTCCCGAACCAGTTGCTCTTGATAAAAAATACGAACTATACCCATACATTAAAAATAGTTATGAACCAAAAGAACAAAAAGCCATGGACCTAATATATCTTCTTAGTCTTCTTCACAGTAAAACTACATTTTATAGAGAAGTAGACATTGACCACAACAAAGAAATATACGAAACTACTATAAACAACTTAGACTATCTAAATAACTATTACACCAACTTAATAACATCAATAGAAAAAGAAGTATATATGTCGCCATCTTCATATTTAATAGCGAGAAATATAAATATAATATTTGAAAGCATCTATTATTCCAGAGACAAAATAGAAGAATGGTATAAACAAATAGAAGATAGCAAAAATGAGCGAGTAGTTAACATTCATAACAACATCACTCTCGATCATTATATAAAAAGTGAGAAGCCCTATCTTATTAGTTGGAATAAAAGTAGAATAGATAGTCCAATATATGATTTATTATCCTTCTATAAGAATCACTATCTAGAATTAGACTTTGATGATTTATTTCATTACTACGAAAGTAGTTACCCATTAAAAGAGGAAGAAAGACTACTATTATTCAGCCAGCTAGCTATTCCTAGTAAGATAGAGTTAGAAAATGACGAATATAAAATGTGTATAAAAATAAATAAAATGATTAATTATTTATATAAAACTAGTAAACTAATAACGAACTATCAAAAAAAGTAAATGATAGTTCCTTTTCGTTTTATGAGATAGTTTTTTTTATTAATAACCATTCTTTTTTATTTACTTTACCTTTCTAAATTGATATAATTATTAAGAAGAAAGGATGTATCAAATGGAAGAAAATTTTGTCAAAGGAATGCTATATAAAGAAATATATCGTAATGAAATAAATAGCTACATGGTAGGACTATTCAAGGTAAAAGAAAGTACATTTTCCGAGTTTGAAGAAGGAGATGTAATAAATATTACTGGAACTCTTCCAAGACTTAGCGATAAAAAAGAATATATCCTATATGGAGAAGTAGCCAATCACCCTAAATATGGCCTTCAAATGAATGTAAATAGTTTTAACATAAATGTTCCCACCAAAGAAGAAGAACTAATAACATTCCTATCAAGCGATCTATTTCCCATCGGAGAAAAAACAGCGGAAAAAATAGTAAGTATTCTAAAAGAAGATGTCATAAACAAAATACTCGAAGACAAATTTTGCCTCGTAGGAATACCAAGACTAACAGACAAAAAAATAAACAAAATATATGAAGTCCTAAAAGACTATCAAGATACATCCAGTATTGTAATAGAACTAACCAAGTTAGGTTTTGAAATGAAAGAATCCCTAAGCTTTTTAAACAAATACAATAATAAAATATTAGATACAGTAAATACTAATATATATGAACTAATTGAAACAGATGAAATGCCCTTTACCAAAATAGATGAAATAGCCATAGGAATGGGAATTAATGAAGAAGATGACCGCAGAGTAAAAGCACTAATAATATATGTCATGAAAAATCTCTGCTTTAACAATGGGGACACCTATCTAACCGAAGAAGAAATATCATTCAATTTATCCAGTTACGTTAGCATTACTTCAGAAAAGTTTGATTACCTAATTCTACAGTTAGTCCGTGAAGGTAAAATAGTTATTGAAGAAAAAAGATACTATCTAAAACATTTTTACGAAGCTGAAAAATACATCTGTGAAAAAATCTGCTTCCTAAACGATATGCCAATTATGACAAATACCAGTATAATGAAATATATTGATAACGATAAATTTAATAAAATAACTTATGATGATATTCAGTTAAAAGCCATTGAAAGCGGTGTAAACAATAACATCACCATCATTACTGGAGGACCAGGTACAGGAAAAACAACCATAATCAAAGCCATTGTCAGTATCATTATGGATAGTAAGAAAGCTCGCGACACCGATATAGCACTCCTTGCTCCCACTGGACGAGCGGCAAAAAAAATGATGGAAACAACAAATCTTCCCGCCTATACAATACATAAATACCTAGGTTGGGATAAAGATACCAACACCTTTGCTACAGATGAATATAATCCAAATAAAGAAAAATACATCATTGTAGATGAGGTAAGTATGATTGATACTCTTCTTATGGAAGCACTTCTAAAAGGAACAAAAAGAGATATTCATCTTATACTCGTCGGAGATTATTACCAGCTTCCAAGTGTTAGCGAAGGTCAAATACTAAAAGATTTAATAGATAGCGACTGCCTTCCAGTAATAAGTCTAAACAAAATATATCGTCAAACTGAAGGCTCATATATATTAAATCTAGCCTATGACATAAAAAGCAAAAACATTAGCGAAGACTTATTCATAAAAAAAGATGATTACCTATTCATAAATAGTGACAATGATAATACCTTATCCTACATCAAAGAAGTAGTAACCAAAGCAATTAAAAAAGGCTATTCTGATATGGACATCCAAGTACTAGCCCCAATGTACAAGAGCATAAATGGCATAGATAGCCTAAATATCATGCTCCAGGAGTTATTCAATCCCAAAGCCAAAAACAAAAAAGAAATAGTCTTCAAAGATGTTGTCTATAGAGAATACGACAAAGTCCTTCAATTAGTTAATGATCCTGACAATAATGTCTACAATGGCGATATTGGATATATTGAAGAAATCATTGTATCAGATGGCAAAAAAATACCAAATCAAATAAATATAAATTATGATGGCAATATCGTAGAATACACTCCTGATAAATTTATTAATTTTAGACATGGATATGCCATTAGTATTCATAAAGCCCAAGGTAGTGAATTCGATACCGTTATCATGCCAATAACTTCAAACTTTAAAAGAATGCTATACAACAAACTAGTCTACACTGGAGTTACTAGAGCTAAAAAAAGTCTCATCATTGTCGGAGAGCCAAATTCTTTTATCTATGGTATAAACAATGACTATATAGACAATAGAAAAACCACCCTAAAAGATTTAATAATAAATAAATACAACATCTAGTATAATTATAATAATTTAGTAAATAATATTATTGGTATTTAATAATACTTAAATACCTGTCATATTTTAAAGGGGTGATAAAATAATGAAATCCAAAGTAGGTATGGCTTTAATGGGTATGGGTATAGGAGTAGGTAGTGCCGCTCTATATCAAAACATTAAAAATGGTAATATTAAGAAGTTAGCTAGAAAAATGAATTCTGCTAAAACGAAAGCTATAGATAACCTAGAAAATATGATATAGGAAGAGATTTAATTCTCTTTCTTTTTATATTCCTCGTAAGCCTGTAGTCTTCCGAGGCAATTTGAAGCCTAAGGTCTTCAAATTGAAGTATTATTTTATTGCATAACAAGTGTTGACAAGTGTTAACGAGAAAGGTATACTATAAATGAAAGGAGAAAGTTAGTAATATATTTTAGAAAACTGGTTATGTTCTAAAGATATTATTACTAGACTACTAATAAAAAATGAAAAAATATTTTTATCCTGCAATTTTTTCCAAAGAAGGAGAGGTATACAATGTAAAATTTATTGATTTTGATGATGTGTTTACATATGGTGTTGGTTTTGATGATGCATATTATATGGCACAAGATGCATTGTATGCTATGTTACCAGAGTATAAAGATAGATTACCAAAACCAACATTCAATTATATGGACATCAAAGTAAAAGATGGCGACTTTATTACTATGGTAGAGTTAGATCCTGTAGAACACGAAAAGAAAATGTCTTCCAAAACAGTAAATACAACAGTAACTATGCCAGATTGGCTAAAAAATCTTGCAGATATGAAAGGTATTAACTTTTCTAAATTATTACAAGAAAGTTTAAAAAATGAGTTAAACCTATTGTAGTAAAATAAATAACAATTATTATTTTTAAAATATTAAAAAAATTCCAAAAATTGTAAAAAAAAGTTGACTATTGTACAGAATAATGGTAACATATGACTTAGTTACTTAAAACTTACAAGTTTTTAAGTTTTGGAGGAGGAGGCCTTACTTTGGTTTCCTCTTTTTTAGATAATTTAAATAAAGAAGAGGTGTTTTATAAGATGAAAAAATATTTTATTGGTATAATTTGGAAAGATGAAACAACTCCACTTTTACATTTAAAGGATTATACTACATATAAAGATGAATATATAGATGTACCAAATAACTTCAATATTGAATTAATTAATAAAAAAATTTGTCTTGGAACAATAAATCCATACACTAGGCAGTATATTAGTTGCAATAATTTAGTTGATAATAGTCAAGTACAATGTGATAAATGTAAATATATGTATGATTTTTATAAATGCGTAAAATGTCACGGAGACAATTGTTATGCTAAAAATAAAGATGTCTTAAAATACTGTAATAGTCCACATTATGTTTACCTTGCTTATTTTAATGGAAATAAAATTAAAGTTGGAACAGCATCTGAAATTAAAAAGTATGAAAGATTATTGGAACAAGGAGCACTATTTTCTATTCTTATAGCTAAAACTCCAACTGGAAAAATTGCTAGAGTAATTGAAAAAATAATTATCGATTATGGAATAAGTGGCTTAGTGACTACTAATTATAAAATGAAAAATATCGTATTTTATCCAAATGATAAAGTAGAAGTGTTAAAGAAACTTACAGATAAATATAAAGAAATATTAAAAATAGTACCAAATGATTATCAAAAATATTTAATAGAACCAGAAGTCAATACTTATGACGATTTAGAAAGTAAAATAAATAATGCTATGTTAGTCAAAGAAAATCAATTGAGTATATTTAATTCAACAATGTTTAGTGCCAGAGAATATAATATAAAAAAAGACTTTAATACAATAATTGGTAAATATTTGTTTATTATTGGTAAAGTTTTAGCCATAGATAACGATGGTCTTATTGAATTAATCGATATAAAAAAAATAGAAGGTTATTTATTTGAATTTAAAAATATTGACCTATGTAATAATAAAAGAATTGGAGGAAAATAAAATGAAAAATATTATATGTCCATTTTGTCAAGAATTAGTTGAACCCAAAAAAAGCATAGTAGGTAAAAACAGAATTATAGCAGAAACACCAAAATTTGTCGTTTTTCCAACAACAGGTGGAATCGTAGACAATTATCAACTAATTGTTCCAAAAGAACACATAAATTGTTTTGGAGAATTAACCTTAGATGAATTGAAAGAGTTAAAAGAAATTATTGAATGGCAAAAGGAAATAAATAAAAAATATTTTAATTCTAGTTTTTCAATGTTTGAACACGGAGCATTATATCCATCAAATGAAAGTGGAAAGAGCATTATTCATGCACACTTGCATATTTTTCCAAACAATATATCACTACTTGATGAAATATCAAAATATAACTTTGAAACTGAAGAAATAGATGATATTAATGACTTGAGGCAAATATGTCATGAATATGAAAAATATTTATATTATCTTGATGTCAATGGTAAAAACTATATTATGACTCATCAAGGAATACCATCGCAGTTTTTAAGAATGGTTTTAGCTAATTCACTGCAAAAGCAAGAATGGAATTGGAGAGAATATCCTTTGATTGATGTAATAGAAAAAAACTTAGAATTTTATAAAGAAAAAAAATTAATTTATAGGAAATAACTACTAAGGAGGAAGATAAAATGATAGTATTACCTAACAAAAATTACAATGCCGCGAATAACGAAAAAATTTCCACATATCAATTTTTAGCAAATGTTGGTTGCCCAGTATTTGATAGTGTACTTTTTGAAGAAAATGAAAAGTTAACAAAAGAAAAAATCGTACAGTTAAAAGAGACATTAAAATCGGAATATTGTACTATAAGATATCAATATATAAAGCCATGTACAAATCCTATAAGAGGTGGCAATAAATCATTAATAGATTTAGAAAAATTAGAAGAGAGAAAAGTAGATGGAACACGAATGTGGCTATTACAACCAATAGATAGAACTAAAAACATATATGGAATAAATATGTGCGTTAATAAACCTTTAAATTCGTTTGTTATTGAAAGTGTTGGAAAAGGCTTTGATGTATCAGATATAAATAGAGGAGATATAACACCACACGAAGTTATTAGTTTTAATTATCCAATTGAAATGGGATGGCAAAATGAATGGTGGAAATATATAAAATTAGATTTTGTAAGTCGTGAACAGTTTGAAAATGATAAATTAATTAGAATCAATAAGTTAAAAAAGTTTGGATTGGAACCACAAATGGAAATATTTGATAAAGAATATAAACCACTAGATTATAGTTTGGTTAATAATTTAATATATTATGTTAATTTAATTGATGAATTTTGGGATAAGTCAGATGAATATACTATTTCTATATCAATGAATAACAATGGTAAATTAGTTTTTTGGGATATTCAAACACCAGTAGGAAAATCGAAAATTTTAAGGAGAACCATATGATTTTAATACCAATAACATATCATTCTAAAAAATATCCAGTAGGTATTACAAGTAATATTGATGAAATCGCCGGAAACTTTGATAAAAGTAGTATTTCACCAATAAGGAAGTATTCTCTTCATACAGAATATTCACATATGAAGAGAAAATTAGACAATAGCTTAATTAATAAATATCCTAAGCTAAAAAGTTCACAAAAAGATAATATACCACAATTATGGAAAGACAAAGAATGGGCACAAGAGTTTGCTAATTATATAATAGATTTGATAGGAAATAATCAACCACCAGAAATTATAGAAGTCCATCCACCTTTTAATGATTATTGCCTTGATTTTGATAATTTTTTTGATACATATATAGAGTTCGAAAGAATAATCCTACAAAAATATCCTAATGTAAAAATATTTATAGAAAATAGATGTGGAACCTTCTATAAAGGTGGTAAGTTTTTAATTTCTAATTGCAAGTCAATAATTAAATTTTTAAATGAATTATCAAATAGAAATTTAAGACTAAAATTAGTTCTTGATTACCCACAAGTATTCAGTGCCGAAGCAATAAAAATGGATGACATAAAGTTAAATAAAATTACAGATTTTAATAAAAATATTAATAAATATATTGAATATATTGGAGGTTTCCATTTATGGGGAAAAAGAAAAAGTGTAAAAGGAAGATGGACTCCTCATACCGGAAATTTAAATACATTTTTTAGCAACAATGAATTGTTAAAAAGTGAATTTATACTTTCGATAAATAAAACATTCAATGATGATAAACCTAGATATTTTGTTCCGGAAGTGAATAGCGGAGAGGAAGATTTACAATCAATAATTTATGATTTATTAAATTTTAATGTTATTTTTGATAAAAATAATTAAAATATTTCTTTTTCTGTGTTATAATTAACATAGAGAAAGGAATAGTGAATTCATGAACTGCATTTTTTGCGATAACTTTATTAAAAACAAAAAAGCTCTATTCGAAAACAAACTTGCCATAGCCTACTTTGATGAATTTCCAGTAAGTAAAGGTCATATATTGATAGTCACAAAAAGACATGCACCTACATTCTTTGATATCACAGAAGAAGAACAAATTGCAATATTAGAACTATTAAATAAATGTAAAAAATATTTAGATGAGAAGTTTTCTCCGACAGGTTATAATATAGGACTAAACTGTGGTAGAGATGCTGGTCAAAGTGTAATGCATATTCATATGCATTTAATACCCAGATATAGTGGTGATGTTAAAGATCCACGAGGAGGCGTTAGAGGTGTTATTCCAGACAAGAAGAATTATTAATTTATAAGGAGGAGAAAAAATGGAAAGAATATATAATAAATTAGTAAGAGACAATATTCCAAACATAATTAAAAGTAAAGGAGAAACTCCAGTTACTAGGATATTATCTGAAGATGAGTATAAAAACGAATTAGAAAAAAAACTTTATGAAGAATACAAAGAAGTAATAGAAGCTAGTGGAAGTGATAGAATTGAAGAACTAGCAGATATGTTGGAAATAATAAACGCACTAGCAAAGATAGAGAGCAAAACATTAGACAATGTTATTTTAGTTGCCGAACAAAAAAATGAGAAACGTGGTGCCTTTAATGAAAAGATATTTTTAGAAAAAGTAATAGAGTCTAATAAGTAATAAAAATCATTAAGATTTAACATATAAATGATAAAAACCTCATTTCTCATATTTTGAGAAGTGAGGTTTTTATATTATATTAAAAAACAAATTCACAAAAGATAGAATAGATATTTTATAAATTATGCTTTTGCTTTTAATATAAAAAAAGAAGTAATTACTTTACTTCCATAGTATTTACTTTTTTAGTTAATCTAGATTTTTCTCTATCAACTTTATTTTTATGTACTAAACCTTTTACTTTAGCGTTGTCTAAAGATTTGATAGCTAATTTTAATCTATCTTCAGCTCTTTCTTTGTTACCAGCAGCTACTGCTTTATCAGTTTCTTTAATAGCGTTTTTAACAGTAGATTTTAGTTGTTGGTTTGCTAAAGTTACTTTGTTAATTTGCTTAATTTTCTTCTTTGCATTTTTAACGTTTGCCATAAATTTCATCTCCTCCCAAAACTAATTATAATTTTACCAAAAAAATGCTAAAAAAGCAAATATTTTCGGTACTTTTTGTAAAAAATATTACTGGTGATAACAATGAATCATGAAATTGACCTAAAAAAGTATGATATACATACCGATTTAGTATTAGATACCATAGAAAATAGTAGTTTAAATATCAAAAATGATACCTATAATATTGATGATATTAAAGTAACAAAAGTAAATGTTGATGAAGAGACAAGTAAAATATTAAATAAGAAAAAAGGTAACTATATTACTATAGAATTTGTAGATGTTACAGATACCACTAATAGAGAGAAAGTAACCAAAGTATTTGAAGATGAACTAAAGACTATCTTATCTGACTATGATGAATCTTCTATACTAATTGTGGGCCTAGGTAATGCTAAGAGTACTCCAGATAGTCTAGGACCAAAAGCACTTGAAGATATTATTGTAACAAGGCATCTATTTCTTCTTGGAAGCCCAGAAGAAAGCATTTTAAAAGTATCCAAAATAGCCCCAGGTGTAATGGCAGACACAGGTATTGAAACGCAAGATATAATATTATCAATAGCAAAAAAAACAAAACCTAGTCTTATCATAGTAATAGATGCACTAGCGGCCTCCACAATAAGTAGAATAAATAAGAGTATTCAAATAACTGATACTGGTATCCATCCAGGAAGTGGTATAGGTAACATGCGTAAAGAGATAAGTAATGATACCCTTGGTATACCAGTTATTGCCATAGGTATT
The DNA here is from genome assembly GCA_000431795.1 of Clostridium sp. CAG:302. Lineage (GTDB taxonomy): Bacteria > Bacillota_I > Bacilli_A > RF39 > UBA660 > CAG-302. Next base: position 16,311 of record FR887364.1, read on the forward strand.
CCCACAGTAGTAGGTTCTTCCATTATTGTATATGATACAATAAATTATTTATTCAAACATATCTCTTACATTAAAGATAATTCATCAAAAAATAAACTAGTATTTAATAGATATAACTATTTAGATAAAATAAAAGATAAAAACCTAAGTATTGAAGAGAAGAAAGAAGTACTAGGTTTAATAGGAGAATTATCTGATACCGATAGAATAAGTTTAATTGAGGAGGTACTAAATTCACTTAACTATAATTTTATTGTAACTCCAAAAGAAATAGATTTCCAAATAGATAAATTATCATTAGTAATATCAAGTGGTATAAATAACATAATTTATGACAAAAAAAGTGTCAAGTAATAGTAAAATTCTTTTAATTTAAATTTATATAATATATAATTATATTAGGAGAGTGATAGACATGAGATATGTAGGAACTACCGCGAGAGGTATAAGAACAGGAATAATTAAAGAAGGAGATAATCTCGAAGAGATTGTTGTAAATTCAGTCCTTAGAGCCAGTGAAAGTGAAAACTTTAAAATACGCGACCGTGATATAATTGGAGTAACTGAAGCAGTTGTCGGTATTGCCAGTGGTAACTATGTCACAGTAGATGATATAGCGGAAGATATAAAAAACAAATTTCCAAATAAAGAAGTTGGTTTAGTATTTCCAATATTAAGTAGAAATAGATTTTCTATGATACTAAAAGGTATTGCTAGAGGAGTAGATAAGATATATATGTTACTTTCTTATCCAGCAGATGAAGTAGGTAATCATTTATTTAGTGAGGACTTATTAGATAAATATAATATTAATCCATATAGTGATTCATTTGGTATTGAGAAGTATAATGAATACTTTAGAAATATCGTCCACGAATTCACAGGAGTAAATTATATAGATGTATATACTGAAATATGTGAAAAAGAAAATTGTAAAATAGAATTTATTTTCTCTAATAATCCAAAAGAAATATTAAAATATACTAAAGATGTTTTAGCATGTGATATCCATACTAGAGAAAGAACTAAGACGTTATTAAAAGAAGCTAATATTATATTAGGACTAGATAACATAATGACTCATAGTATCAATAGTAGCGGTTACAATGCTGAATATGGACTATTAGGTTCAAACAAGAGTACTGATGAAAAATTAAAACTATTTCCTAAAGATGGCTTAAATTTAGTTTTAGGTATTCAGAAAAGAATGTTTGAAGAAACAGGCAAGAAATTAGAAGTATTAATATATGGCGATGGTGCTTTTAAAGATCCAGTAGGTAAAATATGGGAATTAGCGGATCCTGTAGTATCACCAGCATATACAGATGGATTAAAAGGTACTCCAAATGAGATAAAACTAAAATATGTATCTGATAATACCTTATCAAACCTACGAGGAGATGCTCTTAATGAAGCCATGAAAGAAGAGATAAAGAAAAAAGAATCAAATCTAGTAGGCCAAAATAAGAGTTTAGGAACAACCCCAAGAAGAATAGTAGACCTAGTGGGTTCATTATGTGACCTTACTAGTGGTTCAGGAGATAAAGGAACACCTGTAATATTAATACAAGGATACTTTGATAATTATGCTAATGACTAAGAAAGAGGAGAAGATTATGAAAATAGCAATTAATGGTTTTGGAAGAATAGGAAGACTAGTATTTAGATTAATGGAAGAAGATAATTATTTTGATATAGTAGCTATTAATGACTTAAGTACACCAGAAGAATTAGCTTATCTTCTTAAGTATGATACTAATCATCGTAACTATAATAAAGAAATAACTTATGATGAAGAAAACATTATAATAGAGGGTAAAAAAGTAAGAGTATACAAAGAAATGGATCCAACAAATTTACCTTGGAAAGAACTTGAAATAGATCTAGTATTTGAATGTACTGGAAAATTTACTAAAGAAGAAGATGCCATGAAGCATGTTACAGCAGGAGCTAAAAAGGTATTAGTAAGTGCTCCGTGCAAAGGAAATGTCAAGACTGTTGTCTATAATGTAAATGATGATATCCTAGACGATAGTGATAAAATAGTGAGTGCAGCTTCATGCACTACTAACTGTCTTGCACCCGTACTAAAATTAGTAGATGATAACTTTGGTATCATAAAAGGATTTATGACTACAATTCATGCTTATACAAACGATCAAGTAACACTAGATGTAAGTCATAAGAAAGGTAGTCATTCCAGAAGAGGTAGAGCATGTGCTATGAATATTGTTCCAACTTCAACAGGAGCAGCTACCGCTATTGGAAAAGTTATACCAAGTCTTGAAGGTAAATTATCAGGAGGAGCAATTAGAGTACCAGTATCAGATGGTTCATTAATAGATTTATCACTAGAATTAGAAGAAAAGACTACTGAAGATGAAATAAATAGTATGTTTTTAAATAATGAAAGTGAAACTATTAAAGGTACTTTTGATCCAATAGTATCTTCGGATATAATTAGTTCTACTTATGGAGCAGTAGTGGATTTATCCTTAACAAAAGTACTTGAAGTAGATGGTAAGCAATTAGTTAAAATTATTGCTTGGTATGATAATGAAATGGGATATTCAGCACAAATGGTTAGAACTGCTAAAATATTATTAGGAGGAGAAAATGAGTAATTATTTTAAAGCACCAGAAAATCTAGAAGAAAAAACAAATACAGGTGATTTCTTCCACAAACCAGGAGATTTGAACAAAGAATCAAATAATAATAGTTTCTTTTATACACCTAATGATTTAGATAGTAGTGCAAATAAAACAGTATCATCAGCAGAAGAAATAAATAAATTTATTAGTGAAGTAGCAACAGGAAAAAGAAGTGAAGGATTAACCATTGGTGGTGCTACAATGTTTGTTAGTTTTGATAGATTAAAAGAAATGGTTAGTGAAGGCTATAATATAATTAAAGCAAGTTATTTTGAACAAATGAATATGATTGAAGTAACATTTGATATTCCATATAAATCAAAAACAAGATAATAAAGACTTACCTTAAGTGGTAAGTTTTTTCTGGTGTTCACTCTAAGCCTGTAGTCTTATGAGTGTTAAATTAAGCCTCATTTTAAGAGTCTTAATTTAATATGCCAGTGCATCTATTATATATAAGCAGTAACTATATACTAAAATATATAGTTAATAATTAAAAAGTTACAAAAAATAGCATTTTTATGTTATAATAGTGCATATGATTAATTATTAATTATTTGGAGGGTGGTTTATGGATACATTTAAGAAATTAACTTTGATTGAAAAAAGAAATATGGCAATTGAAGAATTAGTTAATTATTACGCAGAGTATAGGATTTATTGCTACAATAAAGGAGATAAATTAAAAGGTATTGAGTTAAGAAAAAAGATTCATCCATTAATTAACCTAATACTAAAAATAGATGAAACATTATCAAAAGAGAAAAATATAATTATTGCTAATGAAAATAATGCCAAAAAAGGTGTACCAAAAATATTTGCTTGTACGCATATAGGCGGTAATGATATACAAAGAACATTTCAAATTATTAAAGAGCCAGCCTATCTAATGCTTGGAGATCCAGGTATATTGTATAAAATGCCAATCTATCAAGGATTAAAACTTAATGGAGTTATACCATTAGAGACAAAGAATAAAATAGACAGAAAAATAGCTTATAATAGATCGGTAGAACTATTGAATAATGGTGGTAATTTATTAATATATCCAGAAGGAGCTTGGAATGTAACTCCAAATGTAATAGTAATGAAAACATTTGTAGGAACTGTTAGAATGGCAAAAGAAACAGGTGTAGAAATAGTTCCAATAGCAGTAGAGCAATATGGTAATAAGTTCTATTTCAATATAGGAAAAAATTATGGAATTGCTAAAAGTACTACGAAAACCGAAGTAGAATTAAATTGTGAATTAAGAGATAAATTAGCGACATTAAAATGGCAAATACTAGAGACTCAGCCTATTTTTCAAAGAGATAATGTACCAGAGGGATATATTTATGATTTCCAAAAAGAGATAGTAGAAAAATGTAACTATGGTTATGGTTTCTCACTAGAAGATGCTATAAGTGAGAGTTTTCACGACAAGAACATTACTAGTGAAGAAGAAGTATTTAGTTTTTTAGAAAACTTAGATATTAATATAAATAATGCCTTCTTATTAAGAGGTCATTCAAAAAAATTAAAAAAATAAAAAAGAAAAAAAGAGGTAAAATTATGCAAGCAATTATATTACAAATAGTGGGGTTACTTATAATTACAACTTTAATAGTATTATTCTATTCAAAGCCAAACATAGAAACAATTGAAACAAAAACATATGCTAAATTAATAGGATTAAATCTTTCATTTTTATTAGTGGGAATCTCAACATACATAGTGGCTAAATTAATTGGTAATTTTACCTTAATATGCATTTTACAAAAAATATATATGAGTATTTTAGCTTTACTTAACTTGTATTCAATGTTTTATTGTATATCAATTTATGATAAAGAAGAAAAACTTAATAAATTAAAAAAAGTTTTAGCAATTGTCACCATTATTTCAATATTGTTTATAATATTATTACCATTAAATGTCATATTGGAAGGAGAACTATTAGATGGTGAAGGCCTTGCATATGATGTGGCTTTAGGTCACACTATTCTGAGTTTTGCCTTCTTCTTAACAACACTCTTTTATTTTCTTGTGAAAAAATATTCAATCAAAAAAATATCTCCATATATAATATTAATAATACTTTATTTGATTGGCTTCTTAATAAGAGGCTATTGTAAAGAACTAATATTTGAAGGTTTCTTCTATGCATATATATTATTTATTATGTATAATACTATAGAAAATCCAGATGTAAAAATGGCTAAAGAATTAGCATTTCAAAAACAATTAGTAGAAGAATCTTCTAGAAAAACACTAAATTTAATAGGGGATATTTCTAAAGATTTAGAATCTTCAATTAAAAGTTTAGAATTAATTAATGAAACAAAAGTAGATAAAAATAACATCAAAGAATTAAATAATGTTTTATATAAATTTCAAAAAGATTCTGTTAAACTAAGTGATAAAATATCCAGTATTCTTGATTTAGCAATAGTTAAAAGTAAACCTAAAACAATTATATATAAATATGAAATGGCAGATATGCTAGATAAATTAAAACAATTTTTAGAAATAGATGGAAAAAACAAAATTAAGTTAGATATTGAAATTAGTGATAAACTACCATCAGTACTATATGGTGATGAATCAGGAGTTATCAAAACTATTCTATACTTTTTTGATTTAATTGTATCAATATCAAACAAAAAGAGTATGTCATTGGTAATAGATGATATTAAAGTTGGTAGATTTTCTCGATTAAGATTTAAATTTGTAACCAGTGATAAATCTATTTTAGATTATTTAGAAGAAGATAAAAAAACAAAAAAACTTAAATTAACTAAAACAAATGATGTTAATTATGAGATAATAGAAAATCTATTAGAAAAAATGAATGGTAGTATAACTATAACCAAAGAAGATAATACTATTAATTTATTAATGGGTATTAACCAAAGACTTATGAGTGAATATGATGTTATAAACGAAAAACAAGAAAATAAGAATGTTAAAATCAAATATCATAATTATAGTAATAAAAGAATTCTAATAGTAGACGATAATAATCTACGACTAAAAGAAATAAAAATATTACTAAGGCCATATAATGTTGAAATTGTATCAGTGAAAAATAGAAGAGATATGGGAAATATGCTAAGTGCTAATGAAACATTTGATATGATTATTATTGATGATATTATTCCTAATTTTGAAATAGATAGTTTTACAAATGAAGTTATTAAAAATCAAAATGATATATTAAATTATATTAAGAAACAGGCCAAGTATAACATTATAACAATTATAATGGTTACACCAAATAATAAAAATATAGAAGATAAATATATCGAATATGGATTTAATGATTACATTATCAAACCAATTAACAAAGAAAATATAGATAAAATACTAAATAAATATTTTAATGAAGAGTAAGCCAAGCGCTTATTTTTTTAGTATAAGAGTTTAAGCATTTTCTCTTTTGATAAAAGCACTTGACAAGAGAAAAAATCTAAGATAAAATTAACTTGTATAGTTTAAATTAATATTTAATGATTTTTTCTATAAAATATATTAAGAATGGAGGTATATATATGGACAAAACAGTTCTCTCCATTTTGTTATTTGTTCTTGGATTGGGAATAGGACTTGCTTTAGTATTTTTATTTAATTTTTTAAAGAATAAAAAAGATAGTAATAAAGCCGATACTATAATAGATAAAGCTAAAAAAGAAGCTGAAAAGATTAAAAGAGATTCTTTATTTGAAACAAAAGAAGAAATTCATAAATTAAAATTAGAAGCTGATAAAGAAATTAAAGAAAAGAAAAGTGAAGTAAAAGAGCAAGAAGATAGGCTTCTTCAAAGAGAAAATAATATTGACAGAAGGGATACTGCCCTTCAAAATAGAGAAACTGCTCTTGAAGAAAGAGAAAATAATTTACTTGATAAACAGCAAAAAATTCAAGAAGCTAAAGAAGAAATGGAAGAAATAAAAAGAAAAGAACTTGAAGAATTAGAAAGAATAAGCAAATATACAAAAGAACAAGCTCGTGATGCAGTTATGAAAATGGTTGAGACAAAGATGTCAAAAGAAATAGCAGCATACATAAAAGAAATGGAATCTGAGGCTAAACTAGAAGTTGATGAAAGAGCTAAAGAATTACTTGTAGGTACTATGCAGAAATATGCAGCAGATATTACAAGTGAGCAGACAGTATCAGTTATAGCACTACCTAACGATGAAATGAAAGGTAGATTAATTGGTAGAGAAGGAAGAAATATTAGAACTATAGAATCAGTAACCGGAGTTGACTTAATTATTGATGATACCCCAGAAGCTATAGTAATATCTAGTTTCGATCCACTAAGAAGAGAAATAGCGAGACTTACATTAGAAACTCTAATTAAAGATGGAAGAATTCATCCTGCTAGAATAGAAGAGTTATACGCTAAGACTTGTGCAGACGTTAAACAAACCATAAAAGAGTTTGGTAAAAATGCTTTATATGAATTGGGACTATCAAAGATGGATCCTGAATTAGTTGAAATAGTAGGTAAACTACATTTTAGAAGTAGTTATGGACAAAATGCCTTAACTCACTCAATGGAAGTAGCCAACCTAGCGGGTATTATGGCTAGTGAACTAGGAGAAAATGTAAATCTTGCTAAGAGAGCTGGATTATTACATGATATAGGTAAAGCAATAGACTTTGAAATGGAAGGATCACATGTTAAAATAGGCGTAGATTTAGCTAAGAAATATGGTGAAGATGAAGTTGTTATAAATGCTATCGCTTCTCACCATGGAGAAGTTGCACCTACCAGCATTATAGCATCAATTGTTGCAATAGCAGATGCAGTATCAGCCTCTCGTCCAGGAGCAAGAAATGACTCTAGTGAAAACTATGTTCAAAGATTAGAACAACTTGAAGAAATAGGAAACAAAATGCAAGGTGTAGAAAAAGCCTATGCTATTCAAGCAGGAAGAGAACTTAGAGTAATGGTTAAACCTGATGAAGTAGATGATTTAACCGCTCATCAAATAGCTAGAGAAATAAAAGAAAAAATAGAAAATGAACTAAAATACCCTGGAACTATTAAAGTTACAGTAATAAGAGAAACTAGGGCTCAAGAAGAAGCAAAATAGTTTCTTTTTTATTTACAATTTTACTTAAAAATGTTATACTTTAGAAGTAAGGAAGTAAGGTTATGAATATAAGTTGTAAAGATAATGAAAATTTTGAGTTTGAACGAAGAATAGATAGAGGATGTGGGTTTAATTTTGAACTATCATCAGATGAAGTTTATCAAATTAGTTATATGAATTACATTGGAGAAATAGAAGAACAATTTTATACTATGTGTCCAAGATGTGGTTATATAATTCCAATAGATAAATCTATACTAAATGATTATGAAATTGGTTTAGCAAGAAGAAAAAGTATTGATGATAGAGATTTATATCTAAAAAACAATATTCTATCAGAATATACTAATGTTACAGAAAGAGGAAGAGTAAGAAAAAAAACATTATAGGAGGTTTATTATGGGTTTATTTAATAAAATAAAAAGTGTCTTTAGTAAAGATAAAGATATAGTTAAATATGATAAAGCACTTACTAAAACAAGAAAAGAATTTTCTACTAAGATAAGTGATTTATCAAAGAAATATAAAAATATTGGCGAGGATTATTTTGAAGAGTTAGAAGATATTCTTATAATGGCGGATATTGGAATAAATACCGTTATGAAGTTTGTTGATAAATTAAAGAAAAGAGCCAAAGAAGAAAATATTAAAGATACTGACACACTAAAAGAAATAATTGTTGATGAAATGCTTATTATGTATGTAGATAACAAAGTACTAAATACTAAGATAAAGTATAGTGAAGAAGGTCCAACTGTTATTCTTTTTGTAGGAGTAAATGGTGTTGGTAAAACAACAAGTATTGGTAAAATAGCAAATAGAATGAAAAATGCTGGTAAAAAAGTTATTCTAGTAGCAGGAGATACCTTTAGAGCGGGTGCTACCGAACAATTAGTAGAATGGGGTAAAAGAATTGATGTACCAGTAGTTACCACAAGCAGTAAGGATCCATCAGCAGCCGTCTATGATGGAATAGATACTGCAATTAAAGGCGAGTATGATGTTGTTCTTATAGATACCGCTGGTAGATTACAAAATAAAGTTAATCTAATGAATGAATTATCAAAGATGAATAAAGTAATAAAGAAAGTAATACCAAATGCTCCTCACGAAGTATTATTAGTCGTAGATGCTACTACCGGACAAAATGGTATCCAGCAGGCTAAAGCCTTTAAAGAAGTAACTGATGTCAGTGGCATCATCCTAACTAAACTAGACGGAAGTGCTAAAGGTGGAATAGTTCTTGCTATTAAAGAAGAAGTAGATATACCAGTAAAATTTGTTGGACTAGGAGAAGGAACTGATGATTTAGAACCATTTGATATTGAAAAATATATCTATGGCTTATTTAAAGATTTATAGAAAGGGATTGATAATATGAAAAAAGAAGTTAGTAAAAAAAATACTAAGCCAAAGAAAGAAGAAAAGTACAAAATATTTGACTCTGTAAAATTAAAAAGGACTGAGTTTATAATAACTCTAGTAGTAGGAGTAATATTTTTAGTACTATTATTCTTTGCTATTACTAATGAAGTATTTATGCCAGCAGCACTTATTTCTTTTGCATTATTTCTATTTTGTATCTGTTACTATTACATCGATGACGAAAAAAAGAAAAAACTAGTATATACATTATTTGGACTTGGAGTATTACTTATCATAATTGAAGTAATATATACAATGGTAAAAATAAACTAATATGGAAGAGAGAAATTATTTAATAATCTTATATGATTATTATGGTGAATTATTAACAGATAAACAAAGAATGTATTTTGAAGATTACTATTTCAATAATCTTTCACTAGGAGAAATAAGTGAGAATGATGGTTATAGTAGAAATGCTATTCATAAAAATATTAAGACTGCTGAAGAAAAACTATACTTCTATGAAGAAAAATTAGGCTTATATAAAAAGAAAAAATTACTTGAAGATATCATTAAAGATATCGATAATGAAGAAATAAAGAATAAAATAAGGGAGATATTATGACAAGTAGAAAATATAAAATGTACTATGATTATAGTAAGAGAACGAGTGGTGGATTTTTAGATGCTATGTTTTTATGTGGCATAATGATTAGTGCTTCAGTTTTAGTATTTCTCGCTTTATTAGGAGGAAAATAATATGGATTCAATATTAGATCGTTTTGCGGATAACCTAACCGAAGTTACATATATTACAAATCCCGCAGTAGCTAGAGATGATGAGATAAAAAAATTAATATTAGTGCTTTTAACACCGGAAAAATCAGCCGTTCTAGTAGGTAAGCCAGGTATAGGTAAAACCGCTATTGTTGAAGGACTTGCTTATCGTATTCAAAGAAACGAGGTACCCGATGCCCTTCAAGGATATACTATATATAGAGTTAATACCACTGCATTAATTAATGGTAATGGGGAAGAAAATAGAGTGCTAAAACTAGTAGAAGAATTAAAAAATAGAGAAAAAGTAATTCTTTTCATTGATGAAATACACACTTTAATAGGAAATGGTGCTTTAGATTTAGCTAATATGTTTAAAGAGGGACTAAGTAGAGGAAGTATTAAGATAATTGGAGCTACAACTACATATGAATATGAAAGATATATAATGAGAGATAAAGCTTTCTTAAGAAGATTTGAAAAAGTAGATGTATCTGAACCTACTGAAGAAATGACCGTAGAAATATTACTTAAGACATTACCAAAGCTAGAAAAACAAACTGGAGTAATTCTTCCATATACAGATTTTATCAACGAAAAGATAATGAAATTTATTGTTAATATGACAACTGAATTTAAAAGAGTATATGAAATATCATCAAGGTATCCAGATATTGCCTTAGTTATATTAAGACAATGCTTCTCTAATGCTATATATGAAAATAGAAGAACTATAAATTTAAAAAATATATATGATGCCATAAAGACTACCAAAGCAGTATATCCTGATGTTATAGCCAAAGAACTAATAGAATTCAAAGAAATATTTAAAGATGAATTAAAGATTGAAGGAACTATCTTAGATTAGTTCTTTTTCTTTAAAAATATATTGACATATTACTAATATTATAATACCATATATATCGTGAGTTTTATGGAAGAAGAAATTAAAGAAATAAAAGAAATATTATTAAAAATAAATAACTTAAATAATGAAATATCATATTTAGATACATTAATAATTAAGTATGAAAAAGAAATAGATAGCCTAGAAGAAAAAATTAATAGCTATACAATTAATATTAGAGATAGAATAGATTTTTTATACAAAGAAAGAGCAAAATTAAAAAATAGAATAAATGATATCAAAGCGTCAAAAAAGAAATTAAAATTAAAAGTAATTATAACATTAATTAGTGCTATCTGTTTAAGTACATCGCTAGTATTTAATAATATATCAAGCATAATATTTTTACTAGCCACTATTGTAGGTACAAGTTCTATAATATTAAATGTTTTATCTAATAAAAAGAAAGAAAAAGAAATAAGTAATTATAGCCTAGAAGAACTAGACAAGAATATTGAAGAAGTAAATAACAAGTTAAATAAAAAAAATAGTGAAACATTAAAACCACTTATTGAAAAAAAGAAAAAATTATCTACTCGTGAATCAATGTTAAGAAATGACAGAACACTTAAGAGAAGGGAATGTGTACATTTAGAGAGAGAAAAAGATAACAAATATAAAGAATTATTAGAAGTAATGGAAGAAGAAGTTAAGTTATCAAATAATGAAATGGAAGGTCAGCTAGAAATACCAGGAATAAAAAAAGTAAGAAATAGGTAATATAAACAAAAATATTATCTATTTTATTTTCCAAAATAGCAAAAATAATATATAATATTATCAGAGGTGAACTAATTATGAAATTAGAAAAAGTATTAGAAAAAGTAGAATATAGTATTATTAATGGTAATACTAATACAGAAATAACTGATATTTGTTATGATTCTAGGAAAATAAAAGAAGGCTGTTTATTTATATGTCTAGTAGGTTCTTCATTTGATGGCCATGACTATATAGATAGTGCTATAGAAAAAGGTGCTAAAGCCATACTCGTAGAAAAAAATATTACTAGAGAGGATATTACTATTATAAAAGTAAATAATACAAGAAGAGTATTATCCCAAATATCAATAAATTATTTTAATAATCCAAGTAGTAAATTAACTACTATTGCTATTACTGGTACTAAAGGTAAGACTACAACTTCCTTTATGATAAAAAACATTCTTGAAGAAGATAATAAGAAAGTAGGAGTAATAGGTACTATGGGAGTATTTTTTAAAGATAAACATTATAGTACAGTAAATACGACTCCCGAAAGTTATGATATTCAAAACTATCTAAATGAAATGGTAAATGATGGTGTAGAATATCTAGTAATGGAAGTATCGTCTCAAGCATTAAAAGTAGGAAGAGTAGATGGCATGTTATTTGATTATGGAATATTTACTAATTTAAGTGAAGACCATATCGGAGAAAATGAACATAAAGACATGGAAGAATATATATATTGCAAAAGTTTATTATTCAAAATGTGTAAAAATGGAATTTTTAATATAGATGATACTTACTACAATAATATGATTAAAAATAGTACATGTAATATATATACCTTTGGTCATAACAAAGAAGCAAGCCTAGTAATAGATAAAGTAGAATTACTTAGAAAAGAACATTTTATTGGCTTAGAAATGACCACTAGTGGAATAGTAAATGATGAATTTTTAGTAAATACACCAGGAGAGTTTTCAGCTTACAATAGTGCTTGTGCAATTCTTACTACTAGTTTACTTGGTTGCAATATAAATAGTATAAAAAATGCTTTGTCACAAGTAGCGGTAAGAGGTAGAGTAGAGATAGTACCAGTAAGTAATAAATATACAGTTATTATAGACTATGCGCATAATGGTGTATCTACTGAAAGTATTCTAACTACTATGAGAAAATATAATCCTAAAAGAATAGTAAGCCTATTTGGATGTGGTGGTAACAGAAGTAAAGATAGAAGATATGATATGGGGGAAGTATCAGGAAAATATGCCGATTTATCTATCATTACTGAAGATAACTCTAGATATGAAGATGTTAATGATATAATGAATGACATTGAAGTAGGTATAAAGAAAACAAATGGTAAATATATAAAAATACCAGATCGCAGAGAAGCTATAAAATATGCCATAGATAATGCTAAGGAAGGAGATATCATTCTAATACTAGGAAAAGGTCATGAAACATATCAAGAAAAAAATGGTGAAAGAACTCATTTTGATGACCGTGAAGAAGTATTAAAATTATTCAAATAGCATTGAATAGTTAATTAAATTGTGATAGTATATAAATTAGAAAAGGAGGGTATAAAATGATACCATTTAAAAGAGCAAATATATTATTGCCAAAAAACATTGATATGACAAAGTGGTCAGTAGTAGCTTGTGATCAGTATACTAGTGAAATGGACTACTGGAATGAAGTAGAGAAGATAGTAGGATCAAGTCCATCTACACTTAGAATAACATTACCAGAAATATTTCTTGAAGATAGTGATGTTAATGAAAGAATAAATAAAATAAACGACACTATGAAAGAATATCTTGATGAGGATTTATTTTACGAATTAAAAGACTCTATGATTTATCTAGAAAGAACACAAGCTGATGGAAGAGTAAGAGAGGGACTTATGGGAATGGTTGACCTAGAGGACTATTCTTATGAAAAAGGATCACAAACCCTAATTAGAGCAACAGAAAAAACAGTAATAGAAAGAATACCACCTAGACTTAAAGTTAGAGAGAATGCTTTATTAGAACTTCCTCATATTATGATTCTAATAGATGATGAAAAGAAAAAAATAATTGAGGATTTAAAAAATGAAGTTACAGATAGTGATGTAGTATATGACTTTGACCTAATGGAAAATGGTGGCCATATCAAAGGTTATAAACTAAATAACGATAGTATGACTAAAGTAGAAGAAGGTCTTGAAGCATTATGTGACAAAGAATATTTTGAAAAAAAATATAATGTTAAAGATAAAGGAATACTATTATTTGCAATGGGTGATGGAAATCATTCACTAGCTACTGCTAAAGCAAACTACGAAAATCTAAAGAAAACTATGACACCTGATGAATATTTAAATCATCCATCAAGATATGCACTAGTAGAATTAGTAAACTTACATAGTGAAGCTTTAGAATTTGAACCAATACATAGAGTAATATTTGATACAGATGTTAATAAGTTAATTGAAGAATTATATAAATATTATGATATCAATGAAGAAGGAAATGGTCAGTATTTTGAATTAGTAACAAAAGATATTGATAAAAAACTATATATATCTAATCCTAAATCAAATATTGCCGTAGGTTCTATTCAAATGTTCCTAGATGAATATCTAAAAGATAATAAAGGAAAGTTAGATTATATTCATGGAGATGAAACTACCAAAAATATGGGCATGGAAGAAAATAATGTAGCTATACTTTTTGAAGCAATGCCAAAAGAAGAATTATTTAGAACCGTTATATTAGATGGAGCATTACCTAGAAAAACATTCTCTATGGGACATAGTTATGATAAGAGATATTATCTTGAAGCTAGAAAAATTAAATAAAAATAATATTGAAGTTAATCAAATTAACTTCTTTTTTTATATATTTTATGATATATTTATATTAGGAATGGTGAAGATATGAAAAAGTTAGATATAATATGTATTATTATTGGAGTAATATGTTTTCTACTAGCGGGTTATATAGTTTACATCAAGTTTTTTAAAGAAAACAAAATAGATTTTAATGAAGAAGAAGAAATAAAATTATTAGATGATAAACTAGCTAAAATAGGTACTCCTTTAGGATGGCTTATTATTACAGATGGAATAGACCATCAAAATGAAGATGGTACAAAGTATAATATTAGTTATGGTACTAATTTATTAAAAGAATATTCAAATAGACAACTATTTACAATGGAATATATATTATCTACTAAAAACGAAAATGATAAATTCATTTTATTAAGTGGTTTTGATAATAATAAAATAGAAGGTGAACCAACTGACGATTATACCTTAGCATATCTAGATTATGATACTTTTAATAAATATTATAAAGATTTATTTGGTGAAGACTTTGATTTAAATAAACAAGATAAAGGTAATACCACTTATGATAAAGAGTATGTTTATTATAGAAATAGAAGAGCAGGTAGTAATAATGTATATGTACCAATTATTAAAGCAATTAGTGTAGAATATAAGAATAATAAGTATATAGCGGACATTGAAGTTACTTATAGTACTAGAGCTAGTGAGTTAATAGGAGTACCTAAAAGTAATGGAACAATAACTTATACTAAAAATATTGATAATAATATATTACTAGAAGACTTTATTATTAACAAATAATAGTATTTCATAATTGGGGCATACAAATATTTGACAAAAATAACAATTCGTGTTAAAATATGTATCACTTTGAAAGGAGTGAAGACTATTATGAAAGATTATTCATTAAATGAAGAAGAAAGAAAAAATTTTATTTTAAACTATACTAAAGAGGAAGAAACAATAACAGTTAATTTTGCAGATGGAAGTAATTATACTATTCCTAATACAGAAAATAATGAAGACAAATTAGAAGGAAAGATGATAGAACAAGTTGCTAATAGTAAAGAAAGAAAACATAAAGCAATAAGCTCAACTGGTATAGCAATTGTCATAATATTTTTATTTACCGCTGCATCTTTAAATGGAGCATATTGGCTTGGTAATATGCCACAAATTAATGAGATAGCACTTGGACTAGGAATAGCAGCAGTAGTAAATATACCAATGTTTGCAAAAATAATTAAAAACAATAGTTTATTAAGAGATATAGAAAAGAATAAATTTTTTGTTAAGAATCAAGAAGTAATCAATAGAGGATTAAACAATACTAATGTTCTTGTTAATTCTAATGTACCAGAAAAAGAAATAATAACTATTAATGATATGGATTATAGTTATAAATATAATGAATTAAAACAAATTGTTGCAAATACAGAAAGGCAAGAGACATTTAGTTTTGATACATTTTCAGAAAATGATGTAGAACAAGAAAAGCCAAAAGTAAGAAGTAGAAGAAGATAAGTTTTTCTTCTTTTTTCTTTTTCACTCTAAGCCTGTAGTCTTAGAGTGTTATTTTAAACCTTATTCTAAGTTTTAAAATAAAAACTATTATATATAAGCCAAAAGAGATTACCAAAAAATTACAAAAAGAGAAAATATTTTTACTTAATTACTTGTAACTATTAAAAAAATATGGTATACTTACAACAGAATAGAAAATAGTTTATATGGAGGAAAGATTATGAATAATAAGTTTACACTTAACGCTAATGGCATAAAAAAAGATGCAGAGATGATAGTTAAATTTAATTTAGAAAACAAAGATTACTTAATTTATTGTACTGATGAAAATGAAAGTAATAAGCAAGTTTTTGTTTCAAAATTAACTTTAAATTCAGAAGGAAAATATTTTATAGATGATATTACATCAGAAGAAAAAAATAAATTAAGTGGAGTTGTATATAATATTGTTATATTGACACCAAATGAAGCTAAAAAGGGAGTAGAGGCAAAAACATTAATAGATAAGTTAACAAATGAAAATAAAGTTATGTTATCAGTTGAAATGCCAATACTTAATGAACAAAGCTACTATAGTAATTGCTCAATAGCTATTACAAGTAAATTACTAGTAGAAGAAGCAATAAATTTCTTTAAAACAAGCTTAACTAGCAAGGTTGAGGAACCTGTTCAATCAGTTCCAACTTGGTCAGTTCCTACAATGGGAGCAGCAGAAGTTACTCCAAACACTCCAATTGTTGAAATGCCAAATGTTGCTATTACAAGTGCTCCAGTAGTGAATGAAACTCCAACACCTGTAGAGCAAGCACCTATTTCTAATAACATACCAATAACTCCTGAACAACCATCAGTTTCTGCAGAGCAAGTTTTTAACACTGCTCCAGCTCCTACAGTGACACCGGTACAAATGCCAAATGATGGTGCTATAACAAATGAACCTAATCCACAGGCTGAGAAACTAGCAGTAGTTTCAGATCCTAGTTTAAATAGTGCTGGATTAAATCTTCAACCAAATGTAGCAAGAAGAAATAGTGCTGGAAATGCCAATACAAAATATATTATTATTGGAACAATATGCCTAGTACTAGCAATAGCAGTAGTAGTAGCAGCATACTTTGTAATAAAAAATATGAAATAAAAAAATTACTGTGGTTTAGAATATATACATCCACAGTAATTTTGTCTATATAGATTATATTTTTGTGATAACAAGATGGATTTTTTATATCCATCTTTTTTCTTAAAATCAGAATATAACCATTTAACTTTATATTTATCTTCTAACTCTTTACCGATTTCATTAATCCAAAGAGCATTCTTATAAGGACTAACAGATAAAGTAGTACAGAAATAATCATAACCATTATCTTTAGCTGTACTAGCAGTTTTTTCCATTCTCATTCTATAACATACGTAACATCTTTTACCTCTTTCAGGTTCTTTTTCTAGTCCTTTGATTAATTCTTCATAATTCTCATTATCATAATCACAATCTAATATATCAACATTATTACTTTTATCAATTTCCTTAATAAGTTTAATTTGTTCTTCTTTTCTTTTTAAATATTCATCATAAGGATATATATTAGGATTATAATATAAAATAGTAATATCAAAGTAATTAGTAAGATAACTAATAACATAACTACTACATGGACCGCAACAGCTATGAAGTAGTAACTTCTTTTTACCATTTAAATTATTCAAAATATCTTCACACATAATACTATAATTTTCTTTCATAATTCACCTCAAAAAGCACTTATATTATAACATTCCTTATAATAAAAGTAAACTAAAAATAAACTATAGGTTATCATTACAATAAATGTATAAAACAAATGTAAAATCATATAATTTTCTTGAAAAACCAATAATAAATTGTTACAATATAAAAGGAGGCATCAAAATATGGAAAAAAATAGAAATATACCATTTAAAAATTATATTTTACTAGCAGTAACCCTTATATTAACCGTAATAGTAGTAGTCTATTTCTTTGTATGGCATAGTAATAACGAAGAAAATAATTTAAAAATACCAATAATGGATAAATATTTAAGAGTAATTAATTATAACGAACTAGATGACTTTCTTGTAGAAAATAAAGATTCGGTTATTTATGTTTCAAAACTCAATAACAAAGAAATACGAGAGTTTGAAAAGAAATTAAAACTAATAATTAATGATTACTCACTAAATAATACTATACTATATTTAGATTTAACTGATAAAAACATAGATAAACTAAAACTAGAAGATAAAAATATCAATTATCCAGCAGTACTTATATATAAGAATGGTAAAATAATCAGTTACTTTGATATAAAGAAAAATAATTATGATATAAAATTACTAAAAGAATATTTAATAGAAGAAGGAATAATAAATAATGATTAATATAGTTTTATATGAACCAGAAATACCAGAAAATACAGGAAATATAATGCGAACTTGTGCAGGTACCAATAGTAGATTACATTTAATAGAACCATTAGGATTTGTACTAGATGAAAAAAGAATAAAAAGAAGTGGAGTAAATTATATTGATAAAGTAGAATATAAAAGATATTTAGATTACGAAGACTTTAAAAATAATAATGAAGGAGAATATTATTACTTTACTAGGTATGGTACTAAATCATATGATGAAATAGATTTTAGTGATAAAAATAAAAATCACTATTTAATATTCGGAAAAGAAAGTACAGGAATACCTAAAGAAATATTACATAATAATTTAGACAGATGTTATAGAATACCCACTAGTGACAATATAAGAGCTTTAAATTTATCTAATTGCGTAGCCTTGGTAACATATGAAGCACTAAGACAACAAAAGTTCCCTAATTTACTAAGAAGCGATCCATTTAAAGGAGAAGACTACTTAGAAAAAGAATAACATAATATAAAAGAATGACTTATTTAATAAAGCCATTCTTTTTAAATTTATCTATAGTTCTTTCTATGGATATATCTCCTTCAATTCTAGTAGCAGTAGTTTTTTCTTCACCATCTTTAAAGAATATTGTTGTAGGAGTTCCACCATCAAAACTAAATTTATCTTTAAATTCTTTATAATCATCATCCCTAAATTTATCAACATCAGTATAATATATCTTAATATTATAATCATTAGATATCTTTTTAAGCTTTGGTCTATAAGAATTACAATGTATACATTCACTCGCAGATACACATAATATAAAACTTTCTTTATTATTAACTTTTTCTAATACTTCGCTATAATTAAGCTTAATAAAGTTTTTACTTTCAACAGAAATACTATACCAAATAATAACTCCAATAATAATAACAATAAATATAATACCACTAATAATTAAATAATTTTTCTTTTTCATATTTAAAATCACCAATATAATAATATCACTTTTTATAGAAAAAATCAAAAAATACTTTTTTTTTAACAAAAAAAATGATATTATTATATATATGATAGAGTAGTGTGAAGGGAGTATTAAATATGAAAAAAATCAAATATATATTATTTACATTTTTAATATTATCTTTAAGCATTCTATCAGTAAATGCTGAATGTACTAAAGAAGAAATAAATACTCTAAAACAAGAAGCAAACAAAATAAAAGTAACATATAAGCATTTAGGAAGCAATGTAGATGCTGAAGGAACAGTCGTAGATTATATGTTCAGTTTGACATTCAGTAACATTAATGATGATATGTACATTAGAATAGATGATTATAATGAAGAGTGGAAAGAAGTAAAAGATAATAAAATTACTATAGATAAAATTGCTACTGGTAAATATATATTTTCTGTATATTCAAATAGTTGTCAAGGAAAAATAGGAAATATAAATGTTAAACTACCAAAGTTTAATTCCTATTCATTAGATCCATTATGTGATGGAATAAATACCGATGAATTTCCTTTGTGCTCAAAATATTTAGAATATCAGCCTAGTTATGAAACCTTTGTTAAGAAGATAGAAGAATATAAGAAAACAAAAGAAATAAAACCAGATGACAATAATAATACTACCGATGATAGTACATTTACAAAAATATTAAATCAAGTTCTTGATTTTATAACAAAATATCAAATATACATTATATCTGCATTAACTGTAATATTAATAATCTTAGTAATTTTGATTATTAGCTCTAAGAAAAAGAAAAGAGGTGTTTTAGAATGAAAATAAAAAGACACTATATATTAATCTTTTTCCTAGTATTCGTTAGTTTAGTTTCAAATGCATATGCTGCAAGAGGAGAATTAAGATACGAAGTAACAAATTTTTCATTAGATGGTACAAAAATAACATTTGAAGGATGGGCCTTTCTCCATCAAACAAACAATTATAATACCATATATAAATTAAATTATAACGAAGGATATGTAAGTGAAACAAAAGAGGTTTTATTAAGTAATGGCGGTCAAAAAATAAAAATTAGTGCCATTAATAAAAACACAGGAGAAACTATTGCTACAGCAACTGTAGATGGAAGTGACAAAAAATATTACAATTTCTACAAAGAAATGTTCTTTAGCTTTGCAGGCTTTGAAAAGACAAATAAAAATCTAGTAGAATGCTATAATGGTACATCAAATACAGGGTGTGATAATAAGTGTAGTGATAATGATAACCAGTATACAGAATGTTACTATAAAGACCTATATTTTAAAATAAGCTTTAATGTTAGCGATTGGAATATTGAAGATGATACACAGGTTTATTTTAAAATTGCAGCATATAATAATGACTATGGAAAATGGAAGGAAGAAAATCTTCATTTAGGAGAAAATGTAAAAAAAAGTACTTTGTCTAATAACTATATTGAAGTTGATAAAAATACATTTAGCAATAAAATAAGCTTTATTGCTAATTATGCTCAGCTTTTAAACCCAGTTACACTTATTATAGAAAAAGGTGGAATATATGGAAATACAGGAAGTAATTATCTAGTAAAAGAAATTAAAGAAGGAAACAAAAATGGAAATTTCATATCTGGAAGTATTGGCCCGGGAAAGTATACATTATATATTTCACAGCGAGGTAATTGTAGTTATGGAACTAATAGATGTTGGCTAAGTACTTGTAGTAATCCTAATACATGCAATACTAGTTCAAAAGTACTAGTAGCTCATGGATCTTGGGTAAAACCAACCGGAACAACATCATTTACTATCAAAGTAAAAAATGACAAAAAGTGTGCAGCATCAGAACCTGCATCTAATAAGACAATGTACTGCAATGAATGGAAAGATTTATCTTCTAAATGTGATGCATTAACAGTAAGAAACAATGGAACCAGTGAAATGGTTAAAATAGAACAAAAAGGATATATAACAAATATATTTAAATCTAACTTAGTAAATAAAGATAAAAATTATAATGCTAATAGTTATAATGGTGGTTGGTTAAAATATGGAATTACCTATTATAATGAAGTTAGTTGGAATTATACTACAGAAAAATTTAGAAGTTCTGAAGCACAAGAAAATATAAATTATGCTATGCAGAAAAAATTAAAATTATTATCTGAATTTGAGGAAAATATAAATTTAACAATAAATGGATTAGATGGTTCAAGACTTGTAAAAAAATGTACCCAATCAGGATCATTTACACCAGCCAATAAGTTAATAACTGTTTGTACTTTCTTTCTACCAGAATCTTATTTAAAAGAACTAACTGGTAATGTAAGCTACTCAGAGTCAAATGATAATGCTAATATAAATAACAAATACTATATACCATTAGATGCACAAAAACACAATATAAGTGTAAAACTAGAAAATTTAAGTGTGCTATCAGAAAATCAAGTACAGGCAGATTCACAAAATAAAAATAAACCATGGACTGGTACATGGACAATTGATACAAGCTGTTCATTAAAGGTAACTAATAGAATATACGAACCACCAAGTGGTGGAAAAGAAAATGGTAAAGTAAAATATAAATTTATATATAGACCAATTAATTTAAGTAATCCATTTCCTAATAGATTCCCAGGAGTCAATTGGTATACTTGGTATATAGCAGAAAGAAATAAAGATAAAAAGACTCTTGAGGACTCATATAAGAAATTAAATTATTATTCAGAATTAGATAATAAGACTATAAGTGAGATTAAAAGTTATAATAAAAATAATAATTATTTTAAAGAGGTAGATAAAGATTTCTTTAAAACTTATATTAAAGAGGGTGGTAATCCATGAAATGGTCGTTTGCAAGTGTTGGATTAATTGTTTTGGGATTAGTTGGTTTAAGTATAATTATATTATTTCAAAATATAACTACTAATAATGAAAATGATTATTACTTACTTAAAGAGGTAACTGAAGCCTCTATGATAGATGCTATAGATATGGATTACTATAGAGAATCTGGAGAATTAAAAATAATAAAAGATAAGTTTGTAGAAAGTTTTACTAGAAGGTTTGCTGAATCAACAGTATTTGCAAGTAGTAATTATACAATAAATTATTTTGATATTATGGAGGAACCTCCTAAAGTAACAGTATCTATAAATACTGGAATAGGAGAATATACAATATATCAAGATACAACTGATTATCATGTAGCAAATACATTAAGTGCTATATTAGAATATTATGGTAAAGATGGATCAAAGACTAGTAGTAGTTATATAGATGGTATGCCGTTAGTAATGAAAACATTTACTAAAACTTATTATTCAATACCTTATAGTAAGGATGGTAAATATTCAGTAAAACAACCAATTAATTTACCTGAAGAATTAGAACATAAAAATATATATGATGCACAAATATTTAAAGTGGAAAGTAAAGGCTCTATAACAGAACAAGGAGAATTACTATATGCTTTATTAAATAGGGATATTGATTGGACGAGAAGTAGTACTGATTCAACTAATTTTAATGCTAGCAATAGTGGTGTAGATATAAATAATATTCAAAAAAATATTACAGTAAGTAATATAAAGGGAAGAGAGTGTTTGACAGCTGACGAATGCAGAGAATCAGATTACTGGGTAGAATGGGATGGAACTGGTAATCCTGGAACGGTAGTATTAAAATTAGAAATAACATGGAGATATAAAGAATATGAATATGCAGAATGATAAGAATTATTTAAAAAAAGGAGGAAAATAATATGAATAATTTAAAAGCATCAATGAAGAAATTCTTTGGTAACAAAAATACAGTTACCATACTAGGGGTAATATTATGTTTAGTAATATTATATATTGGTTATAATTATAGAATAAATTCAAAGACAGAATTAGTAGCAGTACCTGTTGCTAAACAAACAATACAGCCAAGAACATATATAACAGAAGATATGATAGAAATTAGAAATGTTCCTGTAGAACTACTTAATACTAGTAAATATTATACTACATCAAAAAGTATCGTAGGAAAATATTCTAACTACAATACTATGATAGCTAAAGGAAGTTTATTTTATACAGATTTAGTAGTAGAAGAAAAAGATTTACCAGATTCAGCCTTTTCAGGAGTACCAGAAGGATATACAGTAATAAATTATCCTGTTACAATAGCTAGTACTTATGCCAATTCAATGGCACCAGGTAGTCATATCAATATCTATTACAAATCACTAAATGATGATGGAGAAGTAATGTTTGGTAAATTCATTAGTAATATTGAAGTACTAGATGTTAAAGATTCATCAGGTAGACATGTATTTGAAAATAGTGATGAAGCAAGAACACCAGCTTATATGTTATTTGCTGTACCAGAAGAAACACACTTATTATTAAGAAAAGCATTATATTTAACTGATTATGATGTAGAAT
Source organism: Clostridium sp. CAG:302 (assembly GCA_000431795.1). GTDB lineage: Bacteria > Bacillota_I > Bacilli_A > RF39 > UBA660 > CAG-302. The sequence goes on from FR887364.1 coordinate 39,969, forward strand.
TATTATTAATACCAAATACTGCAACATTATCTGAAGATCAAAAAGTAACAGTAAGTAGCCTTCAAATAGAAGAATTTATAAATTCTAAGACAGCATTTGTATCAGTAGATGACTTACCACAAGTAAGTGATAATGTAACTGAAGATACAAGCAATACAACAAACAATGAATAAGGAGGTGTAACATGGACAATCAGTTTAGTCAAATAGACTTTGGTCCATTAAAACAATTCCTTGATAATGATGATATAACCGATATATCATACGATAACAATGGACAAGTATGGTTAAAATCATTATCTAAAGGAGTATATAGAGTAGAAAATACTGGAATAGATAATGCTTTAATGGAAAAGATTGCTTTTCAATGTGCTAATTCAATGGGTAAATCATTTAATATGGCTAATCCATTTCTAGATGCTGAATCAGCTGAATTAAGAATGAACTTTGTACATGATTCTATAGCTAAAAACGGAATAGCAGTATTAATAAGAAAGACTCCTGCTAAAATAAGATTACAAAAAGATAAAATAATCGCAGAAGATTATATAAGATTAAATATTCATGATTTTCTACTTAAATGTGTTGAAGGACATTGTAATATCATGGTAAGTGGAGAAACAGGTAGTGGTAAAACAGAGTTCATAAAGTATTTAGCAGCCCACACTAAAGAAAATGAGAAAATAATTACTATTGAGGATACTTTAGAGTTACACTTAGATAAAATATTTCCACATAGAGATATTGTAGCCATGAAAACAAATAATATAGCATCATATTCAGATGTACTAGTAACATGTATGAGACAAAATCCTAGATGGATATTACTATCTGAGGTAAGAAGTGCCGAAGCCGTAATGGCTGTAAGAAACTCAATATCTTCTGGACATAATATTTTATCAACAATTCATGCTGATAAAGCAGAATCAATTCCAAGTAGAATGTATAGCCTACTAGAAACAAACCAAGATATAGATCAGTTTCTAAAGACAATTCATAGATATGTTCAATTAGGAGTACATATAAAAGGTTATTATAGTACTAAATATAATGCTTTCCATAGAGAAGTATCAGAAGTAGTAGAATTCTATGTTACAGATGATAATAAAGCGGAATATAAAATACTATATAAAAAGACTCCCGATGGAAAAGAAACAACTGCTAATCCATCAAAATATTTACTTTCGTATCTAGAAAGCCAAGGAGTAATAATGCCTCCAGATATTTTAGTAAAAGAAGAGTTTACTAGTAGTGAAAATAATGATATAATTAATAAAGATAAAGTAGGAGAGTTTGTAGTAGATCATAGTTTATATACTGAAGGACAAAGTACTATTCCTAGTACTCCAGTAAGTAATACTACAATAAATACTATGCCAAATAATATGGTAGGCACAATGAATACCAGTAATGTAGTAGCTCCTCCTAATAATATACCAAATATTTATGCTTCGGCACCAAGTACTCCAAATAGCATAAATGTTACGAGTATAAATAATAATCAAAATATAAGTTAAGGTGGTGATAGAAGTGGAAATCATCCTAATAGGTTTAATAATAATATTTATAGTATCTTATCGTACTAAACAGGGAGAATCAGTATATAAATTCATCTCAGAGCAGGCTGTAAATACTTATAAAAAATTAGAACCATACTCATTTAAAATAATGAGAGAAAAAGTAAAAGAACTAGGATTAGAATATACTCCAAGACAATATTTATTCCAAATAATAGCCTTTGCTGGCTTAGCAGGAGGAATAAGTTATCTATACTTCTATAACATAATAATATCATTAGTATATATCATAATAGCAGTATCTTTCATTCCATATATAACATATTTAAGATGTAAAAGACAATATAGTGAATATATATTTGAACAAGTACAAGTATATTGTACCAATACCATAATGGAATTTGCTACTACTCAGGCTTTTGTTAAGTCACTTGAAGGAGTAGTAGAGTCAGGAATACTTGAAGAACCACTTTTATCTGATGTAAAAACAATGATAGCCTTATCTTATGAAAAAGGAGATGTTTATGATTCCATAAAATATATGGATACCAAGTATCCATACTATATGGTAAAAAATATGCATCAATTATTTCTACAAGTAACCAAAGAAGGTGCTAAAGATACCGCTGAAACATTTGAAAATATGTTATCAGATATAGATATCTTAGTAGAAGGAGTATATCGAGATAGAACCGATAGAGCAAACTTCCATAAACAGTTCCTAACATTTGGAGTAGCTCTATATGGTATGGTAGCTCTTATCCAAATACTAATAGGACAAGAAACATATATATCTATGATTGATAATACATTAATTCGAATATTAATACATGGTATTGTCTTAATAAATAGTTATTTTCTTCTATCAGGAGAAAAATATTATAACGAGAATGTAGGTGCCGAATAATGTATATAGAAATGCTAATAATAGCCATAATAATAATATATATGTTTATGGTAAATGGAAAGATAAATAAAGATAATATTTTCTCTAATAATAGTAAATTATGTAATTTATTAAAAGAAAAAGATTATGATTTTCTTTTAGTAGCTAAATATGGTGATAGAGTATATAATCCAAACGAAGTATTCATGAAAAGAATAAGAAATGGTCTTATAGTAGCGGCAGCATTAATATTCTTATTCTTATCACAAATGAGTTACTTAACAGTAATAGCCGCTATTGTAGTAGGTTATCTAGTATATAAACAACAATATACTTCACTTAGAAGTTGGTATAAAAAACATCTAAATTATATAGATTCCTTATTACCATATTACTTAAAAAGTTTAGAAGTACTAGTTCATCACTATACTGTACCAGTAGCATTAGCTAAAAGTATAGATGATGCTCCTGAAGTATTTAAGCCAGGACTAAAAAGACTAGTAGAAAAAATAGAAGCTGGAGATTCATCAATAGATCCATATATGGACTTTGCCAAAGAATATCCAGTAAGAGATTCAATGAGAATGATGAGATTATTATATAGGTTAGGACTAGGAGAACAAGAAAAAAAGCATCAACAATTAGTATCCTTCTCTAAATCCGTATCATCTCTTCAAGCAAAATCAAGAGAAATGAAGTATCAAGCAAGACTTAACACTATGGAAAGAAAGACCATGATTATGATGTGTGTAACAGGTTTTGGTTCTCTTGGATTATTACTGATTTCAATCTTTATGATAATGAGTTTATAAAGATTTGAATATAAAAAGAGAATAAAAAAATAATTTATGAAAGAAGGTGAAATGTAATGAAAGAAGCAACAGGCGAAGTATCAATGACCGTAATAGTTATTGTAGCAGTAGCAGTAATAGGAGGTATTTTGGCAATATTTTGGAAACCAATCAAAATATCAATAGCTTCAGCTTTTGCTGGTACACAAGAAGCATGTGAGGCAATAGCAGATAGTTCTGAGGATAATAAAATTAGTTGCAGTTGGTCAGATAATAAATGTAAATGTTCATAATATTAAAGTAGGTGATATAAATGAGAGAAGCATTTGGTGGAGCTTTTACAATAAAATTAATGTTAATATTTTTAGCTATTTATATAGCTTTTATAGCGGTAGCTCTAAACTATGCTAAAGCATTTAGAGTTAAAAATAAAATAATAGATATCATAGAGCAAAATGAAGGAATAGATAGTTATAATGATACCAAAGAAGGTTCAGTAATTGGAGATATTAATTCATATTTAAATACAGTTAGTTACTATGTAAATTTAGCTAATATTAAAAATAATAATACTGAGAACATTAATTGTTATGATAGAGGTTATTGTATTGAAGAAACAACAGCACCAGTTACTGATGGTATAACAAGTAAGTATTATAAAGTAACAACATATATAAATATTAATTTTCCATTCTTTAAATTAAACTTTAATATTCCTATCACTGGAGAAACTCGTAAAATAGAAAGGATAAATAGATAATGGATACAGTAATAGCAAATAAATATAGTGACATATTAAGTACGCTAAATATAGAAGTATCTAAGAAATTAGAGGGAGTCTACGAAGTAGATGAAATAATATCTACTTTTGGAAATTATTTCTTTAATAAAATGTTTTTAGATATAACTGCTATTAAAAATTATAAAGACTTAAATAACTTACAAAAATTATCAATGAGTATTAATATGGATAAAGTTATATTATTACTGGATAAAGATGATCAAATAAGTGATTCAAAAGTCTTTCTATCTAGATTAGTTAGTATGGGAATATATAACTTTACTAAAGATTCTAATGATCTAATGTATCTATATACTAATCCTAATATTTATAGAGATGTAGCCCACTATCAAGATATAGATAGCCAATTAGAAGAAACACCAAATACTTCTCCTAATTTATCTACTAAAAAAATACTAGGAGTTAAAAATGTAACTGATTCAGCAGGAGCGACAACCCTAGTATACCTACTAAAAAAAACATTAAGTGATTACTATAGTACTATGGCTATAGAACTAAATAAAAGAGATTTAACATACTTTCATGATAAAGATTGTTTATCAATAAAAGAAGATGCTCTTGAAGATACAATAAATAAATATAGTAGTATAAATACCTTTGTTATAGATTTAGATAGAACTAATAAAGAACATATATGTACTGATGTATTATATTTAATAGAGCCTAGTACTATCAAATTAAATAAATTATCATTAATAAATCCTAAAGTATTTAGTGAATTAAAAGGTAAAAATGTAATACTAAATAAAAGTCTATTAAATGATAGTGATATAGCTAACTTTGAAGTAGAATCAAACTTAAAAGTATTTTATAATATGCCACCACTAAATGATAAAGAAGATGTAAGTAAATACATTTTACCTCTTCTAGAAAAATTAGGATATATTAAAGTACAAGAAGAAACACAAGAAGAATCTCCTAAAAAGAGTATCTTCAGTATATTTAAGAAGAAATAAATAACGCATAATAAGCGTTTTTTTACTAGACAGGGACTTAAAAATCTAGTAGAATTATATTAGAGGTGGAATAAAAATGGAATACAAAGAAGAAATAATAGAATTACTTAAAGAATATATTGATATTAAGAAAAATGATAAAAAAAAATATGAAGAACTTTTTACTAAAAAAGCATTATATGAAGAATTAATAAATGTTATTAATGTAAATTATGAAGAGTTAATCAATAATAGATTAAATATATCATTATTATTAAATGCAATTTATGATAATGAAAATATATATATTGATTTTTTTAAAACATTGTTATTAACAGATGAAACTGAGAAAGAAATAAAACTAAATAATTTTAAAGAAATAATAATAAATGATTATAATAATTTATGTAAAGATCTAAATAACATATCAAATAAAATCAAAAGAGTTCAAAATACTATTTCATCTGCAAATAGAGTAATACTTTGTTTCAAACAAGATTTACCTATACTAGAACCCGAATATGATGTAAAAGCAGTAAAAAGAATACTAAGTTATTTTGAATTAGATGGAAGAATATCAAATAGAGAAGAACTATTATATATGAATGAAATAGAACAATATAATAGACTATTACTTACTAAAAAGGAAAGTAACGTGATAGAAGAAAAACATGCAAAGAAGTTACATGATGAAGTACCTAATATAATAAATGCTGGATATGAAACTTTCACTCTTCCAAGAATAAATGATAGAAGAAGTAAGACATTAGATAAATTAGCAGATGAAGTTTTAAAAACTAAAAAAGGTAATCCTACTATGGAAGAAATTATTAATTCATTAGAAGTACAAAAAAACCACACATTTAATGATGAAGAATATAAGTATATAATTATTAAAACAATAATTGCTAGTCAAAATGAAATATATTCTTTTTATGAATTATTAATAGATAAAGATACTTATCATAATATAAAAGATAGAAAAGAAATGATAGAGTGCTATTATAATGAATTAAATTTCTTTTTGTCAGTAAGAAAATATTATGATGCCTTTTGTGAAAAAAAAGAAAGTGCTGAAGATATTAAAGAAAAATTAGTAGAAGAAGAAAAAGAAATTGAAGAAATACATAGATTAATATATTCTACTTCTGAAGTTAATCCTACAAAGTCAAAATTTATCGCAGATCTAGATGATATACCACAAGAGTATTACGATACGGTATATTATTTAATTAATGGTTTTAAAACAGGAACTTTATCTGTTGGTGAATACAAAGCATTAACTAATAATAATAATGTACAAAAATGTAGAGAGTTAAAGAGTGATCAAGTAAGAATAATATTAAAGCATGTAAAAGATAATATTTATGTTATACTTGGCGCAGCCACTAAGAAAGTAGATAATGATAGGAAAATGTATGAAAGTATGGCTAAAAGAAGTATACCAAAGATTGATACTGATAACACATTAAAACTTCAACTATTATTTGCTGAACAAGTAGAAAAAGAATTAACAACTATCGTAGAATCAAAAGGAAGAAAAGGAAATAGATAATCAAACTAACGTTAATTAACGTTGGTTTTTACTTTTTATATAAATTTTTTCAAAATACTTGACAAATATTACCAATTTATATAAAATAGTAGGCAATTTAGGAGGGGATAATATGAAAAAAAGCCAAAAAGTTGAGACAAAGGTGTATGAATTACTTGGAGTAAAGCAGTTTAGAAAAGCAGCATTTAAACTAGAAAAAATAGTTCATAGAAAAGATAAAAGAAAAAATACAAATTATCATATACAAAAAAATGAAGTTGATTCGCTAGGTGAATTTAAAAAATATTTATATTATAATGGTGCCATTCATACAAGTAATTTAATAAGAGGAATACCATTATTAGTATTAATGTCTTTGCTTGATTTTAAAGTACTATCAATAATAGTACTTAGTACATTATTATTAAAAGATGCTTATTGTGTGATGTTACAAAGATATAATTGGATAAAATTGTCAGAAAAAGAAGAATTGCTAGAGGCCAAAAAAACAAAAACCATTTCAAACAATTGTAGTCAATATGATAAAGAACTTTTATGTGAATTAACAAATATAAACTGCAAATATCAAAGTAATGACATACAAACAGAAAAAATAATAAATAATTATAATGGCATTGGAATACAAGACGATAATACTGAGGCGAAAAAAAAGCCAAAAACTAAAGTAAGAAAGATGGTAAGACAAAATGAAAAATAAATATGTAGAAATGTCGCCTAGTCCTTACGATAGTTTATATCAAACATTAACGTTAACAGGAATGACATCTACCTGTGTAGGATCCTTAGTAGGCTTAGATAAAGTAATCATCTCAATAAATGGTGGAGAGAAAACTGCAAAACAAGATTCAATTATTAAACTACTTGGAGCAATGTCTGCTTTTAGCATAACAGGAATGACAGAAGAAAACCAAGGGTATGTTTTATATTACAAAACAA
>FR887364.1:47415-59424 GCA_000431795.1 Clostridium sp. CAG:302
AAAACAAAAAATGATATAGAGTATGATGTTATAGAAAAAAGAGCAAACAAAATCTATGATAGATATCACAAAGACCATATTCCAAGTGATAAGAGAGGAAAAGGTATAATAATTGCTGATACACCAGAAACTGCAGTTATATGTAATGAGATGTTTAATAATACATTTGTAGATGAATATCATCTAGTATTAAATATAGAGTCTCTTTTACTAGCAGTATCAAACATTTTAGATACTAAAGAACTAATTCCTGAAGAAAAAGCAAAACTAGAAAAAGCAAAAGACTTATTAATGGAATTAAAAGCAGCATATACAGAAAAAAAGATAATAACATTAAGCACTAAAGATAATGAAAAATTATTATTTATACTAAATAATTTCAAAATACATCAAGAAAATAAAAAGAATAATGCAAAAAAATTAATAAAAGAAAAAAAGAAGGAGATATAAAATGAAAGATGTTTATAAAGATTATTGCCGTGAGGTTTTTGATATAGAAACAAAAAGAGAAAATATAAGTAATGCCTCATTAAATGTAGTGTATAATCCAATGCTAAAAGCCTCAGGGAGTTTAACTCCAAATGTAAGTGAGGGAAAATATAAAATAACAATAAATTTGTTTAGGTTTAAAGATATGTCACACGAAGATAAATTGTTTTATATATATAATACAATATGCCATGAAATAGAGCACATAAAGCCATTTGAAAGTACAAAAAAACAAGAGTTTTATAACTATAATCACATTATGACTATGATGGAATATATAACTTATTTATCATATTTGAAGTTACCACCAGATAAAATAAATCTTGGTATTAAGGCAAAACTAATTATAGGAAAAAAATTAAATAGTAACTACAAAGTTTCATTAAATGAAATTAATAGTTTATTGGTAGGATATAAAAAGGCAATAAATGTTGATGCATTTAAAAATAAAAAGGAAACAGTAGAAAAAATAATTAATGCATTAGAATTATTAAATGAAACATTAGAAATTAATTATGGAAAACAACAAATAGCTTTAGACAATTTTGGTACATATTACATTGGAACAGCCAATTATGTAAAAAAATACCCAAGAATACTAAATGAATATAAAGTATTAAATAATTTCTTTAATTCAGATGGGGAACCAAAAGATATATATACTTTATATAAGAACAGAAATAATGAAAATCATGTTTTATATGATAGATTTATTACAAATTTATTAATAGCAATGACAAATAATGATGTAATAGTTAAAATCATGGAATGTGATCAACAGTTCAGAGAGTATATAGAAGGCTTAATATACAAATACATAGAGAAAGCAATAAAATTTATTAAAAATAAAGATAATTGTAAAATAATAATTTCTGAAGAAGAAATATTAAATGATAATTTAAGAATGATAATGAAAAGTATAGTTAAAATAAACAAACTAACTAATGAAAGTAAAACAAAAATAAAAACACCTATGGTATTTTAATGAAAGGAGGATATATAAAATGGATGATGATAGTTTAGGAATATCAACTTCGCTTGGTGGATCAAGTACGATAGTGGGTCTTTCTGCAATAATGTTGTCATACCCAGAAGAAACATCAAGGCTAATAGTGGGAGGTACAACAGAAGGAGGAATAACAAGTTCAGTCAATTCTATAGGAAATTCTATGGAATCAGAACTAGGTAAAGACTCAATAGTAATGACAGTATTTTCTGCTATTATAGGTGGAATGTCTGCTGCGCCAGTAATATATGTAGAAACTAAAAATGATATAGAGTATGATGTTATAGAAAAAAGAGCTAATAAAATCTATGATAAATATCATAAAGGCCACGTTTCAAGTAGTAAAAAGGGAAAGGGTATAATAATTGCTGATACACCAGAAACTGCAGTTATATGTAATGAGATGTTTATTAATACATTTGTAGATGAATATCATTTAGTATTAAATATAGAATCTCTTTTACTAGCAGTATCAAATATTTTGGATACTAAAGAACTAATTTCAGAAGAGAGAAAACAATTAGAAAAGACAAAAAACTTATTAATAGAATTAAAAGCTGCATACACAGAAAAAAAGATAATAACATTAAGCACCAAAGATAATGAAACATTATTATTTATACTAAATAGTTTCAAAAAACATCAAGAAAACAAAAAAAACAATGCAAAAAAATTAATAAAAGGAAAAAAATAATTAATAAGTAATTGTCAAATAATTGACAATTACTTATTTTTATTGTAATATATAGTTATAAGTAAGGAGGAAAAAAGTATGTATTTTTTAGATGGGTGTCCTGCTGGATTAGCACCAGTATTAGGAATAGTTAACGTTGTTATCAATGCAATAATGATAGGAGTTCCAATTTTATTAATAGTATTGGGAATGGTTGATCTAGGTAAGGCAGTAATAGCAAGTAAAGAAGATGAAGTAAAGAAAGCTACAAAAGCCTTTGGTAAAAGATTCTTATATGCAGTTGGTGTATTCGCAGTAGTATGGTTAGTTACATTCGTATTCGATACCATAAATAGTGCCTCAGGTGGCGAAATAAATCCAGGGCAAGCTGATTGGCGTTCTTGTTGGAATCAAATAAGAAATTCTTAATTAAAAAAATAACAAAAGAAATCAAAAAATGATTTCTTTTTTCTAATTAGTATGCTATAATTTAAATGTGATAAATTAACTTTTCAAAGGAGTAGATTATATATGAAAAAAAACAAAAAAGTATTATTAACTATTATAACAATACTAATATCAGCAGTATTGTTTACAAATAAAGTAAACGCTATAGTTATGTGGATGCAATGTACAGATAATCCAGAAGATGAGGTTGAAACAAACAATAGTGATTTTAAATACTATAATACATACGCATATATAAATGACGTTTTCAATTCTGACTCAAGATATTTAGTTTTTAATCCTAATAAGTTTTATAGTAATCCAGCACCAGTCTATGTAATGTATCACGAAAACGGTGCAAATAAAAATGGAGTAAATGTCATAGGAAATATGTGCTGGTATAATAAAGCATTTGATGAAATAACAAAGTGTAATGAGGACCCGAATGTAGATTCAACGGAAATGTTCAATGGTAATTGTCCAACAAAAATCTATCAAACGGAGGGATGGCAGACAAGTGGAGGAGTAAAAGGAGATTTTCTAGTGCTGGAAGGAAAAAAGTCTGCAAAATACACTGAGAGTTTAAGTGAATCTGCATTAGTGATATATGGATTTGAAAATGATGATGGAGAAACCGGCATAATGATCGAAGGATATAAATCATCTGGATTATATGGTTATGCATCAACTTGGGAAGATTGGAAATCTTTTAAAAAAAATTTAAATTTAAACAATGATACTTCTACTTGTAATATTGGAGATTGGGGATGTCAATTAATAAACAAAGATGAATATGATAAAAATTTTATGTCATGGACTGCAATGACACAAGCAAGAAGGGTTAATAAGTTTGGCAGAGACTATTTTAAACTGTTAGATAGCAGCAGGCCGTGGATAGTAGGAGCAGTTGATGATCAAAAATTTACAGTAACAGAGGTTGTTGATGGCAAAAATGTTATGTATCGTAGTGATGATAATAATAATAAATTTTATAATTGGGTATCAGACTGGTTTGAAAAGTATGATAAAGAATTATCAAAGCAAATCGAAGCAGTTAAAAATTTAAAAAGTGAAAAATATCAAAAAGCTTATAAAGCTGCCACAGAAATTAGTAAAGCAGTAGATGAAGGGAAAAAATATAATTTTGGAGATTATAGCCCATCACAAATGGTATTAGACTTAACTGAAGCATACAAAGAATTAGAAATAGTATTGAGCAACACTGAGTCGATGTATAATTATTATGATGAACAATGCAATTTAGTAACAAATGAAAAGACTAGTGATGCTTTGGGAGCAATGACTACACAATTCAATTGTGAAGTATTTAATGTGTCATCGCTTAATAAGCTTACAAACAAAGTCAATCCTACAATGCTTAATGAGTTAATAGTGTCATCATTAAGCACAGCGCTAAATAAACATACCAATTCAGACATTTCGGTTGAAACATTGCAGAGTACAGCAAAAGAGTATGCAAAAGTATTTGCTGTTGCAATTAAATATATAAACAAAAGTGAAGCATTAAATGACGAAGCTAATGCAATAATAAAGGAAACCGAAGAAAAGTATGGCGAAATGTCAAAAAATCTCGGAATGGAAGTTATAATTGATTGTGAAGATTTGATCGGTGAAGATTTAAGAAAAAAAATAGGTAGTTATTTAAATATTGTTAAAATTGCAGTTCCAATAATATTGATTGGGTTTGGAATTATAGAATTCACTAAAGCAATCTTTGCTGGCGATGAAGATAAAATGAAAAAGGCACAAAAAAACTTCTTGTTAAGAATAGGAATTGCTGTTATCTTCTTTCTAACTCCAACTATTGTTGACTTTTTACTTGGACTTGCAAATAAGGTATGGAACTTTATTGAACCCGGTTCATGTGGGATATTTAATGCTTAAAAGTATAGGAGGTAAATAATATGATATATGTATTATCATTTTGGTCTGACGTTGCATTTTCAATTAAGCAGGCATTAAGAACTTTTTCGTGTACTATCGCCGCAGTTATCTATAATTTTATTGTAGATTTATATAATGTCTTTATGTACACTGCACGAGCAGAAATACTTGAAAGCAGTTTTATTCAAGGTATATACAACAAAGTAGGAATGATACTAGGAATATTTATGGTATTTAAATTGTCATTTTCTTTAATACAGTCACTTGTTGATCCTAGTAAGTTTACAGATGAAAAAAAGGGATTTGGCGGAATTATAAAGAGAAGTGTAATTTCAATAGTACTCTTGGGTATTACTCCATCCATTTTCAATATGGCATTTGACTTACAAAATCTAGTTGTTGGATCGGCAAACAATACAGATAACATTATATATAAATTAATAGTTGGAAAAGCGCCATCTAAAGATGCTGAAAGCTTTGGACATGTGATAGCATCAGAATTATATTTTGGTTTTTATACTGAAAATGAACCACTTAAACTGAATCAAGGATTAGAAGTAACTTATCCAGATAGTGGTGGCGTTCAGCTAGAAGTTCATGACTATGAGTATTTAAAAACTCAAATTTTAGAGGATCATATGTCGTTTAGTGATACAGTTGACTATATTTCAATAACAAATGCAGGACAATATGTAATTAAATGGGATGGACTGTTTGCAATAGGTTTTGGCTTGTTTATGGTATATATATTAATAACATATTGTATAAGTGTTGCAACACGTGTAATTCAATTAGCTTATTTACAATTGATAGCTCCAGTTCCAATACTATCATACATATCAGATCCAGAGGGATCATTTAAAAATTGGACAAAACAATGTATGACAACTTATTTGGATTTATTTATAAGATTAGCTATAATCTATTTTATAATAACAGTTAGTACACAGATACTTCAAGCATTTAGTGAGGTGGGCAGCGTATTTTATGAGAGTACGGGTCTTGAAGCCGGTAGTGGAACAGCAAAATGGGTATCACGATTCCTAATCATAGGCTTACTTATGTTTGGAAAAAGAGTACCAGAACTATTAAAAGATCTATTCCCTAACTTCGGTGGAGGAGCCGCGAGCATTGGCTTCGGGCTTAAGAATCCTAAGAAGATGCTTGGAGACATTCCAGGAATGGGTATTGCAAAAGGTGCAGCAACATTTGGTCTTGGTACAGTAGTAGGAGGAGCAGCTGGAATGGCATCGGGTATAAAAAATGGTTATGGCGTAAGAGGAAAAATTGCTGGAGCATTTGGAGGGTTTAATCGTGGAATAGCTGGTGGAGCAAAAACAAAAGGAAACATATTTAAAAATGTACAAGGTGGTATGAGTAGTACAAGACAAGCACGTCAGAGGGCTTTAGATAAGCAAATGTATAAAATTGATAATAGTAAGTTAAATAAAGAATATCAAGATAATGAAGCAATTATTGCTGCTAAGAAAGCAATTGATGACAGGGCTGAGAGCGAACTATTAAAAACAGATACAGGAGCACAAGCAGCACAAGCTAGACTTAATTATATAGAAACGAATGTAGGAAAAGTAGATGCCGTAACAGGAAGAACTATAACAACTGCAGATGTTGTTGCACAGAAGGCCACTTATAAAGCGTACATGGATAGTGCTAAGGAAACTTGGGTAAATACAAATGCTTCAAATGACAAAGACATTGCCAAACAAATGCAAATTATACAAAATAAAACAGGAAAAACAATTAGCAATTATAATAGTGTAAGTACCGCTGCAACAACTGCAAAAAATGAAAATATAACTAATGCTAGAAAAATTACAAATGATGAGTATAACAAAGAAAAGATGCAACAGAAAAAGAGTAAAATCAAATAGGAGTGTGATACATAGTGAACGGATATTTAGTACCTGCTAATGCTAAAAGAGGTACATTGATATTTAATATATTTAGACCATTTGATTTAATTATGTTTGGCACAGGAATGGCAGTAACTTTATTATTATTAGTACTTGTGGATTCTAATAATACTATAATGATATTGTTATCATGCCTACCAGTAGGCGTAACTGGCCTACTGGTAATACCAATACCTAATTATCATAATGTCTTATGTGCTATACAAAGTATATTTAGATTTTTCACAGAAAGAAGAAATTATATATGGAGAGGTTGGTGTTTTTATGAAAAATTCGGCAACGACAAAAAATAGTTCAAAGTATACTGAAGATTGGTTACCAATTAAAAGTATTGCCAATGGTGCAATAATACTTGACAACAAGCAAAAAGTAACAGGAATCAAAATTAAACCCAGAAATATCTTTATTCTAGATCAAGGTACTCAAGATAATACCATAATAGCTTTAAAGAATTTCTATAACACAATTGACTTTGAGTTTTGGTTAATATCTGCAGATAGACCAGTAGATTTAAATAATTATCTTGCTAGATTACAATTATTATATAATCAGACTCCTAATCCTGCTGTTAGAAAATTAATTAATCAAGATATAGACAAGGCTAATGATTTTATGAATAATAATATTACTGATACTGAGTATTATATATTATTTAAAGATAAAAATGATGATTTAATTCAAAAAAGACTTAGAACTCTAATTACAGGACTTGCTAGTGCAGGGTTAGAAGCCAAGCAAGTATCTAATGATGATTTAAGAATAATACTTGATAATTTCCTTAATAGCGGAATGACAACTAATTTTGGGACGGTGATTGCATAATGAATTTTAAAAGTGAACTAGCTCCGAAAGGATTGCAATTTAATCCAGCAGACTTTGTTATTAGTGATAGATATGCTACAATACTAACAGTAATATCTTATCCAAGATTAATTGGTCCAGGATATTTATCTAATTTAACTAATATGTCTGGTGTAAAAGTAGTTATTAAACATATTCCATTACCATTTTCAGTACTTGCTAAAATGTTAAATAAAGAAATAGCAGACTTAAAAAGTAGATATCAACAAGAAAAAGATAGAACTATTCAAGAAAGAATAAGACAAGATGTTGATTCATTAGAATATTTTATTCAGCAGTTTACTGCCTCACAAGCAAAAACATTTGACTTTCAAATGCATATCATGATTACTGCTGATACAAAAGAAGAATTAGAAAATAAAAAAGTTAGTATTAAGAACTATCTTGATGCTATGGAAATGAGAGCAATACCTCTTAGATTTGAACAAGAAAGAGTACTAAAATCTATACTTCCTATATTTGATAAACAAATAATAGAAACTAGAATAGGTACACCTATGCCATCTCCAACAATGGCAGCTATGTATCCATTCATCTTTGATAGTATTAAAGATGATGGATTATCAACACTTCTTGGAGTAGATTTTTCTGGTGGTGTAGTACTATTTAATCAGTTCTTATATCAAATAAGAAAAGAAAGTAATAGGAATAATGCTAATATGATTATATTAGGTACTTCAGGTTCAGGTAAATCAACAGCAGCTAAACTAATACTTCGTAGTCATATTAGAAATGGTTACCAAATAGTAGCAGTTGATCCCGAAGGTGAAATAAGCGAAATGACAAGAATGTATGGAGGAGATGTCATAGACTTAGGTAAAGGTGGAGAATACGGAATGGTAAATCCACTTGAAATAATAATGGATGCCGATGAAAATGAAATAAAAACAGGATTAGGATATACTGTACTTAATAAAACATTACAATCATTAAAAGCATTCATGAAGTACTATGCACCAGATATTGAAGATGATGTATTAACATTATTTAGTGAAGTAGTACAAGATACATATGCTAGATTTGGTATAACATTTACTTCAGATTTTACACAGTTTACGTCAAATCAATTTCCAACGTTCAGTGATGTATATGTAACAGTAACAAGTAAATTAACATCAATGACTGAGAAAACTCATGAAAGAGATGTTATGGAAAGATTAGAATTAAAATTAAGACCATTTGTAAGAGAGTTACAATATTACTTTAATGGTCATACTTCAATAAATACTGATAGTGATTTCTTAGTATTTAATATAAAAGAATTAATGAATTCTGATGCTAACATAAGAAATGCATTATTATTTAATGTTCTTAAGTTTGCTTGGGGATTATGTTTAAACCCAAATAAAAATACAGTACTATCAGTAGATGAAGCTCACGTATTATTAGGCGCTAAAAATGAACTAGGTGCAGAATTCTTAGCACAAGTTCAAAGAAGAGCAAGAAAATATAATACAGGAACAATAATAATTACCCAGCAGCCATCAGACTTTGTTGCAGATGGAATATTAATGCATGGTAAAGCAATATTTGATAACTCTTCATATTATTTAGTTATGGGACTAAAGAAACAATCAGTTGAAGATTTATCTATGTTAATAGATTTAAATGATAATGAAAAAGAAGGCATAAAGAGATTTAGCCAAGGTGAAGCATTATTTGTATGTGGTAACAGAAGAATGCAAATAAATGTAATTGTAACAGAAGATGAATTAGAGTCATTTGGCTCAGGTGGAGGATTATAATACTCTCCATTAGGTGGTGATATTAATGTGGAAAGTTTTATTAAAAAAATGGAAAGGTTTAAGTATTAAACAAAAAGCAGTTATAATTGGTATAGCAACATTAATTGCTTTTTTTCCAGTAATATTTATTGTAATATTAACATCACCACTTTGGATAGATAATCTAGAAATTGGTGGTAGTTCAGGAAATTCATATGCATATAATGATTATTCTAAGATAAAAGAAAAAAATACTTACTGGTGGCCGGTAGGTAGTTCTGAAACAAGAGAGGAAAATGGAATAATTTATGCAGATGGAGAACCAGTTAGTACAACAATAACATCAGAATATGGTGGTGACGATGGCTTTAGAACGAGTGATCACAATGGACTAGATATATCACCAGGTACTGGTGGAATAGGAACAGTAAATGTAATTGCAGTAGAAGCCGGAACAATTATATATCCAAATAATGATACCGATATACAATATGAAGACAATGGCTATTATGGAAATACTGAGGGTGGTGGATTTGGTAATTATGTAATGATTGCTCATGACGATGGTACAACCACAGTATATGGGCATATGGCCAAAAATAGTATTATAGTTAGAACAGGAGACAAGGTAGAACAAGGACAAGTTATTGGAAAAATAGGTAATAGCGGTTCTTCGACTGGAGCCCACTTGCATTTTGGTGTTATGATTAATGGTAGCTATGTCGACCCGTCTAACTACATATCAGCAACAAACACAAGACCAAAAAGTAAGTATGGCAATACTATAACTGGTGATTCAAATAAACAAAGTGTATGTCTAACATTAAAAGCAAATGGAATATCAGAAAATGGTGTAATAGCATTAATGACTAATATTAATCATGAAAGTTCATTTAATTATGAAGCATTAGGAGATTATAGTAATGGTGTAGCCACAAGTTATGGATTATGCCAGTGGCATAATGAAAGATGGAACAATTTAAAAACAACATTTCCTAACAACTATAATACAATAGGTGGACAAATAAGTTTTCTATTGTATGAGTTAGAAAATGGCTATTCTACACTTTATAATAATCTTAACAATGGTAATGCATCAAGTGGCGATTTAACATATGATTTTTGTTATAATTTTGAAAGACCTGCAGATACAAAAAATACTTGTACAAAAAGAAAAGAAAGTAGTAGTAGCTTTGTTGACTATGTTAAAAATGGTTGTAAATAAAGGGTGATATAAATGAAAAAGGATGATTTGAAAACGTTAGTAGTGGTAATCTTGGCTTGTGGTATACCATTAGCAATTGTACTAATACTAAATATAAAAAGTAATAGTGATAAACTAGAAGTAGTAAATGAATATAATGATTATTTTTCAATTGTTAGCAGTGTAAACAAATATCTAAATTACACAAGTACCAATAATAAAGAAGCCATATACTCATTACTAGATAAAGAATATATAACTAATAATGAAGTAACTATTAATAATGTATTAGATAAAGTATCAATATACCCAATAAATACATCGGTAAAAATAACTACAATGACTTCGGTAAATATTAAAAATAGTTATGCCTATTATTTAAAGGGAAGTATTATACAAAATAATTATAGCACTACTGAAGAAATAACTAATAATTTTGAAATGATAGTCTTAAAAGATTTAGAGAATTTAACAATATCACTTTATCCAATTAACAATACAAACTATAAAAAAGTAATAGATCATATAAAGAAAATAAATATTGAAAGTAATGACTATAATAAGATAAATAATTCTAGTATAGTAACTAAAGAAGAAATATGCTCCCTATATTTATCAGATTATTTAAATAGAATTAGAAATAATATAGATTCATCATATTCATTATTAAGTGATAATATGAAAAAACAAAATGATTTCAATTCATTAGAAACGTATAGGAATTACATCAATAGTAATATCAATAAAATGTCAACATCAGCAGATAAATGTTTTATGGAAAAAATAAAAGATAATAGAGTATACTCTGTTATTGATAAGAATGAAAATAAATTTGTATTTAATGAAGAATCTATTATGAATTATAAGGTAGATATATATTTAAAGTAAGAACTTCAGACAAAGTTCTTATCTTTTTTGTATCTTTTAATATTGATATTTATGATAATTATTTTTTATTTGATAAAAGATTAAAAAGTATTGCGAAAATCAAAAATAAATGTTATTATTTATGTATAAGGTAAGGAGTGATAAAGAGTGAAAAAAATGATACAAAAAATAAAGGAAAATAAATTAAAATCAATTTGTATAGGTTTATCTGCATTTTTATTTGGTTTTATTACAGTAAGTTTATTTAATAATATGAATAATACTTATGCAATTGATACTAGTCCTGTTTGTCCTGTTGGATGGTATCTTGATACATGGTCTTCATCTGACACAGCATGCTGTCCTAAGAATCCAGAATATAAATATGGAGGTAAAGCATATGGCGGTTCATGTTCATTAGCTGGATCTATTGGTAGTAATTATGAAACTTGTCCTTATGGTACTAAAGGAACCGCTGGTTCTTGTTGGATTGCTTCAGTACAGCCTGAAGCACCAGCTTGTTATGTTTGTGGAGGTAGTTCACAGGGAGTAGGTTCTTATGTTTGGGGAAATTATTCACAATCAAGTGCTTGTACAAAAACATCATTAACTTATAAAAATTGTAAGGCACCAACATATAGTTGTTGGATATGTGATGCTAATTCAAGCGGTAATAGAGAATATAAATGGGCAACAAGTGCACCATCAACATCTTGTTCTTCAGGTAGTTGGTATAAATCAAGTACAATTACATCGTCAGCAAATTGTGTGGCTCCAACATATAGTTGTTGGATATGTGATGCTAATTCAAGCGGTAATAGAGAATATAAATGGGCAACAAGTGCACCATCAACATCTTGTTCTTCAGGTAGTTGGTATAAATCAAGTACAATTACATC
>FR887365.1 GCA_000431795.1 Clostridium sp. CAG:302
CATCATTACCACTAGTAAACTTATTTGCATATCTATCTTGACATAGTTCAGCAGCAGATACAATAAGTTTAACTTTTTGATCATATTCTTTTTGTTTACTTCTTTCAATTGAAGAAGTAACACTTGGTATAGCAATAGCCATAATAACTACAAGTATTACAAGTACTGCAAGTAACTCTATTAGAGTAAATCCTTTTCTATTCATTTTTTTCATTCTTATCACCTAACCATAGTATAAAATATTTTTAAATATTATACAATATCTATTTAACTTTTTCTTTAAGTTTACTTAATATATTTATTGCCTCAATTGGTGTAATATTTAAAATATCAATATTTTTAACTTCTTCTTCTACTTCACTCTTTTTTTCATCAAAATTAAGTGGAAGTGTTGTTTGTATAATGGTATCTGTTTTCTTTTCTTTATTTTCATATATATTTAGTATACCACTTGCTCTATCTATTACCTCATCAGGAAGTCCTGCAAGTTTAGCAACATTAATACCATAACTTTTATCTACAGAGCCATCTTTTACTTTATGTAAAAAAGTAATATTGCCATTTTCCTCTACTGCCGAAACGTGTTTATTTTTTAAATTAGGAATATTCTTTTCCATATCAGTAAGTTCATGATAATGTGTAGAAAAAAGTGTCTTACATTTAATTTTATTAGCTACATATTCTAAGATAGCTTGTGCTAGACTCATACCATCAAAAGTAGCAGTTCCTCTACCAAGTTCATCAAAAAGTATTAAACTGTTTCTTGTAGCATATTTAATAGCTCTTGAAGCTTCCATCATTTCTACCATAAATGTAGACTCACCACTAACTAAATCATCAGATGCCCCAATACGTGTAAATATCTTATCAAATATTGGAAGTGTTGCTTCTTCAGCAGGTACAAAACATCCTATTTGTGCCATTATAGCAATAATACCAAGTTGTCTCATATAAGTAGATTTACCTGCCATATTAGGACCAGTAATTAAAAGAATATCTGTATTATTATCCATAACTATATCATTAGGTACATACTCTTCTCCTTTTAATACTCTTTCTACTACTGGATGTCTTGAATTAAGTACTTTTATTTCATTACCAGTAGTAATTACAGGTCTAATATAATTATATTTTTCACTAACTAGGGCAAAAGAACTAAGTACATCTATTTCACTTATTACTTTAGCGGTTCTCTGAAGTTCTGGAATATATTCCTTACATTTATCTCTAATTTCTATAAATAAATTATATTCCAAATTAATAATTCTATCTTCACTAGATAATATTAAATCTTCTTTTTCTTTTAATATTGGATTAATAAATCTTTCACAGTTAGCCAAAGTTTGCTTTCTAATATAACCCATATCATCAGTAACCATATTTAAATAAGATTTACTAATCTCTATATAATAACCAAACACTTTATTAAAACCAACTTTTAATCCTTTAATACCAGTTCTTTCTCTCTCTTCAGTTTCAAATCTACTAATAAAGTCTTTTCCACCTCTACTTAAATCTTTAAGTTCATCAAGTTCACTAGAATATCCATCTTTAATTAAATATCCTTCTTTTATCGTATTGGGAGGTTCTTCATATATAGACTTTTCTAATAAATCGTATAGATCACTCATTGTAGTAATCTTTTCATAAAAGCCTATCTTTTCTAGTTTTTCCTTAATACTAGGAAGTACTTTTAAAGAAGCTTTTAATTGTAATAAGTCTTTACCATTCGCAGAACCAAAAGATAATTTACCACATAATCTTTCTAGATCATAAACTTCATATAAATCATTTCTAAGTTCTTCTGCTAAAATAAATTCTTCAAGTAACTTACTAACTATATCATATCTTTTATTAATCTTATTAATATCTAATAATGGATTTTCAATAAAATATTTAAGTTTTCTACTACCCATTGCAGTCTTTGTATTATCTAAAAGCCAAAGTAATGAATAAGTTCTCTCTTTAGTTCTTAAACATTCTGTAAGTTCTAGATTTCTCTTTGTATGAATATCCATTTCTAAGTATTGTTCTTTTTCTTTAATAACAACTTCTTGGAAGTGTGATAGATTTCTTTTTTGTAATACATCTAAATAATATAATAATAACTTAATAGAATTAACAATTCTAGCATCACTAATATTTTGATAAATATTTTGATATTTATCATTTAATAATTCATTTTGTATAGTAACAGGTATTTTTAGACTTCTTATCTTAGACAATAATACTTTATTAATAAGTTCATTTACTATTAATTCTTTAATATCTAAAGATAATATTTTATATATTACATCATCAGTATTATTAGTAAGTAACTCACTATATACTTCTCCTGTAGTAATATCTGAATAAGTAAGAACAAAACCATAAGAAAAGTCATATAAACATCCTATATAGTTATTTTCTTTTTCATTTAAAGAATTAGTATTAATTACTGTACCAGAAGATATTACTTCAACAATATCTCTTTTTACTATTCCTTTAGCGGTCTTTGGATCCTCTAGTTGTTCACATATAGCTACTTTATATCCTTTTTTAATTAGTTTATCAATATATACTTCAGCAGCATGATGTGGTATCCCACACATTGGAACTCTCTCATCAAGTCCAGCGCTTTTACCAGTAAGTGTAAGCTCTAAAGCATGAGCTACTTCTTCAGCATCTTCAAAAAACATTTCATAAAAGTCTCCAAGTCTATATAATATTATTGTATCCTCGTATTTATCTTTTAATTCTACATAATGTTTCATCATCGGAGATAATTTACTCCTATCAATTTCACTTCTTTTCATTTTATACCTTCTTTGCTCTTTAATTATACCATTTTATGCTATTTTAGTAAATGTAAAATATGTAAAATCATATATATTTTACCCTGTAAAAATACTTTTTACCAATTGCTTTTTAAATACTTTTGATATATAATTATTATGGTTGGTGATAATATGAAAAAGAGAAAAAGAAAAATAAATAAAAAAAGAATATTAATATTAATTTTATTCTTATTAATCATATTATCTATAGGTATCTATTTAATAGTACCAAAAAGATATGGTTATCAAAAAGATGTAATTAATGTATTTAAAGAAGATAATTATTATGAAAAGATAAAAGAAACTAAAAAATATTCTAAGACATTAGAAACAGCAGTTATAGAAAATAACTATAAGAAAGAATATTTTGATGAATATTTAGATATAAATTATGTTGAAGAAGATAACTTTATAAATAATATTAATAAATTATTAGATTTAGGTTATAAAAATAAAGATATCAATACCTTCTATGAAAAAGTACCTAAAAGTATTGATGTTATTACCTCAAATAAATATGATAAAAATATTATTAATTATATATCTTTAGATTACTTTAAAGAAGAAAATCTAGATAGATATATTAAATATGATTTTATTGATACTAAATCAGTATATGATACTACTATATTAAAAGAAAAATATAACTATGAAGATACTGTAACTTTTGTTAATGCTTATCTAGATAAAGATTACTATTCAAATGATATTCCATTATCTAAAGATAAAGCAAGTAAATTAGATGTTATCGTAAATAAATATTATAAATTAGATAAAGACTATGAACCAGAAGATTTAACAGTAATTAATAGTAAGTTTGCTTCAGGTACTCAAAAATTAAGAAAAGAAGCTGCTGATAAGTTTGAAGAAATGGCTTCTGATATGTTAAAAGAAAATCTAAAAATATATGCTGGTTCTACTTATCGTTCTTATTCTTATCAAGAAGGATTATATAATAGATATGTTAAAAAAGATGGTTTCAAAGAAGCTGAAACATACTCTGCAAGAGCAGGTTATTCAGAACATCAATTAGGTCTAGCGGTAGATATTGTAAATGGTAAATGGAATTATCTTAGTGAAGGTGATAAAGAATATACTTGGCTTGTTAATAATTCATATAAATATGGTTTTATACTTAGATATCCTCATGAGAGTGAATATATAACAGGTTATGTTTTTGAAGATTGGCATTTTAGATATCTAGGAATAGATTTAGCCACTAAAGTACATGAAAGTAAATTAACTTATGATGAATATATAGCAAGAGGTATGTTAAAAGAGAAGTAATCAAAACTTCTCTTTTTATCTTCTTCTATATCTTCTTTTAAAACTTTCTATATAATATTCACTATTAATATCAAAATATTTATCATCATTATTCATTTTATTAAGTACCTTCATCGTAGTGGCATAAGCTTCTACTCTCTCATCATTAAAATTTATTTCTTCTAATAAATTAACCACAGTTTTTGAAGGTAAATTATAACCAAGTTCTAACACTAAATTACCTTTTACATTTTTAAGAAATCTAAGTCTACTATTATACTCATAATTTATATATTCATCACCTGTTATAATATCATAGTACTTATCTTCTAACTCATTATATTCAACTATTGTAAAAATCTTAATACTTCTATTTTTTTGTTTTCCATCATAATAATAAGTTTCATTAAACTCTACTAAAGAAGCATTACTAAATATATCTGGTGCAACCTCTAATCTTTCTGTATTAACCTCTACTTCATTAATTATCTTTTTCTTTTCTTCTATATTTTTATATCTAACAAGATAATATTTACTCATTTATATTCTCCTTACTTTTAATTAAACTACTAATAGCTCTTTCAACAATTATCTTACCATACTTATAACTAATAGATCCTTGCTGATAAGCAATATAAGGACTTCTAAGAGGACCATCACAAGATAATTCTATAGAACTACCCTGGGTAAAAGATCCTGATGCCATAATAATTTTATCGTCATATCCTGGCATATCAGATGGTTCTACTAATGCATTAGAGTCAATCTTAGAATTAGACTGAATACCTCTAACATAATTAATTAAATCATTTTCATTTTCAAATATAATATTTTGAACTATGTCTACTCTCTCATCATTATATTTAGGACTAACTTTATAGCCTAACTTTTCAAATAAATATGCTGTATAAGTGGCAGTCTTTAAAGCATTAGCTACAATCATTGGAGCCATATATAATCCCTGAAGAATATATCTATTTTGATTTAAAGAAGGACCTACTTCAGCACCTTGTCCTGGGACATTTAATCTTTCTGCACATAAATTAATTAAATCTTTTCTACCTACTATATAGCCACCATTTGATGTTATTGAAGCACCTAAATTCTTAATAAGTGAGCCAACACATATATCTACGCCTACTTCAGTAGGCTCCTTAGTACTAACCATTTCGCAGTAGCAGTTATCTACCATTATAATTACATCCTTATTAATAGTTCTAATTAGTTTGACAACTTTTTCTATTTTATCAATATTAATACTTTCTCTTGTACTATAACCTTTACTTCTTTGTATTTCAATTAATTTAATCTTATTATTCTTAAGTACATCTCTAACTTTTTCATAATCGAAATCATCATTAACTAAATTAACTTCCATATAATTAATATTAAATGCTTTTAATGAAGAACTATTATTATTAAAACCAATTACACTATCTAATGTATCATAAGGTTTACCACTTATTGATAAAAGAGTATCACCAGGTCTTAATAGTGCAAATAAACATGTACTAATAGCATGAGTACCAGATATAAACTGACTTCTAACTAGAGCATCTTCAGTCTTAAATATGCTAGCATATACTCTTTCTATTTTATCTCTACCAATATCATTATATCCATATCCAGTAGCACTATTAAAATCACTTTCACATACACTATTTTCTATAAAGGCATCAAGTACTTTCTTACTATTAAATTCTTCTATTTCTTCTATTTTATTAAAATATACTTCTAAATCTTTTTTACTATCTTTAATTATATTATCTAACATTTTATACCACCATCTATTCTAATAATACTATCATTTATATAACTTGCTTTATCACTAATAAGAAATTCTACTAAATTAGCAACTTCTCTAGGATTAGCAAATCTACCAAGTAATATTTTATCTTCTTCTTTACTTATAAAATCACTATCTAAGTTTTTATTCATTTCGGTATTAACCCAACCAGGACATATTGTATTTACTCTAACATAAGGAGCAAAATAATTAGCAAGATTCTTTGATAAAGATATTAAACCTGCCTTTGAAGCATTATAATCTATACTCTCTATATAAGGAGTATCTATTCCATTGGTAGAACTAATATTTATTATTACTCCATATTTATTATCTACCATTTTAGGTCCTATCTTTTTACATAATAAGAATGGTGCAATTAAATTAATATCTAAAGTTTTCATAAAGTTATCTTTAGTTTTATCTTCAAATAAAGTATCTATTGCTATACCTGCATTATTTATAAGTATATCTATATTATTATATCTATTATATATTATATCAAGCATATTATCTATTTCTTCTTCTTTAGATAAATCACATTTTACCATTAAATAATCTCTATTATATTCTTTATCTAATTCTTCTTTTAATAATCTAGTACTATTTTCATTACTATTATAATGTAGTATTACATCATAGTCTTTAGCAAGTATTCTAGCTATTTCTTTGCCTATTCCGCTTGAAGATCCTGTTACTAATACAGTTTTTCTCATACTTCTCCCTCTTTTCTCTTTGGTATTATAACATATTTTCTACCTTTTTTAAACAAAATACTTGTCAAATATAAAAATATATGATATCATTGTAAATGTCTTATGGCGGAATTGGTGAAGTGGTTAACACGGTGGATTGTGGTTCCATTATTCGTGGGTTCGATTCCCACATTCCGTCCCAGATAGATAATTAACTAACTCGTTAAGAGTTAGTTTTTTTATTTTGTTCACTCTAGATCTAAGGTTCTAGAGTATCTATTTGAGTCAAAGTATTGTCTCAAATAAATATATCTACATATCTATTATATATAAGCCATAATTATATACAAAGAAAAGAAAGAATATTTAAATTCCTTCTATTTGTTAAATTCTTCATTTAATTTATTTATAGAGTATGTTCTCATATTATTAAGAATAGTATCTACCACTTCAAAAGATATCTCTCTTTCACTCTTATTAGTAGTATCAAACATATAAAAATTAATATTTTCTTTTTCTGTAAGCATCTTCATATTTAATAAAGAATTATTATATTCATTAACATTATCTTCACTTAAGAAAGACCTTTTTTCTAGTGCTACATTAGCAGTGTAATCTCTTCTTAAAGAAGTTAAACTATCGGTATAAGTTCCTATTACAATATCAATTTTATTTTTAATAATAGGTACATATTCATTTATATAATCATCATATTCTTCTTTAGACACACCATTTTTACTATATAATCTATCCATCCAAATCATTCTATCAAATAAAGATCTATCTATTATTATAACATCATAGTTCTTATCTATTGTATCACTTAGATTATTTAAAATATACCTAGGTATTTCACTTTTAACTACATTTTTATATTCAATTTTTAATCTTGGATATATTTCTTTCTTATATCTTTGGGAAGTAGTAAATTCCTCGAGTACTTTAGTATTAAATTTACCTTTTTTAAAGAAATCATATAAATTATTTATAAGCGTAGTCTTACCAGTTCTCGGAGTACCAGTAAATTCTATAACATATGTAAACTTATTATTTAATACTTTCATCATTTTATATATTTCTTGTTTTTTATAATGTAGTTTTATTAATTTACTATATTCTTCTTCCTTACCTTCAAATATTTTTCTTTCTAAGTCATCATGTCTATTATTATCAAAGACATCATCAATTAATAATTTTAATCTAGCAAACATTGGATAGTCTTTATCTTCATTACATATTAAACTATTATATACTTCTGTATAATACCATTTTTGTTTTTCATACCCCCTTTTAAATGCCGAAAAGTCTTTCTCTCCTCTAGTTTCAAAAATAATTCTCATATCTTCTAAATTACTTATTTTATCAGCACATACTATAGATTTATGTCTTAAATCTAAATCTTTTACAATATTTATAGTTTCTATTTTTCTCTCTTCCCAGCTTAAACTTTTGTCTTTTTCTGTATCCCCAAGTACTAAAGATAATATATCTTCATTAAATGCTTTTAATAAATCCTCTTTAGTATACTTAGTATCCTCAATTACATCATGAAGATATCCCGCAGCCACTACATTATCATCAAAACCATATTCGCTCAAGATATCGGCAACATTTATAGGATGTATTATCATTGGCTTTTCTTTATCCGATTTTCTTATCTGTCCTTTATGTGCATTAATTGCAAACTCTTTAGCTTTATCCTTTATATTCATATTTCTTTCTCCATATTTAATTAAATTTTATAAGTTACCTTTATAAAAATATATTTTCATAGCAGCTTCTGAATAGTTTGGTTTTGATACATCTATATCCATAGTTTTACCAATATAATATATCAAAAACTGAGAAGCAATTAATAAATCATACTCACATAAAATACCATCATAATCACTTTCAATTATCAAATTATTACCACTATTTAAATATTTTAGTAATTCTTCCTCATATGATGAAATTGTTTTAGACTTAAAATATATACTATTCTTATTATTTAGATTTTCATAATTAATAAATCTTCCATGTGAAAAATTTTTCTTATCATGAACAATAATATTAACTATACCGGATTCAATGATTTTGCTTTCTATATCAAAGGTTGCACTTTTTGTATAATCACCAGTAAATACATTTATTAATCCACCTACAAAAAACATATTCTTTATTTTTTCTTCTTTAAATTTTTTTTCAAAGAAGTCATTCCATTTTTTAATAGTTTTTCTTATAAAATCTTCTATAATTATATCGCTATTAATTTGTTTTAAATAATAACTTAAAAAGATACTCGCAGGACTAACGGTTCCTTCAAAAGATAAAAATCCTCTTTCCTTTCCTTTATTTGTATTAGTTCTATAAGAAATAATATTTTTTTTAGAAACATCAGTTTTTAAAACTATCTTCTGAACTTCACCCTTTGTTACTATATATTTATTTGAATTATCAAAATCTTTTGTAGCTTCAAGTAAGTCATTAGTGGTTCCTGAATAAGAAAATATTATTACTTTATTAATTTGTGAATTATTTCTATAAACAATATCTCTTGGTAACAATGCATATACATTACTACCATATACTTTATTAATTACAATTGATGAGAATACACTTGCTGCATAAGAGCCTCCACTTCCTGTAAATATATAGTTATCATCACTATTAAAATTAATATTGTAAACATTATTTATCGCTCTACTATTAACAGCATTAATAATTCTAGTTTCTAAATTGTTAATATTAATGTTACAACGTTTAATTTTTTTTCTTATTATTAATTCAAAACTTTTGCAAGTACAATCAATCTTATTACTCTTGATCCTATATAGATTATTCAAGTGTCCTCTTGCTCCCATTTTTCTTACAACTTTAGATGTCAATTTAACAGAATTATTATACCAAGTTTTAAATTTATCTATATCAAAATTCAAATCATTTTTTATCCAATCACTTATTATACTAGAAAAGAAAGCATCACCAGCACCTGTTGAATCAACCTCTTTCGAAGATATAAGAAGAGGAAATTCATATATAGTACTATCATAAACAAAGATTGCGCCTTTCTTTCCCAAAGTAACTGTCATTAATTTTGGCTTTAACACATCATACATTTGATTTAATGTTTTTAAATTAAATCTATTTTTTAAGTATTTAACTACCCTTTCATTAAAATTGATAATTGAAAACTTATTTTTAATTTTATTAACAATTTGATCATTAGTTAATTTTTCAAATTCAAAGTATTGTCCTAAATCCAATAATTTATTATTAGAAGTTTCATCAATAATAATTTGGTTCTTATCATTTAAATTATCAAAGACTAATATATCATCATCATTAATTTTACTTAAAATATCCTTTGTATCAATTAATGAATCATCATACCATTTTTTTGAATTACATATAGGACACCTTTTCTTTGAGGTAAAATCAAGACCATTATCAATATCAAAGTATGATACATGGAAACATCTAGTAGAAATATTATCTAATGTCTTAACATTTGTAACATCAACTTTCAAATCTGATAGACTTTTTTTTGCAATCATACCGGGCATATCATTGCCACAAGTACCTAATACTGCAGTATTTATTCCCATACTAGATAAATTAGCAACTATATTATGTGACGTCATCCCCCCATTAACTCCTAATAGCTTACCATTTTTATAATAATAATCCGTAACCAAATCCCCAACACTTACTACTCTCATTTTCTTAATCTCCTTTTACTAACTGAAACCTCACTATCCTTCTTATAATCGTGATTTTTTATTAAACATTCTATAATTTTTTCTCTATTCAAATCAAATACACCCAAAGAATCCAAATATGAAATATCTTCCATCTCATCAACCCAACTATATGGACTTTGAAAACATAATCCTGTTACGTATTCAAAAAACAAATTATAATCAACAGCACCATGATTTTTCATAAACATTTGATTAACACGATTTATACCAGGGTATCTAACAATATTTATATTTGTAACATTTATACCAATATCATAAAGTGAATTAATAGCTAACTGCATTGTTTTTCCAGTAAGAACATTATCATCAAGTAAAATTATATTATCATTTTGTATATTTCCAACCTTTGTTATTCCTCCAAAATTATTAATATTAAATCTTCTCAAATCAACAAGTTGTTTATTTCTATAACCAGAAATGTTTTTTCCGAAATTGAATAATAATATATCAGTTATGCTATTATTAATAACTTTATAAATAATTGGTAATTCTAATCCGCCATAACACATACCACACACGCCAAAATTATTTGTTTCTTTCTTTTTATCTGAATCAATTTTTACAGTTAAATAATTTTCAGCAAAATTATCTATTTCTCTATATGTTCTATATTCTTTTGAATAATCCTTTTCTTGAAATGCTGCTAAAAACTCAAAAAAGTCTTTATTTATACAAGAATTAGTTAAAGAAAATATTTGTTTTATTTCTTCTGCTCTCATTAAAGATTTTTTTTCAAAACAAATCTTTGACATCAAATTTTCAGTTAAATATAAAACATTATATAAATTACTAATATCAGCATTTTCACAAGAATTAATATTTAGTAGCACATTTTTATCATTATAATACTGCACCAATTTATGATTAATTAATATTAAAACAATGTTTCGAATATTATCTAATAATCCAAGAAAAAGTTTTTTACTAGTAATATCAGAATAATTATATTTGATATTCAAAGCTTTTAATGAATTATCTATGAAAAAAATATTATTTTCATACCATTCTTTTACATTTTCCCAAGAAGTATAATCCTTTCCATCTATTACTTGCCTATTTGCAAGAAAATAATAATAATTTTTAGAACCACGTAGCAAATAATTAAAATTATCTCTCAAAGTATAAAATAAACTACCACTATCATTCATAGCAAATAGTTTTTTTAAAGGATTGTTAAAATCAAGTATTTCCCACTCATACATTGGTATTTTTATACTGCCGCTAGAACAGTCAAAAACATCATCCATTCCATTCGGTGTATTGAAATTATCTTTAATTATTTGGTTATACATAGTTAAATATTTACACTTTCCCTCAGAAATAGCATACTCTGTTTTAGCATAATTTTTAATGTAAGTTTTTTTATCTGCATTTTCTAAACATATCGTTGGTAATAATTTTGCCTTTTTTATTAAAAATAATGTGGCATCAACGCCTTTTAAAATTCTATTATTATCATCGAAAATTGGGAAACAACCATCAACGCTATTACAGGTTCTATCAACACTATAGCCTTGTTCGCAATTTAACATTGCATAATCATTTCCTATTATATCACCACAATCACCAATTCTCATCATCGAATTTTTAGGAACACCTATTAATTTTTCTGCGGTTTCAATAGCAATATCCTTACTTGTAGTACCAACTTGAATAACATTATTTTCTTTATATTTACCTCTAGTAATATTTAGACCATTCAAATTATAATCTTTTATCAAATTTTCAATAAAATCCATAACCAATTTTACATTATCATCATTATTATCTTGTAATACAAAACGAACATTTAATATTTTATTATTTGTTGAGTCATTTGAATAAGTAATTTTACAAATATTATTTATTTTATCATTTTGTGTTTTTAACATTTCATCATCAAATTTTTTCAATTGACATAATTTATCATCGGATACAGTATAAATACACTCATTAAGCATTTGATTATGTGAAGTGTAAAATAATCTAGCACCATCATTTGCTAAAGCATAAATTCTTTTTAATTCAATATTATCAATATTATATAAATTTAACAATTTAAATTGTATGTCATTAATCATATGCTTTAATCCTGTTGAACCTCTACCAGTAATAAATACAATTGGTATTTTTGCTTTTAATAAGTCTGCTATCATTTTTACTGCTCTTTCGTCAATTTCTCTTGAATTTTGTTTTGTTAATGTCCCATCAATGTCAAAACAAACTGCATTATATTTTTGTTCTAAGGATTTCAAGTAGTTATGTTTCATTATTTCTATATTAAAATCGTTCACTTTTTTCACCTTCCAACAAAAACTCTAAACTTCTTACTCTGGTTTTACTATTTACTTTTAACTTTTCATCAAATATCATACCAACACCACCATTTTGAACCCAACCATTAATATTTTTGCTTGAATCATCTATGAGCAATTGATTATTTGGAATTATAATTTCGTGTTTTTTAACACCAGGTGGAACAAAAATTATTGGTGAATATATATATCTGTTTTGTCGCAAATCACTAACTTTAATTTGCATTTCTTTTAAACTATGTACTTTTGTAAGTATTGCCAATTTTCTTTTCATTTTTTCCAGTTCCCTAATAATTTCAACAGAACTATTAAGTGAACTAGCACCTTCAATAATATATTCCCATTCGCCTTCTATTGAATCAGCCAATTTAAAATAATCATCAAATTCTTTACCATCATTATGATTAAGGTAACCTCTTTCTTCCTTTTTTTTATTCATTCTTTGCTCTGAATCTAAAATAACTCCATCGCAATCAATAAATATATACTTTTCTTCCATAAAAACCTCCTAAAAACATTATAATATAGTTTTAGGAAGTATTTTGTCTTTTTTATTTAATAATTTCATCAAGTGACATAATTTTATTTAAATCAAAATGTCTAATTGCTCCTCTTAATTTACAAAAAGCGGTAACATAAATATTGTTTTCAAATTTAAATATACTAATAGGAAGAATTTCTCTATTTGTAACATTACCTGATGTCCCTAAATAACTGATATATATACTTTTCATATTTTTTATAGAATCATCTATTATTTTTATTTTTTCGTCATTTTCTTTAAAAGAGAGATTATTATCATATTCTGATAACACCTTATTAGTATTATAAATAGAATGAAGTTTCTTGTTTAGTTCTATAAAGTCTTTAATAAGTTTATCATTATCTGAAGTAGATATCTCACTTTGTACTTTATCTAATACTTCTAAATCATACTTATTAAAGTAATTTATATTAATCATATCATTCTTATTTATGTAGTAACCACCTCCTGGACCTTTAAAAGATTCAATAATATATCCAGCCATTTCTAACTGTTCTTTATAATATCTAACCATTCTCTCAGTAACACCAAGTTCATCACTCAATTCTTTAACTGAATATACTCTACCATTTGATAATAATTTTATCATTAAAATTGTATTAGTTATTTTACTCATAATTAGTCCCACCTAAAAATATTATATTAAAAATAAGTATACATTTCAATACAAAAAAGAGAAACTATCACAACAAAAAAGAGAAACTATCCAAGTCTCTCTTTAATTAATTTATTTACTAAAGACATATCTGCTCTACCTTTAACTAAAGGTGATATATTCTTCATTATAAGGCCCATATCTTTTGAAGATGTAGGTTTTACCTCTTCAAATACCTTATCAATAGTTTTATTTAACTCTTCCAAAGACATCTCTTCAGGCATATAAGAACTAAGTATTTCTATTTCTTTCTTATTTTGAAGTACTAAGTCTTCTCTACCAGCAGCCTCAAATTGTTCTATTGCATCTTTTCTCATTTTAATCTGTTTAGAAATTACCTGAATAACATCATCATCAGTAAGTTCTTCCCTAGGATTAGGTTTAGCAAGTTGCATAGCACCTTTGATCATTCTAATTACTCCAAGTTTAAAACTATCTTTGTTTTTCATTGCTTCTTTTAAATCATTATTAATTTTTTCCGCTAACATAATTCTATCTCCTTAGTAATTTCTTTTATTTTTTCTAGAATTAATAGTATTTTTCTTTTTTTCTTCTCTTTCTTTAAATCCTTTAGACTTAAATCCATCTGCTCTTTCCCTAGCTTTAGAGAGATTACCATTACGTGCTACTTGATTCTTAAATTTTCTTAAAGCAAATTCAACATCATTATTTCTAACACCAACGGTTATTTTAGTTCCTGCTGACATCTATATCCCTCCTTCCGCTTTACCAAGTAAGATTATAACATTATTTGACATAATTTACAAGAAGAAAAAAGTCTTTTTTTATAAAAATAGCCTATATTTTATCAAAAATCACACATTTTACCTTCACTTTTCCTTCTGATATAACTTCCAAAGGCTTCGCCTATATTAAAAATAATCTCGATCGTTTTATATATTGCATTCATCATTGTCGCAGTAAAACCTGCTCCACCATCTATTTTTAACATCTCATTCTTATCTAATTCTCTCATCTTTTACCTCCTAATACATTACATTTTTCCGGATTAGAATAGCCTTTAAGTGTTCCCACTATAAAGGTTATAATTGTTCCAATAATTGTGGTAATTAAAATTGCATTAGCTCCACCATTAATATTTAACATATCTTCTTTTCTTAATTCAATCATTTTGTACCTCCTAATTCCTTTAAATATTCTATTACCATTTTATCTTCTTTTAATAGTTTTAAGTTTAATACCAAATTATTATATTTATACTTATTATCAAGATTTATATTAAGAACTACTTCTTGATAAGTTTCATTATTATCACTAAAGTATTCCTCACTGATACTCTTAATACTATACTTATATGTTTTCTTATCAGTTATCAAAGTATCATTTAAAGTAATATACTTTGTCTCAGATATTGGTATATAACATTTTAAATAATAACTATTCTCTTCTTCAATAACAGTACCTTTAAAAAAGTAATATTCTTTATAATGAAATAACATACATACTATAATTAAGGAAAGTGCACATATTATTAATATCATTATATAAATATATACTAAAGGTCTAATCTTTCTATTTAAAATAATTCTACTATCTATCATTATTCTTACCTCTTAGTCTAATAACTCTATCATATAAATCAGTATTATTCTCTCTATGTGATACCACTATAAAGGTTTTATCTTGATATGTCCAAAATAAATTTTCTAAAATAATTCTCTCTAACTTAATATCAATTTGACTCAATCCTTCATCTATCATTATTATTTTACTATTTTT
Source organism: Clostridium sp. CAG:302 (assembly GCA_000431795.1). Taxonomy (GTDB): domain Bacteria; phylum Bacillota_I; class Bacilli_A; order RF39; family UBA660; genus CAG-302. Next base: position 15,540 of record FR887365.1, read on the forward strand.
TAAAAGACCTCGGGCTAGTATTATTCTTTGTCTTTGACCTCCTGAAAGATTACTACCATTCTCTTCGGTAATATAATCATAACCTAATATATTATCTTTAATAATCTCATCTACATAAGTCATTTTACATACATTCAAAAAATCATTCTCAGAAATATTTCTATCAAGTATAATATTATTTCTAATACTATCTGTATATAACATTTCATTCTGTGAAATATATGTTATATTCCCTCTTATATCCGCTAAAGTATAATCATTAATATCATAACCATTAATAAATATTTGTCCCCTATCTACATCATAATACTTATAAATTAATTTTAATAAAGTAGATTTACCAATACCAGATTCACCAAGTATAAGTACTCTTTCTCCATTCTTAATAGATAAATTAACATTATTAAGAGGATAATATTTATTATTAAAAGTAAAAGATAAATTTCTAACTTCAATATTACCATTTAATTCTAGTTTATTATCTGCAATAATTTCTTTGTCCGCATCAAGTAAATCATTTACTCTTCTAATGCTATTCTTAACAAAATGATACTCATTAAGTAAAGATATAAAATTATCAATTGGTGATAATATATAATTAAATAGTAGTGTTATAGTCATATAATTACCCATAGTTAAATTATTCTTCATAATAAATCTAAAACAAATAAAATTAAGTACTAATAATCCTAAATCACCAAGTAAACTTTTAAGTAATAAAAGAATATTATTAATTTTCTCACCATAATATGAAGTAGCAATTAACTTATTATAATCCTTCTCAAACTTTAATATAATATTATCTTGAATATTAAGATTTTTAATAGTTTCAAATGATTTAGTAGACTCTATTATATCATTATTAACTATTTCATTATTCATCTGATTTTTAATATTAATTCTTTTTATTATCGGATTAAATATTAGTATAATTAACATATATACTATAAGCATAATAATAATTAACATAATAAATTCTCTCTTAATAAAATATATAATAATAAAAGATGTAATAAATACTATAATATCTAAAAATATAGTAACTATAATTCTAGATATAAATATTTTAAAGTGTGATAAATCATTAATTCTAGATAATACCTCACCCGAAGTCTTTCCTTGATAAAATGTGAAGGGAAGTAAAATAATATTACTAAATGTACTAAGAATAATACTAATATCTATTTTTTGATTTAAATAAATAATTAAGTAATTTCTAACATAATTACTAATATTTTTAAGTATATATAAGATAGAAAAGAATATCGTAATTATAATTAAATTATTTACTTCAGTATTTATTACCTTATCAAAAATAATTTGTGAATAAAAAGATGTTCCTATAGAATATAAAGTAATTAATAATGACAAAATAGTTAAGAATACAATAATACTTTTATTATTAAATAATACTAACCATATCATCTTCATTAATTTTTTATCACTAGTGATTACCGAGATAGGTTTTATTTTTTCAAAAAGCATTAAATAGCCTGTCCACACATTAGTAAAATCAAACATATCCATTGTAACCTTACCCACCGCAGGATCCATCATTAATACCTTATCCTCATATAACTTGTATATAACAACAAAATGCATATAATTCTTATTATTAAGCTGAACGATATATGGACATTTAACCTCCTTTATTTGACTGACATCACTTGCCTTATATGATTTAGCCATTAGTCCTAGTTTAGATGATGCCTCACTTAAATTATAAAAATTAGTCCCTTCTTTTGTTGTCTTAGTCATCTCTGTTAATCTATCTAAAGAAATATCACCTCCATAATAACGAATGATAGATAAAAGAGAGGCTGCTCCACAATCCTTATTTCCTTCTTGTAGTACAATTAAATCTTTCTTCATTTTACTCCCTTCATACTTATATACAAGAATTAATATACGATTTTGCCATAATTTTGAAAATTTCTTCAAAAATATTTAATTATTACCAAAAATTATTAATTTATAATCAAAATAGATTATTTATAGCCAAAAAAAATATAACCTTGAAAAGTTATATTTTTAATAAATTACTTCAGGAGATATTTTAATCCCCCTATCATTATCTACATATCTAAATATAAAATTAGAATCTTTATCAATATTATTTATATTAAATACTAAAATATAATCTTTATAACTAGTAGTATCTAATATATTATTCCTATATCCCGTTCCAATGTCATTAAAATATAAATAAAACTTTTGACTTGGAACATACTTATTGTTTTTGCCTTCTAAAACAAAATGATCTAAATCTAAAGAATATTTATTTACCTTACTAATTACACTAATCTTAAGTATTACATAACTATTATCTTTACTAATTCTCTTTCTATCAGTTAAATAACTATCAGTAACCTTAATATTAAATGCACTAGTACCAAGTACTTCACCTTCTTTTAAATTTCTATTTACAACATATTTATTAAAAGGAAATACCATAACTAAAATAAGTATTAAAGTACCAAGAATTATATTAATAAAGAATTTATTTTCTACATAATAATATTTAAGTTCTCTAAGAGTTCTTCTACCAGTTCTCTTTAGACCATTACTAGATACATCTATACTAACTTCTACCTCAGCACTATCTTCTTCACTTAAATTTAATTCTTTTAAATCCTTACTAAAATTAAACTTCTTAATATCAAATCCAAGTCCTCTTATTAAAGTAGGTATACACATAACAAATAATACATAAAAGTTAGATCTTGCTATATCTCTATATAATCTAATTATTCTAGCACTAACAGTAGTAGTTTCTAAAGACCTAATATTTAAATATAAATAAGTATATACTCCTGTACAAAGTATACTAACTATAATTAAAATAATATAGTATAACCTAGGTTTATCTTTATATTTCATAAGATAAAATATCAAAATGGATAGTCCAATAATAATAATTGGAGCTATATATATAAATACATTAATATAATTAGAAGATAATATCTCCATATTCCCATTAGCGGTTATATAATCTTTAAAAAAATTAAGTACTGTACTAGCATTATATGTAATAACTGCCAGTAGAGCAAATAATATTAAATGTATTAATCTAAAATGTTTTATTAAAAATGCATAAGGCCTTTTAAGTATCATATTCAAATCCTCCTATCATAATAAAATTATACAATAAAACTATAATTATATCAATACTTTTCCTTTCCAAGAAAGCCAAAGTCTTTCTTGGCAAATTATAGCCTACAAGTAGTCTATAATTTGTAAATATTATTGATTTTTTATTAAAAATAGCATATAATGTATACAGAGAGAGAAAATAACCATAATAAAAATGGTTAACACCTATTTGCGAGGTGTTCTCTTCAAACTATAGTTATCAGAACGACCCCCTGAGGCGCTCTGATTTTTTCAATCTATTTTCTATGGCTACCTAGCACTATTACTGCTATGGTAACAAGAATAGTTAAAGCATACGCTATAACTAATTCCATGTACTAATAACCTCCTCCCCCTAAGGTTAAGAAATTACTTTCTATCATAAAATCACCTCTCCTTCCAAAGTAAAAACCTTAGAAAAAGAAGAGAACACCATAAGTATTAACCACGCCAACATTATATACTAATTTGAATATCGTAGTCAAGGAAAACATGACTATTTTTTTAATATCTTTATAAAGCCCTATAAGCAAAGGTTTTATAAGATTTTAAGGTACAAAACAATTGTACAGCAATATACATTTTCAACCATATCCATTGCATTTTTTACCAAAATATTATATAATATATATACGAAGAGAAAATATAACCATAATAAAAATGGTTAACACCTATTTTCATAAGGTGTTTCTCTCTATAAAAATATATAGAGCACCCCCTGGGTGCCCTTTTTTCTATCTACGATTGCAACTGTCTATTAAAACAGTACAATTAGAGTAGTTCATGCAAAAGCAAGAACTAATTTCACTTACTAACCCCCCTTTTACAGATAGTTTTTTCAGCATATCATCATCCCTTTCTTCCATAACAGAAAATAAAAAAAATATCCATAGGTACTAATTAAAACTAGCATTATATGCTAGTTTAAGTAATAGTCAATTATTGACTATTTTTTTTATATCCATTAAACAATAAAAACTATAATTTCTTATAGTTTTAATCTTTATATACAATCAATTGACCCTCTTCTAAATAAATATTATTGTTTTGACTAAGAAATTTATTAATATTACCACCAAGTAATCTATTAACAGAAAGTAAAGTATCATTATCCTTAGTTATATAATACTTAACATCTCTCTTAGGTACTAATATAGTCGTATTAGGATAAATATAATCATCTACATTAATGCCATTAAGTAATGCCAATAAATTATAATCAGTATTATATCTCCTTGCAATATTATATAAATTATCTCCTTTTTCAATAGTATAAACTTCAAAATACTCATTCATCGTAGGAACAATAATATTACTTCCTACTGCAAAGTTACTATTTTGATTTAAGTTTTTCAATATCTCAGGCGATACCCCATACCTTTTTGCTAAACTATCTAGTGTATCACCATTTTGTATTTTATAAATACCATACATAATTAAGCCCTCCCATATATAATATGATATCTATACCTATTTGTGAACAAGTTCCCCTTTAGGGCATCTATTCCCCCAAGCATCAATTACCCTTTTATCTCTTAGTACCTCAATTATTTCACAGTTGTTAGAGCAGCCTCTACACTCAGTACCCTTAGTCTCATAAATAACATCTTCAATATCAAAAGAAAACTCAATTTCCTTCTGTTTCTTAGATAGTATAGCTACTCCTAGAGCACCCATTAAATGAGAATTATTATCTACATAAATCTTCTCCCCAGTAATATCCTCAAAAGCCTTTACTACCCCAATATTTTTTGATACCCCGCCTTGAAACACAATTGGAGCCACTATTTTTTTACCTTTACCAACATTATTCAAATAATTATTAACAATAGCATAGCAAAGACCTGCTATTATATCTTCTTTTTTATGTCCCATTTGTGATTTATGAACCAAATCCGATTCTGCAAAAACAGTACATCTAGCAGCTATCTTTGTTGGTTTCCTACTAGTAATGGCAATATTACCAAACTCCTCTATTGGAATACCAAGTCTTTTAGCCTGACTAGATAAAAAAGACCCAGTACCAGCAGCACATAAAGTATTCATAGCATAATCAGTAACAATACCATTATCAATAAGAATAATCTTAGAATCCTGTCCTCCTATTTCAAATATCGTTCTAACTTCCGGATAAATACTCATTGTTCCAATAGCATGAGCAGTAATCTCATTCTTAATAACATTAGCCCCAAGTATAGTTCCAATAAGTTTTCTCGCTGATCCTGTAGTGCCAACTCCAACCACTTTATATTCACTAAGATTAATCTTACTCTTAAGTTCTCTAACTACCCTTTTACTCGCAGTAATAGGACTACCTTCCGTATACAAATAAGAACTAGCTAGTATCTTATTATCTTCATCAATAATAACCCCTTTAGTAGATATACTACCAATATCGATACCTAAATAAACCTTCTTCATTTTTCACCTCATTTTAATTATATGAAATAAAAAATAAAAAAGATGTCGAATCTTATCTTTCTAACACCTTTATTTTACTTTTATCAAATTTTAATTTTGAATAATTAACATCACATACATCAAGCATTCTCTTTGCAGCCATTACTCCATTACTTCTTGCATACTTATCATCCAAATAAATAATATCTTTTATCCCTACTTGTATTACTTCTTTAGCACATTCGTTGCAGGGAAACAAAGTAACATATAACTTAGCCCCATCAAAATCCTTTATATTACCCCTATAATTAAGAATAGCATTTCTCTCAGCATGAACAACATACATATACTTAGTATTAAGTTCATCACCTTCTCTATCCCAAGGGAAAAATCTATCTTCATACCCATTAGGAGTACCATTATAACCAACAGATAATATTCTATTATCCGCACTTACTATACAGGCCCCAACTTGTGTATTAGGATCCTTGCTTCTTTCTGAAGCCAAAATAGCTACTCCCATAAAAAACTCGTCCCAAGATAAATAATCTTTTCTTTGTTTATCAATATATTCCATAATAACCTCCAGTAGATATATTTTATCAAATTAAAGAGAAAAAATCTACATAATATAGATTAATTCAAAAATAATTGTTATAATATAGAAGAAGGTGATAATAAAAATGAAACAAAAATTATTAAATATATTAAAAAGTACTGGAGTACTAATATTAATGCTCCTATGGCCATCAGTAATATTTATTATATTCAATGTAGATATAAATAATATAACTAGTAAAGATTATGTAATCTATTATACTATATCAAGTTTAACATTAAGTATAATATTAATTACAATATATAGAAAAGATTTCTTTAAAGATTTAAAATCCTATTTCAAAAACTTTAAAAAGAACTTTGAAACATCATTTAAATATTGGCTAGCAGGTCTTGCGGTAATGTATATAAGTAATCTATTCATAACCTTTGTTCTAAATAAACAATTAGCGGGTAATGAAGAAACAGTAAGAAATTATCTAGTAACATTACCGCTACTTATGACATTTGATGCCGCTATATGTGCTCCAATTAATGAAGAGTTAACATTCCGAAAAAGTTTTAAAGAAATATTTCCAAGTAAATGGGTATTTGTTATCATGAGTGGTTTTATATTTGGTTTATTACATGTTGCTAGTTATATAGAAACATTTAGTGATACCATATATTTAATACCATACTCAGCCTTAGGTATAGCCTTTGCCCTATTATATTATAAGACAGATAACATCTTCTCATCAATTACTATGCATAGTATCCATAATCTCCTAGCTACCATACTAGTCCTATTAGGAGCATCATTATGAAAAAGCTAATAAGATTCTTATTAATAATAATATTAATACTATCATTACTCATAATATATGCTAGATATGGAGGTACAAGAGGATTAATAACTAAAGAATACCAAATTGAAACCACTATTGATGATAGTTTTGATGGACTAAAAATAGTTCACTTTAGTGATTTACATTATCTTAGAATAACAAATAAAGAAACCACTCAAAGTATAATAGAAGAAATAAATCTATTAAATCCCGATATCGTAGTATTTACCGGAGATTTAATAGATAAAGATTATAAACCAAATGATAAAGATATAAGTAATTTAAAAGAATTACTTACTAGTATTAAAAGTAAATATGGTAAATACTCCGTACTAGGAGAACATGATATTAAAGTAGAAGATACTATTAAAGATATATATATAAGTAGTAACTTTACTCTACTAGATAATAGTTATGATGTAATATATGGAAATAATAATAACAAGTTATTCATAGGAGGACTAAATAATAATCCTGATATAGATAAAGTAATGAATTACTTTACTGAGAATGAAGATATAAATTATAAAATAATACTAGTACATGAACCAGATTATACAGATACAATAACTTCTAAATATAACAACATAAACCTAGTATTAGCAGGACACTCTCATAATGGACAAATAAATATACCATATATAAAGAAACTATTACTACCTGAAGGTAGTAAAAAATACTATAATAATTATTATAAAGTAAATAATACCAATCTCTATATTTCTAGTGGACTAGGAGAATCAAATATAAACTTTAGATTATTTAATAAACCATCCATAAACTTTTATAGAATAAATAAAATAGGAACTAAGTAATTAATTCCTATTTATTTTATTATATTCACTATAAGCCTTATTCTAAGTCTTATTAGTGTTATTCTTAGCCTAATTCTTAGTCTAAGAATAATGTATCTACATACCTATTATATATAAGCATAGTATATATACTTAGATGTTATATAGATAACTTGTATGGATTACTACTTGAGCCATCTCCTAACTCTATTCCTAGTTCAGAACTTAGATAAAGGACTGGTGCAACCTCATATACAAGTTGTGCACCTAAGTAAAAATTACTAACACTGCCATTCAAGTGAACAAAACTTACATCGTACGAGCCACCAGAATGAGTGGATAATAACCATCCATTACTAGAAACTCCTAAAATAGTTTTCATCCAGTTATTTGATACACAAGCAGTATCTTTGTACTCGTTCACTCTATAATATTTGCATTTATTTAAGTCTACAGCATAGCCATAATCACTTGGATATGCTAAGGCTATTTTTCCCATCCAAGTCGTAGGTCTTCCTGTATATACTGTTGTCCCTCTTTCATATTCATATATTTGATTTGGATATACTGAGGAATTACTCCAACCTCCAATATTCCAAGTTGTCTCGGCAATCATATTTCTTGTGGTATCATTTTTTATTCCTGTACTTGTAAAATCACAATCTACTGTGGCATTATTTTGACCGCTATAACATTTTCCTGATGTACTATTGTAATATAAACTTTGTCCTAAATCATTATCATTAGTATCTACTATATAATAATCACTTGGATTTAGTAATTTCATTAATCTTGCTGTAGTCCAGTCATTTTTACCATAGACAGTTTCTGCTCCTGTACTAGTATCTTTATTATCCCATGAAAATGTACCAATATTTTCATTCTTTATTAATTTTAACTTACCATCAAATACCCCAATTATTCGCCATATTTCACAGTTAGTATCTGGATATGCTTCACAATTAAAATATATATAGTTATTAGGGCTTGCTCCATAATACCTAATATTACCTCCATTTAAATCTTCTGTTGTACCACCTAGTCTATCATTCATAAGTGATACTGTTGGTGCTGTATTATATTTAACACTGTTATTTGTTAATGTTATCTTTTCGGTATTCGTATATAAATTAGTTATATATTCTGCTGCAGTAAGTCTCTTTAACACTGCTCCTTCTCCATCAGCATGTAATTTAAAACTGAATGTTTGATTCATCATAGATTTTGGATTAGTATAATTTGCTCCATCTATCCATATATATAATGTATATGATGTTTTTGATGTAGATATACTTTCATTAGTTAATAATACTATATGATTAGTATTATTTTTAGTACAAGTAACTGTATTACTAATTAGATAACTATCACTAAAGTTACCTTCTTTTACTTTAGTATCTCCTTTGTATAACTCATATCTAAAACTTTCATCTTTTAATCCTGTATCTATACTAGTTATATCTAA
>FR887366.1 GCA_000431795.1 Clostridium sp. CAG:302
GGTATGTTTGCTTATCTAACTAATATAGAAAAGTTAGACTTATCAAAACTAGATACTTCATACATAACTAATATGTCTAGGATGTTCTATAATAGTTCAGGTTTAAAGTCTATAGATTTATCTAATTTTAATACAAGTAATGTAACTGATATGGTTTCCATGTTTGAAGGATGTTCTAATCTAATTACTTTAGATTTATCTAGTTTTGATACTAGCAAGGTAACTAATATGAATAGTATGTTCGCAGAATGTTCTAATATAACAGAATTAGATTTATCTAATTTTGATACATCAAATGTTACTACGATGGGTAATCCTTATTCATATAGTTATGGAGGAATGTTTAGAAATTGTAAGTCATTAAAGAAATTAAATGTAAGTTCATTTAATACTTCAAAAGTAAAAACAATGAGTAATATGTTTCAAGGATGCTCTAGTCTAACCACTTTAGACCTATCTAACTTTGATACTTCTAATGTAACGGCAATGGCATCAATGTTTCAAGGATGCTCCAATCTAACCACTTTAGATTTATCAAACTTTAATACTAGTAAAGTAACACTAATGAATAATATGTTTTATGGATGCTCCAATCTAACTACTTTAGATTTATCTAGTTTCAATACAGGTAGTGTAACAAATATGGTATTTCTGTTTTATGGATGCTCCAATCTAACTACTTTAGATTTATCTAATTTCAATACAGATAGTGTAATAAATATGTTGGGAATGTTTAATGGTTGTAGTTCACTAACTAGCTTAGATTTAAGTTCATTTAATACATCGAGTGTTACTAATATGAAAGGAATGTTTAGTTATTGCAGTTCATTAACAAATTTGAATTTATCAAACTTTGATACATCAAATGTAATCAATATGGAAGAAATGTTTAGAAATTGCACTTCATTAGTAAGCCTAAACATATCTAGTTTTAATACTAGTAAAGTAACAAGTACTTGGTATATGTTTATGAATTGCTCTAAAATAATGATATTAGATTTATCAAGTTTTGATACTTCTAGTGTTACTAAAATGGGTGGAATGTTTTATTTAGCAGGTTCTTTAAAAACAATATATGTGTCTGATTTATGGGATACAAGTAAAGTAACCAGTTCGTTTGATATGTTCTTTAATTGTACTTCACTAGTTGGTGCAGTACCATTTGATAGTACTAAAGTAGATGTAACTATGGCTAACTATACTACAGGATATTTAACATATAAAGCTAATAACTAAGAAAGGTATAACTAATATCTTTCTTTTAGTATATATTTATGGCTTATATATAATGGGTATGTAGATACATTGTTATTAGACTATAGGCTAATAACAACACTAAAAGACCTAGACTTTTAGTGAATAAAATAATAGAAAAAGTGTATATTTAAGTATAAATATATCTTTTTTTTAATAAATATGATAAAATGTATTAGGAGAGTGATAAAGTGAGAGTAGTTATATCTGCTGGTGGAACTGGAGGACATATATATCCAGCCTTAGCAATTATAAATAAAATAAAAGAAATGGAACCAAATAGTGAATTCTTATATATAGGTACTACTAATAGAATGGAAAAAGATTTAATACCAAGTATGGGTTATAGATATGAAGGTATTGAAGTAACAGGATTCAAAAGAAAATTAACATTAGATAACTTTAAAACAATAACTAATTTTATTAATGCCATTAAAAGATGTAAAATAATAATAAAAGATTTTGATCCAGATATAGTAATAGGTTGTGGAGGTTATGTTACTGCTCCTGTTATATATGCCGCTAAAAAGTTAGGTAAAAAAACATTCATTCATGAACAAAATAGTGTAGTAGGATTAGCCAATAAATTTTTAGCTAGATATACAGATAAAATAGGAGTATCATTTGAAAGTACTATCAAAGATTTTCCTAAAGGAAAAGCTATATTAACAGGTAATCCATGTAGTGAAAAAGCCCTAAGTATAAAGAAAACTACTAAAGAAAAACTAGGTATAACCAAAGATAAAAAACTAGTATTAATAGTTATGGGTTCTCTTGGTAGTAAAACTATTAATGATAAAATATTTAGTTTTATAGATAAATTCAGAAGTAAAAACTATAGTGTAATAATAGTTACAGGTAATAGTTATTATGAAAGAGTAAAAGATAAAAGAGTACCAAGTAATGTCAAAGTATTACCATTTATCTATGAAATGCCTTCAGTTATGAAGATAACTGATTTAATGGTTACTAGAGCAGGAGCCTCTACTATGAGTGAAATAACTGCTTTAGAAGTACCTTCTATCTTTATACCAAGTCCATATGTAACCAATAACCATCAGTATAAAAATGCTATGGATTTAGTAAATAATAATGCTGGTTTAATACTAGAAGAAAAAGATTTAACAGATACATCACTAATAAACTTAATAGATAAAACAATAAATGATGAAGATAAACTAAAAGAAATGAAAAGTAATTTAAAGAAATTAGGTATCAAAGATAGTGGTGAAAGAATATATAATATACTAAAGGATTTGATATTAGATGAACGAAAATTTTATTAAAAACTATGAATATTATAAAGATATATCATTAAAAAAATATAATACTTATAGATTAGATGTTAAATGTGGATATTTAATATATCCAGGTAATACTAAAGAATTAATAGATTTATTAAAGTATTTAAAAGAAAATAATATAAATTATTTCATATTAGGAGGAGGATCTAATATAATACTAGCAAAACCATACTTTGATGTTGTAATAAAATTAGATAAACTAAATAATATCAAAATAAAAGAAAATATAGTAACTGCTGAAGCAGGAGTAAGTTTAATATATCTAGCTAATTTATGTATGAATAATAATTTAAATGGTCTAGCTTTTGCAGGAGGAATACCTGGAATGGTCGGAGCAAGTACTGCGATGAATGCTGGCGCCTATAAAGAAGATATGGCTAGTATAGTAAAAGAAGTAAAGGTAGTAACTCCAAGCCTAGAAGTAATTACACTAACAAATAAAGATTTAAATTATTCATATCGTAATTCTTTTCTAAAAGAACATAAAGACTATATATGTACTGAAGTAACATTAGAAATGAGTTATTTAGATAAAGACAAAATAAAAGAAACAATGACTAGTAGAAAAAAGAGAAGAATAGATACACAACCTCTAGATAAACCATCTGCGGGTAGTGTCTTTAGAAATCCTGAAGGATTATCCGCAGGTAAATTAATCGAAGATGCTGGTCTAAAAGGATATAAAATAGGTGGTGCTGAGATAAGTACCAAGCATGCTAATTTTATAGTAAATACTGGCGATGCTACCTATGAAGATATCTTAGAATTAATAGATTATACAAAGAAAAAAATAAAAGAAATATATAATATAGATTTAATATTAGAACAAGAAATAATAAGGTGATAAAAATGGGTAAAAAGGCTAAGGTAAAAGTTAAAGTAAAGAAAAGAAAATTAAAACTAAAAAGAATATTCTTTTGTCTAATATTCTTAGGCCTTCTAGGAGGAATCTTTTACCTAGTAAAAAAAATACCCATAACAAACATCTATATAATAGGTAATAACATAGTACCAGATAAAGAAATAATAAGTACTGCTGGTATAGATAACTATCCATCATTTATAGACACATCAAAGAAAGATATAATAACAAGATTAAAAAGAAACAACTATATCAAAGAAGTAAAAGTAGAAAAGAAATTATTAAGTAAAATATATATCTATATTACAGAATATAAAGTAATATCTCTATATAATGATAAACTACTCTTAGATAATAATACCGAGATAGAAAATACTTATAATATTTATAATATACCAATATTAATATCTGATATTTCTAGTATTAAAGAAAAATATACCAAGAGTATTAGTAAGATAGATGATGATATACTATTAAAAATATCACAAATAGAATATACTCCTAATGATGTAGATAGTGAAAGATTTACTCTATATATGAATGATGGTAACCAAGTATATATAACACTAGGTAAAGTAACCAAGATAAATAAATACAATAGTATATATTCAAGATTAGAAGGAAAAAAAGGAATAATATACTTAGATTCAGGAGATTATATAGAAGTAAAAGAGGAATAATAATGTTATTCCTCTTTATTAATTATATAGTAATATAAGCTGTTATTATCTATCTTTTTACTTAGTTTATTAGCTTCATATATATTTTTAAAAGTCCAAAAGAATATTTCTTTATTTTTAATTCTCTTTAATTTCTTATTAGATACTGTTTTATAATTAAGAATAGTTAAAGGATACTTATTATATCTATAAAAGAAAGATATAATTCCCTTTTTATACTTAGTTTTTTTATTTAGGTATTTAATAATCTTTTTATTAAAAGACATTAAATAAATATTTTTATCAGTATTTTTTAATATATCTAAAAGAATATCTCCAAGTAATTTATAGTTATTGTTAACTTTAATATCGATAAGTAATATCTTATCAGTATCTATATCTAATATTTTATCTAAAGTAGTTAAATATTTATGTTTAATAATATCCTTATAATTCATATTCTCTATATAATTAATACCTAGTACTGAATCATGAGATAGTACTATTTTTTTATCTTTAGTTAGTCTAATATCAAATTCTACACCTATACTTTCTTTATCAAATAAAGCCCTTTTAATAGCCATATAACTATTATCACTATTCTTTTTAGAAGTAATCCCTCTATGAATTATATATTTCATAATAAATTATATGAAAATGATACTTAGTATATTGAAAAAATAATTATTTTATGATAAGATTAACTTATGATAGATAGGAGAGGTAAGTAATGAAAAAAAATAATATATTTAAAATGTTTGTATTTACTATAATGTTATTTTTGATTGGAGTATTTAATGTTAAGGCAGACTTTACAATTGATTTTAGTAATAGTGATAATAGAGAAATTGCAAGTAATGAATTATTTACTAGTAAATACAAAACACATTATAGAGTAACCACAAATGGGGATGTTGTCTACTGCTACCAACCTTATGTTGATTATGCCTATGAGGGTGGAACGGATGTAAAATTTGTATTTACAAGCTGTAGTAATGTTTCAACAAATGCAGCACAACTTGCTTATGTTTATGCTAATGGTTATGGTGGAACTAATGATTATTCTACTGGTGGTACTAAATTTGATGATTATTATGCTACACAACTTGCTGTATGGTATTTTGGTGATAGAACTTTATATCCACCACATACTGTAGACTTTTTAAGTAACTTTAATGTAAGCAATGGTAGGTTAACTGGTAATTACAATGGTTCAAGTAATAAAACTAGTGAGATGGCCGCTAAATTAATAAATGATGCTAATGATTCAGTAAATGCTAGGCCAAGTATTTCACTTGATACTAGTAGTAAAAAACTAAATATTAATAGTGATAGAAGTTACTATGTATCTGGAGCAATAAAAATAAATGGCTCTTGGGTAAGAAATGCTGTTAGTGTAAGTATAAGCGGTGTTACTGGAGCATTTGTAACTAGCAATGTTAATGCCACTAGTGGAAGTACAGACTTTAAAGTTGGAGACACTATTTATGTTAAGGTGCCTGCAGGAAATATAACTAAAAGTTCCTCTATAACATTAAGTGCTACAGGTACTTCAAGTAAAGGTAGTGGTACAGTACAAGAATGTACAAACAGTGCTATGCCAGCAGCTCAAAAGATGACTAGTATTGTAAAAGGAACACCAAGTGAAGTTAAAGAAAGTTTGCCATTAACTGCTGAACCTTCTAAAGTGGAAGTAAAAATATCAAAACAAGATATAACAGGCAGTAAAGAAGTAAAAGGTGCTACTCTCGTAATTAAAAAAGGTAATACTGAAGTAACCAAATGGGTATCAGAAGGAACAATTAAAAAGATATCTCTTGATGCAGGCACATATACCCTTGAAGAAACAATAGCTCCAGCCGGATATAAACTTAGTAGTAGCAAGGTAACTTTTACAGTTAACTCAAATGGTACAGTTACTGTAGATGGCAAAGTAGTAGATAAAGTTATAATGAAAAACGAACCATTCTATATAACTATATCAAAGCTAGGATTAACTAAAGACAAAGAACTAGTTGGTGCTAAATTAAAAATAACCGATAAAGATGGAAAACTTACTATAGATTTAGACGGCAAATCATTAGAATGGATAACTACCGAAAGCGCAGAAAAATTTCATTTAGCAGAAGGTACTTACTATTTAACTGAAATAGAAGCTCCAGCTGGTTATATAAAAAGTGATAAAACTATAGAGTTTATCGTAGAAAAAGATGGTACTATAAAAGTTAACAAAACAGAAGTAACTAAGGTAACAATGGAAAATGAACCATTATATATATATATTTCTAAAAAAAGTATTAATGGAAAAACAGAGTTACCTGGAGCAAAGTTAAAAATAACTGATAAAGATGGAAAATTAGAAAAAGACTTAGACGGTAAAAGTTTGATATGGACTTCATCTACTAAGGAAGAAAGATTCCGTTTAGCTCCTGGTAGTTATATATTAACAGAATTAGAAGCTCCTAAAGGATACGAACTTAGTGATGCAGTTATAGAATTTACAGTTACGGAAGATGGAAGAATACTATTTGATAAAAAAGAAGCTGAAAATAATATGATAGTATTTAAAAATACCCCTGAACCAGAACAAGTAGTAACTGGAAGTTCATTAATATACATATTATTTTTAGGTATAATAACTGCAGGAGTTGTAACATTCTTTGTATTAAAAAGAAACGATTAAAGTAGAATAATTTCTACTTTTTTTCATAAAATGGTTGAAATTTAATATATTATATGGTAAAATTAATAACGTTGTGGGATAATCCGCTTATTATAGATAATGATTATCTGAAAAAGAAAGGAAGTGTATATACGATGAATATCATTGACAAAATTACTCAAAGTCAAATGAAAAAAGATTTACCAGAATTCAGAGTAGGAGATTCAGTTACTGTTGGATGTATTATTACTGAAACTAAAGGTGGTAAGTCAAAAGAAAGAGTACAGGACTTTAAAGGAACTGTAATTGCAAGAAAAGGTAAGGGAGTATCTGAAACTTTTACTGTAAGAGGAGAATATTCTGGAATTGGTGTTGAAAAAACATTCCACGTTCATTCTAATAAAGTTGCTTATATTAAGGTTACTAAACCAGGTAAAGTAAGAAGAGCTAAATTATATTTCTTAAGAGATAGACAGAAAAAATATAATATTAAAGAGAGAAGATAATAGCTTTGCTACTATCTTTTTATTATTGAGGTGAAAGATGAAAAAAATTATTAAAGAATTATATCCTTATGTTATTATTGTAGTAGTTGTAATACTAGTTAGAACTTTTATAATAACTCCAGTAATAGTATCCGGTAGTTCAATGAAGCCTAATTTTAATGATGGAGAGTTATTACTAGTAAGAAAAATAAAATATAACGAGAAAACTATTAAGAGATTTGATGTAGTAGTAATAAAGAAGGATAAAGAAGAAATAATTAAGAGAGTAATAGGATTACCTGGAGAACATATTTCATACAAGAATAATAAATTATATGTAAATGATAAGTTAGTTCAAGAAAACTATACACATTTAAATACTAAAGATTTTAACTTAGAAGAAATATGTACTTGTAGCAGTATACCAGAAGGTAAATATCTTGTTTTGGGAGATAATCGCCCTATATCTAAAGATAGTAGATCAATAGGCTTAATTGAAGAAAAAGATATAGTGGGAAAATCAGTATTTAGATTATGGCCTATAACAAAAATAGGCACTGTATAATTTATTATTAAAGAATAACATATTATAGTCAATAGTAAAATTGTGTTTTAACTTCTTTCATAAAATAAAATGAAAGGAGAATCAAAATGAGTAACAATTGCTCTGATAATATAAGAAATATTCTTGAAGCAGGTAAAAAATGTAATTGTACTCCTGTTATTGTAGGTCCGATGGGGCCGACAGGACCTCAAGGACCCGCCACTATTACAGTGGGAACTACTACTACTGGTGATCCAGGAACTAACGCTAGTGTAGTTAATGTTGGTACTAATCAAAATGCTGTTTTAAACTTTACTATACCAAGAGGAAACACAGGAATTACAGGCCCAATCGGTCCACAAGGATTAACCGGACCTCAAGGTCCCGCAGGTCCAACGGGAGCAATAGGCCCAGCAGGTCCGATGGGACCAACTGGTCCAAGTGGCGCTGCCGGTATTACGCAGACTAATACTTATGGAAGAAAGTATGATACCACTGAAAATACTATAACTTTAGAGGCAAATATTTCTCAAGATGTACCACTTGGAAGTAATGGTCCATCTAATGGTATAACACTTGGTACACAAAATAAACTAACAATTCCTGCTGATGGAGTATATAAAGTTGATTACTATTTCTCAGGTAGTTCTAATGTTAATGCAGATATAACATTAAATGTAAAACAAAACGCTACACCTATTGGAAGTACCACTATTAGTAAGAATGTTACAGCAAATGTAGATTCTGATTTTGTTGGAAGCACAATTAATGCTTTTAGTGCTGATGATCAAATTGGTTTATCATTAGAATCTACTACAGCAGTTACTATATCGCCGGCTTCTGATACAAGTGCATATTTAAATATAGTTAAAATATCATAATGTCAAAACATCTCTATTTTTGAGATGTTTTTTAATAGACAAATAAAAATATATATGCTAAAATAATATTAAAGGTGATAGAGATGATTCATATGATGAAATTAAATGATGAACCATTTACTTTAATAAAGGCAGGTACTAAAGTAATAGAGTTAAGACTAAATGATGAAAAAAGAAGAAAAATTGGCGAGGCTACTATTACTAAAGTTTACTAATGAGTAAGGAAAAAAATAAATGACAAAAAATAAAATTATAACACTAGTATTTGTTGTACTTGCTATAGTATCACTTGCATTAATATATATATTTAGAATAAGAAAAAATAATAAAAGTATTCCAGTTACCGAAGGTGTAGCTGTAGTACCAACATTTGATGATGAAATATCATCTGATAGTAGTTATTGTGCTACATTCCAACTTGTTTGGAATGATATGAAGAATGAAATAATAAAAAAAGATATTGTATTTAACCCTGAAGAGATAATGGCTACTAATTTAAATAAAGAATCTTTTACTGAAGATATGATATCTGATAGTTATTACTTTAAAGCATTTGGGCCTAAGACAATAAAGTTAAAAGAAGAAATAGTAAATGGCATTAAAGAAAAATTTAATCAGACTAGCGACATTTTAGATGATTTTGATTGGGGGGAAGATGCCTTAGATGATCCTGATTTAAGAAGATATTTCTTTTATACAATGTTATACCGAGAATTTGAATATAAACAGAGATTTACAGTTTTAGAAAATAGTAACTTTGGTAATTATGAAGATGTAAAATACTTTGGTGTAGCTTCTAATAGTTCTAGTGAAGTAAGAAATCAGATAATAGTGTTATTCTATAATTCTAAAGATGATTTTGCAATTAAATTAACTACTAAAAGTAATGATGAAGTAATATTCTATAAGAATCCAAAAGGTAAAACATTTAATGAAATATATAGTAATATGACTAATGATGCTAATAAATATACTGGAAGCAAAAACTTTAGTAACAATGATACTTTCAAGGTTCCAATGATTAACTTTAATGTTAAAAGAGAATATAATGAACTACAAAATAACCCTTTTTATGATGATGAAAATAGAGAATATGTAATTGAAAAGGCAGTTCAAACAATAAACTTCAAACTAGATGAAAAAGGTGGTAGGGTAAAAAGTGAAGCCGCTATTGACACAAATGTTACTAGTGCTCCTGTAAAAGAATCAAGAAACTTTAATGTAGATGATACCTTTGCCATATTCTTAAAAGAAAGTTCAAGAGACATGCCATATTTTGCCGCTAGAATAGATAATATTAAAAAATATCAATAGTATAAAAGCATAATATTTGTTATGCTTTTTTCTTTGGTAATAATCTTACCAAGAAGTTGACATTATGTTACCATGTATATTATAATTAAATTGTAATTTCTGCAGGATTATTTAGTCATATCTAATAACTTGAAATATTGAAAAATAGTAAGATATTTATAAAAAGATTTAACGAAATAATGAACTCTATATTAGGTAATAAAAAACTGATAAAAAAAGAGTAATAGGGGGTAATAATGTAGAAAATAGAAACTAAAAATATTAATAGTATCCTTGAAGGTATAAAACACATTGATGATTATGGCAATGAATTTTAGTTAGCAAGAGAACTAATAATGGCATTAGAATATAAAAGTAGGTTTAAAATCAGCAAGAAATATTATGGATGTCAAATTATCTAGATATGCTTGTTATTTAATAGACACTATATATAAAGATGAAATATTATGGCTTTCACAAAAGGAATGTTGTAATGAATTGGATAAAAAATCAGTTACCGAGAAATGCTCGTTAACTGCTGATGATTGAAAAGCATACAATCATCTCCTAAATAAAGACAAAAGGATATAAAATTCTGGGTTTGATGTTAATGAACAACTCGTTGAGGTCAACAAGTTGTTAAAAAAAAATAGTAATGTTCAAATAAATATATAGGAACATAAACTTTCAAGATATATTATTAGAGAGATGATAATGATATTATGATTATTAATTATTCAGATCAAGCCGTTATAAAAAAATAAAAAATCTATATTTTTGGCCGGTTCGACCTCAAGAGATAGAAATACAGAATCACAGAGAACTACTGCTTGTAAAAGGTTAAGTGAGTTAGGATTTGATGGCGTAGTTAAAGTTTCTGAATACTCAACCTAGAAACTAAAAGCAGATTATGTAGATCGAGCAATGTGTGAAAGAGGAGCATTAACAAATTCTACAGTTATTATGTTTTGGATTCCTAGAAGTTTACCTGATATACCCGCTTTTGCTGTGAATGTAGAATTTGGATATTGGCTACATTCTGGTAAAATAATATATGGCAGACTAACTGATGCTAAAAAACAAATTATTTAGATTGGTTATATCAAGAAGATTATGAGAAGATTCCGATAGATAACTTAGAAGAATTGTTAAAGCAATCAATAATATTGGCAGACAAATTATATAATGAAAAAAGCACTGAAATATTCTCACTAAGCAAAAGAAAAAATTTAGAAAGAGAGTAATGATATAAAAGAAATAAAACCAATATCCATTTTGTAAAGAAGAGGCTTTAGTCTTTCTTAAGAACCAAATGTTCAAGGAGGCCACTAAAACCACTCTATCTCTACAAAAATCTAAATAAGAAAATATAGTTAAAAAATATCTTAACTATATTATACGAGGAGGTCATTTTATGAAAAAAATAGTATTACGATTAGATCAAGTGCTGCTGAATATCTAACTTATATTGCAGCAATCGGAACTGATAAAGAAACAATTGAAGTAAGATATGAACATGAAAATATTTAGCTTATTCAAAAAATGTTATCAACTCTCTATAGTGTAGAAATAAATACAATAAATTATCATATTAAAAAAATATATAATGATAATGAATTAAAAGAAGAATCAACTATTCGAAAATTTAGAACAGTTCAAAAGAAAGAAAAATAACAAATGGACAATAAAAGCCGGCAAATAACTAATCATGACTTTTTAATATATAAGGATTCAAACAATGATATTAAGGTTAGTGTAATGTTAATAAATAATGATATTAATTTTAAAAATATATAATTTTGATATAATCTTTGAAAAGACAAAGAATAAATTTTAAAATATTTGGAAAAATGATTAAACGAGAATTTGCTGAAAAATGGATATACAAATTAAAAAAATACTGGCTTGAGAAAAATATAGATGGTGTGTGTAGTTTATTTACTAACACAAAATTTTATCAAGAAACGCCTTTTATAAAACCGTTTTTGACTATCGAAGAAATAAAAGAAGAATGGTATCATGTTAAAAATGAAGAAATACATAATATAGAAATAAATGTATTAGCAATAGATGGAAATACTGTGATAGCTAATTGGTATCTAGAACAAAATAACGATGTTTATGATGGAATTTATCAGATAATGTTTAATGATAAAAATGAATGTATATATTTTAAAAGTTGGGAAATGCTTAAGCAAGAAGTTGAAAATAATGGATAATAAAAATATAAATAAAACCAATATAAATTGGGATATACTAACTCATGAAAAACTAAGATTTTAGATATAGGAGATGATAAAATTGACAAAAGATTTAATTGTAAGAAGTAGCACTGAAGAATTTATAACATTCAAACTTCAAGAAAAAGACAAAGGCATACAAGTAAGATATGAAAATGAAACTTTATGGATGACTCAAAAAGCTATGTCGGAATTATTTAATGTAGAACAACCGGCCATAGCAAAGCATTTAATTAATATCTATAATGAAAAGGAGTTAGATAAAGATTCAACTTATTCCAAAATGGAATTAGTTCAAAAAGAGGGACACAGAAGTGTTAAGAGAAATGTTGAATTTTACAATTTAGATGCAATAATATCAGTTGGATATAGAGTAAATTCATTAAGAGCGACACAATTTAGAAGATGGGCAACAAATATACTTAAAACATTTACAATTCAAGGATATGTATTAGATAAAGAAAGAATGAAAAATGGTTCATTTATTGATAAAGATTATTTTGAAAAGTTATTAGAAGAAATCCGAGAAATTAGATTATCTGAAAGAAGATTTTATCAAAAAGTAACTGACATTTATGCTACAAGTATAGATTATGATCCTAAATCTCCTATATCAATCAATTTCTTTAAAAGGGTTCAAAATAAAATGCACTTTGCTGTATCAAAACAAACGGCAGCAGAACTTATATATAATAGGGTTAATTCAGAAAAAGAACATATGGGTTTGACTTCATGGAAAAATAGTCCTAATGGTAAAATTATGGAATCAGATGTAATAATTGCTAAGAATTATTTAAATAAAGAAGAGTTAAGAGATTTAGAAGGAATTGTTAGTGCATTTTTAGAAATTGCTGAAAATAGGGCGAGAAGACATATTCCAATGACGATGGAAGACTGGTCATCTAGAATAGATAAGTTTTTGCTTGCAGATGATAGGGATATATTAAAAGATGCTGGAAAAATCTCACATGAAATAGCTTGTGATAAAGCATTAACAGAATTTGAAAAATATAGAGTTAAACAAGATAAATTATATAAATCAGATTTTGATTTATTAATAGAAGAAACAAATAAATAATGAAATGAAAGGAAGATTAGAAATATGCTTAATTTAGAAAAAGTAAAAGAAGAATTAAATAAATGGAATTTTAGTTATAAAAATAATATTGTACCGGGACATAGTACATATAAAGTAAAATGGATTTTACCGGCTGGACCAGTAATCGTAATTGCATCAGAAAGAGCAACATCATACTTATTTGGTTTTGATGAAAAAGGAATTCATGTTTTTCCAGTAGAAGGCAACTGGAATATATTAGATTGTTGTTTAATAGAATGGAAAAATATTACAAAATTTGAAATGAAAAAAGGTATTTTACTTGAGAATACTATGAATATTACAACTAATGAAATGAAGGTATCATTAAAAATAAATAAAATGGTTGCAGGTAACCCATGGGTTAAAGAAAATATAAAAGAATTAGAAGAACTAAATTATTATAAAAAATAGTTGTAAAAAGTGTAAAAAAGGTTCTCTAAAAAAGGAAGTGAAAATAATGGATAAAAAAGAAAAAAGTTTACCATCTACGAGTATCAATTGGTAAGTGGAGAATTATGAAAAAATACACTTGAATACTTGAAAATAAAAGAAATTTTTACTAAATGCTTTTTACATTTTGGGACATTTTTTAATAAATTTTAATTTAAATTGATAAATGTATGACTTATGAAAAAATAAAGGAAAGGAGATTATTGATGGAAAAAAATAAATTAATTATATATAAAAATAGTGATGGTAATATTATTGTAGATGCTATTTATAAAGATGAAACTTTATGGCTATCACAAAAAGGTATGTCGAAAGTTTTCAATGTTGGTGTACCAGCAATATCAAAACATTTAAAAAATATATTTGCAGAAAACGAATTAGATAAAAATTCAGTTGTTTCCAAAATGGAAATAACTGCACCTGACGAAAAAAATTATAATACTGAAGTTTATAGCCTTGATGCTATAATTGCTGTGGGATATAGAATTAATTCTAAAAAAGCGACTGAATTTAGAATATGGGCAACAAAAGTTTTAAAAGAATATATGATTAAAGGATTTGTATTAAATGATGAACGTTTTATAAATGGAAATAAATATGATGCAAAATATTTTGATGAATTATTAGAACGAATCAAAACAATCAGAGTAAGTGAAAGAATGGCATACCAAAAAATCACTGATTTATTTATTGCAACAGCAACGGATTACAATCCTAAGTCAGAAGAAGCTTATACTTTCTTTAAAATAGTTCAAAATAAGTTGCATTATGCTATAAGTGGACATACTGCTGCCGAATTAATATATAGTAGAGCAAACTCAGATAAAGAACATATGGGACTAACTAATTGGAAAAATTCTCCTGATGGTTTAATATATAAATATGATGTAGTTATTGCAAAAAATTATTTAAACGAAGAAGAAATGAATAATTTAAAAGATTTAACAAATATGTTTTTAGTATTTGCTGAAGATGAAGCAAAACAAAGACATGTTATGACAATGAAGGATTGGATAAATGCAACTGATGATTTATTAAAGTTTAGAAGAAAAGAAGTATTAAATAATAGTGGCAGTATATCTCATAAAGAAGCAGTAGAAAAAGCAGAAAAAGAATATGAAAAATTTAGAGTTATACAAGATCAAAAATATATTTCTTCAATGGATGAATTTTATAATAAATATTTAAATGAAAGTAAAGGGGATAAATAATGAAATCTTATGATAATACAATAAAATATTATGAATTATTAATGTATTATAAAGATACAGCTATTTATAAAAAATATTCATTACCTGATGGTTTTCATTTTGAATTTTATAAAGACGGGAATATGAATGATTGGATAAATATTCATATTGAGAGTGGAGAATTTTGTGCTATCGAAGAAGGAATAATGATATTTCATGATTTCTATGATACATTCATTCAAGAGTTAAATAAAAGATGTATATTTATCGTGGATGATAAAACAAATGAGAAGGTTGGTACTGCAACTGTATCCCTACTAAGCAAAGAAGAGTTTGGGTATAATGGTGCAGTAGATTGGGTAGCAATAAAAAAAGACTATCAAGGTAAGGGCTTAGCAAGGCCATTGATTACAAAAATATTAGAAATTGCAAATGAATTAGAGCATAAAGGTATTATTTTGCACACACAAACTACAACATGGTTGGCGGCAAAATCATACTTGGATTTTGGATTTAATATATTAAATAAAAATGAAAAAAATGGTTGGAAAATTCTAAAAACTTTAACGAATCACCCAAAGTTAAGTGAATTTGAAACATTAAAAATAGAAGAAGTATACGATAAAAGAAATGTTGAAATAGAGGCACAATTAAACCAAATATTTAAAGATGATAATTTTAATTATTCAGTGTGGTACAAAAATGGATTACACAATGTGTATGTTTATTATAAAAATAGTACTTATGAATATGAATATTTTGATTATGAAAATAAGATAGTTTTGAAAGAAATAGAAAATAAAAAATATAAAAGATAGGAAGTGATTAAAATGGACATGTATCAAAAAAGAAAAATGAGACAAGAAAAGAAAAATAATGGTAGCCAAGAAAGTTTTTCAAAAGTTACCATTTCGTGGTACCCAGGTCACATGGCAAAAACTAAAAGAGAGATTAAAGAAAAGATAGATTTAATTGATATAGTATTTGAAGTAGTAGATGCTAGAATACCATATTCATCAAAAAATAAAGAAATTGAAGAAATGACTAAAGGTAAACCTAGGGTTATTGTTATGACAAAAATAGACTTATGTGATAGCGGGAAAACAAACAAATGGATTAAATATTATGAAGATAAAGATTACATCGTAATACCAATAGACCTAATAAATAATCCTAATACCAAGATAATATTTGATAAGATAAAACCACTAGTAGACGAAATAAACAGCAAAAGAAAAAGTAAAGGTCTAAAAGAAAGAAAGGCTAGAATACTAATAATGGGTGTACCTAATGTGGGAAAGTCTACTTTAATAAATAGGCTAGTAGGTAGAAAAGCCACTAATGTTGGTAATAGACCCGGTGTTACCAAAAATCTAGAATGGATTAGAATTAATGACAAAGTAGAACTATTAGATACCCCAGGCATATTATGGCCTAAACTAGATGAAGAAGAAGTAGCATATAACTTAGCCAGTATGACCGCTATTAAAGAGGAAGTATTAGATAGTGAAGATATCGCTATATATATAATAAAAAAATTATTATCTGACTATCCAGATAACATTATAAATAGATATAGTTTAACTAAAATAGAAGATATAGTAGACATCTTAGATGAAATAGGTAAAAAAATAGGAGCCTTCCGTAATAGCGAAACAGACTACGATAGAGTATACAAAAGAGTAATAAAAGATCTGCAAGATGGCTATCTAGGCAAAATTACCTTTGATAATATAAATTAAAAAAGTATAGAAGCAAAAAACTATACTTTTATCTTATAATTTTATCTAATATACCATAAGATATAATACTCATAATAATACTAGCAAGTATTACACCTAAGAATATAGCAATAGAAGATTTCTTCTTATCTAGCCTTAAGAGTACTGCAAGTCCTGCTCCTGTCCAAGCACCAGTACCAGGAAGTGGAATTCCAACAAATAGTAGTAGTCCCAAATATCCATACTTTTCAATTTGTGCTTTTTTAGATAATATCTTTTTTTCCAACTTAACAACAATCTTTTCAGTAGTCTTAAACTTCTTAAGCCAGTTAAATATTTTATCCAAGAATATAAGAACAAATGGAATAGGCAAACAGTTACCTAATATACTTATAATGTAAGCAGGTATAAAATCCATCCCAATAATAGAAGCTGCCAGTAGACCTCCTCTTAATTCTAGTATAGGTAACATTGAAATAACAAATACAGCAATCTCTTTACCAATACCACTACCAAATAAATCAATAATCTTTTGTACTATTCCTTGCATTTTATCATTCCTCTCATCTTCTTAATTATAACATTAATATTAATATATGTAAATTACCTTATCATTACTTGACACTTCATTTAAACTTATGTTGCATTTTAAGATTTTATACGATATAATCATAACGGGAGGTATAGACATGAAAAAGAAAATAATAAAACAAATACCAAATATAATTACCATTACTAGAATTATAAGTCTAATAATAGGTTTTATTTTATTTTGTAAAGAAAAGTTTTTATATGCAATTATACTCTATATATATGGAGCAGTATCTGATTTTTTTGACGGATACTTTGCCAGGAGACTAAATGCTTATACCAAACTTGGTAAATACTTAGATGCTATAAGTGATAAATTATATTCTTTTTCAGTAATGATATTATTAATAATAAATAGAAGTATTTTAATTGTTATACCATTATTACTAGAGGGTATAATATCTTTTGTTAACTATAAAATAATAATAAAATATAAAAGTACTCATACTGAAAGAGTAGGAAAACATAAAATGAACTTAGAATTTTTAATGTTAATATCCTCAATGATATCTATTAAAATAAAATATTTTTCAGTAGTATTTTATATATTTCTAATACTTACAATATATTTCCAAATACAAACTATTATTTCTTATATTAATCAGTTTCATAATAAATCTAAAGAGAAGATAATTGATTTAAAAGGTAAGAATATAATAGAAAAAATCAAGTTTTTATTTAATGAATTTATTTTTTATTTAATATATCCAGTAAAAATTATTAAATAAATATTATTGCTTTTTGTCACTCTAAGCCTCAGGTCTTAGAGTGTTATTTTTAGCCTGTAGTCTAAAAATAAAAAATATTATTAATTCTTGAAAACATCTTGAAAAAATGGCGATTTTATAGTACACTAAATTATAGAGTATGGAGGCTAGATGTTTTATGAGTGAAAAAATAAAGAAATTATTGAATAATAAATATTTTATTGTAGCATTAGTAGCATTACTTATAGTATTAGTAATAGGAACTGGTACTTATGCTTGGCTTACGTGGTCTAGTCCTAATACTACAAAATTAACTGTTAAAATAGGTAATATAGCAGATGTTATATTTGATAATGGTAAAGAAATTAATACTACTAGTTTAGCACCAGTATTTACTTATGATCAAGGTGAAAAGACTAGTTTCTCAATAGTAAAAAGAAGCACTGCCACAAGTGCTAATATAGATTACACGATCACTTTAAATATAACTTCAATAGCGGCTGAATTAAAGGTTGCAAGTTTTAAGTATGTGTTATTAAATGGTAATCAAGTAGTTAGACAAGGTGACTTTAGTAGTGCCTCTAGTGGTGGTACTATTTCATTAAGTTCAAGTAGATTAACAGATACACGTGCCGATTTTACCTTCTATATTTATATAGATGGCAATACAGAAAATAATGCTAATATGATGAATAAAGAGTTTAAGGCTACAATTAATGTTAGTGCTAGTGAGGGTAGCAATACTATAAATGCTGTACAACATATAACTAATTTATATCTTAACAATAAGGATTACACAATGCAAAATGGTGATGTTGTTTACTCGATAGCATCTTCAGAAAATTTAATGATGGATAAAAACGGTGGTATTACTGAGGAAGAAGATAGTGGCAATCTAAGATATTATGGTGAATATCCAAAAAACTATATATTTTTTAACTGCGATGCATATCCAGATACTAATTGCGAAATATGGAGAATAATTGGTGTTTTTAATGGAAAACTTAAAATAATTAGAGATGAACCAATAAGCACAACAGCTGTACCGATGGATTTGGCTGGCGCTACATATTGGAAGAATACAACAATCGGAAAGATATTTAATTATAATGAACAATCATGTTCACTTTATTGGTCAAATAGTTTTACTGAATCGTGTTCAGTGGCTGAATCTGTTCTCTCATTAGATTCTAATTTTATATATGATATTGGAACAGAAAATACTTTAAAAAATAATGAAACAAAAAGTATGATAGCATTTTTTCCAAAATATTTATATTCAATGTCTAATTTTATAACTAGTAGTAATGCTCTTGAAAAATTTTATCAGCTTGCCACTACTACGGATGATGATTCAACTGATGGATATATTCATGTTGGTATAATGGATATTGCAGATTATGGATATACATCTGATTTTGCTGCTACTTGTGGCGGAATAAGCACTATGGATGATATAGCGAGCTGTGGAAGACAAGCATGGTTATATAAAAGTAATACTGATCCAGAGTTATTTATGAATTCTGATAATGGTTCCGCTTTACTTCTTAATTCAGATGGAGGTATTAGTCTTGGATCGACAGGTGATTCTGGATTGTTTAGACCAGTAGTATATTTAAATGCTAATGTTAAATTTAACGATCTTAGTTATGGAGATGGCCAAGATGGCCTTCCATATCAAATAGTAATAGAATAGTAAAAAGAAAGAAAAGAGGTAATTAAAATGAATGAACAAGAAATGATAATGAATGAGAAAATTAGGAAAAGAGAAAAATTGGATACTATACTTGCTTATATATTATTAGTGTTTTTAATTGGGGCAATACTATTTATTTTGTATTTAAAGTTTATTAAGAGAGAAGATACTACTACTCCTGTAGAGAAGCCTAATAATAATATTACATTAAATGATATATCTAATAGTTTAAATAATAGTACTTTAGCAAATAGATATTTAAATGATAATGTTACATTTAGTTCTAAAGTAAATGGTACTTCGTTAGTAATTGACTATAAAAAAGATGATAAGATAGTTAATTTAAATGTTAATACTATGGGTACTGAATTAGAATTTACTATGAATGAAGATAATAGATTAGTTACTGAAGATATTTACAAAGAAGTGGCTAATATAATATGCGTATATTATAAAAATACTGAAGATGCATGCAGAAGTACCCTAAGTAAAGTAGATGAGAATAATCCTATTAATGGTATAAGATATGTTACTTCAGATAATAATATACTTGTATATGTTAATACTGCTAAAAGTATTGATATAGAAAATATTGATACTTATACTGAAGTTACTAAGACTGAATTATCTAAAACTAATTATGAATTAAAATTAGATACTGAAACTATAAACAACATTAAGATAACTAATGCTGATACTTTAATTACATTTACTGGAAATGTTACTACCACTAGTGAAAGTAAAAATATGTCTATTGTAGTAACTTTATATGGAGATAATGATACTAAGTTAACTGAAGAAAAGTATGAATTTAATGATACTAATAAATTAGAAGAGAATAAAGAATTTAAAGTAGAGTTTACTCTAAATGATACTTTAAATTTAGATAGTATTAAAGCATATAGCATAAGTATTGAAAAATAGGAGATTAATATGAGCGTACATATTGAAAGTAACAAAGATGATATTGCAGAAACTGTATTAATGCCTGGCGATCCAAAAAGATGTGAATATATAGCCAGAAAATTCTTAGCCAATGCTAAACTTATTAATAATGTTAGAGGAATGACTGGCTATACAGGATACTATAAAAGTAAAAAAATAACAGTATTTCCTTCAGGAATGGGTAATCCTAGTATGGGAATATACTCTTATGAATTATTTAAAGAATATGATGTAAATAATATAATTAGAATTGGTACTATGGGTGCATATACCAATTTAAATTTAAAAGATATAGTATTAGTAACAAACTCAGTTACTAATTCTAATTATGGTAAATTTTTATGTAATTATCCAAATATAAATATAAATGGTAGTATTGAATTAAATAGTGCCATAGAAAGTACAGCGGCGACATTAAATATAAAAGTAAATAAAGGAAATATATATTCATCAGATGTCTTTTATGAACAAAATAATGATTTTAAAGACAAAGTAAGTAAGTACTCAGTACTAGGAGTAGAAATGGAGTCATTTGCTTTATTTACTAACGCTAAATTACTTGGTAAAAGAGCTAGTACTGTCTTAATGGTAAGTGATAGTTTTTTATCAAGTAATAAATTATCTAGTTTAGAAAGAGAACAGGGTCTTGATAATTTAATAACTTTAGCCTTAGAAACTTGTTTAAAAATATAAAACTAGGTTATAATATAGGGGAAGAGGTGAATTATGAATATTGAATCACATAATATGGGAGCATACAACCTACATTTTATTAAAACAAATAAATTTAAAACAATATCAGTAGATGTTAACTTTTATCGTGAGATAAAAGAAGATGAAATCACTAAAAGAAACCTATTGAAAATGATATTACTAGATTCTAATAATGATTATAAAACCGAAAGAGAACTAATTATAGAAAGTGAAAGACTATATGATATAAAAATATCTTCAGGTATATCTAGAATAGGTAAATTTAGTGATTTATCTTTTCAAACTAAATTTTTAAATGAAAAATATACGGAAGAAGATATGAATAAAGAATCTATTATTTTTTTCCTAAGTTTAATATTTAATCCTTGTGTAAAAGAAGGTAGATTTGTTAATATAGATAAACAAAAAAATAGATTATATCAAGAAATAAATAGTCTTAAGGATAATAAGATTAAATATTCTATGTTGAAATTAATGGAAAAAATAAAAGATAAACCATATTCATATAATCCTTATGGTAAAAAAGAAGATTTAGATGATATAAGTGGTAAAGAATTATATGAATATTATAAAAAAGTAATAAGTGAAGATCAAATAGATATCTTTGTACTAGGAGATTTCTCTTCTAGTGAGATGAAAGAAATATTTAAAGAATATTTTAAAGTAAATACTTTTAAAAAAGAACATAAAAATCTTATAATTCCAGAACTAGTTCCAAGAAAGAGAATAGTAAAATATCATGAGTATGAGAAAGTTAGTCAGTCTCAGTTAGTACTACTATGTAGTTTAAATAATTTAACCGATTTTGAAAGAAAATATACTATAAAGTTATATAGTGAGATACTTGGAGGATCTTCTAGCTCAGTACTTTTTAGTAAGGTTCGTGAAGATAAAGGCTACTGCTACTACATAAATTCAGGAGTAAAGGCTTATGATAATATTCTTATTATTAATTCCGGCGTAGAAAAGAAAAATATTGAACCCGCTATTAAATTAATTAGAAGATGTTTAAAAGATATAAATAATGGTAAAGTATCAGATGAATTAATAGAGTCATCTAGAAATACTATTTTATCCTCAATTAAAGCATCATCAGATACTCCAATGGGAATAATAAATACAGCATTATCTAGAGTACTTGTGGGTTCAGATGATATGGAAGAAAGAATAAATAATTTTAGTAAAATTACTAAAGAAGACATAGTAAAAGTAAGTAAGAAAGTTAGTCTTCATACCATCCTTACTCTAGAAGATAAGGAGGAAGAACATGAAGAAGATTAGAATTAAAGGTGTAGAAGAAGATATCTTTTATGAAAAATTAGATAATGGACTAGAAGTATATTTATATACCAAAGATACCATTCATTCTAATTATGTAACATTTACTACTAAATATGGATCTGTATACAATGAATTTGTACCAATAAATAGTGATAAGATGACTACTTTTCCTAAAGGAATAGCCCATTTTCTAGAACATAAAGTATTTGCAGAGAAAGAAGATCCCCAACCAATGGAATTCTTTGCTAGAAGTGGAGCGGTCTGCAATGCCTATACAACATTTAAAAATACAACATATTTATTCTATGCTACAGAGTCTCTAAAAGAAAATATAGAATATTTATTAAACTTTGTTCAAAATATTTATCTAACTGATGAATCAGTAGAAAATGAAAAAGATATAATATCTGAAGAAATTCATATGTATGATGATAGACCAATGAGTATTCTCGAAGAAAAAGTAAGAAAGAATACTCTAAAAACTAATCCATATAAAGATAGTATTATAGGTACTACTAAAGATATAAGAAGTATAACAAAAGAAGACTTAGAAACCTGCTACCATACTTTTTATCATCCTTCTAATATGTTTATTGTTATTACTGGCAACTTTGATTCAGAAGAAATAATGAATGTTATTAAAGAAAATCAAAGTAAAAAAGAATTTTCTAAAGAGGGTAGTATCAAGATAAAAGAGTTTACTGAAGAAGACAAAGTAGTAAAAGAAAAAGAAATAGTTAAAGTAGAAACTAATATACCTAAAATAGCCTATACTATAAAATTACCAATTAAAGATATTAAAATTACCAGAAGAAAATTACATTTATATTTATATATCTTATTTACTATTCTCTTTGATGAAACATCAGAGCTTGATGAGACGTTAAAGAAAGATGGTATTATAAATAATACTACTTATGTTAATTTAATTAACTGTGATACCCATATTTTAATATCACTTATGAATGAAACTAATAAGTATGATGACTACATTAACAAAATAAAAGATAAATTAAATAATATAGAGATAAATGAAGAAGACTTTAATAGAAAGAAAAAAGTACTTATAAGTAATGAAGTATTTGCTTATGAAAATGCTGAAGCAGTAGGAGATATCATTATCGATAATATTATTTACAATAAACATCTTGAAGATAATCCTATTGAAATAATTGATAGTTTAAATATGGAAGAATTCTTAGAATTACTAAAGAAAATAGATATAAATAATACTTCTTTAGTAATATTAAAAAAATAAAAGATATAGATAAAATATGTAAACTGATAAAAAATAGATTTAAAAAAAGATAAAAATATGCTATTATAATAATAGGGATGTGATGATATGAAGAAAATATTATCAAAATTAGATAAACCATTATTAATAGTAACAATTATCTTTTTTATTTTTGGCCTTATAATGATACTTAGTGCTTCTTCAATGGAATCATATATGCGTTATAATTATAGCCCATATCATTACTTTTTTAGACAAGCTATATTTTTAGGAGTGGGATTAATTGCTTCTCTCTTTGTAATTATCTTTCCTACTAAAAATTATAAAAAAATAGATAAAGTATTACTTGGTACAATAATACTGGCTTTAATTGGATTAATATTCTATGGACATGTTGCCAACCAAGCAGTCAGTTGGTACAAGATAGGTCCTTTCGCTATTCAGCCTTCTGAGTTTGCTAAAATAATAATAATAATATATTTAGCAGTTTATTATTCCAAAAATAAAGATAAACTAGATAATCAGTGGAATATAATTAAACCAATGATATTTATTGTAATAATAGCGGTATTAGTAGCCCTACAACCAGACATGGGAACTGCTGTTATAATAGGATTAATAGCTCTTGCTATATTCTATGCTACTCCTATGGAAAAGAAAAGCAGAAGTATCTTCAACAAAATCTTTATTGGAGGTATTCTTCTCGTAGTTCTAGTACTAATAGTCGCTGGAGGTAAATTTCTTCAGTCGTATCAATTAGATAGATTTAACTATTTTAATCCTTGCGATAGATATCAAGAAAAAACTGGTTATCAGTTATGTAATAGTTTTATAGCCTTTAAAAATGGTGGTATAAAAGGTCAAGGCCTTGGAGGATCTACTCAAAAGTATTTATATTTACCAGAATCTTATACTGACTTTATATTTCCTATTATCGTAGAAGAATGGGGCTTAATCGTAGGTATTATTATCATTTTAATATATATGTTTGTATTATTTAGAATAATTCAAATAGCCAGAAGAGCAAGTAATCTAAAAAACAGTCTAATATGTTATGGCGTATTTGTTTATTTGCTTCTTCATATAATGATAAATTTACTCGGAGTAACCGGAGTAATACCATTAACTGGAGTACCACTTCCATTCCTATCTTATGGAGGATCATATACAATATGTTTAATGATTGCCTTAAGCCTAGTACAAAGGGTTTCAATAGAAACAAACATCCAAAAACAAAAAGAACTAAAAAAACTATCATAACGTAGACCTTAGGCTATGTTATGCCTCTTAAGACCTAGGCTTAAGAGGAAATAAATAAAAAAATAAACAAAAAGAAAAGAAAATATATACAATTCTTTCTTTTTTTGTTATAATTAAATTGTATCATTTTAGGGAGAGTCGATATCATGAAAAAAATATATACTTCAATAGATATTGGATCCGATACAATTAAGTTTGTCGTGGGAGAATATTTTAAAGAAAAAGTAAATATATTATATGCTCACGAAGAAAAAGCAAAAGGAATAAGAAAAGGTTTAATTGTCGATCCTAATTTAGCTATTAATGCTATCAAAGATGGAATTAAAGTAGTTAACAATTATTTAGGTATTAATATAAAAAAAGTAGTTGTAGGAGTTCCCGATTACAATGCAAAGTTTATGTTTGTAACAGGAAGTACTAATATAATAGATGAAGATGAACTTATTACTACTGAAGATATAAATAAAGTAATAAAAGAATCAGTATATTCTAAAATAGCTCAAGACTACGAATTAATAACAGTAATACCATTAGTCTTTTTAATAGATGGAAAGCCAGAAACAAAGCCATGTGGCAAGACTGGAAAAGTTCTAGAAGTTAAAGGTATAATGATTACTGCTCCAAAAAAGAATATCTACTCAGTACTATCTATTATGGAAGGTGCTGGACTAGAAGTCGCAGATATTACAATATCAGGCGTTGGAGACTACTATGAAGTAAGAAATAATGTTTTAGATAAAAAAGTTGGAGCTATAATTAATATAGGTCATGAAACCACTAATGTATCAGTATATAATAAAGGATGCATCATGAATACTGAAACTATACAATTAGGTGGAACTAATATTGATAAAGATTTAGCTTATATGTTTAATATAAATATCTTTGATGCCAGAGTAATTAAAGAAAAATTTGCCTCTAGTCATAAAAGATTTATAGCACTAAATGATATATATATGATAAAAAATACTGCTGGTGAAGAAATAAAATTAAATCAAATTGAAGTTACTGAAATAGTAATGGATAGAATAGTAGAAATATTAAATCTCGCTCGTAAACAAATATTACTATTGACAAAGCAAGATATTTCTTATATAGTAATAACAGGAGGATTAACTGAAATAAGGGCATTTAAAAATTTAGTATATGAAATTTTTGGAAAAGATGTTATAATATATACAGAAGATACTCTTGGAGTAAGAAACAATAAATATACTACAGCGGTAGGAATGATAAAATATTTTGCCGATAAGATGGAAACTAGGGGGAAAGAGTACTCAATGGTAGATAGAGAGGATGAAGAACTTCTTATCAATCCAAATAATAAGAATAAAAAGGACAGAACGAAGATCACCAAAATATTTGGAAGTTTTATTGGTACTAAGGAGGATTAGAAATGAATAATATGTTTGGTTTAGAAATGGATCAGTTAGCAAAAATTAAAGTAATTGGAGTAGGTGGAGGCGGTTGTAACGCTGTCAATAGAATGATTGAGTCTGGTTTAAAAGGCGTTGAATTTATTGTAGCAAATACTGATCTTCAAGTATTAAATAATTCTTTAGCTCCAATAAAATTACAAATAGGTAGAGAATTAACTGATGGACTAGGAGCTGGTGCTAATCCAGAAATAGGTAGAGAAGCTGCTCTTGAGTCTAAAGCAGAAATAGAAGAAGCAATTAAAGGTGCTGATATGGTGTTCATAACTTGTGGTATGGGAGGTGGAACTGGTACTGGTGCTGCCCCTGTTATCGCAGAAATATCACAAGATTTAGGAGCGTTAACTGTAGGTATAGTTACTAAACCATTTAGTTTTGAAGGAAAGAAGAGAATGAGTCAAGCTATATCTGGACTTGATGAATTAAAAAAACATGTCGATACCTTAATCGTAATACCTAATGATAGATTAAGAGAATTAATCGATAAATCTACTCCAATGCTTGAAGCATTTAGAGAAGTAGATAATGTACTACATAGAGGTGTACAATCAATATCAGATTTAATTGCTGTATCAGGACTAGTTAACCTAGACTTTGCAGATGTTAAAGCCGTTATGAAAGATAGAGGAAATGCATTAATTGGTATTGGCGTTGGTTCTGGTGAAAATAGGGCTGTAGAGGCCGCTAAACAAGCTGTATCATCGCCATTACTAGAAACATCAATAAATGGTGCTACAGATGCTATAATCAATGTTACTGGAGGTGCTTCACTTACTTTATTCGAAGTAGAAGAAGCTGCTGAAGTAATTAGAACTGCTGCTAATACAGATATTAATACTATCTTCGGCGCAGTAATAAATGAAAACTTAAACGATGAAGTAATAGTTACTGTTATTGCAACGGGATTTGAAAATCAAAGTGAACCACTATATCATAGTTTTGATTCAACTAGAAGAGAAGATCTTTATAGAGAAGCAACTGGTGATATGGACAATGATTTAGATATTCCACCATTTTTAAGAGATAGAGACTTCTAATTAGAGTCTCTTTTATTATGAACAAAATTAGTTTGTCAAATTTATGTAAATAGTATTGTAATTATTTATTTAGTAGTGTATTCTATTAATAGAGAGGGAGAGTGATAGTGTGATTTATCCATCTATTGATAAAATATTAAATATAGTAGATTCTAAGTATGCTCTTGTGTATATTGTTTCTGATAGGGCTAAACAAATGACTAGAACAGGATATTATCAAAAGCCTATCAAAGAATATAAGAGTAAAAAGAATATAGGTAGAGCTTTAGAAGAAGTATATGATGGACTAATACACATAGAGAAACATTAAGAAAGTTTCTCTTTTTTCTTGATAAAAAGAAAATAATAAGGTATACTTAGATTAGGGTGATATTATGTATATTTTACTAGATGCTTGTAAACATCCAACGTTCCTTAGAGTATTATATTTTGGCTATTTATTTTGGGAAATACTAGCAGTTGTTATACCAATAGGTTTAATTATAATGCTAATGATTGATTTTACTAAGGCTGTAGTTATTAATAAAGAAGATGAACAAGTAAAAAGTATGAAACTTGTAGGAAAAAGGATTATGTATGCTGTATTTATTTTTGCCACTCCATGGTTAGTTAGTGTTGTTATGGGTATACTTGGCGATGCTGGCATTAAGCTTGGCGGTGATTATACTTTGTGTATTAATATAGTTAAAAAAATTAGTGCTGGTACGGATAACATTGAAAAATATGATAAGTTATTAGAGACTGAAGAGGCTGCTGAAAAGGCTAGCCAAAAACAAAATAATGGAAATAGCGGAGGGTCTTCAAGTACTTCTGGTGGTACTACTGCTGATAAAATGATTAATGTAGCTCTTAGTGAACTTGACAAAACAGATGGAACAAAATATGGTGGTGGCTCTGGTGAAGCTTGGTGTGCTTATTTTACCACATGGGTATTAAAAAACACAAAAATGGATGATGGAAATTCGATTT
This sequence comes from Clostridium sp. CAG:302, assembly GCA_000431795.1. Classification (GTDB taxonomy): domain Bacteria; phylum Bacillota_I; class Bacilli_A; order RF39; family UBA660; genus CAG-302. The sequence continues at coordinate 28,518 of FR887366.1, forward strand.
ATAGTTATTTAAGAACTTTTGGCTCTATTGATGATGGAGCTGCTAGTGGGTTATGGCCGGCATTTAGAAATGGCAAGGAGGGCGTAAGCTTTAATAAATCAAAAGCATATGGTGGAAATTATACTCCTAAAAAGGGCGATGTTGTTTGGTTTCAATGGGCTCCTGGTATGGCTGGCTGTCATTGTAGAAAAATCTATGGTAAATGGAATGGTAGTACACAATGTTCTGATCATGTTGGAATAGTAAGAGCAGTTAGAGATGGTAAAGTTTATACTACTGAAGGTAATAGCGGAAATAAAGTATCAAATAAAGAATACCCTATTGATACTGAATATATAACAGCATATGGCTCTTGGTATAAATAGAAATAAAAAGGAGGCAAATTTATGTTATTTAAAACATCAATAAAAAAATGTTTCATTTTAACTGCTTTATTAATGTTATTGACTGGGTGTACTATAAATTATAATTTGACTATTGATAATAATTCAGTTAGTGAGAGTATAAGTGGTAGTGTAGATAAGAATGAATATGAACTTGAAGATGGTGATACTGGCTTAAACTTGTTTTATACACTTATTAAAAAGGATGTACCTGCTTTAGTTAGTGGCGATAGTTTATATAATAAGGATATAACAGAAACTGATGATGGAATAAATTATAATTATACATATACTTATAAAAATAATATTGATAAGGCTAGAGTAATTAATGAGTGCTTTGAAAACCATTATATTGATGAAACTGATGAATATTATAATATTAAACTAAGTGGTGGATTTTATTGTTTATATTCTAATAAAATTGATATCAATGTAATTAGTAATTATGAAGTACTAAATAATAATGCTAAAAAAGTAAATGGTAATAAATACACATGGACAATAGATAATTCAAATAATGTTGATATAATGTTAACAGTTTCAAAAACTGTTAAATATGAAGAACCTACTAAAGCAAAGACATTTAGTACCTTTCAAATAATAGGCTTTGTAGTGTTTGCTATATTAACAATTGTTACATATTTTTTATATAGAAAGAAAAACAGTGGTAAAGTATAACCACTTTTTTGTTATTATTTTTTTCTTAATACATATATTTTAGTGTAGAAGAAAGGAATGATAAAATAAATATGGAAACAATTAAAGTTTCATCTAAGTCAAATCCCAATTCAGTAGCAGGAGCTCTTGCTAATGTATTTAGAGAAAAGGGAATAGTAGAAGTACAAGCAATAGGGGCCGGTGCTCTTAATCAGGCAATTAAAGGAGTAGCAATAGCAAGAGGCTTTGTTGCTCCATCAGGTAAAAACTTAGTTTGTACACCAGCATTTATTGATATATCAATAGATGGGGAAGAACGTACAGCATTAAAATTAATTGTAGAAGCCAAATAGGCTTCTTTCTTTTACAATAAATATTGATTTTATTATTGATTAAATTTACTATTTATTATATAATTATATTGAAAATAGGTGACGTTATGAAATATAAAAATTTAATAAAGAGTAATTTAAAGTTTATTATAGCGATGACAGTTGTAATAGCTCTTGGCGCTGTTGGAATTACTTTTGCAATAAATATTGATACCTTTAATCCAATAGGCATAAATATTGGTACCGCCACACTGGGAGCTAATATAACTTATCTTAATGGTAGTAGTGCTACAATTACTAGTACTGGTAAGTTATTACCAATAAATGACGATAAAACAGAAATAACTCCTGATAGTACCGATGAAAGTATATTAAAAATAGATTTTAAATTATCTGGCACATCAACCAACCCTAATAATACAATAATGGATATATCTCTTAATAATATAAGTATGGATTGTGAACTTAAAAGTGAATATTTTAAATGGAAATTATATAAAGAAGAAGCTTTACTTAGTAGTGGTAGTTTTTCTCCAAAGTTTGATTCCATGAAAAATAATAGATTAGTTTTAACAAATACACAGGAAAGATTAACTACTAATGAAGATAAATATACATTACTTATTTATTTAGCAGAAAGTTGTACAGGAGATCTTAGTACTTGTAACGCAAATAGTGGTAGTTATAATCAAGAAACACTTTTAAATAAAAGCTTTAGTGCTACGATGAAAGTAGAATTATCTACTGGTAATAAGAAAAACAATACTAGAAGTACTAGTAGTACTTCTGCGTGTAGTTATACTAGTGTTAGTGTTCCTACTTGCAATACTCTTACTTATAATGGCAGTAGTCGTACATTGATAACTACTAATGCTAAGTATACATTAACAAATAATACAGGAACTAATGCAGGAAATTATGTTGTAATTGCAGAATTAAAGAGTGACTACAAATGGCCTGATGGTACAAAAGTAGCTAAGTCCATTACTTGTAATATAGCTAAAAAAGATGTAACTATTACCCCAATTGCTCAAACTATCGCACATGGTGGAAATGTAGTTAGTGATATCTCAAAAGTAACTGCTAGCGGATTAGTGTCAGGTCATTCTATTAGTTATGTACATTTATCTACACGGAACTATAACGTCGGTACTGGAACTATTAATGCTAGTGCAGCTAGAATAAAGGATTCAAGTAGTAATGATGTTACTGATAATTATAATATTATTTATGCCACAGGTACAGTTACTATTCAGTAATTATGAGAACAAATTAAATGTTTGTTCTTTCTTTTTTTCTTGATTTGTTATATAATATTTGAGAAAGAAGGAATACAATGAAGACTGATGATTTTGATTATTATTTACCAGAAGAACTAATAGCACAAGTACCACTTGAACATAGAGAGGAATCAAGACTACTTGTGATGGACAGAGATACTGGTAAATTAGAAGATAAAAAATTTTATAATATAGTAGATTATTTACATAAAGGTGACGTACTAGTACTAAATGATACCAAAGTAATGCCTGCTAGATTAATAGGAGAAAAAGAGGATACTGGTGCGATTATCGAAGTACTACTACTTAAAAATATTGATGGTAATAATTGGGAATGTTTAGTAAAACCTGCGAAGAGAATACATAAAGATACAATTGTATCTTTTGGAAATGGTCTATTAAAAGCAAAATGTACAGGTGTAAATGATGAAGGAATTAGAAACTTTGAATTTATTTATGATGGAATATTTTATGAAATATTAGATAAATTAGGCACTATGCCACTTCCACCATATATAAAGACTAAGTTAGATGATCAATCAAGATATCAAACAGTGTATGCCAAAAATATAGGCAGTGCTGCTGCTCCTACTGCTGGACTTCACTTTACTAAAGAATTATTAAAACAAATAGAAGATATAGGAGTAACAGTTTGTTATATAACATTACACGTAGGATTAGGAACGTTTAGACCAGTAAATGTTGAAGATGTAACTAAACATAAAATGCATAGTGAGTTTTATAGTATGAATAAAGTGGCAGCAGATATATTAAATAAAGCTAAAGAAGAAAATAGATGTATAGTGGCAGTAGGAACAACAACCACTAGAACATTAGAAACCATAATGAGTAAATATAACACATTTAAAGAATGTAATGGCTGGACGGATATATTTATTTATCCTGGCTACGAATTCAAAGGAATAGACTCATTAATAACAAACTTTCATTTACCAAAATCAACATTAATTATGTTAGTATCAGCACTTGCAGGTAAAGAAAATATTATGAATGCCTATAAGCATGCTGTAGAAGAAAAATATAGATTTTTCTCATTCGGTGATGCAATGTTTATAAAAAAGAACAAATAAATATTTACATTCTACTAAATTTATTATATAATTTAGTAGTAATGCTTGTGTGGCGGAATTGGTAGACGCACTGGACTCAAAATCCAGCGGTATAAAAGCCATGTGGGTCCGAGTCCCACCACAAGCACCAAATATGTATATAGGACTAACCAATTGGTTAGTCTTTTAAGTATAGTTAAAAATATATTATTTAAAAACAAAAAATATATAAATTCTTTTACTATATATATTTGCTATAAGAAAAAGCGAACACTTAGATGTTATAAAAAACGCAAAAAAAATAAAAAACAAAAAATAAGAAACAGATGAAATCAGCAAAAATAAGAAAATTACAAAAATAAGTTACAGATGGTAAATTAACAATTGAAGCACAAACCCTTATAAAATAAAGAAAAATTAAGTATAATATACAACACAAGGATATTTTAAAAAAATAAAAAAATAGGAAAAACTAACAAATGAGAAAATTAAAAAAACAAAAAATGTAAAAAAATTAAAAAGCAAACAAAAAACTATTGACAAGTAAAACCGCCTAATATATAATTAACTTGTAAAGTAGAGAAAGGAAGTAAAACAATGGTTGAAACAGAAGAAAAATTAGAGACGATAGAAGTCGTAAAAAGAAATGGAAAAAAGGTAGAATTTGATGGTACTAAAGTTGCTATGGCTATTAAAAAAGGCTTTGATAGTGTATTATTAGATTCTGAAGAAAATGAAAAAAAATATAATACTAAAGATATTCAAAAAGTATATCAAGCAGTAATTAAAAAGATAGCTAAAGATTATTTACCATTAGGTAAAATAAAAATAGAGGAAATACAAGATTTAATTGAAGAAAATCTTAAGAAGTATGATTATCAAGATGTATATGAGAGCTTTTCAGAATACAGGCAAAGAAGGGCTAATGCAAGAATAGCATTTAGAGATGATAAAAACATGGCTAAACTTCAAAAAAGTATTGAAGGGTTAGGTCTTAAGAGCGCTGCCGAAGAGGATTCAAAAAGAGAAAATGCTAACATAGATGGTAATACTGCAATGGGAACAATGCTTCAATTTGGTAGTACAATATCTAGAGCATTTACTGAAGCATACTTAATGAAAAAAAAATATGCTGAGGCTCATAGCAATGGTGATATTCATATTCATGATATGGACTTTGAAGCTATGGGTACTACTACTTGCACACAAATAGATCTAAGCAAGTTATTTAAAAATGGTTTTTCTACAGGACATGGATTTTTGAGAGAACCAAAAGACATTATTAGTTATGCTGCACTAGCAGCAATAGCTATTCAATCTAACCAAAATGATCAACATGGTGGACAATCAATACCGGCATTTGATTATTATATGGCGCCTGGTGTATTAAAAACGTTTAAGAAACAATATAAACAGGCTGTATATGAGTTGCTGGATTTTAGTGACTTTATCAGTTTTATAAATATGGATAGGGTTGAAAAAGAAATAGATAAACTAACAAGTATTGATGTGGATACTAAGGTATTTGAAGGAATATATAAAGATAGTACTGAAGTAAAGAAAATATTTGAAAAAGGATATGAAACTGCTTATAAAAAAACAAATAGACAAACATATCAAGCAATGGAAGCATTTATTCATAATTTAAATACAATGCATTCAAGAGCAGGCGCACAAGTACCTTTCTCAAGCGTAAATTTTGGTACTGATACTTCTCCTGAAGGAAGAATGGTTATTAAGAATTTCTTACTTGCAACTGATGCTGGTTTAGGAAGAAACGAAACTCCAATATTCCCAATATCAATATTCAAATTAAGAAAAGGAACTAACTATGAAGTTACAGATCCTAACTATGATTTATTTAAACTAGCTATAAAAGTATCCGCAAAAAGGTTATTTCCTAACTTCTCATTTATGGATTCATCATTTAATAAGCCTTATTATAAGGGCGATTATAACACTGAAGTTGCTTATATGGGATGCAGAACAAGAGTTATGGCAAATGTAGTGGATGAAGATAAAGCAATTACTCCTGGTAGAGGTAATCTATCTTTCACATCAATTAACTTACCAAGATTGGGTATTAAACATGGTATTGTAAGAAATGATAAAACTGATATGAAAGGTTTTTATGAAGAATTAGGAGAATTAATGGATTTAGTTAAAGATCAGTTATTAGAAAGATTTGAAATACAATGTAATAAGAGATTATATAACTTTCCATTCTTATTAGGACAAGGTGTATGGATAGATTCTGATAAACTAAAACCTAATGATAGATTAAGAAAAGTATTAAAACATGGTACTTTATCAATTGGCTTTATAGGACTAGCAGAGTGTTTAAAGGCTTTAATCGGAAAACATCATGGTGAAAGCGATGAAGCTCAAAAACTCGGCCTTGAAATAATAGAATTTATGAGAAAAAGATGCGATGATTATTGTAAAGAATATAAATTAAACTTTACATTACTTGCTACTCCAGCAGAAGGTTTATCTGGAAGATTTGTAAATATTGATAAAGCAGTATATGGTAAAATTAAGGGTGTTACTGATAGAGAATACTATACAAATTCATTCCATGTACCAGTATATTATAATATATCAATAGTAAATAAGATCAAGAAAGAAGGCCCATATCACAAATATACAAATGCAGGACATATTAGTTATATTGAGTTAGATGGTGATACTACTAATAATCTTGAAGCATTTGAAAGAATAGTAAGAACTATGTATGAAAATGATATGGGATATGCCGCTATTAACCACCCAGTAGATAGAGATCCAGTGTGCGGCTATGTTGGCGTTATTGGCGATGTTTGCCCTGGATGTGGAAGAAAAGCCTATGAAGGCGTTCCTGTAGAAAGAGTAAATGAATATAAAAATAATTGTAATTGTTAAGGAAAGAGGTAATTAAAATGAAAGAAGAAACAAAAGAAAAATTAGTTGGTGAAGGAGTAAACTTCGAAAGAATCAGAAGAATTACTGGATATCTAGTAGGTACTGTAGACAGATTTAATAATGGTAAAAGAGCCGAAGAAAGAGATAGAGTAAAGCACTCAACTGAAGGGTTAATGAAAAAATAATGGAAATAAGGTTAGCATCTCCAATATTACAGGCTGATAGCATTGTAGATGGAGAAGGCGTACGAGCAGTTCTTTGGACTCAAGGCTGCGGACACAAGTGTTTAGGATGCCATAATCCTAGTACACATTCATTTGATGATGGTATTCTCTTAGACATTGAAGAGGTTAAAGCCCAAATAGATAGTCTTGAAGGTCAAGATGGAATAACTCTCTCCGGAGGAGATCCTATGTATCAAGTAGATGCCTGCCTTGAACTTGCAAAATACATAAAATCTAAAAAAATGAATATCTGGTGTTATACAGGATTCACATATGAAAACTTACTTAAACTAGGAGAAGCAAATCCTAAAATAATAGAACTGCTAAAACAGATAGATGTTCTCGTGGATGGACCATTCATCCTTGATAAGAAAAGTTATGATTGTGTTTTTAGAGGCTCTACCAATCAAAGAATTATTGATCCTAAAGAGAGCCTAAAGAAAAAGAAAGTATGCCTAGTAGAGAAATATTATCCTAAAGATAAAAAGAAAAATAATAAAAGAGAGCGAATGTACATTTAAGCTCTCTTTTTATAACATATACATAGAACCATCATCCTGATAAGAATTATTATTAGCTAGTCTCTGCTCTAAAACCTTAACTCTTGATTCTAAACTATTTAGTCTATTATTAATTTCATATAAAGTATTGTTACCATTATCATAACCAATCGTATTATTTTGTAAATTACTAGAACCATAATTCATTCCCTGAGTAGCGTATGGCATTCCATTCATTAAACTACCTGGAGGCCCTTGATAACCAAAATTACCATACATCATATTGCCTGGCATATTCTGAAAATAACCATACTGCATCATGTCTCTATTATCCATATCATCACATTCCTTTACTTTATTATATGCAAATAGCAATAAATGTGCTATAATACTATTTGTGGTGAGTTATGAGATTAAAAAATATAAAAGGTGCAAGTGAAAAAATACTATTAGGAAAATACTTTATAAATAATCCTAATGAATATAAAGGCAAATGGCATGAATTATTTAAAAATAATAATCCTATCTATATAGAAATAGGTATGGGTAAAGGAAACTTCATTATAAAGAATGCTCTTACTAACCCAGATATCAACTATATAGGAATAGAGATGTATGATTCCGTTATCTTAAGAGCAGTAGAAAAAACTAATGAATTAGAACTTAATAATTTATATCTAATAAGAATGGATGCTAGACTAATCGAAGAAGTATTTGATAAAGAAATTGATTTAATATATCTAAACTTCTCTGATCCATGGCCTAAAGATAGACATGCTAAAAGAAGATTAACTAGTCCTAGATTCTTAGAGAGATATAGTAAAATATTTAGAGGTAATAATAAAATTATAATGAAGACAGATAATATAGATTTATTTAATTACTCAGTAGAATCATTAAAAGAATATGGTTATAATATAGATTATTTAACTAATGATTTACATAGTGATAAAGATAATATTATTACTACTGAATATGAAGATAAGTTTACTAGTAAAGGTATTAAAATAAATTGTTTTGAAGCCACTAAGGAGGTAAAATAATGAAAGTATTTAATAATATTGATGTTAATCCTACGGATATGAATTTATATATAACAGCAGTTACGCATTCTTCTTATACTAATGAAAATCCTAGTTATCCCGATTATGAAAGATTAGAGTTTCTAGGAGATGCTGTTTTAGAGATAATAATTAGTGATTATTTATATAAAGAAAGAAAGTATGAAGAGGGATTAATGACTAAGATGAGAGCATCCTATGTTTGTGAAGAAGCCTGTGCTACTTATGCTAAAGAGATGGGTTTAGATGAAGATATTAAAGTTGGTTCTGGTGAAGAAGTAAATCAAACAATACTTGCGGATGTTTTTGAAGCTTTTGTAGCGGCTGTTTACTTAGATCATGGTTTTGACTTCGTTAAAAAGTTTGTTCTTGATATCATTGTTAAATATATTGATAGGGGAGAGAACTTCTTACATGACTACAAATCTACTCTTCAGGAGTTAGTTCAAACTGTTAAGAAGTCTGTTACTTATGAAGTGATAGATGAAGAGGGCCCTTCACATAATAAGACTTTTACTTCTATTGTTAAGATAGATGGTATTGTTATGGGAAAGGGAACCGCAGGTAGTAAGAAGGCTTCTGAACAAGAAGCTGCTAGAGATGCTTTAAGTAAGAGATCAGAAATTAATTAATATTTATTATATGTTCACTCTAAGCCTAAGGTCTTAGAGTGTTCTTTTTAGCCTGTAGTCTAAAAAGAAAAACTATTATATATAAGCCATGAATAAATGCCTATGTAAAGACAAGTATTTATTCTTTTATTATGGCAAAAGTATCAAAAGAATTAATTGAATTTAAAAAGTTATTGGAAGAAGATGAATTTGAAACATATAAAAATGAAGAAATTGAAGAATTAAATTTGGACTTTCTTATAGATTATATATATGAAAAAGAATTCTTTCTTGATGATTCAAGACATCAAGGATATACATTACATTATCTAGAAGAAATATTACTTATAGTTATATTTGGACTGTTATCTAACTGTAATACTTACAAGGAAATAGAATTGTTTATAAAAGTTCATTATAATTGGTTAATAAAAAAACTAAAATCAGAAAATGAGGTTCCTTCAATTTCAACGATAAGAAGAGTTATATCAATAATAAAACCCAAGGAATTAGAAATACTGTGCAATGAAGTGTTTTTTAAGTATATAAAAAATGAAGAAAATATATATAATGATAATGATTTGATTATAACAGATATTTATTCATTGGATGGTAAAGTTGCCAATGGCTCTGAAATTAATACAAGTAACGGAACTATAAAAAAAATAAATGCAATGAGTGCATATTCAATTAAATATAATAAAACTCTTGCTACAGAATTTATAGATTCCAAAACCAATGAGATTCCAACTTGTCCTAAACTATTAGCAAGATTAAATATTAAAGATGCAATCATAACATTTGATGCATTAAATACTCAAGAAAAAACAATATCTTACATATATAAAAATAAAGCACATTATGTTGTTCCAGTTAAAGACAATCATAAAGATTTTTCAGAAGAAGTATCAACATATTTTCATGATCAGAGATTATTAAAAGAATGTAATAAATATATTACAAGTGAAAAAGCACATAACAAAATAGAAAAAAGAGAATACTATTTTACAAATGATATAAATTGGATTACTAATAAAAGTAAATGGTTAGGATTAAAGTCAATTGGGTATATAAAAAAATATATTAATAATAAACTTGTTGAAGAAAGATATTTTATATCAGATATAGATTCTAAATATGTAGAACAATTATCTAAAGTAATAAGAAGTGAGTGGCAAATAGAAAATAATTTACATTGGTATTTGGATAGTGTATTTAAAGAAGATAATAATAAATGCTATATTGAAAATAGTCAAAAGAATTTAAATGTTATTAGAAAATTTTGTCTAGCAATAATAAAAAGAATTAAAGATTAATACAAGCTTAGTGTAAATAGTGTAAGACAAATTTTAGGTATGAACTTTGAAAATGAAATAGAGAGAATTTTTCATTCTCTCCATTAAATGTTAATTTATGATTTTATCCTGATTTTAAGCGCTTTTTCTTTACAACTAGTTATGCTTTTGCTATAATTTTAGTGTAGAGAGGTAGGTGATAAAATGGAAAAGAAAAAAAATAATTTAATTATTATATTAGTTGGTGTTATTTTTGTTATATTAGTGACATTATGTATTTTATTTACTACTGGTACAATAACTTTAAGCTCTAATAAAGCAACTAATGATACACTTGATAATAATATTCAAAAAAATCAGATTAGTGATAATTGTACAACTGGTTATAAATATAGTGATTTAAAAGGATTATATAAATATGAATCTGGTACACTCAAAGATGAAAGTGGAAATGAGTATAATGCTTGGTATTCGTTGTATTTATATGACAATGGTACATATCAATATAGAATGGGAACTATTGCACAATTTGGTAATATGGGAAATTACATTATAGAAGGCGATAAAATCATTTTAAATTATTTATTTACAACTAGTAGTGGTTCAGGAATTAATGTAGTTAATGGAACTAAAAAAATAACAATTAATAGTACTAGTTCATTGTCAGATAGCGTCAATTTTCCTGAAGAATTACCAAATAAAAATATTACTTTAACAAGAGCAAGCGAAAATGAAGCTCAAAACTTCTTAAAAAATAATGATTTTCAAGACTTGAACTGAACCCCAAAAGTTGGACAGTTTATTAATAGTTTCTAATTAGAGGATTGTAACCTGTAATTTACAGGAG
>FR887367.1:0-27941 GCA_000431795.1 Clostridium sp. CAG:302
TGGGCCGTGTCTCAGTCCCAGTGTGGCCGATCAACCTCTCAGTTCGGCTACGCATCGTTACCTTGGTGAGCCGTTACCTCACCAACAAGTTAATACGCCGCAGGCCCATCTAATCGCGAAGCTTTAAAGGCTCCTTTCAATATAAAATTGGCTCTTATATTTTATTCGGTATTAGCAATCGTTTCCAACTGTTATCCCCAACGAAAAGGTAGGTCACCCACGTGTTACTCACCCGTCTGCCACTAGATGGTGATCCAGATTCAGTCTTGTGCAAGCACGCAACCTTCACTGGGCCATCTCGTTCGACTTGCATGTCTTAGGCATGCCGCCAGCGTTCATCCTGAGCCAGGATCAAACTCTCAATAAAAATTTAATTTTTAATAATTAATAAGTTATAATTTCCTAGCTACTCAAAATTGACATTTTGCTCAGTTTTCAAAGAACTTTTTTCTCATCTGCATCTTTTTTTGCAGTGCATTAATAATATACCAAAGATATTCGACATTGTCAACCTTTTTTTTCACTTTTTTTAATTTTTTTTAAGCAAAATAAAAAGTGATCAATCAATGCTTTCTATCTTTATTTTATTATATGCCACAGCATTAAAATGTTTCCACTTTATTTTTCAAAGATACATTTTGCAACGCTTCTTTCTGCATCACATGTAATGTATAGTATCACTTTATTTTTACTTTGTAAAGTGTTTTTTGAAAATTTTTTTATTTTTTTTCATTTTTGCAATTTTGATGAAGAAAAAATAAAAACTTAACATTCTTTCTCATATATAATATATACTGAACGTTAAGAAAGTTTACATCATTTTCAAAGATACTTCATTGAAACCCTTTTTCGTTTCAACGTTATGTATCATATCACTTTATTTTTACTTTGTAAAGTTTTTTTTTGTTTTTTCTTACTTTTTTTTATTTTTATGACTAATTAATATTATTTTCTTCTGTTTTATCCTCTTTTTTTAATAATTCTAAATACTTTTCATAGTACTTTTCAATAGCTTTTTTATTAAATGGATCTTTTTTTATTCTTACTCTTTCTATTAGACTACCTAATTCATACTTTAATATAAAATCTAATCTGTTAGAATAATGCATCTGTTTTTTATGATATTTGTATTCATTTCTATCTAGTACTTTAAAACTACCATTTGGAAATACTCTTAGGTCCAAGTCATAATCAATATATTTGATAACGTTATCATCTATTATATATGGAGTGGCTATATTGCAGTAATAGAATAATCCAAACTTTTTTAACTGAGCTAATATATTAAACCATTCGTTTTTATAAAAAAATAATATTGCTGTTTCTTTTGTCCTATGAGTTTTACCATCGCTTTCCGTTATCTTTACTTTGTTATTTGCACATACTAAATAATCTTCTGCTACGTCTAAAACTAATGCTTCACCACTTATTCGATCTATTTTACCATTGTGTTTGTAGCAGTGAATTTCTAGTTTGTCACCAACTTTTATGTCATTCATGTTTATACACCTTCGTTTCAGCCTTATTATACAATATATTTTTTTTTTATTCAATAACTTGTTACTTTTTTTCTTTTCTGTTATAATTAATATGAGAATAAATAGGAGGTGTTTAGTATGTATTTTTTTAAGATATTTTATTTAGGCATTGTTTCTTTAATAAAATTTGTTATTAAATTTTTTAAATACTTCTTTATTGGTTTATACAATATTATTACTTTGATTCCTAAGTATTTTGTTTTGGGGATTATTTATATATTTGGTAAAAAAGAAAAGAAGAAAATATCTAAGCAAAATAAAAAAATATCATTTGCGATTGTTGGTACTACTTTTGCTATTTACCTCGTTTGTGTTTTTTTGATTAGTAGATGGTATGTTCAAGGATTAAAAATCAAATATTTATCTAATGATATTATTAATTCTACTGATATAATTGAAAAGGAAGATAAAGATAATAATAATCAGACAGTTCCTGAACCTGAGCCCGAAAAGCCATCTGATAATACAAGTGAGAATAATGCTCCTGTTTATTATCCAAATGATTATTGGGATTATATGAATGTTCCATTTATGGAAGTTAATTTTACTGAATTATTAAAAAAGAATCCTGATACTGTTGGTTGGATTAAGGTTGATGGTACTAAGGTTAATTACCCTATCGTACAAGCAGAGGATAATGATTATTATTTGAGTCATGCTTTTAATAAAAGAAGTAATGCTGGAGGATGGGTCTTTGCTGATTATAGAGTTGATTTTAAAGACTTTGGTAGAAATACTATAATATATGGGCATAATATGAATAATAAGACAATGTTTGGTTCTATTCCTAATATGCTTTATAGTGGATATCTTAATAATAGTAATAATTATTATATTAAAATATCTACTCCTACATCTAATACTGTATGGAAAGTATTTTCTGTTTATACTATAGAACCTGAAGTATATTATCTTAAAACTAATTTTAGAACTGAACCTTATGATAAATTTTTAAACACTTTAAAGGGTAGAAGTGTGTATGACTTTGGTATTGATGTTACTACTGATGATAAAATACTTACTTTATCTACTTGTGATAATACTGGTACTAAGAGAGTTGCTGTTCATGCTAAAATGATTAATATTGAATATAAATAAATATTTATGTGTTCACCCTAAGCTTGTAATCTTAGGGTGTTATTTTTAGCCTGGGTCTAAAAATAAAATATCAGACATATCTATTATATATAAGCGAGATCTATATATTTAAATTAAAACAAAAACTTAAAGAGCATAAATATTACTCCTATTACAAAGAATTAAAAATGTTTACTTTTAAATAGTTTTATGGTATTATCTATTTGTACCAATTATTAGGGGATTAGTTAAATGGTATAATAATGGTCTCCAAAACCACTGTTGGGAGTTCGATTCTCTCATCCCCTGCCATAGATGATTACCGATTTTTCCTTATTATATAAGGTTAAATCGTTTTTTTTATTTAATTTAAAAATAACTTGAATTACTTATTCTATAGGGTTAACATCATGAACAAGGTGATGTTATTGTGAAATTTTATATATTATTGCATCATTAGAACTTAGTCGCCATTAAAAATGATTTTAAACATCTTGTCTTTTCTTGTTTCTAACATTCTTTATAAAATTCTTTCTTATACCTACTTTTACTTTACTACATAGGTCTAGTATAAAAACCATAGGTAAAATATTACAAATTGTTTTACCACTTCCAGTAGAGCCAATAATTAAAGTATGATCAAAAGAATCATAATAATAATATTTACCATCCATAAAAGTTACAGGAATACCACCACTTGAAAGTTTACTTCCAATATTCCAAATTTTAAATTCTTTTTTAATTTCTTTTTTAGTAGCCCACCTAGAACTACCATATTCATAGGAGCTATCTTCCTTTGGCATCTTCTTTAATTTTTGTAATTTAAGTTTTAATTCCTTATCATATTTTAATATAAATAAAATTATTATTGTTGATAAAAGAATTGTTCCAAATAAAAGACTTATATCTTTTAACTCAATAAAAGAGTAAAATTCATTTAAGTTCCACTCTAACTTAATATTATTTTTAATTATATAAGTTAAATTATAACAAATATTAGCAGATATTATAAAATCAAAAATATAAATTATAATATAGTTAATTATTTTTTTAACAAATAACACCTCCATAAAAAAAGTCTTGCTTTATCCAGCAAAACTTTTAAAACTAATTAATCTTTTGAAATAACTATTTTTTTAACATTAGATAATTTAGCCGGTTCACTAGGTAACATTACATCAGATGAAGTAATAGTTACTTTTTGATTAGCTTTTAATTTATCTGCAGTAGAATCTTCATTGTTATAAACTATTTTTGTGTCTTTATTTATTTCAAATTCATACTCTACAGTATATTCTTTTTTCTTTTTATCATATTCTTCAACTAGGACAGTATATATATTATTATTTACTGTTACTTCTTTAATTCTTGCTTCAAAAACCAAATCTTTTTCTTTTGAAACATAATTTGTAAATACAAAGTATCCTAATCCCGCAAGAACAACTACTGCTATAATTATTTTTACTAGTAAATCTTTTTTCATTTCTTTCCTCCTTTCCTAAATTAATTTATTTAAACTTATATTATAAAAATCTATCCCAATAATATCTTCCTGTATTAGATAATGTGTTAAAGTGTTCTTTAATTTGTGAACTAATTAATTTTGCTTTTTTGTTTATTGGAGTACCATCGTCATAATAATCTTTTGCAAAAGTTCTAGTCATCAAGTCTGAAAATATTACTGCTCGATCTTCCAAATAATTTGTTTTTCCATATGCTGATAAGAAGTAAGCGTTATCTATACTCGTAAAATAATAAACATACTCATTACTTGTATCTCCATATGTAAAACCTATTGGATTTACATCTTTCATAGTAATATTTATGTCAATAGAATATCCTTTTACTTTTATATAAGAATCTATATAATGCATTATTTCATGATTTAAAGTGTTCTCAAATAAACTTGCTGGTGCAATCATTATTTTAATATCGCTTTTATCTTTTGCATCAGTAAGTCCTGAAACATTACCACTAATACTATTTACTAAGTAAATAGTTAAAGGCATTCCATAATCTTTCATTTCCTTAAAAAAACCATTTGGATAGTTTTTAAGAGTTTTATTTATTTCCCCAAGACAATTATTTATCTTATTATCATCGTTAAGTTTATCTGAACCATAACCATTTATAGTATAATTTCCCAACTCATCTTTATATGCTATTTTAACTGAATACTTATTTTGAAGTTGTTTTCTATACTCATCATTTTTCTCTGCTTGAGTCTTTTCTACAACAGGTGGCTTTTCTTCAGGTAAAACAGTATTTTCATTATTATCGATGTTTGTATTATTATTTGTATTCTGATTAGGTTTATTAGTATTATTAGTACTACTACTATTGTTATTATTTGTATTAGTGTTTGTTTTAGGTTCTTCAGTTTTAGGACTAGTTTTTTTATTTTCTACTTTTTCCCAAACAGCATAAAGAGCGGTGTTTTCTGCAAGTAATACTTTGTTATAAATAGGAATTTCATTTTTTTCAACCCAACCTTTGAAAACATAACCATCTCTTGTAGGTTCTTTTGGAAGTGTAAGTTCGGTATCTTTGCCAATAGTAATACTATCTATTATACTTCCACCTTTAGTATCAAATGTAATTGTTATTGCTTCTTTTATATCTTTTTCAATGTCATTCATAGGGCAAACATATTTAGTCGTTTTTAAAACTGTTTTAGTTTTACCATCAGAACATTTATAAGTATTTGTAATTATTCCTTTATCTTTGTAAATGGTAGAAACACCATTATTATAATCTCTAATTTTAATTATAGGACTATTATTAAATGATAGAGCAACTATAAAATCTAAAAATATTAAACCTATTATAGAACACAGTGTGATAATTATTATTTTTTTCTTCTTCATCATACCTCCTCACAAATAATAAACGAAATGCAATTTACTCCTTGTATATTAATTATATCATAAATTTTCCGATTTCAGAAATGTTTTAAATATGGTCGTTTTTAGATGTCAATAATTTAGAAAAAAAGACCAATATAAAATTGATCTTATTTATAAAATATATTATTAATTTAACATTTCCCACCGTTGTCTTCAAAATATGATTCGATATATTTTACTAATATTTTAGCTTTGCTAAACTGCTTATCTTTAACAACATTTATAATATAATCACTACCACTAGCATCAATAATATTATCATCTTTATCATGTTCTATTAGATAAGTGTACTTTTCACTATTCAATTGACAATTAAGAAGAACAGTTTGATTTTCTTTTATAGTCATAGAGTCTTTTTTAGCGCCAAACATAATATTTACGAAAATAGTAATAGCAAAACCGACAACAAAAATTATTCCCAAGACTTTTAGTATTTTAATTATTATTTCGGCAAGTTTTTCGGTATTATTTACTTTTTCTACTAATACTTGTTTAATGTCATTATTTAATAATTCATCAATACTAACATTTAATGCTTTAGATAATAATTTTAGCTGTTCAGGATTTGGAGAAGTTTCACCAAGCTCCCAATTTGATATTGTTTGTCTAGTAACATCAACTTTTTCTGCTAATTGTTCTTGTGAAAGTTTGCAATCTTTTCTTAGTTTGAAAATATTATCTCCTAACTTCATTCTTATTCCTCCTTTCACTAACAATTATATATATGTTAGTGGTGGATTTCTACCAAATGTCTTTGGAAGTTTGTCAAAGACTTTTAACAATTACAATACAAATAACTATTATTCTACATCACGAGACCAAAGTCCATGTTTATTACAATATGCATATAATTTTGATCCTTTTATATGTTTAAAAGTACATTCTGCATTTTGCTCTGGTAAAAATCTAACTTTGCAAATATCTTTATCATTAACTAGTGCAATCCATTCAATAAAGTGTTCCTTTTCCATAACATGGTTTACTTTTACAAGTATTTCATCATCAACATATTCAAAAGTTGGAATATGTTTTTCAAACGATGCATCAACACTATTTGAAATTAATTTAACCATAGGTTCACCACAACAAGTTATTCCACAATCCCAACAGTTACAGTCATTGATTACCTCAACCAATGCACCACATTTTTGACATTTTTTAATTATTAATTCATTTTTCATTTGTTTCCTCCTTCTATAACAAATTCATATTTATTTAACTAAAAAATTGTAATTTAAATTTTTACTTCTTTTATACTTTTGCTAATAATAACTAAATCATATATAACCATTAATACCTCAGGAATAATAGCTATTAGATTAATTCCATTTATTTCTATGGCATCATATATCAAAAATATTAAATTTAATGCTGTTTTTACCGAAAATGAACCAGCACATGTTAAAAATAAACATTTAAAACGATAATTTTTTCAAATGTTTAACCATTTAACGAACTACTACTAGTAGTTTGTTTTTTGTTATTTGAAGTTATATTTATATAGATATTAAAAGAGGATTTATTTGCCCTGTTTTTTCAACAACTTATATATTATTTTACTGAATTATATAAAATTCTTTTTCAATGTTATTCATCTCTTTAACAATTTTATTATGGATACTCATTATTTTATTATCAATTTTATATTTCTTTAACCAATTAAAGAACTTTTCATTTTTAGTTAGTTCTGTTAAGTTTATACGATATTTGCCATACTTAAATTTCACTTTTTCTTTAAAACTATTTATGAATTCTTTAAAAGCCTTTTCAGATACTAATTCTTCAAGGTCAGCATACTCTCCTGTTACTAATTCTAAGATATCCGCTGTTTCGGCATTGATATAACTATAACTATTTAAACAATCATATGATAGTTCTTCTAAAATTAATTCAAAATGAAAGAATTCTATTATTGAAGTTATTGTTTGATGTTCTTTCTCACTATTTGTTTTTGATAAATAGTTTTCTAATATTTCATATATAAAATATTTATTAAATGAATCTTTATCATTTTTTTGAAAATATTCATAAAATAAATTTAGATCTTCAAGATATTCAAAATCTACTTCCGATGGTAGCATTAATATACTTATTAATCTATTATAAAATTCTTCTTTATCTTTTTCATATAAATAAGAAATATATAATGATAAGCAAAATGCTTGTAGTTCTTTTGTAGCAAAGCAATACCATTCTTCTTCTCTTCTAAATAAGGATGTATCTAATAATTTAAAGACTTCTTTTTTATTTATCTTTGAGTATGACAATATTTCAAGTATATCGTCTTTTTTAAATATTGGTTTATTGTTTATAAATAGTAGATAAGCCAATGTTATCATTATATACTGTGAACTTTTAATATTCATTGTTATTGTTGGCGCAGTTATCAATATTTTGTAAAAATCTTCTTCAGTATTTGGAAAGCTATGATATGTTTTATAAAATTGAATTAATATATCTGTTGATTCCTTTGTATCTTTAAAATTTTTTAGATACTTATTTTTGTTTATATATTTTTTTAAATCTTGTATTTCTTCTTCTGGTAAAAGCTTTTTTAAATATTTATTGAAGTCTATTGGTATACTCTTATTTATTTTTAATTCTTTTACCATTATTTTTTCATTTGTATCATAATTACTTTCTAAACTTTCTTTATTCATTATCTCTTCCTTGTCATCATAATATGATTTTGGTATGTTATCGTAATTATCTATAGCATCTAATATTTCATCATCATCTTTATAAAAATCATATAGTTCTGTTTCCAGTAGACAATATAGATTTCCAAGTGATTGATACATCTCATTATAATAATAATATTGTAAATCGTAATATATCATATCTTTGTATAAGTCTGTTAATTTCTGCTTGTTATCTAAGCCAATGGCTTTTATTTCTTCTTGAAATTCTTTATTTTTTACTAATAAATTTAATTCATATGTATGTTCAATATTTTTATAATATATATCTACATATTCCTTTTTGTTTACATTTATATATTTTTTTATTTTTTCATATATTCGCAATAATTCAGAAAGGTTATCTTCATATATGTATGTTCTATCTTTATTATCTAGAGCATTAATAATTTGATTATATTTTTCTATGATTAATTCTATTACTTCTTTATCTAAATCATCTATATTGCACAGCTTTAATAACTTATATATTAACTGCTCTTCACTAGTCATATTGTAGTATTCTATTGTATCATAGAATGTCCCTATTATTATGCTGAGATTATCTATATCACTAATTAATTTGTCTTTTATAGTTTTATATGAATTTGGTAATAATGGTAGTTTCCAGAAGTTATCCTCATCTTTTAAGAAAAATATCATTTGATTAAAATATGTTAAGTTATTTATTATATCGAATTCAAACTCTTTAAAATTATCTTTACAGTCATATAGGTAATCGATTATTGAATTATTTATAAAATCTATGACTATACCTTTATTATTGATATAATAGGTTCTAATAAAGTTTTTTTCTAACTGAGATATAATGTTTTCCAAATTATAATTATTGTAATTTTTATTTGATGAATTTAATATATTTAAATAAACTTCTTCTAAATCTTCTAGCAGTATTGGTGGTTCTATGGTAAGCATTAAATATAATAATAGTTGTGCTTCTTTAGTTTGCTTTTGATAAACTTCATCTAGAAAACTTATTGGTGAATCTAATGTTTCTATTAAGTATTCTAAGTACTTATATTTAGTTACTTCTAAATGAAAATCGCTATTTATGTACATTTCTATTATTCTGGGATTAAAGTTATTATGTTTAATTATCATTTCGGGATTTTCTAAAATATATTCTATATAACTATAATTTATATTTGATGTGGATAAGTATTTATAAAGTATTTTGTATCTTAAGTTTAGACTTATTTTTTTTATATCTAGAAGGTATTCTTTATTGCCTAATATTCTTTTTAAATCATTATCTACTTGTTTTATTATGTAATCTCTTGAAGTTATTACTAATATTTTATTATTTGTTTTTGATATTTTATCAACAAAATTAATAAACTTGGTATTTTCAATATGTGAATAGTTTTTATCTTTGAATGATGATCCCCAGTAATCATCTAAGAAGAAAATCTGTTTACCATCTCTTTTGTAAACTTGATTGGCTTTATCTATCTCTTTTGTATATATTAATTCATAATCTTTAATAATATAATAACTAACTATTGCTCTACCTAAAGATGTTTTTCCTATACCGGGATTACCTGCTATTAAGATAACTCTATCATTTTCTAGATTACTAATTATTGTAGAAAAATTTTCTGGTATAACATAGTTTTTCATTGATTGTTTTACTTTTTCTAATTCATCAAGAGATTCTTCATAAATAGAATGGTTTACTACATCGCTCATTTCTTTTAAAAAGGTATTCGCACTGTTAAACCATAAACTTGGATAATTTAATTCTATTTTTTTATATTTTTCTTTAGTTAAATATTTGTTTAAATCTTCTTTGGATATTATGTCATCAGAGTTTTTGATATATGGGGATAGTAGCTCTATTATTTTAGGCTTTTGAGTTTTACTTATTGTACTACTTGTTATTAGTATGTATCTGTCTGGGTTTAGTTTTTTAATTTTAGCAAGTTCACTGTTCTTTAAAACTTTTAGTAAATCTTTAAAGTTTTCAGTTCTTTTTGCTTGAACTATTGTTGTAATACCATTTTTTGTTTTTTTATAGGCATCAATACCTAAATCTTTGCCTTCAGAAAAAACTTCAAAATGTGTTTTTTCTCTTGTATCAATAATATCAACCGCAAATCTTTGAAATTCATGTGGTTCCATTTGATTGTGAAAGTCATATTTAGGCATAATTATCCCTCCTGAATATATTTTACCAAAAAATGGTAATTATGAAAATACCTAAGTTTTTTTCTTAGGTACGGGGTCATAAGTGTATTTCTTTTTAAAAAACGTATTACATTTTAATAATCTTTTTGTTCCTAGATATAATCCTTTTATTAAGCCATGGGTTTCTAAGGCTTCGATCATGTAGTTTGAACAAGTGGGAATAAATTTACAACTATCATGAGATTTAAAAGGTATACTCTGATATTTTTTGATTAGTTTTATTAATAATTTCTTCATATAAATCACGAAATTATTTTAACATAATAGTTTTTATTTGGCAACACTACTTGATAGTAATGATATTTTATTTAGTCTTTTTAATGATACTATAAAACTTTGATAATCGGCAGTTATTGTTCCTAGAACATTGAAATTATTTATTATATTATCATAATAACTATATATTAAGAGAATAGTTCCTATTTCTATCATACCCATTTTTACTAAATATACTGAATAAAAGATAATGAAGTATTTTGATAATTCTATGATACCTAGTACGGTAAATATTATACCTTGTATTATGACATTATAGTTGTAATTTGCTCTTAGATAGGCTTTGTTATCTTTAGTAAATAAACTTATAATACTATTGGTATTGCTTTTTTTATTTGCTAGGGAGGAATATAATTTATGAAGCATTATTGTTTTACTGTCTAAAGTAGCTTTTCTCTTAATATTTAGATCTTGAACTTTTTTACCCGATTTAAAATATACTATTACCATTAATATTGATATTATGACAGTAACGGAAAATATTATGAAGTTAAAACTTAGAAAATAAGCATATATTACAAAGAATTCTATTACTTGAAATATTCTTGTTACTAAGTTACAAAAAAAATTACATATTATATCTATATCATTATTTAAGATATTGGTATATTCTCCTAAATTTATTCTGTTTATGCTATTTGTTTCTGATATTGTTTCTAATGTATATTCGTTATATAGTTTGTTATATAGTCTGAACCATGTTTTTTGATTTAGATATGACCAATAATAATAAAATATAGTAAGAAGAGCAGTTATTATTATTAAGTAATATCCTACTTTATAATTAGAACCAGTTACCTCATTTACTGTTTTACTCCAGAAAACTGGTATTATTAATGCTAAACTCTGAACAAAAAGAGAAGTAATTGTTTTTAAAATTACTTCTCTTTTGGCTATATTTATTATTTTTTTGGTATTAGAGAACATATTAATCCTCCTTTATAATGACTCCTATCATACTAGCTTCTATGTGGTGATTTATAGCATCATCTTTATTTATATGAAAAGATGTAGCATAGGAATCCGCTATTTTGATATGAACATTATCTAAAATAGTATCTCCTACTTTTACTTTTACTATTTCATCTTCATAGAAATTATCTTTATCTCTAGTATTAATATGGATGTGTCTATTGGCAATTATACATATATTTTTTCTTGTTATTTGTCCTTTTGGCCCTATTATTGTTATTTCTTCAGAATTATCTAAATCGTCAGAATTTCTTACTGGAGGATTAATACCAAAATATTCTTTATCAGAATTTAATACTTCAACCTGAGTATAACTTCTTATTGGTCCTACTACCCTTACTCCTTCTTTTATGTTTTTGGCTGTTTTTAGTGTTACTGTTTCATTAGCGGCATATTGACCTGGTTGGTCTAAATCATTTCTTTTAGTTAATTCGTAATTATTGCCAAATAAAATATTTACATCTTCTCTAGTTAAATGAACATGTCTATTTGATATTCCTATTCTTGTATTCATTTATACATCACCTCATTTTTATTATAAGAAGTTTTTTGTTTATTGTAAACTTTTATTCTTTTATTTGACATTATTTTTAGTTATATAGTCAAATGTACATCATATATTTAATTAGAGGTGAAAATATATGAATAATGGTGGTTATTATCAAAATCCTGTTTTTCCTGGAGTGGGACTTAATAACAATACTGTTCCTAATCAACAATCTATTCCTAGTTATGAACAAACGCAAACTATGGTTAATCCACTTACTTCTGAACAATCATATATAGAAAATATTTTAAGATTGAATAGAGGTAAGAAAGCAAAACTTCATGTTACTGTGCCTGGTTCTACTTTATGGCAAGATAGAGTATTTGAAGGTATTATAGAGCAGTCTGGTAGAGATCATGTAATCATGTCTAATCCTAATACTGGGGAATGGTATTTAGTACTTATGATTTACCTAGACTTTGTTACCTTTGATGAGCCTATTAATTTTATAAAAGATTTTAGTTAAAAATAATACTTCGGTATTATTTTTTGTCATATTAGCACTTGAAAAAGATATAGTTTTTTGATATAATTTTTTTAGGATGTGACAATATGGAAAGTTTATTAATTATTATTTTGGTTATAATTGTTATTATTTGTGCTATGATTATTTTTTATGCTACTATATATAATAAGTTTCAAGACTATGTTATTAGAATAAATGAAGTTGAATCTATTATTGATAATTGTCTTAGAAGTAAATATGATTTAATCAATAGGGCCATTCCCATTGTCAAGAGTAATATAGATAAAGATGAAGAAATATTTGGCGATATAGTTAAATTAAGAAGTAGAAAAATTGGTAATTTTGAACTATATAGAATATTAAAAAAAGCTTCTATTGAATTAGAGGGACTTAAAAGTACTTATCCTGAAATTGATAAGAGTGATGAGATTAAAAAAATTATTAAGGAAATAAAAGATATTGATGCCAAAGTAGATAATTCTACTGACTACTATAATGATAATATTACTACATATAATACTTTAATTAAGAAATTCCCTTCTAATATAGTGGCTATACTTTGTAAATATAAAGAAAAACTATTCTTTGATAGAAAAGATATGAGTGATGAAGACTATGATGATTTTAAATTATAGTCTTTTTTATTTAGTAAATAATGTTATTATTATATCTAAGATCATTATTAGATATAATAAATATGTAGCCTCCTTTGGTATTAATTTTATTATTTTATCAAAGAATGGCTTTAAGACATAGATAATTAATGTTCCTAATAATCCCCATAATGGTATATATTCAAGGCAAATATATTTTCCTATGTGATATGGTTTGTTATGATAATTCCACATTTCTGTATTGAATATTAATTTACATAGATAGCCAGATAAAAATTCTACTGTGGTTAAGATAAGTGCTAAAATTATAAAAGATAATATTATTTTTAATACTTTATTACATTTTATTTTGCTTAAAATATATTTATCTGCTAACGTTAGGGCTATTCCTCCAAGACCGTATACTAGAGTTATAGGGCCATACAAGACTCCACTTACTCTTGATGGTTCTGATATTTTAAATAGTGTGCTTTCCATGATGAAGCCTAATAGTCCATATAATAAAAATGAATTTAAATAGTACATAATATTGTCACCAATATTAAGATATCCTATTTAAATTCATTTATGCCTATTTTACTTTAAAATCTATTTCTTTAATATTATTTTCTCTTAAGAACTTATTAGTACGAGAAAATGGTCTACTTCCAAAGAAACCATAATTACAAGAAAATGGCGATGGATGTGATGATTCTATTATTAAATGTTTTGGATTTGTTATTAAGTTCTTTTTACTTTTGGCAAAGTTACCCCATAGTATGAATACTACTGGAGTATCTTTTTCATTTATTTTCTTTATGATAGCATCAGTAAAGTTTTCCCAACCAAGATTTTTATGTGAAGCAGGCTTATCTTTTTCTACAGTTAAAACGGTATTCAAAAGTAATACTCCTTCTTTAGCCCAACATGTTAAATCACCTTTGGTACTTATTGGTATATTTAAATCGCTATTTAATTCTTTGTATATATTCTGAAGTGATGGTGGTAATTTGATTCCATCATTTACTGAAAAAGCTAGTCCATTGGCTTCACCTACTCCATGATATGGATCCTGTCCTAATATTACTACTTTTACATCATTATAATCTGTTAATGATAAGGCTCTTAGTATGTAATTTTTAGGAGGAAAGATAGGTCTTTCTTTATAGGCTTTGTTTATATATAATACTATTTTCTTAAAATAATCTTTTTGATATTCTTCATTTAGGATATTATCCCAGCCATTTCCTATTAACTGCATATTAGTCACTTCCTCATTGTAAATCTTCAGTTGTTGGGCAGCCATCTTGGGTACTACCCTTTATTTGATATGTTACTTTAAATTTATTATCTACACTTTTTATTATTTGTATCCCGCAACTGTTTAGATTTTTAGTGGTATCTCTTGGATCTTTAACAATCAAGGAGCCCGAGTCATCTGCGGATACTTTTAATATGCCTGTATTGGCAAGAGCTCCTATTGTGGTGTTAATAGTATTATTATCTATATTACAAGCATAATTTCCATATTTGTTTTTATCACTTAAATCACCATACTCACATTCTTGATAGTATGTCTCTGCGGCTGTCTTAATATTACCTATAAGTATTTTATATGATGAGTCTCTACTGGCATTTATCGAATCTAAAATACTAGGCATAGCTAATAGTAGTACTACTCCTAATACTACAATTACTGCGAGTAATTCTATTAATGTAAATCCTTTTTTATTCATTTATACCACCTTTTCTATATTTATTGTATCATAGTTTAAGTATTTTGAGTATACTTTTCTTTATATTTATTTATTACTAATCAAATGGCGGTAGGACTTTTATAGACTGATATGGCTGATATTTTTATTTGAGACAATAATTTGGCTCAAATAAACACTAAAGAGACTATATTTATATAGGCTCTTAGTGAACATAATTATTATACTTTGTCTTTAGCTAAAATTATGTCATCTCCTATTTTGGCTATTTGACTCCAATCTAACTCATACTCTTCTCTAGAGAATCTTTTGCCTTTCTTTTCTTCAAGTATCAACGACTTTATTAAACCAGTATTATCTACAATTACATCTATTATTAAACCTAGTCTTTTACCTGTAGACATATTTATTATTTCTTTTGTTTGTAATTCTGATAATCGCATTATATCACCTATAAAAATATATGTTTATTTATATAAAAAGAGTACTATCTTTTTAGTACCCTTGCATATTTTCCATTATATTTTTCACTATAACTCTCTTTAATATAGCTATCCATTAAATCTAATTTTGATTCAATATCCTTTACTAAGGCTATTTGGGCCCTTGTACGATATAAGTTTTGTTTATCATAGTCTGTTTTGAAATAAGTATCACCATTTATATAGTCATTTAAAAATCTTATAGCTAGTTCTAATGTCATTATTCTTACTGACTCTGCCATTAAGGATAGTTCTTCATAAGTTAAGCTTTCAGACATTTCACTTAAGTATCCATCAGTATAAGCCTTAAATAAGTCTAAATCCATTTTTACTTTAGATAAGTCATGTTCATCTTCTTTAGCAGTACAAGCTGTTGATCTTATTCCATCACCATAGTCAAATAACATACTACCTGGCATAACAGTATCTAAATCTATTACCGCTAGAAAATCACCAGTATCTTTATTCATCATGACATTATTTACTTTAGTATCATTATGTGTTACACGATATGGTATTTCTTCAGTACCTAAGTCATCCATTATTAATGAGCAAATATCTTCACGCATAAGAATAAATACTATTTCATTTGCTACTTCGGCTACTCTACCTTCAGAATCTATCTTAATATCATCCATTAATTTATCATATCTTTTCTTGGTATCGTGGAAATCTTTGATGGTCTCCTCGAGCTTAGACATTGGATAGTTTCCTAGTAATCTTTGAAAATTTCCAAAGGCTTTACCTGTATTATAAACTATTTCTTTATCTTGCGATTGATCGTATGATACTGCATTTTCTATAAACTCATAGATACGATAATATTTTCTTGTACCTGTTTCATCATTAACATAGCATAGTGACTTGTTATCTTTTGTTTTTATTACTTCAGGTACTTGATGGGTGGTATCTCCATTTTTTATCATTTGTCTTTTTAAATAGGCAGTTACACCTTCAATATTCTTCATTAATTTATATGGTTCTGCAAAAACTGTGGTATTTATTTTTTGAATTAAATATTTTCTTTCACTTCCATCTTTTCTTTTGAATGTTGCTACAAAGGTCTTGTTTATGTTTCCTGAATGATTCTCAGTAATATTTATTAGTTCACCTTCGATATTAAACTTGTTTAGTATTTCTTTAATCATTACATAACCCTCCTAGTTAATTGTATCATACATTAGATGGTTTTGTAACTATTTTATATGTTTTTTTAAATTATTTATGGCATTTTTTTCTATTCTTGATATTTGGGCCTGTGATATTCCGAGTTCTTCTGCTATTTCCATTTGGGTTTTTCCAATGATAAAACGCTCATTTAGAATGTTTACTTCTCTATCTTTGAGGTTATTCATGGCTCTTTCTAGAGCGAGCCTGCTATCAAGTCCATATTCTTCTTCTTTATTTGCTATTTGATCATATAGATATATGGTATCGCCTCCATCATTATATATTGGCTCATACATACTTACTGGATCTCTTAGGGAATCTAGGGCCTCTCGAATATCATATTCTGTTACATTAAGTATTTTGGCTATTTCAGCATTTGTTGGTTCTTTACTACCTACTGCTAGTTCTTCTTTTAGTTTTAAGGTTTTATAGGCTAAATCTTTGATACTGCGTGATATTCTAATACTATTGTTATCTCTTAAATACCTTTTTATTTCTCCCTCAATCATAGGACAGGCATAAGTAGATAATTTTACATCATAGGATGTGTCAAAATTGTCAATGGCTTTTACTAGTCCTAGACACCCCACTTGAAATAAATCATCTAGGTTATCTACTTTACCATTAAACTTTCTTAAGATACTTAATACTAGTTTTAAATTACCATTTATTAAGTCATCTCTAGCAAATGGGTCCCCCTCCTTCATCTTTTTAAATAATTCTATAGTTTCAGTAGTTGTTAAAACTTTTATATTCGCAGTATTCACACCAGTAATTTCTACTTTATGGCGTGACATAATAAAAAATCTCCTTTCATATTCATTATGAATACTTTTAGAGATTTTTATTCAGTGGATTTTAATATAAGGTGCTCATATTTTAAACTTATTACTACATTTCCTTTTTTAAACGTATCAAATTCGCCTCCTTTAAAATTTGTAGCGACTACATTTTTGCTATTTATAATTTCATCTTTTCATTTTTTATCTAATAAAAAACGAGCATATATACCTAAGTATAATATGCTCAAATAAATATATTTTTCTTTAGTAAGTGGTTGATAATGTCATTATTATCATTTATGCAATTTGTTGTCTATTGTTTTAACTAGCTTTTTTACTTTTTGGATGGTTTTTATCTGAACCCTTCTAATATTTCTTTAAATCTATCTGGTACTGGAGCAGTAAATTCCATATATTCTTTGGTAGTTGGGTGAACAAAGCCTATCTTTTCAGCATGAAGCATTTGACCGAATTTTTCATCTATTAATTTTTTCTTACCATACACTGGATCATTTACGATAGGATGACCTATATAATTTAGATGTACTCTTATTTGATGAGTTCTTCCTGTTTCTAGTTTACATCTAATTAAAGTAGCGTTGTTTAGTCTTTCTATCACTCTAAAATGAGTTATAGCCTCTTTGGAGTTTTCACTAGTTACACACATTTTCTTTCTATTATTAACATCTCTTCCTATTGGTGCATCAATAGTAGCAGTGTCTTCCTTAATAATACCCTCTACAAGAGCTATATACTCTCTTACTACTTCTTTCTTAGCAATAGCATCCGCGAGGATATTGTGTGCTCTATCATTCTTAGCCACTAGTAACAATCCTGAAGTATCAGCATCTATTCTATGAACTATACCCGGTCTTATTAGAGTATTAATAGTACTTAGATTTTTAGTGTGATATAAAAGGGCATTGACAAGAGTTCCTGCACGGTTACCTGGAGCAGGATGTACTACCATACCACTTGGTTTATTTACTACGATCAAGTCATCATCTTCGTAATAGATATCTAATGGTATATTTTCTGGTAATATATCTGTCTCTTCAATTAACTCAGTTATTTCTATATTGTCATTTTCTTTTACTTTATAACTATCTTTTACTTTATTTCCATTTACTAAAATATTTCCTGTTTCAATCATTTTTTGTATTTTACTTCTTGTGTATTCAGTATTATCACAAAGATATTTATCTATTCTTTTTCCGATATTATTTATGTCTACGATCATTATTTTTGTCCTTTCTAAACATGCTTATTAGTAAGAGAAATACTCCTAGTACTATGAAAGTATCCGCTAGATTGAATATTGGATAATTATATCCAAATATTTTAAAATCTAGAAAGTCTACTACTGCTCCTCTTACTATTCTATCGATCAGATTACCTATAGAACCTCCTATTACAAGGGATAAGGCTATTTTATTTATATTTTCTTTTACTTTTGTTTTTCTTATATAATATATTAATATTCCTATAACAATAAGGGTTACAATAATTAGAATCACTCTTTTACCTGTTAGTATACTAAAAGCTGCTCCATTGTTATTTGTATATGTTAAATAGAAAAATGATTTTATTACTTCAACTGATTTTGTCTTACTTAGAGTATTTATAACTATTAATTTAGATACTTGGTCTATTATTATAAATATTATACTTAAAATTATTATCATAATAATTATCCCTGACTTTCTTTACTTCCATTCACAAGTGTCTATGGCATAATCTCCTTTAATAGTAGACTTATACTCCTTTGTAAGACATCCTAAACTATCTTTATGCACTTTATAACAGTATACAAAATCACTGTCTTTGTATACTTCTACTTCAGCAGTAGTATTACATGTAGCATCTTTATTACCAGCATTAACAAAGTCTTTCTGTGTTATAACACCATTTTTATTTGTTTCATTTTCTATCATAGCTTCTATTTTTATAATTCCCATTTGATAAGTAATATTATAAGTATCTTTTTCATTTACTGTTTTTGTTCCGGTACCATTTTCATTAAAATTTATTGTATCGCTATTTAGTTTAACATAACTATCAATTGCCTGCGTAAGTCTATCTACAAATACCTCTTCTGACTTAATTTTACTTTTGGTGTAAGCATCAGAAATTATTGGTACTGATATTAATAATACTAGTCCTAATACAACAATCACTGCGAGCAATTCTATTAAAGTAAATCCTTTTCTATTCATTTTATTTCCTCCAGATATATATTACCATAAATATATTTTTTTATCAAGGACTTGCTTTTTTACTTAGTTATTTATATAATTAGATTATGGTGATAGAATGAGACTATTATATAATGATAAAGAAATAGTATTATATGAATGTAAATCTTTTTTTAGTAGACTAAAGGGATTTATGTTTACTAAGAATATTGATAAAGCTCTTTTATTTGATAGATGTAATAGTATTCATACTTTTTTTATGAAAGAAAATATAGATGTTATTATGTGTGATAAAGATAATAATATTTTGTATTATTATAAAGATTTAGGTAAGAATAAAGTAATACTGCCAAAGAAGAACGTAAGAAAAGTATTTGAAACCCCAAGTAATTATTTTGATATTGAAATAGGAAAGAAGATGATAATTAGTGAAAATTAGTATTTTAGGTACTGGAGCATTTGGTATGGCTCTAGCTAGTATTTTTTATAATAATAAATGTAATATTAAGATGTGGACTAATAGTGAAGATGAAAAAGATATGTTAATTAAAAATAGAAAGAGTGATAAAATAAATTATAATATTCCTAGTGATATTATTATTTCTACCGATATGAAAGAAGTAGTTCTTAATACTGATATTATAGTAGTGGCAGTACCTGCGAAGTTTGTTGGTAGCACTTCAAAGGAATTAAATAAATACTTTAAAAGTAATCAAGTTATTTGTATTGCTTCAAAAGGTATAGAACAGAACTCTTGTTTATTTTTATATGATATTATTAGAAATAACATTGACACTTTAAATATAGGTGTTATATCTGGTGGTACTTTTGCTGAAGATATTATCAACATGGTACCTATCGGATTTAGTTTGGCTTCAAGAAGTAATTATACTAGAAATATTATTACTAAAGCTATGGCTAATGATTATGTTAAGATAAGACATACTAGAGATATTATTGGTACTGAAATATGTGGCTCTATTAAAAATGTTATTGCTATAGCTTCTGGTATGCTTGATGGTATGGGATACCCAATATCTACGAGTACTATGTTTATTACTGAATCTCTACATGATATTAAAGCTTTGATTAAGGCATTAGGTGGTAATAAGAAAACTATTTTATCATTTGCTGGATTTGGTGATATATTGCTTACTTGTACTAGTACTAAAAGTAGAAATTATACTCTAGGTAAGTTAATAGGTGAAGGTAAAAGTAAAGAGGAAATTAATAATTATATAAAGAATACTACAATAGAGGGATTATATACACTATACTCTATAAAAAAACTTCTTAGAAATAAAAAGATCAAGATGCCCATTATTAATCTTATTTATGATATTATTGTTAATGAAAAAGAACCTAGTAATTTAACTAAGTTTCTTATAAAAAAAGAATAAAATTAGATGATTGAACATCTAATTTTTTATTAATCATAATAGTTATAATAATAACTACTATCATAGTAACTATCTTTTATCCCATTGAATGTAGCTACTGATACTATAATCATTATTAATGTAATGAATAAGGCAATAGATGAAATAATTATACCCGCAGTTGCTAAGCCTTTACCTGCACTAGTTTCTTTGACTTTCTTAAGTCCTAGTATTGAGAATATTAAACCTAGTAATGGTACAAAGAATGATAGTACGAAACCTGCGGTTGCCATTCCATTAGAATTATTACTTTTAGGACTAACATTTTGATTTTTTGGGCTAACTGAAACTCCACATTTTGGACATATTACTGCCTCATCTACTACTTCGTTCCCACAATTTGAACAAAACTTTGACATACTACACCTCCTATTTTTTTGATAAAGCGCACTCCCTATGTTATGCTAAATTAATTATATCATAATTATTTTTATTTGAAAATCATTTTTAACTAATTATTCTCAATGTAATTAATTACTTTTTCAACAGTATTGTTGAAATTACTATAGTCTGTTTCAAACCATACTACTGGTAGTTGGTGATTAAAAAATGTATACTGCCTTTTGGCATAATGCCTTGAATTTTGTTTTATTTTGTCTATGGCTTCTTCAAGAGATATATTGCCATCAAAGTATGAATATATTTCTCTATAACCAATGGCATTAAGTAATGGTTTAGTTCTGACATTCTTATCATAAAAGGCTTTTACTTCATTAAGTAAACCATCTTTAATCATAATGTCCACTCTTGTATTTATTTTATCATATAATATTCTTCTATCGGTTGTTAAACCGATAAATATAGCATCATATAGTAATTTATTAGTAGTATTGGTATTAATAGATTTATTATTTTCTTTATAGTAATTAAGGGCTCTTATTAATCTGCGACGATTATTTTTATCTATTACTATATCTTTATCTACTTCTAGTAATTTATTATATAATTCTTCATCAGTTAGATTATCATATGTATTAGTTTCTTTTTCTTCAGTTAATTTATAGTCGTAAAGAGCTGCTTTTATATATAGACCTGTACCTCCTACTAGAATGGGAGTTTTTCCTCTACCCTGGACTTCTTTGATTAATTTACGACAATCTTTTTGGTAATGATAAATAGTATATTCTTCATCTACCTCTTTTATATCAAATAGATGATGAGGAATATCTTCTTTTTCTTCTTCAGTTACTTTAGCACTTCCGATATCTAATCCTTTATATACTTGAACAGCATCAGCATTTATTATTTCACCATTATATCTTTTAGCTAATTCTATACTTAATTTGGTTTTGCCTACCGCAGTAGGTCCTGTTATAACAATTACTTTATTCATAGATTACTCCTTTTTGTAAGATTAATATATCATAGATAACATAAAAAGACAAGATTATTTGATTCTTGTCTTAGTCTTATATGAATACTCTTCTTTACTTCTTATACCTAATTCTATTTCCTTTAATTCATTAGCTTTAGCAAGTTCTATAGTAAGTGCCTTAAGTACATTAATATTACTATTAAACTCTTTTAAAGTATATTTTAATCCCTCTGTATTTCTTAATGAAGCACTTAAGGCTCTCATTGCATCTGTTTCATAAGACATAGTATCACTCCTTAGTGCCATATATTCTAACACATGTACAACTTAGTGTCAAATATTAAACTATTTAGTTATATTGCTTTTATTAGTTAATTTTTTATAATTTGATTTGGATAAACCAAAAACACTGTTAAATCTTCCATTCTGTAAGACCAAAGTATCATTATTTGATTCAACAAAGTCTTTTCTTTCTTTTATTTCATCAAGTGTTAAAGTTAATATTGAAGCACTTTTAACTACATATGGTAATACTCCTAGTGATTCTAAATATGGTAATACATTTTTTAAATGTTCTACATTCTTATTAATAATTAACGGTGTTAAATATGCTTGTCCATAATTTTCTTTTATATAATTAATTGATTTTTCTATCTCTTCTGTTGCCTTTAAAAATATGCTACCAGTGATTGGTATATTATTCTTTTTACATACCTCAATTATTTTCTCTACCTCTTCAGCGGTTTTATAAAATACACTACCGGTGATTGATATATTATTTTCTCTACATACCTCAATTATTTTTTCTATCTCTTCGGATGTCTTTAAAAATACACTACCAGTGATTGGTATATTATTCTCTATGCATACTTTAATTATTTTTTTTATATCTTTTGATGTCTTTAAATATATGTTACCAGTGATTGGTATATTATTTTCTTTACATACTTTAATTATTTTTTCTATCTCTTCGGATGTCTTTAAAAATACACTACCAGTGATTGGTATATTATTTTCTCTACACACTTTAATTATATTTTCTATCTCTTCGGCTGTCTTTAAAAATACATTACCGGTTACCGGTATATTATTTTTTTTACACACTTTAATTATTTTTTCTATATCTTCAGCTGTTTTATGAAATACACTACTAGTGATTGGTATATTATTTTTTCTACATACTTCAATTATTTTTTCTATCTCTTCTGCCGTTTTATGAAATACGCTACCGGTAATTGGTATATTATTTTCTCTGCATACTTTAATTATTCTTTCTATTTCTTCAGATGTTTTCTTAAATACACTACTGGTGATTGGTATATTATTTTTATTGCATACTTTAATTATCCTTTTTATTTCATCCATACTATTTCTTGATATGGCTGCTGATATTACTAATGATTTATCGTTAAACAGTCCTTCTATTTGTTTTATTCTATCAATAGAAGTACTTAGTATTGATGTTATTCTATTTATATATTCTATACCATAGTTATTTAATACATAATTATATGTTTCTTTTAAATTTTTGGGATTAGTATTTAATATGTGCAATGTTGTTTCTATATTGCCTGTATTTATTTTTGTTGTTATTAAAAATTCATAGTTTTCTTTGATGTTATTAACAGCCTTATACATAATACTAGGACATTTTTCTATATTTCTAGCATTAATGTGTAATTCTTTTACCAAATAATTTAGAGTTTTATCTATATCTTGATATTCACCATATTCTAGTATGTTATTATTTTTATTAATAACTTTTGTAGCATCTATACCATATTTTTTTAACAAACTTTCTAATGTATAAGCTTCAATCATAATTACCTCCTATGAAAGTTCATCTAATAGTGAAATATCATTTTCTATTTCTTCTATATAGTTATTTCCTAATTTTTTTATTAAATTGTTTATTTTTACTCTAAATTCTTCTTTTGGACAAATAAATATTAGTACTTGCCTTTCAAAAATATCTTCAGTATCTTCAAAACCTAATGATATAAAATACTTAATGTTATCTATCACATCATCTTTTAATAAGTAAATAGAATTAATTATACTACTACCATAAATTTTTTCTATTCTATCAAAATCTATATTCATATATATTACCTTCTTTACAATATAAATATTTTTTAATTTAGAGACTATATAATAGGCTCTAAATTAACATAAAAAGACCTTAGGCTTTTTATGTAAGTAAGAGACCTAGGCTCTTACTTATACTACTCTTTTAAACATTCTTTCTATTTCATAAGTAGTAAAATGTATTATAGTAGGTCTTCCATGAGGACAATTAAATGGATTATTACACTTTCTAAGTTTATTAATTATCTCTTCTTGGGCTTCTTTAGTTATTCTAGTATTAGCTTTAATACTCATTTTACAACTTACTAATTTAGCTAAATTATCATTAAACTTAGCTAAACTAAAATCTTTACCTTTATTTGTTATATCTTCAAATATTTTAGATATTATCTCTTTTTCTCTACCCTTAGTAAACCAAGTAGGATGTGATAGAATACGATATGAATTACTACCAAACTCTTCTACTTTGATATTTAAACTATCTAAAATATCAATATTTTCTTTTACTTTTATAAATTCATTATTAGGTAGTTCAATTATGATAGGTATAAGAGGCGTTATGGTATTACCACTGGGATGGGCAAGTAAATAAGAATTTCTCTCATAATTAATTCTTTCTTCAGCAGCATGCTGGTCTATTAGATAGATTCCTTTTTCATTTTCACATACTATATATGTACCTAAGGCTAGTCCAATAGGATATAATTCAGGAAGTGTGTCTTTAGGTCTTTCTTCAATATATTTTTCTTCCTCTTCAGTATCATATTCATTATTTTGTTCATAGTTAAAGTTAATTAAATTAGTTAATCTTTCTTTATCAGGATTTACTACACTTGGTTCATTTATGATATTTCGATCTAAATTTAATGCTAGATTTTCATACTTTAATTGTGGTTCTTCTTTTACTTCTATCTTTGGTATTAATAATTTTGTTTTTATTGTATCCACAATTAATGTTGATATAAGTGTTTTTAAATCTTCAAAATTACTAAACTTAATATCTTGTTTAGAAGGATGAATATTTACATCAATTAATGATGGATCAGTATCTATTTTAATTACCACGATTGGATATCTAGTATCTTCTTTGAAGGATGAATAAGAATCATTTATTACTTTATTTAGTACTTGATTTCTTATTACTCTTCCATTTACTAGGACAGTCATATGATTTCTTGAGGCTCTATTTACTTCAGGTAAGGAAATGTAACCTGATACATCGTAGTCGTCATTAGAACCATTTATCGCAAGCATCTTTTTAGTTATTTCTAAACCATATATTGATTTTATTACTTTAAGTAAATTACCAGACCCATCGGTATTTAATAGTTCTTTTTCGTCATTAGTTAATCTAAACTTAATACTTGGATATGATAGAGCCATTTTATTTACATATTCAGTAACTCCCGCTAGTTCAGCATAAGGACTGGATAGATGTTTTAATCTGGCAGGGGTATTATAGAACATATTGGTAACTGTTATTTGTGTTCCTTTTCTGGCATCACCATTTTTATTTTCAAGTATTTTTCCACCTTTGATGTGGACAATTGTTCCTACTTCGCCTTGTGATGTTTTTAGTAGAACTTCGGATACTGCAGCAATTGATGGTAAGGCCTCACCACGGAAACCTAGAGAGTTTATGTTAAATAGATCATCATCGGT
The DNA here is from genome assembly GCA_000431795.1 of Clostridium sp. CAG:302. Taxonomy (GTDB): domain Bacteria; phylum Bacillota_I; class Bacilli_A; order RF39; family UBA660; genus CAG-302. The sequence goes on from FR887367.1 coordinate 26,110, forward strand.
ATATAGTTTACTAGTGGCATGTCTTTGAAAGGCTAAAACAGCATCATCTTTATCCATACCTATACCATTATCAGTAACCACAATTTCTCTTAGGCCTGCTTCTTTTAGGTCTATTTTTATTTCAGTACTTTTGGCATCAACAGAGTTTTCCACTAGTTCCTTAACTATTGATACTACTTTTTCTACTACTTCTCCTGCTGCTATTTTATTGGATAGTAGTTCACTCATTACTTTTATTCTACTCATACTACACCTCAATCATTTTATATGGTTTTACTTTATTATCTCCACTCGCTATGTAGATAGCTATTTCTTTTCCTTCTTTATCTAGTAATAGAGATATGTTCTCTTTAAAAAACTTATCTAGTACCATTCCATTTTTTACTTTAGTAAGGAGAGGCTCCTCTATTACAGTAGTTTTTATATTGGGTAGACACTCTTTAATACTAAGTAATTTATAGTTATTCTCTTCAATATCTTTTAGAGTATAAGCATCTTTTAGAGTAAATATTCCCTGTCTTGTTCTTATTAGATTTTTCATAGTACCATAGGTATTTAAACTATAGGCTATATCTCTAATTAAACTTCTTATATATGTTCCTTTACTTACTTCACATCTAATAGTAAACTCTACTGCACCCTTTATATGTTTTAAGTCACTTATTAATTCTAGAGAGTATACTTCTACTTCTTTACTTGGAGGAGTTACTGGAGTGCCACTGCGGGCATACTCATATAGTTTTCTCCCTCCTACTTTGACTGCTGAATAAAGAGGTACTTCTTGGTTATATTTACCTATGTAACTTTTTAGCACTTTTAGTAGTTCTTCTTTAGTTACATTAGGGATATTTCTTTTGATTTCTGTTCCAGTTATATCTAACATATCTGTTTCATAGCCTAGTATTACTTCGGCAATGTACTCTTTGGTATTACTAGTTAGAAGTTCAGATACTTTAAGAGCTCTACCTATGGGGAGTACTAGTACACCTGTTGCTAATGGGTCTAATGTTCCTGTATGACCAACTTTTTTGGTATTTAATTTTTTTGATACTATGTTTACTATATCTCTACTGGTATAGTCTTTAGGTTTATTTATGACAATTATTCCATTCATTTATACTCTTACCTACTTCTATTATTAACTTTTCTTTTAGTTCTTTATAAGGCATAGCGGTTGTTATACCAGCGGCATTTACGTGGCCTCCTCCGCCAAAGATAGAGGCTATTCTACTGACATCAATATGGCCACTACGAAGAGATACTCTAGTTTGATTAGGGTATTTTCTTAAGAATATTGATACTTCAACGGTATCTATTTCAAGAGGAATACCTACGAGAATACCACATTCGTCTTCATCAACATTATACTTCTCCATATCTTCGGAAGTTATGAAAGAAACTGCTAGGGCATTATTATTATATAGTTCTAGATTATCTAGGGCTTTCTTCTTGATATTAAACTGGTTTATGGTAATGGTTCTTAGTACTTTCTTATATATGTCAGAAAGGTCTACTAGTGAAGATAGTTCGGCGGCCATAGTAAAAGTACTAGGAAGAACATTCTGGTGGGCAAAACCGCCAGTATCTGTTAGTAATCCCACTGCTAGAGGAAGAGCCAAATCTTCATCAATACTAACATTCATTTCTTTTATTAAATTATATATTATCTCGCAGCAAGCAGGATAGTTCTCTACTAGGTTTACATCTCCATACATAGTATTTGTCATATGGTGGTCAATTACTAGTTTCTTTGACACAGTATCAAGTAAATAGGCACTATTTACTCTGTCAATACTTCCAGTATCTAGTATAACTGCTGTATCATATTTCTT
>FR887367.1:28006-65328 GCA_000431795.1 Clostridium sp. CAG:302
TTTAGGAAGTAAAATCTTTTAGGCAGAGTATCTAGAACGATATCTACTTCTTTACCTAATCTTTTTAATAGTATATACATGGCTATAGTACTACCTACAGCATCACCATCAGGATTATTATGACAAAGTAAAACAATATTATTGCTTACTTTAATTTCGCTAATAATATTGTTCATTACTCACCATCTTCCTTTATTTCTTCAATTATCTTTTCAATCTTATTTCCATATTCAATTGACTCATCATATACGAATGTTAATTCTGGCATCTTTCTTATTTCTACTCTACCAAATAATTTACCACGAATAAAGGAACTAGCATTATTTAATGCTTTAGTTACTTTTTCTCTATCTTTATCTATTAAATTAGTAAAATATACTTTAGCATATGATAAATCACTAGAAATATCTACTGCTGTTATGGTAACAAATTGTACATCAGTATCTTTTACTTCTTCACTTATTACTTTAGATATTTCTTCTGTTAGAATATGATTTAATCTATCTAATTTTATACTCATAATATCATTCCTATCTGTGTTTATTACTATTATTTATATTTTGATATTCTTCTGGTACATTTCCTACGCTTACAAGAAAGGCTCCTCTTTGATATCCTTCTTGGAAAGTTTGGGTTGCTTTTATATCTGAAATCCCCTCAATTTGAGGTAATTCTTGAGCTTCTAATGGTGTACCATAAAAATATTCATCAAAATAGGCTTTTCTTCCTGCAGTATTTATCATGGATGCAAAGGTCTTTTCAGGCCCTGATAATCTACGAGCTTCTTTATTTCTTAATGATCTTTTAAAACGCTCTTCACTTGCTATACTATCAATATTTTTACTTATTTTTTCCATATTAATCTCCTATCTATGTTTTTTACTATTATTATTCATTAACATTGCACTCATATATCCTGTCATATAGTCATCATTCTTTTTTAATAAATTTAAATTATCTACTGGTATTCCTAAGATGCTATATTCATATTCTCCTAATGCTATAGATTCTTCTTTTGTTAATTTATCTAATTTTGCTAGTACTCTTTTTTCACCATTTATGTAGTAACCCGCAGCGTATGATTTTATTTCAGAATCATTATTTCCAGTGTTATTGTATACTTTACCATTTATCCTATCATCAGAGCCTATATTTCTATATAGAGCACTATTGCCATAGGCTTCTATTCTTTCTTTAGTTCTTGATGCTGCTGCATCATCACTTAATGTAGACATAACTTTTGACGATCTTATCGCTGCATTTTCTTTTGCTGTATATAGCCTTTTTGATCCTCTTCTTTCACTAGCAGTACGTTCATAATCTCCCATAATTTACCTCCTCATGCCTTTTGAAGTCATATTTTGATAGTCTATATCTTCTCTAAGATGTTTTCCTAGTTCATATCCCTCTCTATATGGAATACAATTTCTTATCACTTCATTTAAACTATCAAAAGCTATTTCTGAATTTTTACCATCATTAAAACCTATTACTCTTAATATCTCATTGTATTTGGTTTCTTCATCTAATTCTTCATAAGGCATTTCTTTTCTCTTTAGTCCGAATGTTTTGTTTATTTCTTGATATACTTTTGTTATGTTGTCTGTAAGTAATGGGATGCTTGTGCTACCTGTCTCTATTAGTATTCTAATATTGGTATTTCCTCTATCATAATAACCATAATAAAAGCTTTTAATATCTCCAGAACTTATATTTTTTAATTTAGGATAAGGAACTCCAGATAATCTTGCTACTGTACCCTCCGGAGCTAATTTTCCTGTTCCATATTTAGCAAAGTTTGATTGTGCAATTCCTGCATGATGCTTATCCCACTCTGCTATTCTACTTTCAACTTCACTTATTCTTTTTCTTGTTGGAGTATTACATCTTGTTTGATTAAAGTTTTTTCTATAAAGTGTGTTGGGGTTTTCTTTCATTTTAACATTCACCTATCTTTTTATTTCCACTAGTTCATATGCTTCAATTATATCTTTTTCTTTAATATCATTAAAGTTTTCAATAGTTATTCCACACTCTAGTCCTTGTTTTACTTCTTTAGCTTGATCTTTTTCTCTTGCTAAACTACCTATAGTACTATCTATTACAACAACGCCATCTCTTATTACTCTGGCTTTGGCTCCTCTTCTTATTACTCCTGATGTTACATAAGAACCGGCAATAGTACCCACTTTAGAGAATTTAAATAGTTTTCTAACTTCGGCTTCTCCTAGTACTTTTTCTTCATATTCTGGCTCTAGTTTTCCTTTAAGGGCTGCTTCCATTTCTTCGACTACTTTGTAGATAATATCGTATAATCTAATATCAATTCCTTTATCTTTAGCTATTTCAGTTATCTTGTGATCTGGTCTAATATTAAAGCCTATGATGATAGCATTTGATGCTTCCGCTAATACAACATCACTTTCTGATATGGCACCAATACCACTTCTGATAACATTTATCTTCATGCCTTCAACATCTAACTTTAATAGTGAATTCTTTACAGCCTCTTCACTACCCTTAACATCTGCTTTTAAGATAATGTTGATTTCTTTTTCGCCAGCTTCTTTTCTGCTAAATAAATCGTTTAAAGATATTGCTCCTTTAGGTTTATTTCTTTTTTCTTTTTCGATTTCTTTTCTTTGCTCTGCAACTTTTTTAGCTTTCTTTTCACTTTCAAAAGCCATAAATTTATCTCCTGCTGATGGGCTTTCAGATAGACCAGTTATTGATACAGGCATTGATGGAAGAGCCTCTACTAGTGACTCTCCTCTATCATTTGTTAGTGTTCTAACTTTACCAGCAGATGTTCCTATTACGATTGGATCTCCTAGTCTTAAGGTACCATTTTGAATTAATATATTTGTTATTACTCCTGAGTTTTTATCTATTTTTGATTCAATAACTGTTCCGATAGCATAACGATTTGGATTGGCTTTTAATTCAGCCATTTCACTAAGTAATAGTATTCTATCTAGTAAGTCATCTATTCCTTCGCCTGTTACCGCAGAGATATTTACAAACATAGTATCTCCACCCCAAGCTTCAGGCTGAATACCATTTGCAGACATTTCAGTTAATACTCTTTCCACATTAGCAGTTGGTTTATCTATTTTATTAACCGCTACGATAATTGGAACCCCTGCTGCTTTAGCATGGTCTATTGCTTCTTTTGTTTGAGGCATTACACCATCATCTGCCGCTACTATAATGATAACGATATCAGTAATAGATGCTCCTCTGGCACGCATTTCAGTAAAGGCTGCATGACCTGGAGTATCAATAAAGGTTATTTTTTTACCATTATATTCTATTTGATAAGCTCCTATTGCTTGTGTTATTCCACCAGCTTCTCCAGAAGCAACATTTGTCTTTCTAATAGTATCAAGTAGTGTAGTTTTACCGTGGTCAACATGACCCATTATTGTTACTACTGGTGGTCTTTCTTGTAAGTCTTCTTCTCTATCTACTATTTCTAACTCTTCAAAATTTATCTCATCTCTAGTACTTTCTTTCTTTAGTTCTTTGCTATAATCTCCTACTAGAATTTCGGCAGTATCAAAATCTAATGAAGCATTAATGTTCATCATCATACCTAATGACATTAATTTCTTTATTATTTCAGTAGCTGATACTCCTAGTGCTGAAGCTAGTTCTGATACAGTCATACAGTCTTTGTATAAAACAATATTTTCATCGTCTTCAGTAACATTTGACTGAAGTTTTTCTTTATGTTTATACATTTCTTTTCTTTTTTCACGATAGTCATTTTTAGATGAAGTTTCTACTTTATTTTGTTTTTTCTTTTTACTAGCATTCTTTTCTTCAATTATATCATCTAGTTCTTCTTCATAATCTTCTTCAAGGTCTCCATCCTCTTCTGACTCTTCTGGTACTTCATCTTCTACTTCTTCTTCGTTTTCAAGTGAAGCCAATTCATTATCTAACATAATGATATCATCATCAGATAACATATCGTCTTCATTACTTATAGATAACTCTAATTTTTTACATAGATTAAGTATTTCACTGACACTTTTATCTACATCTAATGCATATTCAGATACACTCATCATATGTATCACCTCCTAGTGATTTTTTATTATATTTTCTATTTCTTGATATACTTCTTCAGGAATATTTACTTCAAGGGCACGAGATAATATATTTTTGCTTTTAGCAGTATTTAATACTTCTATATCCTTTTTAATATATGCTCCTCTTCCTCCTAATTTTCCTGTTTGATCTACGCTTACTTTTCCTTCTTTATCTCTAACGATACGAAGTAATTCTTGCTTAGGTAACTGCTCTCTTGTTACTATACATCTTCTAAGGGGAATCTTCTTCATATGATCACCTTATTCTTCTACTGAAGTCTCTTCAGTAGTTTCAGTATTTTCTTGTTCCTCTGGTTTAACTTCAATCTTATAATGAGTAAGACGAGAAGCTAATTTAACGTTTTGTCCTTTTTTACCAATAGCTAATGATAAGTTCTTATCATTTACTAGGGCTAAGGCTTCTTTCTTAGTTTCATCTTTAATTGATACTTTAACATCTTTTGCGGGACTTAAAGCATTTGCTATAAACTTAACAGGATCTTTATCATATAAGATCACATCTATTTTTTCACCACTAAGTTCTTTTAATACATTGGCTATTCTTCTTCCTTTTTCACCAATTACTGCTCCTATTGGATCAACATTTGTATATTCAGTATAAACTGCAATCTTGCTTCTACTTCCAGCATCTCTAGCTACTGAGTATAACATAATTGTACCATCAGATAATTCTGGTATTTCAATTTCTAATAATCTTTTAATAAAACCATAATGACTTCTTGATAACATTATAAATGGCCCTTTAGGTCCTATTTCTAGTTTAGATACATAAACCTTTACTGAAGAACCCATCTCTAATTTTTCACCTGGTATTATTTGATCTTTTGGTAAGATACCGCTGCATCTACCTAAATCAACAAAGTAATTATTTTGATCTTCACGAGATAATGTTCCAACCATTAGTTCTCCTTCTTTGTCTTGAAACTCTTCTGAAATACTTTGTTTTTCTGCTTCTTTAATTCTTTGAACAACGATTTGCTTTGCTGTACCTGCGGCTACTCTACCAAAGTTTGTAGGTATTTGAAGTTCATTACCAATAATTACTTCTCCTAGTTCAATACCCTCTACTAATTTTTGAGCATCCTCTAATGATATTTCTGTTTCTTCATTAGTTACTTCTTCTACTACAGTTCTATTAGAATATAATCTAATATCTCCAGTTACTGGATCTACTTTAGCAGTTACATTAGGCATACCAGTTTCTTTTTTATAAGCTGCTGCCATTGCTTGTTCCATAGATTCAATAACTATATTTTTGTCTACTTTCTTTTCTTCCACAATAGACTCTAGAGCTTTCATAAACTCTTTCATTTGTTTACTATTCATTTCTATCTTCCCTTCTCTTTAGTGGATACATCTAAAATGTATGACTCCTTAATTAAATCTTTTTCATCTAGTAATGGATTAATAATATTTGTTACTTCTACACATTTATCAACATCTATTATTTCATCACTGTCGATTACTATTCTTAAGAATAGATTATTATCTTCTTTCTCTAGTTTAATGCTATCTATTCTTACATCTTTTTTTTCTACTTCTTTTTCAAGTAGGTTTCTTATTACATCTTCAATATGCATATTTCCTCCATCAAATATATATAAAAGAGTGGATTTTTATGCCACTCTTTCTCAAGACACCTATATTATAACATAGTTTTATAAGTAAATACAAGTGTTTTTTTATTATTTTGTTTCTATCTTCTTTTTTAGTTTATTTATTCTACTAAAAAGTAAAGTACATATTTTGTTTATTCTTCTATCAGTCATTTTAGTAATAGATTGATATTTATGTAATAGTTCATCAAACTCTTCACATATTCCATCTTTATAAATCTTTAATATTATCAAGTATGTTATCAAAGTTACTAATATTATAAAAGAATCTTCCATCACCATTTATTATTACTTCTTCATCGCTGTAATCTATTATATTTAAAGATTCACCTGTATCAAATATTTGTGCAGTGCTAATCCAATTTAGTGTTTTAAAATCTCTAATAATGCCAAAATTATTAAGGTGTCTATCTTCATTTAACATTATGTAATCTAATATAAACATATCTTCTAAAGAACTTCTGGGATCTTTTATTTCATGTTTTTCAAGTAAACTAATATATGTTTCATATGCATCATCTTTATCACAATTATTATATAGTATTTGATATGCTGATATTAATTCAGTGTTCTCATTTATAAAGCATTCGCATTTTGATACTACTTTATCTTTAATTACCTCTAATGTATGGGTAACATGATTAAATCCTAAACGACTACTAATCATTGAGGCTAATACTTCATTTTTATAGCCACCCTTTAATGAATATCTTTTACCATCTTCAATTATCCAAGTCTTTTTTAATCTACCATCTGTCGTATTATTTGGTGAAATTAAACTTATTTTAGTATTTGTCTCAGTACTATTAGAAAAGGTAGCATCAGTAAATTCAGCATCATTAAAATCATGTTCAAAGAAATTAATATCTTTATATTCTATTTTTGAATCATATGGTTTAATCCAATACTGATCAAATAATGATAAACCAAATGCTTTATCTAATAATTATGCTGGAGCAGAGATATTTAATTAGCTAGTAATAGAGCTAAATCATCTCTCCATAATGGAATACCTCTACATTTAAACCAATTAGATAGTATTACTTTTAAGTCTTTTTCTTTATTATAAACATTCTTTAATATTACTGGAGCAAAATCTATATTATAAATATCATAGATATCAGTAAATACTCCTAGCGAAGGCTGATAATTCGCTGATAAGACTTTAGTATTTTTATTCATAAGTATATACTTCATACTATCTTCACCTCTTGATAGTATTCTATCATACTATTTAATTTTTATCTATTACTTTAAATATTTTTTTAGTATTACACTTACATCTTTATCCATTAATGGTTTAATTATGTAATCCACATAACCATATTTAAGATACTTTTTTTCTAATGATTTATTATTCTTTGTTACCATTATTACTACTGGTATTCTTGTACCATTAACTCTTTGAATTATTTTTGTTGAACATTGTTTTAACATTTCTTCTCTAGGTATTACTTTATTTTCAGAAAACATATCATCTACCAGAACAAGATCGTAATTATTTTCAGTGATTAATTTATTTAATTTTTCTATATTATCACATAAACTTATTTCTAAATTGTATTTCTTTAATAATTCAATAATTTTTTGGTTTTCTTCAAAACTATCATTAAAAATAATTATCTTTTTTCCTGTGTACTTAATTTGATTATTAACATAGTTATCTTGAGAGCTAATATAATTATTTACATCATATTCACTTTTGATTTTTTGATCTATTGTTATTGTAATACTTATGATATTTTCTTTTTTAATGTTTATTTTTCCCTCTAATAATCTTAACATACTTAATATTACTCTATAATCAAAGTCATCTTTTTCTTCTTTTATATATATTTCTTTTTTATCTTTAATTAAATACTTTTCAAATGATAAGTCTATAAAATAACTGAACTTTAATCTGCATAAATTGCCAACAGATAAATTGGATACTTTAATATTCATCGTTTTGCTTTTAGTTCTTTCCAAAATATAGTCATTTATATATAATAATAATTGTTTTATTTTGTTTTTATCACCATATAATACTTTATTAATATCATCGCTAACATCAAAATTATATCTTACTTTATCATTGCTTATTTTTAGCATTTTTTCTAATTCATTTATCATTCCATAGGTATTATACATTTCTTCATTCAGCATATAATCACCGCTGTTAACTTTTCCTAATTCTATTAGACTAAATACTCTATCAGCAAAGCTTGTGGTGAATATTCTTAAATTTTTGACTTCTTTAATTAATTCTTCTTTAGTGGATGTTATTATTTTTTTATCATTAAAATTTACTATTTGATTTAATGGTTCGTCTAGTTCATTTTTTATATTATTCAAAGTGTTGATAGTTTCACTTTTAGATTTTTCAGCAACTCTCTTTGAGTATTCTAACTCTTCCATTAATTTAATATCAGGATTTTCTATAGTAAAATACATTAAAAATGTTATAAATGCTTCTGTTGACGACATTAATAATAGGGATGGATTTTTTGATTGTATTATCATTGTTATTACTCCTAGTAAAAGGAATATTGACATTGGCAAATATTTCTTATAAAACATCTTTCTTATGTTAGATAATAATTTATATACTATAATAATTATACATCCTAAAGAATAAAAATAAAGATAATTTATACTAGCACCATAGGTGTATACAGAATTGTTATTGTTATATAACTTTGTTGGTAATATAAATATTATAATTACACTTATTATGTAAAATAAAATTACTATTGGTGATACTTTGTTTTCTTTATTATTTCTTTTGGTACTTGCAATTGTATACAAAGTAAATAGTCCAATCCATGTTAATAAATATATCTGGTACAGTTTCATTTGAATAAATGATAAAACTTCATTTGTGTTGTTTAAAATAAAAACTCCTAATAATTCTATAACTAAGCCAAAAAAAGATGTTATTATTAATAATGAGTATATTTTATTTTCTAATGTTTTATAATATTTTTTACTAAAGAATACTATTAGTAATAGCAATATATAAATTATTGCTGATATTGAAAAGAATATTGTACTTTTCATATGTTCACCTCTATTGTAAATTATAGCACATAATAAAAAGTAAGTACACATTTTTAGCAATTATGTCTTACTTTTTACCAATTTTTATTTTTTTGCATTTATTTTTTTCATTATTATCTTGAACTACCGGTTCATTGTGATTCTTATCATAATTCTCTACTCTAGTAAAATCTATTTTACCTGCACCTGTTTTTGGTAGCTCATCTACAAAAATTATATCATATAGGCTTGAGTTTCCTATAATTTTTTTGTTACACCATTCTAATAGTTTTTGCCTATTTTCTGTTGTGTTTTCTTTTAATACTGCATATAAAATTGGTACATAACTCTCTCCCTTTACTAGACTTTCTCTTTTTACTACAACGCATTCTTTTACAAGGCCACTATCAGTAACAATTTTAGTTATATGATTTGGATATACTTTCCAACCATATCTATTAAATATTCTTTTAATTCTATCTGTTATCACAAGGTTTCTGTCTTCTCTTATATACCCAATATCGCCAGTATGTATCCAATATTTTCCATCATCATGAAGTCTAATTAATAAATCGTTTTCTTCTTTATGTTCTTCTCCTACATACCCTAAAATTTTTATTGGTAATTGATAACATATTTCACCAGTTGTAAAACTATTATTCATACCAGTGGATACTATTTTTAATTCACCATTTTTATCCTTTTGGTAATACACTCTACATAACTCGTCTGCAGTGTGTGTATTATCATTATATTCTTTATTTATATCAACCTTAAATATTCCAACTTGGTATTCAGGAAGTGGTCTACCTACTGTAAATAAATCACCAGTTGAATTATATGTTCCTACACCGCATATCTCAGTAAGTCCTACGCCTTCTCTAACAGTTACCTTTGAACCACTTTCTTTTAGTTTTTGATTCGTTTTTATTTCATCGTTGCATTCTAAATGCTCTCCACCCGCCACAGCACTCTTTATATATGATAGGTCTATTTTTTTATCATAAGCAATTAATTGTTTCCAATGTACAGGTCCTGCAAGTACATGATTTGGTCTATACTTTTTTAATTGTTTTACGAATAACTTTGGCTCTGGATTTGGTTCTAGGCATAATTTTAATTTTAATGATAAAGCTAAATGTATATCACAAATACCATATGCTAAATGTGGGGGTATAATATCTAGGAATGTCTCATTGTCATTAAAACTAACATCAAAAACACTGTATTTATTCATAATTTCATGCTGATAAACTACATTATTTAACATTTCATTACTTATTCCAACTTGCTTTGGAATACCTGTTGAGCCACCTGTTCCTATTTCAATTATTTTTTTATTTGAAATATCGGCAGTATCTTCCTCTATCTTTTTTGCCCTTTTTTTGCCTTTAGATATAAATTCACTATATGTAATACATTCTTTATTAGTACTTAGTTTTTGAATTTTACCTGTTAATTTCATTGCTAATGGAAGAGAATCAAATGGTGATGTTATTACTATTTTTTTATTATCAATTTTTCCAAGTATTTTAGTATAAAATCTATCATAACAAAATAATAATTTTGGATTCAACCTTGCAATAATACTATCATAGTTTTCATCATTGAATGGATTTAATATATTTAATGTTATTCCCATTTTTGCCGCTCCATACATTAAAAATATGAACTCTGGTGTGGCAAGGGTAAGAGCCATTATGCTATCTCCTTTTTTTATTCCATATTCACTTAATGATTGCATAACTATATTCATATTGTCTAAAAGTTCCTTAAATGTATATTTTCTTCCTAAATAATCTATTGCAATTCTATCTTTTGCATCATGGTTTTTACTAACTATATAATCATAGATATTTAAACTAATTTGGTTATTCTCCATATTTTCCCTCTTTGCCGATATTATACTATTTGGTAATATTTTTGTCAATTATGTTTTAGTTTTATGTAAAAATAGTTCTAGTTTTATGTAAAAAATAGTACCTATTTTTTATGGTACTACTTTCTTATTTATTATCTATTACTTTCTCTAGGAATATTTTATCTTTAAATGCTCCTCTTTTAATACTTTTAGTATTGGCTATATTTATTATTTCTTCTAGAGTGGTATGTTCTAATTCTCCTAGTGCTTTTATTACTTCAAGCATATCCGCCAATTCTTCTACTCTTTCACTACCATTTGCCTCTAGTACTTCTTGATATTCTTCATTTAATTTCTTTTCTAATTCTTTCTTATACTCTTCATCTGATAATATTCTAGTAATAGGTTCTTCACCTTTTTCCTTTATTATATTAGGAATATTATCTCTAACTAATTTATTATATATTCTTTCCATATTTTTCCTCCTTATATTTTTTCTTCCATACAATTTCTTAATAAAATTAGTAGCTTATTTTTATAATCTTCATTATTCTCATTCATCAAATAAAAATGACAATAACTATTAATTAAGCACCACCTTAATTTTTCTATATCAAACTTTTCTTTTTCAGAATAACCCTTTAGAAATGTTTGGATATCCTCCATGGTATCCATAAACTTTTGTCCTGGTCTTAGAGTGCAAGCCCATGCTATATCTTGCTCTCGTAGTCCTATGCCACTATACTCCCAATCTATTACACCATTAATATCATTATTTAACCATAAAACATTTGCGTAGTGAAAATCCCCATGAATAAATGTCGTTAATTCTTTTTTAAAGTCATTATCTTCAAGAAACTTTATATATTCTTTTATATTGTTTTCTTTTGATAATGTTGTATACATTGTTTTATTCGGGTAACTATTTATTGCTCTCTGTTTAGCTATCTTCTGATTACTAATTGGAATTCTATGAATTATTGCTAATTCTTGACCATATTTATATAATAATTCCTTTCTTAAATTATCATTCTTGATTAGTATATCTGATAGTCTTTCTCCTTCTATCTTTGATAATACTATATATTGTTTATTATTATAAATGCCACTTTCATATATGTTTGGTATTTTTGAATAATAACTATTATTTTTTAGATAATTTAAGTTTTTTATTTCAGTAGCAAAATCACACACTTTGCTTCTTTCGATTTTTATAAAAACATTTCTTGCATCTTTGCCAATTTTGCATAAGCATTCAACCACATCATTTCCTGCTGGTGGATAACTTATAATTTCTTTAATTTCTATGTTTTTATATTTTATATCAAATGGATTTGTAATTAAATCACGATATTTTTCATAAATTTTACTCATATTTTTTTTTGCCTCTTAATATTTTACATTATTCATAGTTACCCGTTTTTCAAAATCGTTGTATGATATTTTATAGTTCTTTCCTTCAGCATTATAAAAACCAATGTGTGTTAATGCATTTTTTGATTTTTCATTTCTTGGATTTATTGTTAAATAGACATTTTTACTTTTTTCCTTATTGCAATTGTCTAACACTACATTTATCATTTTCTTAAGGTTGTTGTTTGCTGATTGATATTCTTTTTTTATTTGAACTTCTGATAAACATAACCCTTTTTTATCATACATAAATGATATAAATCCAATAATTTTTTTATTCTCATAAAATACTGCTATAAAGTAATCTTTTGTAGTAAAAATCATATTAGTCCAATTATTATATGCAGTTATTGTATTAACTTTTTTCAGTTCATCTTTACTAAGTTTTTCTCTAATAGCATAATTTTCAATAATAATTTTATAAATTTTTTTATATGTTTCAGGTGGTATTTTGTTTTCTTCATACTATTACTAAATATTTTATAATTCATTATTAAACTCCTAAGTTAATATATTTACACTTACCTACATTCAAATATTTCACTTTCATTTTAATTATATTTTTATTTCATTACATTGTCAATGATTTATATATATAAATTATTAAATTAATAGACCTTAGGCTATTAATTTCTTTTTGAAGACCTTAGGCTTCAAAAATAGTGAGAGACTACAGGCTCGAACTAACCATAAAATTACTATTTGCATTTTTTATAATTATGTAGTATAATTTTATGCAGTGGTTATTCTTTAAAATTTTTTATTTTATTTAGTTTTATTTTATTTAACGAAGAAAAAATTATGAAAGGAGAATTTAATGAATACAAAAATTATTCCTCTTGGAGGACTTGGAGAAGTTGGTAAGAATATGTATGTAGTTATGCATAATTCTGAGATTATTATCGTAGATTCTGGTGTAATGTTTCCCGATGATGAACTTCTTGGAATTGACTATGTTATTCCCGACTATACCTTTTTAAAAGAAAATGAAAATAAAATTAAAGCTTTAGTTATTACTCACGGACATGAAGATCATATTGGTAGTATTCCATTTCTTTTACAAACTGTGAATATTCCTAAAATATATGCCCCTAGTAACGCTAAAGAACTTATTGATAAAAAATTAGAAGAAAGAAATATTATATATAAAAATTTATTTGTTTATGATGAAAATACTGTTATTAAAACTAAATATTTTAATATTGAATTTTTTAGAACAACACACTCGATACCAGACTCTCATGGAGTAGTTATTCATACTCCTGATGGTACTATTGTTATGACGGGAGACTTTAAATTTGATATGACTCCGATTGGTCCTATGTCTAATTTACATAAGATGGCTAAGATTGGTGAAAAAGGGGTTAGTGTACTTATGAGTGATTCTACTAATGCACTAGTACCTGGAGTATCACTTAGTGAATCGGTAGTTGATGAGAATTTAGGTGAAATATTCTCTTCTTGTAAAGATAGTAGAATTATTTTAGCTACTTTTGCCTCAAATGTTTATAGAATTAAGCATATTATGGAAACTTGTAAAAAGAATAAAAGAAAAGTTGCTCTATTTGGTAGAAGTATGGAAAATATGGTTGATGTAGCTTTGAAATGTGGTTACTTTAAGGATAAGGATATTGTTATTACTGCTGAAGAGGCTAATCATATGAAACCTAATGAAGTGTGTCTATTATGTACTGGTAGCCAGGGTGAGCCACTAGCGGCTTTATCAAGAATTGCTTCAGGAACACATAGACAAATTACTCTTATGCCTGATGATGTAGTTATATTTTCTTCATCTCCTATTCCAGGTAATGGAGCATCTGTATCTAAAACGATTAACAAACTTTATAAAAAAGGAGTTAAAGTATTTACTAATGCTATGAGTGAGATTCACTCTTCAGGGCATGCCAATCAAGAAGAACTTAAACTTATGATTAGATTATTTAAGCCTAGATATTTTGTTCCTTATCACGGTGAATTTAGAATGCTCAAGACACATGCTGACTTAGGTGTTATGTGCGGAGTTAATAAAAATAATACTTTCGTACTAGAAAATGGTGATGTACTTAATCTTCGTAAGGGAGTTGTTACTCCTGGTGGTAAGGTACAAGCTGGTGAAGTATATGTAGATGGCTCTAGAATTGGTGAAGTTGGTAGTGCTGTTATTAAAGATAGAATTCTTATGAGTAATAATGGTATCTTAGTTATTATTGCTAATATTGATACTGAGAATAAGGTTCTACTAGGAACTCCTGCAGTTACCACTAGAGGGTATATTCTTGTTAATGAAAATGAAGATTTAATTAGAGATATTCAATCTATATCACAAGGTATTATTAATAAGTGTTTAAAGAGTAAGTACTTTAATTATAATGATATGAAGAGTGAAATAATTAATGGTTTAATCCCATTTCTTTCTGATAAGACTGGTAGAGTACCTATTATTCTTCCTATTGTTATGGATGTTAAGACTAAAAAAGAGAATTAATAAAAAAATAACTATTATTAAACTTAAGCCCAATAGCTAGTTAGTTTATAAATAGTTATTTTTATTTTATCTAATACTGAAACTATTATTTATAGTTAAAATACTATACATAAATAGAACATCTTGATCATTAAAGTCTATATACTTATTTAATATTTTTGAAGAAATATATCTAATATCAATAACAGTTATCTTCTTATAACCCTCTATTAATAAAGGAATTAAACTACTACCATAAGAATCACGAAAGACTATTAATTCTTTATCACTGCTGGTATTATTATTAATTATATCTATTATAGGTACTGCTCCTGATAGATAGATGTCATACTTATCTAGAGAATTTATTTTAGTATAGTCATAAATATCTGTATATTTTTTAGTTTCATAATTATACACACTACTATTAAGAGTAGATGGATTAGATATAGTTTTTATAGTATCAATATCTTTAGTTACTGATAATCTACCAGCATAACTCCCCTTAAAAGTAGTAACTGTATTTACAACATTATTATTAGTTATATCAAAATTCATTTGATTAGCAATAGTATTTGCAACATCAAATAAATCTTCCTCTTTCCAATGAGTATCAGTCTTATAATAATTATCAAGAGTTAATTTATCAAATATATTTATATAATTAAGATTTGTTAAATTACTTTTCATCATATCTTGTAATTTATTATAATCAAGTTTTAAATTACCTTTATTAACAAAATAATTTTTATCGGGTATAATAGTATAATAAATATTACTATTATCATTCAAATATGTATCTTTTATATAATTAATCTTACTAGTTAAATTATTAATAGAATTGCTATTTAAAGGAAATATTTCTTCAATAATATAATCATCATACAAATATAAATTATTATATTCACCTTTAGTAGATAATTCTATATCTATTTTAATTTTTCTAAAAGCATCTCTTTCTACAAATTGATCTGTAACATAGGAATCAAACTTCTTAAAATAAGTACCATCAAACAAACTTTTAGTAGTTAATTCTGGCATAGTAGCAAGTTTTCTTCTTTCTGCTACTGAAATATCAGTATCTTCTTTTATAACATTGATCAAAAATAAAGAAATTACAGTAAAAAGAAATATTATAGTTACAACTATATCTTTAATTTTATCGTTCATGTATAACCTCCTTAAAATCTAAAATATAAAAATGGATTATATGAATTATCTATCAAATAAGAAGTAACAACTACTAATATGACTACTATTAAGATTGGTTCTAAAATATTAATTATACTATTTACATATTTATTTTTTCTTAATTTATCTATTAATATTTTAATAAAAGGAGTAGAACCAAGTAAAGCAATAATTAATACTGGTAAATAACTCTTTAAATAATGAAGTGTATAGTCATTAACAAAAGCTTCTCCATTCATACCAAATAACCCTTTAATATTAGTCAAAGCCACCGACATATTATCAGAACTAAATATAATAAATAATATCATAACAATAAATAATACATATATTCTTCTTATAAAAGAAGGTAATTTTTCCATAAATTTATTAAGGAATATTTTTTCTATTATAAGAATAACTCCAAACAATAATCCCCATATTAAAAAAGTCCAATTAGCACCATGCCATATTCCAGTTAATAACCATACTATTAAAATATTTCTTATTTGTTTATATTTACCATCTCTATTACCACCAAGGGGAATATAAATATAATCTTTAAACCATGTACTAAGAGAGATGTGCCATCTACGCCAAAATTCAGTTATGCTTTTTGATATATATGGATAATTAAAGTTTTCAGGAAAATGAAATCCAAATATTCTTCCAAGACCAATAGCCATATCACTATAAGCAGAAAAATCAAAATACAACTGAAGCATATAACTTATGCCAAATATCCAAAAGAAAACTATTGTTTTTTCAGAAGTAGCAGAAGCTTTACTACAAAGTTCTCCTAAAGCATTAGCTATCAATACTTTTTTAGCAAGTCCAATAGAAAATCTTCTTATGCCATATGCAAAATTATTAAAACTATGCGTTCTATTATCAAGTTCTTTTTCTACTGTCTGATATCTAACAATAGGCCCTGCGACTAACTGTGGAAATAAGGATACATAAGTAGCTAACTTTATAATATTTTTTTGAACATTAACTTTACCATTATATACATCAATAATATAACTTATAATTTGAAATGTATAAAATGATATTCCTATTGGTAATGCAATATTTAATAATTTAATATTAGCATTAGATATATCATTAATAGTTTGTATAATAAAATCAGTATATTTAAATATTATTAATAATAATACATGTATAAATAAAGTTATTATTAATATATTTTTGCTTTGATTTTTATATTTATCAATTAAAATAGCTCCTATATAAGCAATAATAATTTCTGCAATCATTAAAAAAACATACTTGGGTTCTCCATAAAAATAAAACAATAAAGAAGCAATTAATAAAATAATATTTTTATATTTTTTAGGTGTTATAAAATATATAATTATTAACGCTGGTAAAAAATAATACAAAAAACTAATACTAGTAAATAACATTTTATCCTCCTCTTAAAAAGGCACCTTTAAAGGTGCTTCTTTACTCTTCTGCTGGCATTTCTGGTGGAAGTTCTATATTTTCTTCATCATTCGATTTTTCTAATTCTTTTCCAATATTATTATTTACATATTTTTTAAAATCATCATATACTGCCTTAGCAATATCTTTATCGGTCATTACAGAGAATATTACATTACCACTATTAGTAATATATAATTGTTCTGCAGAAACACAAATCCAACGTCTCATATCAATATTATCTAGCATCTCTTGCTTAATTTTTTCTACATCTGCATTATCTTTAACCTTAACAACAGCCACTGAATAAGCTTGTGCTGTCATCATTGGTACTGATACAACAATTGATTCAATATTATCATTTGATGTTAATCCTGTATAACTAGTAACTTCATCAATATTTTTTACATCTATTTTCATAGTTTCAAGTTCCGGTAAAACATTTTTATTATCTTTATTTATTGAATTAATCATTTTGATAATATCTTTAGTTGTCTCAAGACTACTTGTATTTTCCTTTCCTGATACTAATATAATTACTCCGAAAGTAATAACCGCTAGTAATATTAAAGCTATTACTAAAATATTTTGTTTTTTCTTCATTTCTTCCTCCTATTTATATCTTGATTATACCATATTAAAAATATTAAGTAAATGTATTTTTACTCATTAATTTCGATTTAATTTTTAAAAGGCTTTATGTTTCCTTAATCATTAGTAGAATATATAATTACGATATTTTATTTTTGTTTTTGTCATAATATGACAATATTTGACAAAGTAAGATACAACATTAATCTGACTTTACATTTGATGTGTAAATCAAAACTAGAATATATTATAGTCCTAATTTCAATATTTATTATTTTTCCTTAGATATATTATATATTTCATTAACAAACCTACTACGATGTAATGGATTTCTATTTACTAATAAATATACATTATGTTTGGTTCTAGTTAAAGCTACATAAAATAATCTACGTTCTTCTGCAAATGGTATTTTTTCTTGATACCAATGATTATTAAATATTTCTATCATCCAAAAATTTCCTTTTACCATTGGAAAATCCTCATCTAAACCTATGATTATAACTTCATCACTAGTTAGTCCCTTAGACTTATGAATAGTCATACCATCTATATCAACATCAGAGCCTTCAAATATTATTTTTGTGCCCATTCCATCTTTTAGACTTGGGTCATCATAAATTTTTTTAATAATATTATTAGTTCTACCAAGAATCATTATGTGATAATCTTTATTATTTTCATGTATTTTAATAATCAGTTCCTTTAATTTTTGATACTCTTCTTTATCATCAAACATTATATACTTAATTGGTGAACTATTTTCTTTGGTGGAAATTAATTCTTTAGGTATCTGCTGGTGATTTTCCATGATAAATTTACTGGTATATTCAATTAGTTTTTTGCTATTACGATAAACTTTTGATATTCTCAAATATTTAGCGGTTGGAAAATATATAGAAAAATTATATATGTATTCTATTTTAGAACCTGCGAATGAAAATATTGTCTGCCAGTCATCCCCTACTGCTACTACTTTGGCAGCATTTTTATCTGATACTTGTTTAGCTAAAATGTATCTATCTTCTGATATATCCTGATACTCATCAATTATTAGGTATTCAAAGTTTAGATTTTCCGTATTTTTTATGACACTAATATATTTGTTAGCATAATAAATCATATCACTAAAATCAAAGCCATAGTTTTCACTATTATAAAGTTTTGATTGATAATATATATAGAAATCATTAATAAATTTATATTGAATTTCAGCAGCAGTCTTCTCACTAGCTTGTAGTTTTGAAATATAATCATTTATTATTTCTTGATAATTATTTCTATTAACTGATGATTTTATTCTTTCGATTACTGAATAAACAAAATTTCTAAAACGGAAAAATTGTGAAGACTCATTTTGATCTAACATAAAATTAAATAGTTCTAGGTCTGACTTTTCTTTTAAAGCGAAGCCTAATTTTATTAAT
Source organism: Clostridium sp. CAG:302 (assembly GCA_000431795.1). Taxonomy (GTDB): domain Bacteria; phylum Bacillota_I; class Bacilli_A; order RF39; family UBA660; genus CAG-302. The sequence goes on from FR887367.1 coordinate 47,113, forward strand.
TCCTCTTTTAGTTTTTCTATCATATCCTCACCTTTTTGATAATCAAGAGCAATAAACTTAGTATGATGCTTGGCATGATAGTATTCTTTCATTCTTTTAATTTTGTTGTATCTTGATAGTTCATTATCTTCATATGTTGATAGACCAAAATATTCTATATATACTGGCTGACCATGTAATGATAAGGTAAAGTCAGGATGATAACTTCTTCGCTCAGGCATTAAATTTTCATATATTTTTTCATATTCATAGTCAATATTATTTCTAAATAAAAAATTGGCTATTAATGCTTCTCCCTTGGATTTTACTAGTTCACCTTTTATGGTATAAATCACTTCTTTATTCAGAGCCATTTCTATACCATCTTCAATCCACTGATGTAAATCTATTTTATCTTGTAATTCATTTTGCTTGTAGCTTTCAAAATACTCATTAAATGTCTGATACTTATCATAATTTTCTTTAAAATATTTACCAAAGGCTCTATTATGGTCTACTGTTTCAATAGTAAAAACATTAATTAAGTCTTTTAATCTTTCTTTGTCTGGGAAGATTTCTTCTTTAAAAAATTTTAAAAATATTTGATTTTTTAAATTGGAATCTACGACATAGCATTTATGTTCTTTAAATATTTCTCTAATATACATAAAACCAAGTGAATGGAATGTTGTTACTCTAGCAGGTATTCCAAAATCTACAACTATTCTTTTTTCTAATTCTTGAGTAGCCTTCTTTGTATAACTCATCACTAATATTTTTGATGGATTTATTTTTTTGATATCTACAAGAAATTTTACTTTGGAAGCCATTGTTGTTGTTTTACCAGTACCCGCTCCTGCAAGAATAAGGGAGTATTCTTCATCTGATAAAATTGCTTTTATCTGCTCTTCATCTAAGTGAATTTCTGGATCTATATCATTATACATGGTGTCAAAATATTCTTTGTATTTAATATATTCTTTATCTAATACTTTATTATTGTAGTTATCTAAATTAAAATTAACTGGAATTATATCAGGAATGGTGTTTTTTATATTTTCAAAAAGATAGTTTGAAATATACTCTTCTTTCTGTAATTTATTTAAAAAATCTTCTCTTAATTTTGATACTTCCATATTGATACACTTCCTCTATTGTAATTATAACATAGGTAATTAAATTTTTGATATATTAATTGTAAAAATGTTGTAATTACTTAATTTAAGATTGTTCATTATGAAGACCTTAGGCTTCATAATGCCCCGAAAGACTATAGGCTTAAGGGGAAATATAAAGAAAAAGAAAATATATTGTTATATACTTTCTATATGGACATTATCCTACGATTAATATTTGACCTATATTTAATAGATTTGAACTAAGATTATTTAGTTCTTTTAGTCTATTTACTGTTGTATTATACTTTTTAGCTATAGAATATAGAGAATCACCTGATTTGACTGTATATGTTGTTTCCCTTGAAGTACCTAATGGTATTCTTAGTACCTGACCTATTTGGAGATTATTGGTAGTAAGATTATTAGCTCTTTTGATAGCATCTACAGTTACATTATATTGATTTGCTATCTTGTATAAGGAGTCACCTGATTTAACGGTATAATCTACTGTATTTGATGATGGTGTTTCTGATGATGTGTTTGGTAGTTTTAGAATCTGTCCTACGGATAAAATGTTTGAAGTAAGGTTGTTTGCTCTTTTTAGTTCATCTACTGTAGTATTATATTTTTGGGCTATTTTATATAGAGAATCGCCACTTTTTACTGTGTAAGTATTTTCTAGAGTAAGAGGGCTTGGTAGCTTTAGAGTCTGGCCTATTATAAGGTTATTTGATGTTAAATTATTTAATCTTTTTATTTCATCAACAGTGGTGTTATTGTTTTGAGCTATCTTGTATAGTGAGTCACCACTTTTTACAGTATAGATATTAGTTTCTCCTTCATATACTTCTTTTGATGGTATTCTTAGAACCTGACCTATCTGGAGTGTATTTGAGGTAAGATTGTTTTCTCTTTTTAATTCTGAAACAGTGGTACCTAGTTTATTGGCAATGCTATATAATGAGTCACCCTTTTGTACTATGTAGGTATTGGTTATTAATCCTTCAGGTGGTGTGTATGGTACTCCTATATAGTTTGCTACTGCTGATATGACGGCTTCTGCTAGTTCTTCATAGTTTTCTTTTAGAAAGTTGACATCTTTGGCACTATCTATAAAACCATACTCAACTATTAGTGGTTCTAGATTGCCAGTATTTCGATGTATGAAATAGTAGTCTTTTGAGGTATCACTCGGTAGTCTTCTTTGGTAATATTTTCTTGTTTCTTGTCCAGTGGCTCCTATATTATTTAGAATGTTTTTGGCTAGGGTATCTTTGTTTCTTAGGGCATAGATGACTTCGGCTCCTTCGCCGCCTCCTGAATTTACATGGTTCGATATTAGTATAACATCAGATGAGTTGCCAAACTTATTTAAAATAGTATTTACTCTATCAGTTGGAGATAATGTGGTATCTGAGTCTCTTGTTATAGCTACTGGTATTCCTAACTCTTTAAATCTGTCATACATGTATTTGGATATTAATAGGTTATAGTCTTTTTCTAGTAAATTATTGCCTGTAGCACCAGAATCCGTACCACCGTGACCTGGGTCAATTATTACTTTACGGACCGCTCTATCTTCATTATTATTCATAGTTATCACCTTCAAAGTAGTATATGTGAATAATGTTAATTTGGTTAACTTGTCTAATATAAAAAGATACTATTTTTTAGTACCTTTAATTTTTATTTAATGTGTCATTTATTATTTTTCTTATTTCAATAATTCTTTTTTTCATAAAGTCTGGATTATCTTTAAACCATTTTATGTTAAGTGGTGATGGATGTGGCAAAACTATTGCTGGTTTATTAAATAATATATTATTTTTAAATATTAGGTCATTATAATCTTCATCTGGAAAAAATATTTTAGCGGCTTTAGCTCCAATTATTATGTATAATTTATTATCTATATACTCTAATTCTTTCTTTATCCATTTTTCGTAGCATATTTTAGGTGGTGCTTTATCACATCCATTTTTATCTTTTCCTGGGTAGCAATGTGCTAGTGCTGTGATAAAAAAGTTATCCGGATTATAGAATTCTTCATCGGTTATTTGATACCATTCGTATTTTAATTTTTTACCACTTTGATCAGTAAATGGCTTTAGTATGGTATCTACCATTTTAGATGGAGCTTGACTTATTTGAACTATTTTTGAAGTAGCAGAACCTATGACTACTGGATGTGGTTTGAAGCCAAACTTATCTTCACAAATGTTGCATTTTCTTATTTCGTTTATTAAATTACTAAAGTCTTTTTCCATATATCTCTCTTTTAATTAAAACATATCATAATATGTGCCATTATCAAAAGCATCTAAATATTCTAATATTTCATCCATACTATCTTTTAATTCTTCACAAAGTTCTTTATAGTCTTCTTTTTTGACATATCCTTTTTCACTCATGTAAGCATAGAATTTTTTAATACTGGCTGCGGTTTCTTTAGTTGTATAAACGGTTGCCCACATACATTTTTCTATGAACCAACCGCTTAAAAATGAATATACTGAATTTATTCCTTCCTCTGGGGTTTCAATATCATAATAATTTAAATAGTCATTTATAAATAAATCTACATTACTTAAATGTTTCTTTATTGTCTTATCTTTCAGATTTTTTTCTTTTAGATATTCTTCAAACTCTTTCATAAACTTTTTGTTTCTTTTTTTATTTTCTTCTATTTTCTTTTCCAAATCTTTCATTTTTGTACTTTTCCTTATCTTTTAGTTTTTTTGTGATAATTTCTGTTGATAATCTATGTTTTTATGTGCTTTTTCTAATTCTTTTAGTGATTTATTTGGTGTTGGTAATTCTTCAGGCATGGTTCCTCCGTTTTTAGCAATAACTTCTCTAATGTTTTTTCCAATATTGTAATGGGTATTATTTGCTTCATTTTCACTAGAGATATTTTCTCTTTTTAGTTTTGATTCTGTTTGAGTAATACGAAAAAGATTAGCCGCTAGTTCTTCACTTCCCATATTATCTAAAATATCTTCACGGTATCTTAAACCTTTTCTTTTAGCAATGTCATTTGCGGTCTCCCCATTATATAGGCCTTTATAGCCGGCATTATGAAACTTATCAAAGTTTTTGACACCTGCTTTTTTGGCCGCTTGATTTAAAGAATAATTTCCTTTTTTAGTTAAGCTTCTTTGATAGAATCTTTTTTCATCTTCAGTTAACATAGAATAATCTTTTTCTGTTAATTCTTGCTTTCTTGTTTGTATGGCAAAATATGTTTGGCCTAAGGCAACAACTTCTTTTCTAGGATCAGCATTTTGTACTATTAAATAACATGCATATCTTGATAATTTGAAGTCTTCTATATTTCTCGAAGTTTTTGATCCTATACCAACCATTTTGCCGACGTCGTCAAAATGGTCAGAAACTGTCTTTTTACTTAATCTGCAAGCTGTTTTTGCCTTGTCTATTACACTTGTAAAGTTACTCCACTTTGAATATTCAAGTACTTTTATTAACTCTCTAGCTAACCAATACTCATTGCCATATTCATCAATGTGTTTAATATCTTCAAAAATTGTTTCATTATATTTTTTTATTTCATTCATTTTGATACCCCCTCTGATTTATATATTAATTATATCATTTTTTCGTTCTTATTAAAAGGTTATAAGAGTGATTTTGTATTTAAATTAATTGATATGTAAAAAGAGATTATTTTTTTGATTAATCTCCTTCTAATTTTTTAAGTTCATTTATAAATATTTCTTCAAGTTAGAATATTACTTCCATGATATACATAATTCATATTATCTTTTCTTTTTTATATAATTATTGTTATCAATGAATTTTTCATATACATCTTTATATTTGTCTATACATTTTTTAACATCAAACCAATAAACATTTGTTAGAATGCCATCATAAGGATCTATTTCTGTTCTTTCTAATACTCCTCCTAATGCTTTCATTGTCCTATCGGAGCCAATATTGTTAACATCACAGTCGAGCATAACTCTATCTAAATTAAGTTTATTGGCCTTAATTAAACCTAAATATAAATTGATTTTATTATAGCCTTTTCTTCTTTCAGTAGGTCTTATACTATAACCTATATTACCACCAAATTTTTTCATTTCTTCCGTTAAATTCCATCTTACATTGATTGTTCCAATTATTTTATTATCATTTTTTCTAATAAGTAAAAAGGTTTCACTAGGACATCTATTTAAACTTCTAGCATATTCTTCATTTTTCATATTTAAGCACATATCTAATGCTTCTTCAAAAGAATAACCATATAATACTTTATCAAGAGAACCAGCACCATTAATATCTGAATTACATTCTACAAATTCATTAAAATATTCAATAATTTCTTCTTTTCTTTCTAAAGAAGGTATTTCTAAATAAAATTTTTCCATATATACATCACCTATCCTAACATCAAAGTATATTATATTTCATAATACTTTTTTGTATTATTATTTTTCTATTTCTTTTATTTCAAGTAATAGTTTATCAAAGTCAGAAACATAATTTTTATCTTGAATAACTCTATATTTTTCATATTCTTTTTCTGCTTTTTCTATAGCTTCTTTATGTGATATTTTTCCTTTTCCTTCTAATACTTCATAGTGGAAAACCTTTAAAGCATTCTCTACTTCAGTTTTCCAATCTTCCATATACATTGGAATGTTTCTTTCTGCATTATTTTCTGCTATATCCAAAAATAAATTTACTAAATTATTTAAGTTTTTAATTTCTTTTTCATCTAAATAATTCTTTGCTATAACAATATCTGATTTTAGGATTTTACCATCGGGTGAATTTCTCCAAGTGGTAAGTCCCATATTATCTTTTTCTGCATCTACTCTATCATAAATTATTTCTGCCGCGGTCTTTCCAGTTATGGCATAGTGGAACTTATTTTGGATAGTTTTATAAAATGTTAAAGCTAAATCACTATTTTTATCATAATCAATAGAGCATTCTGCAAAAATATCAGTTATTTTTTGATAAAACATTCTTTCACTGGTACGAATTAATTTAATTCTTTCAAGTAATCTTTTAAAGTATTCTTGATCTGCTTTTCTTGCTTTCATAAATCTATCATCATTTAAAGCAAATCCTTGAATCATGTAATCTTTAATTATTTTATTAGCCCATATTCTAAACTTAATTGCCTTTTTTGAATTGACTCTAAAACCAATAGATATAATCATATCTAGATTATAGTACTTAGTATTATATATTTGTTTTCCTTTGTTACCCACATGTTCCATTTTGGAACATGTGCTTTTTTCTTCAAGTTCACCATCCTCATAAATATTATTTATATGTTTTGTAATTGCCGGTCTTTTAACATTAAAAAGTGTTGCTAATGCTTCGGTATTTAACCAGACATCTTCATTTTCAAGTAATACTTCAATTTTGGTATTACCTTCTTCATCATTATAAAATAAAATATTCTTTTCATTACCTATTTTTATATCGTTCATACTTACCTCCTGAATTGATTTTTTTATAATCTTATTATATCATTATTATAACCTTTTTCATAGTTCTAAAAGTAAAATTATAATTATTAAATAAATGATTATCATACACTAATATTATTTAAATTAGAGACCTTAGGCTCTAAATTACCTCTTAAGACCTAGGATTAAGAGGATATATAAAAAGAGATTAATTTTTAGTTAATCTCCATTTATCTAATTTATTTAATTCATCATAAACATTTTCTATATATTCATAAGATATTACTTTTTCATCTTTGTCACTTAATACTTCTTCTGACCAACCTATTTATTTTATTATTATTTTTTATAACTTCATATAAATTAGTTCTTAAACATACACTACAAATATCCGAATCATTTTTAATCATATTATTATTCACCAAATAATCTGAAAGAATGTTTGCTAAAGGATAACGTAATAAATAATTAACTAAACCAACATTTAAGTCATAATCATAATGTATTAATTCTTTAACTCTGTTGATATCTAAATCTTCTTTACCTATTTGTCCGTTTTTTATATAATTTTTTTCACAAAATAGTTCATATTCTATAGCATTTAACATTTTTTCTTCATAATACATTCTATTATTTCTTCTTACCTCTTTTAACTCATTAAATTCTTTTTGTTCTAACCAAAGTTCTAGGTGCTTTTCAATAAAAAAAGAAAATACTTCACAAAGAAAATCATACTCATAGGGAATGATGGGTGGATTAGAGTTTATATCAATATAATGTGCAAACTCATGTGCAAGGATAAAAACGTCAGAATCATTTCCCGAAAGCTTTATGTTTGTTCTTTTGTTTTCTCTACTAGCAAAACTTTTTGTTTCATTTTTACTTATAATAATTCTGGAACTATTTATTCCGTCCAAAATAATTTCATAATATTCTTTATTATAATTTTTATAAAATTTCAAAACTATATCTAGAGGATTATTTATCTTTTTAGGGTAATTCATTTTAACATAATTTTTTCTAAAATTAGTTATTAGTTTATAAATCAAATCTTCTTGTATAAATTTATGAATATTAGATTCTACTTTTACTCTTTCAATAAAAGATTCAATTGTTTGTTTCATATTCCAGCCTCCTGGTGATTTCGCTGTTACCATTATTGTACCACATATTTATTTTATTTTATAATTTTTTACTCTATTTAGTGTTATTTTACAATAATATTTTTAATTTAGAGACATTAGGCTCTAAATTACCTCTTAAGACCTAGGCTTAAGAGGATATATAAAAAGAGATTAGTTTTTAGTTAATCTCCATTTATCTTCTTATATTTTTTATGTGATTATTAAAGTAATTTAATGCTTCAGTAAGTTGTCTATCATAGTTATTTATTATATCTTCTCTAGTTAAATATACATATTTATCTAGCATAAACTTTATTAATAAAGATGTAATATAGTAAATATCTAATTCATCATATTCTTCTTTATTTAATAATTCTTTTATTTTTTCTTCTAATTCTTTTTTGGTGTGAAAGAAATATAGTCCTGGATGTCCTTTGAATTTTGAATCACCATTTTCTATAAAATTAAATATTTTTATTATATACTTTTTTGTTTCATCTTTATTTAATTTATTCATAGACTTACTCCTTAACATTAAAATTCTTCAAATACTAACATTTAAACATCTAGTATGATTATCTTCTTTTACTATTGCTTTTTACATAATAGTAATTTTTAAAATCGCGATATGTTACTTCTATAATATCAATTGGTTTTTTTGATTTATAACATTTATACTGGTAAGAATCATTATCTTTTATCATATCATCATCTCTTAAAAACACATAAACATATCCTATTATATTTTCATCTATATTTACATTTTCCATAATCATTAATGGTAAGATATTTGCATTAGTTATTTCAAAATTATATTTTAATCCATCACTAGCAGATTTTATAGTATCTTTAAAAGAATACGGTGTTGCTTTTAAAAATGAAGGAAATAAGAATAGTGCATTTGCTATATTTTGTTTATTTCCATCTGCATCATATGATTGACTGGGATGTAATTCTGATAATACTTTAGGACTACCATGAAATAAATAGATTGGATTATCAATATCCTGATTTAAATATTTTTGTAATCTACTTTCCACAAATTACCACCTCTTTCTATAAAATCAAATATTTCTATTATATACTTTTTTGTTTCATCTTTATTTAATTTGTTCATAACCTTACTCCTTTTATTCTACAATTACTTTTCCATCTAAATTGCAAATATAACAGTCAGGTAATAGTTCTTTTATTTCTTTTAAAATTTTTTGATCTTTTTCATATATTCTACCTACTAATATTCCTTCAATAAAACAAGATGGAATTCCGAATAATACAGCACTTTCTCTATCTGTAAAGAAATCATCTTTCTTTTTTCTATCCACTAAAAACTTGGCATAATAATCAGGTTTTACAAATTCTTTAACATCCTTATCATTTATTTGTTCTGATAAAATATCTCCTTCTAATAATTTTTTCATATATGCAGATTGCCCATCAAATATAATTCCTACTTGTACTTTATCTTGAACTAGACTAGGCATAAATCTTGCTTCTTTTGTTTGCTCCATATACCATCTAAAGCATATTGGATTATCTATTTTTAGCATTATACTTGGCATTTGATTATAAGGAATAACTTCAGTTTTAACACTAGAACCATCTATATTTTTATATTCAATAGTTCCTCCTGAATAAAAGTTTATATAATCTTTTAATAAATAATCTTGTTTCAAATTCCATACACCTACTGATGATGGATATTTTGAAAGCCTACCCTCTATAAACCATGATGATATTAAGCCATCTTTTAAGATATATTTTAAACCTTCTATATTTTTAAATGTACCATGTAATAATGTACCCTTTTTCAATAATACTTGATCATCTATTTTATAATTATGTTTTTTCTTTTTATAATTTGCTTTTGAATCATAATAATTATTTATTTGATTTATCATTATTTGTTTTGAATTTTTATTTTTAATTTTTTCATTTATGATTTCTATATAATTTTCTTTATTCATTCTTCAATACTCCTATTTATTAAGTTTATTATTTCTTATATATAATTTTGCCTTTTCATATATAATTGGTGTTTGTTCTTCTAATAATTTTTTATCTCTCAATAGTTCTAAAATATATTTTCTATCATAAGTATCAAATAAATATTTTCCTATTGTATAATAATTAATATAATTTATATTTTTATTTAATAACTCATCTAATGTACAATCAATATGCAATTCACAATTGTTATATTGTTTAGATAATATAACTGCTAGTGTCTCACCATACCATTTTAGAGTGCTTGCACTATAATTTAAATGGCATATATGTACAAATTCATGAATCAAACATTTTAATAATGTATCAACATTATCATTATTATGCCCTTCACATTTTCTACGTTCTTCTAATGTTAAAATGTCTATTTCCATATCATTATAATATGTTCTTGCAACTATCCATTCTTGATCATCGAAATTAAGCTTATTTTTATTATAATTTCTAAAATTGTTAACATTATTCCAAAGTTTTATTGTAATCTTTTTTTCTAATTTTTTTAAATTGAAAAAATTAATAATTTCTTGATAACTCTTATTTAGTACATCTACAAATAATTTGAGATTTTTTTCTTCAGTTTCTTCATATTCCATTATATAAAATTCACCGTTGTATCTTTTCAAATTCATCACCACATTTTTTATTTATAATTTTATCTTATACTAAGTTCTTTATTAATAGTTTGATCTCCTATATTTATAAATTCTTTCATTACTTGATTAATGCCAGTTTCACTTTTATACCAATCTTTTTTACTAATATTTCTATTATCTACTACTCCATAGAAATCGCATTTATCTACAGGGAAGTTATAATTACTTGCATTCATAAACCATCTTCTGGCAACAAAGTCTTTAGCTATTCTAAGTATTCTATTATAACTATTTATATCTACTAGTTTATCTATATTTTTTAATATTTCGGGGTTACTAATATATTTATTAGATATAATTATTTTATTATTTATATTTTCCTTCTTTAAATAATTTATTAATATATTAGCACTACTTCTATTATTATCTAATTGATGTCCTTCACATATTATAAATACTGTATTATCATCTATAATATTTTTATCTTTCATTATTCTTATATCTTTAGATAATTGTTCTTCTACCCAATCAGCATTTATTATTAATAAATCATAATGTGATAGTTCTTCTATTGATTTTCCTATAAAAATAAAGTTTGTTATGTCTTCAATTGTTTTTGTCATTATATGCCTCCTATTACTTATGTACTTTATGGTTTTTTGTTTGCTCTATGTAATTTGTTTTATTTATTTGTTTTTGTCTTTCCTTTGATATTTCTTCTTTTAATATATCAATTCTTTTCATTATTGATTTTTTTCTTTTTACTATTCTATCTAATAGTATTTCAGCTTCTTGCTGATTTTTTGTTTTACTATATGCATAATTTTTAAATATTTGGCGATATTGAGCATCTGGAACTTGAGCTAGTCGTGCTGCATGGTAGTTTAAAGTTTCTAGAACTTCAGTTGATATTTCACCATTTACTATTTTTTTAAAAATTGTTGTATAAATGGTTTCACTTTCTCCATATTCTTCATTATAATTATGACTAAATAACATATCATCATTTATGTCTTTATCTATGTATCTAAATGATTGTTCTTTATCTATTCCTCTTAGACTACCATTTTTATCAATTATAAAATTATGTATATGTGCATCATAATTGCATAAACAATAATCTATTAAATATTCTTCTAATATTTGATTTACTAAGTTTGTTGGTATTTCACTACCATACCTAGAAAACATTTTATACATTTCTTGTGTTTTTTCTTTATCAATTTCAATTTTTTCTTGGATGGCTCCAAATGTTCCATTGATATTGCAGACATTACATTTTACTGCTTTTGTGGGATTAATTATTCTTTGAATATTATATGCTGCTTCTTGTATGTATGCACGATATGGTTTTGATATTTTATCTTTTGATTCTGCTGGTTTAAAATAATATTTTTCTATACCATCAAATGTTTGTATAGAAAACATTCTCCCTGTGTTTCCAATATGTACTTCTCTTATAGTACTTCCCTTATCAATATTTATATGTTCTCGTTGTGTATTTTGAAGACTCTTCTGAAGTTCTATATCTATTTCGTTAAACTTTGACTTAAGAAATCCTGAGCAGTATTTTTTGAATTCAATTATTTCTTTTTCTATTCGAGTGGTATTTTGTCCATTTTTTGAAGCTTCAGTAAGTTTGATTAGGTTTTCTCTATATTGCTCAAATTTTACCGCTAATGCAGCTAATGACATATACGATGTAGCTTTATAATTGGGCTTTATCAATTTTACTTTTCTACAAATTAAGTTATTTAATTTACTTATTTTTACTTGAGTTGTTTTAGATAATTTTTCTTTTAAATCTGTCATTTCTAAATAATTAGTAAAGGTAGTCTCTTGCTTAGTTTGATATTCACAAGGTAAAAATAATATTTCTTTTTCTTCTAAATCACCACCTTTTGATGCAGGAATAAATCTTTCTAAGTCTATCCAAGGTACTTGTGATGGTTCAATTTCTATTAATACATCATTACTTGTATCGCCATTATTTATTCCATTTATAAAACTGAGTGCAACTTCTATATTTTCACTTGTTGAAGTAAAGTATGAATGATTACTATTTTTTCTTACTCCACGAAACAATGACTGTTGATATGGTATACTGTCATTTAGTATATAATTTTTTTGTATTGCTTTATATAGAACGATTATTGTCGCTATTGCCTTTTTAAAATCTTCTGATGATTGGGGATATGCTTTTTTTGCATTGGGTTTGAAGTTTCTTTCACGATTTGTTATGTTTTCGTTTAAAAACATATTTATATACTTAAATGAGTTCCATTTATAATCAAGAAGTGCTTGATATTCTTCAATACTCCACAATAAATCATAATTCATAATTATAGTCCCCCTTTATTTTAAAAATTCTATATTTATTAAATGATTATCTTCAGCAAATTCTAATTTAAAACCAGCACAATATTCTATATGTCCCTCTAGTAAAATGTTATTTTTGAAACTATATCTTAACTTATTATTTATTATTTCAATATCACACCATTTTTTAATAAGAAATGAAATTGCAGTTGCATGGCTGACTATAGTTATTCTTTTATTTTTATTTTCATTTAATATTTTTATAATAGCAAAATACATTCTATTTCTAACTTCTTTTTGATTTTCACCAGTTCCTATTTTATAATTTTCATCTAAAATTTGTTTTCTCTCAAAGTTTTCTGGTAATTGATTCCAAGAGTCAATTCCAAATTTTCTTTCACCTAAATTACTCATTATATTTATTTCTATGTTATTATTCTCTGCTAGATACTTGGCAGTTTGTATAGTTCTAACATAATTTGATGAATATAAAACATCAATATTATTAAACTCTTTATTATTTAGTTTTTCTTTTGCTATTTGTTCTCCCTCTATTGAAAGAGATGACTTCTCATTTTGAATTTGTAGGTTATCATTATTTAAGTTATTATTAACTTTTAAGGGCTTTGAATGTCTTATTAAATATATTGTAGTACTCATAATTATTCCTCCATATATCATGCTTAATTTCATATTTTCAACTTAATTATATCATTTATGTATTTATTTTCATAGTTTATAAAGAAAAGTTTACACTTACTAAGTAAATACTTGTCATACAATAATATTATTTAATTTAGAGACCTTAGGCTCTAAATTACCTCTTAAGACCTAGGCTTAAGGGGATAAAGAAAAAAGAAACTAGTTAATTCTAATTTCTCTCCTTTATTATATTTTTACTACAGTAGTATGTTACTAAGAAATATCCTCCATAGATTACTACTAGAAATACTGCTGTTAATATTATTGATGATAATAATGATTCTGTTCCCATTGTTTTTAAGATATAATTAGCAAATTCTATTCCAAATATTGAGTGAATTATAGCTAGTAATAATGGGAATAGAAAGAATACTGCTATCTGATTAAATAGGGCTTTGTTTATCATTTTATCATCAGTTCCTATTTTTCTTAACATATTAAATCTTTCTTTATTATCAGTACTTTCTGATAATTCTTTTAAGGCTAAAATAGCTGCACTTGATATTAAGAAAATTATTCCTAGATATAGTCCTACAAATGTTACCATGGCTCCTAGTCCTATGGATGATGCATAGATATCTATTTTAGTATTATATGATAATAAGGTATCTTTGTTAAAATGGTTATTTATTATAGTACTAACTATATCTTCAACATTTTCTTTTTCTTCTTTGGTGTCTGCTTGATAGTTAGCTGCTAAGACATTTTTATATGGATGAATACCTTCTAAGGCATTATCTGGTAATATTATTACTCCTGTATTAGTAGCACTTCCACTTAGTTCGATAATGCCATCTTGACATTCTTGATATTTTGGATAGTAGTCTTTACCATTTATAGTTAGTTTGGTATTATTTTTTAAGGCTATATTTCTAATATCCGCCATCATCTTATAATTGGCTATAATTACATATTCATTATCTTTCAGAGTTAATTCTTTTTTGTTATATAGTTTTGCTAGACGATTGTAGTCACTTAATTTTATTAGTGTTTCTTTATCTTGATATGCTAGGAGTGGATAATCTTTTCTTATTTGTTCTATTTGGTCTCCAAAAGAATCTTTTAGGGTTATTTCTTCTACTCTATATATATTTATGTCTACTACATCTTTTAGATACTTGTATACATCTAATCTTTGTAAGGTATCTTTGGCAGTGGTGTTATAATCCTCTATTATGTCTTTTGAAAAATTTTCTTGTTCTTCTTTAGATAATGGTTCTTGTAATTTTGAGAACTGAATATCAACAGGGGCTAAATCTTTTAGATTACCTGATAAGGAGTTCTTTATAGATAATGCTGAGGAAAAGATACATATGGTAAAGAATAACATTAGGCATATTATTGTCATTGAAAAGACTGTGGTATTTATTTTACTACTTATTTGACGAATGGTAAAACTATTTAGTCCTTTGTAGTAGTATTTTTTTAGATGCATTACTATCTTTAGGATTAGACCTGATAGTGACCAAAAGATTAGAAATGTTGATATACATCCTAGGGCTATTGGTATTAATATCCCACTTATAGTATTCATAAGTGGTGAAGTACCAAATCCATATGTTACTAGATAGTAAGCATATGATAGTGCTATGACCGCAATTATAAATACTATAGTGCAAATGATAGGATTTTTTAATTTTACTTTTTCGGATTTTTTATTACCATGTAATAGGTCTATTAGTTTACATTTGTTTACAATTATGGTGTTAAATATCATTACTATTAAATACATTATGCTAAAGTATAATAAGGTTTTTAAGGCTGCTGAAGATGAAAATGTAAACTGAAATTTTGTTAGGTCTGCTTCAAACATATTGGCTACTAAGATACTCATTAGTTGTGATAAAACTATTCCTAGGGCTAGGCCAACTCCTAAAGAGATAACTCCTATTATAAGAGTTTCAAAGAAAAGGATTAGAGATATTTTTCTTTTGGGCATTCCTAAGGTTAAGTAGATTCCAAATTCTTTGTTTCTTCTTTTTATGAGAAAACGACTGGCATAGATTATTAGAAATCCTAGAATGAATGAAACAAAGACACTTACTCCTCCTAGAATGGTGGTCATTAGTCTTATTATTTCACTTGTTGATGATGATACATTTAGCATTACTGTTTGACTATCTATGGCATTGAAGACGTAGAAGATGGCTACTCCTAGTACTAAAGTAAAGAAATAGATAGCATAATCTTTGATACTTTTGGTTATGTTTTTTATAGACAATTTAAAGAGCATCATTTATGTCTCCTCCTAGTAAGGTTACGACATCTATTATTTTATCAAAGAATTCTTTTCTGGTATCATTTCCTTTACGAATTTCGTTATATATTTTACCATCTTTTATGAAGATTATTCTAGTAGCGTAACTTGCGGCATAAGCGTCGTGGGTTACCATTAAAATAGTGGCTCCTAGGTTATTATTTAAGTATGTTAGTTTTTCTAGGAGCATTTTTGATGACTTAGAGTCTAGGGCTCCGGTTGGCTCGTCTGCTAGTATTAGTTTAGGATTTGTTATTATGGCACGAGCTGCTGCTACTCTTTGTTTTTGTCCTCCACTCATTTGGTAAGGATATTTTTTTAGGACTGATTCGATATCTAGTTCTTTTGCTACTTTCTTTATTCTTTTATCTATTTCTTTGGGACTTACATTTTGAATTGATAAGGCTAGTGCTATATTTTCATAGGCTGTTAAGGTGTCTAATAAATTGAAGTCTTGAAAGATGAAACCTAAGTCTTCTCTTCTAAACTTGTTTAAATCATTTCCTTTTAGTTTTGTTATGTCAGTTCCTCCTACAAAAATATGGCCGGCAGTTACTTTATCAATTGTGGATATGCAGTTTAGTAATGTTGTTTTTCCTGAACCTGAAGAACCCATGATAGCGACAAACTCTCCTTTTTCTACTTCAAATGATATGTTATCTATGGCTTTAGTTAAACTTGATTTACTTCCATAGTATTTTTCAATATTTTCTATTTTTAGTATATTTTCCATATTATTTTCCTTCCTTTCGTAATTAATAATACTAGATAATAGGATATTTGTCGTAATTTTAATATTACAGTATATTACTTTTTTGTAAGGTTAGTCTTCTGGGTGATAAAGTTTATTTTTACCAAAGGTTATTTTGACAATGGTATATTCTTTTTCTTCAGATTCTATCTCTATTTTATGACCTAGTTTGGTACATAATTTTTTGGCTATGTATAGACCCATGCCTGTTGATTTG
Organism: Clostridium sp. CAG:302; assembly: GCA_000431795.1. GTDB lineage: Bacteria > Bacillota_I > Bacilli_A > RF39 > UBA660 > CAG-302. The sequence continues at coordinate 63,627 of FR887367.1, forward strand.
ATTTTATCTCTGCCATTAGTACCGGTAAATGATTTTTTGAAAACATTTGGGATATCACTTTTTGGTATGCCAATACCGTTATCTTTGATAAATAAGGTTATTTGGTTACTATCTTCTATAGCATTTATTTTGATATAGGAGTTTGGAATATCTTTTTTGTATTTAATACTGTTATTGATAATTTGATTTAAAATGAATTCTAACCATTTGGTATCGGTATAGACTTCGGTATTTTTTATATCGACGATTAGGTCAATTTTATTTTCTAAGAGGTCATCTTTATTTTTAAGGGCTACTGATGAGATTATTTTTTCTAGTTTTACTTTTTTGAAGATAAAGTCTTCACTGGTATAGTTACTTCTTACATAATAGAGGATTTGGTCGATGTAGTTATCTAGCCTTTTTATTTCTTCAATGTATTCTTTTGGTACTTGGTTTTTATGATTATGGGTCATAAGGATTAGACTTGATATTGGTATTTTTACTTCGTGTATCCACATCTCAATATAGTCTTTGAAGTCTTTGGTGCTATTTATGTAACTACTGACATTTTCAATCATTGATTTGTTGATGTCAAACATGATGTTATATATTAATTCTTCTTCGTAAGTATTTGGTTTTGGTATGGTTTCTAGGACTAGGTATTTTTTATCTAGATTTTTGGTATTGGTTATGAGGGTGTTATAGAAGGTTCTTTTTTGGAAATATGATATTAAAAGGGCTATGATTAGTGTTAATAGTAGTAATACTATGGTTACTATTATTAGTCCCTCTGGTACTTTGAAGGCTATGTCTAATAGGGTTATTAGAATTATTGATATGATAGTAATAATGATTATGCTTATTTTATCTTTTAGATAGTTTGTTAATTTCATAATAGTATATATCCTTGTCCTTTTCTTGTTTCTATGGCATTTGGATAACCAAAGTCCTCTAGTTTACTTCTTAGTCTACTTATATTTACGGTTAGAGCATTATCATTTATGTATTCTTCATTATTCCAAAGAATGGTCATTAGTTCATCTCTTGATACGATTCTATTTTGGTTATTTAATAAGTGCTGAAAGATTAGCATTTCATTTTTGGTTAGTTCTAATTCTTTGTTACTACCAGATAAGGTACCTCGTGATGGCGAGACTTCTAAATCTTTATATTTCAGTACTTCAGTACTATTATCTAATCTTTTAAAGATATTTTGTATTCTTAGTAATAGAATGGTTGGGCTATAAGGCTTGGTTATGTAATCGTCTGCTCCATAAGAGATGGATAATATTTCATCGGTTTCATTTGCTCTTGAGGTTACCATTATTACGGGAATATTTGATTCTTTTCTTATTTCTTTAAGTAACTGCTCACCATTCTGATATGGTATATTTATATCTAAGAGAATTAGGTCTATATTACTTTTTAGTATTTCTTCTTTGGCATTTGAGAAGTCTTTTAGTATTAATGCTTCATAGCCAGCATTTACTAGTAGTTCATATAATTCTTTAGATATTATGGCATCATCTTCAATTATCATTATTTTTTTCATATATTATATTTCCTTCTTTCTATAGTTATATTATATCATTATTTTACTCTGTTTTATATTACAAGTTTGTAAGGTATGAAAAAAAAGACTTAGTACATCATTGTGATGTTGGTAAGTCTTTTTGATATTTTATGTATAGCTGCTCTCTTCAGGGGGGGAAGAGAGCAT
>FR887368.1:0-19641 GCA_000431795.1 Clostridium sp. CAG:302
TCTTTAGTTAGTACTGGTATCATATCTACTCCATTAATTGTTGAACCACCAGCAAATGTAATTGTGGGAGTACATACATTTAAATTAACTAATGCATTAGATGTACTCTTCCATATATAATAAGCAAAACTACTACCTACTGATAACACTAAAACTATTATTCCTAATATCATATATAACTTATATTTATTCATTATAATACCTCTTTTCTATAATATAAAAAAGACTATAAAGAAAGACTAATATTTCTATTAGTTCTCTTTATAGTCTTTATCTATAATCCTTTTATTTATAAGTGTTTGTAGACTAACAAGCCCCCCCCCTAATTAACAAATAGTTAACGTTTCTGAATGCTACTTTTTTCATTGGAAGGGCCTCCTTTCCTATTGATTTGCGAATTATTTGGTATTTTCTCTATAGTTAACCATATGCAAATCATATCTATTACCTTACATATAAAATAATACCATAAGTAATTATATTTTACAATAAGTATTTACAAAATAAATAAATTTTCATAAGTGAGATTATAAGCTCACTTATGCTTTTTAAGACTTATTTATAAGGCTTAAAAAGAAATAGCATCAAACTATTTCTTTAGTAAATTATTTATTCTTTCAATAATTCTATCTTTTCCTAATAATTTCATTATTTCATATAAATCAGGAGTCATACTCTTACTAGTTAAAGCCACTCTTAATACTGTAGAAATATCAGCAACTGATCCTTTATAATTATCTGGATTTTCTTTATATTCTTTCATATTACTACAATAGCCTAAACTATCAGTTAATAGTTTAATATTATTAAACCATACTTCTTTATCAGTTACATCATAATATTTATCTATATAAGTATTTAATATAGTACTTATTTCTTCTTTATCAGTAATACTACCCCATTCATAAGTATCAGGATTATATAACTCATCATACATATAGAATATTTGTCCTTTTACTTCACTAAAACTAGCATAATCTTTTCTAGGTTTCTTTTGTTCTCTTTCTATATTTAATATATTTTTGGTATATTCTTCATACTTAGTAATTAATTCATAAAAGTCTTTATCATATTCTTTAAACCATTTAGATAATTCATTATATACTTCATCTTTAGTCATTTTACTAATATAATTTCTAGATATATTATTTAATTTCTCTAAGTCATATAATGCTCCTGATGGAGACATTTTCTTAGGTGAGAAAGTAAAATCTAAGAAAGTCTTATCTGGATTAGCATTATGCCACTCTTCATAATTAGAATTAATAATTGTCATTAATGATTCTATTACTGCAATAATAGGATAACCTTTTTCACTATAGAAGCTCATTGAAGCTTCAGGGTCTTTTCTCTTACTTATTTTTCTCTTAATATCACCATCTTGTTTCATAATAAGTGGTGTATGAATATATTTAGGAGGTTTTAATCCTAATGCTCTAAACATCTCAATATGTTTAGTAACGCTAGGTAACCACTCTTCTCCTCTTACGACATGAGTAGTATGCATTAAATGGTCATCTACTACATGAGCAAAATGATAAGTAGGAAGCATACTATCACTTTTCATTATTACATCATCAGTATCATTTTCACTCAAACTAAGTTTACCTTTAGTTAAATCTTCAAAAATAATCTTATTATTAAAATCTCCTTCAGATTTAAATCTTATAACATAAGGTTCACCATTCTTAATTCTTTCAATAGCAGTATCTACACTAATATTTCTACATCTAGCATATCTTCCATAATATCCAGTTCGCATTTTCTTTTCTTCTTGATTTTTTCTTAATTCATCTAATTCTTCTCTAGTACAAAAACATGGATATGCTCTTCCTATTTCAATTAATTTCTTAATATAAGCATGATATATATCTTTTCTTTCACTTTGAATATAAGGACCATAATTACCTACTATTTCGCCTTTATATTCATATTCATCAGGTACTATTCCATATTCTCTTAAAGTAGCCATTATTAGTTCTACTGCTGAATCTACCTCTCTTAACTTATCGGTATCTTCATTTCTAAGATAGAATATTCCACCAGAGTTTTTAGCAAGTACATAATCAGTAAGTGCTTGATAAAATCCTCCAATATGCATATACCCTGTTGGACTAGGAGCAAATCTTGTTACTTTTTCTCCTTCTTTTAATTCTCTTTCTGGATATAAGCTCTCATAATAATCTACATCGTGCTCTAAGTTAGGAAATATTAAATCTGCTAAATCTTTATTTGTCATAAAATCACATCCTTTGGTTATTTTTATTATTTATATTAGGTATACATTATACCCACTTCTTTTTTAGATAAATATAATATCTATGAAAGGAGAATGGTATTATGTACGGATATGGATGTCCAGGCTATGGTTATGGTTATAACAATAGTGGATACTGGATAATTATAGTTGTTCTAATTATATTCTTTGTTTTATTCTGGGGTAATGGTTCTTGCGGATGTAGAAGAAATAATTGTTGCAACTAATTTAAATAAAGCCCTTTAACTTAAGGGCTATTTTTTTATTTGGTTGCCCTGGTTAGATTCGAACTAACGCATGTCAGAGTCAGAGTCTGATGCCTTACCGCTTGGCTACAGGGCAGTAACAACAATATAATTATAGCATTATCTTTATTGTTATTCAAGTACTTTTTTCACAAAAATAAAAGACCATTATTCATGATCTTTTATACTAATAGTCTTCTTAGTTTCAATTTCTTTCTTTTTAGGAGCACTAACTACTAGAACACCATTCTTGAAACTAGCATCTATCTTATCTTCGCTTACATCTCCTAGATAGAAGGTTCTAGTTACTTTGCTATAACTCTTTCTTTCACGATGTAAGTATTTTTTATTTTCTTCTTTCTCATTTTCTTTTTCGAAAGTAACTGATAATTCACCTTTATCGATAGATAAGCTTATATCATCTTTTGTATATCCTGGTGCTTCCATCTCAACAAAGATTTTACCATCTTTCTCAAAAACATCACACTTTACTGTTTCTTCTCCTTTGAAGAAACTATCGTCAAAAAATAATCTACTTGGCAACATAATAATCACATTCCTTTCTTAATTTTTATTTATCTGCCATTATATCACACATAAGATTACTCATTTCAGTAGGATTATCGATAGGTAATCCTTCAATTAATCTTGCTTCAAAGTAAATAACCTTTGTGTATTTCTCAAATTCTTCTTTGTTATCTTTATATAACTCTTTTAATTTATCCGCTATTTTATGATTAGAATTTATCTCTAATACTTCACTAGCCCTAATCTTTTCACCAGTAGGCATAGAGTTAATTACTTTTTCCATTGAAGTAGATACTTCTCCTTCAGTAGTTAAACATACTGGATGATTCTTTAACTTACTAGTAAATTTTACTTCTTTAACAGAATCTCCTAATAAGTCTTTCATACTAGATAACATATCTTTATTATTATCATTTATTTCATTTATATGCTTCTTTTCTTCTTCAGTAGAAATATCAGTATTTTCACTAGATACATTAACAAATTTCTTACTATTGTATTCTGCTAATGTTATAATAGTAAACTCATCAACATATTCAGTTAAATATAATGCCTCGTACTTATCTTTAACACTTTCTACTTGAGGCATCATATCTATTTTATCTACTGATTCACCGCAAGCATAATAAATAGATTCTTGACCCTCTTTCATTCTTTCAGTATATTCTTTTAAAGTAGTTAATTTCTTATCTTTAGAAGAATAGAACATAACTAAATCAGATAACTTATCTTTATTTATTCCATAGTCATTATAAATACCAAATTTTAGACCCATACCAAAGGCTTTATAGAACTCTTCATATTTATCTCTTTCATCACTTAACATAGATAATAATTCTTTCTTTATCTTTGACTCAATGCTTTTAGCAATTAACTTAATATTCTTATTATCTTGAAGTGTTTCTCTTGATATATTAAGAGGAATATCTTCAGTATCAATAACTCCCTTGACAAAACTAAAGTAGTCTGGTAATAAATCACTACATTTATCCATTATTAATACACCATTAGTATATAGGGCTAAACCTTTTTCATATTCCTTGCTATAGAAGTCATATGGAGCATGACTTGGTATAAATAGTAATGCTGTAAAATTAACATTTCCTTCCATATTGAAATGTAATACTTTTAAAGGTTCTTCATAATCATGGAATCTATCTTGATAAAAGTTATTATATTCTTCATTCTTAATATTCTTTTTATCCTTCTTCCATAATGGTACCATACTATTTAAGGTAGCCTCTTCAGTATATGTTTCATATTCATCAGAATCTTCTTTCTTTCTAGTATTCTCTACCATCATTTTAATAGGATAACTAATATAGTCAGAATATTTCTTAATAATACTTCTAATCTTATATTCAGTTAAGAAATCACTATAATTATAATCTTCAGTATCTTTCTTTAGATATAAAGTTATCTTAGTACCAGTAGTTTCTTTCTTACCTTTAGAAATAGTATAGCCATCTACGCCAGTACTCTCCCAAATATGTGAATCTTCTTCTTTATATGACTTAGACTCTACAACTACTTTATCACTTACCATAAAGGCTGAGTAGAAACCTACACCAAACTGACCAATGATATTAACATCATCTTTACCATCATTTTCTTCTTTAAAATGAAGTGAACCTGACTCTGCGATTACACCAAGATTATTTTCTAGTTCATCTTCAGTCATACCACAGCCATTATCAGTAATAGTAAGTGTTCTGGCTTCTTTATCTAAGTCTATCTTAATTTCCAAATCATTCTTCTTAACTTTTATATCTTTATTAGTTAATGATAGATAATATAATTTATCTAAAGCATCACTAGCATTAGAAATTAATTCTCTTAAGAATATTTCTTTATTAGTATAAATACTATTTATCATTAGGTCTAATACTCTTTTACTTTCTGTCTTAAATTCTCTTTTTTTCATTGTATACATCTCCTAAATCTTACATATATAATTATAGCACTAAATTAGCAATTGTCAATAGTAATTGCTAATTTTATATTAAATTATATTCAGTATATAGATACGGCTTATATATAATAGACTTTATTTTGAGACTACAGGCTCAAAATACCCTCTAAGACTATGACTTAGAGGGAATAAATAAAATAACTAGAAGTAAACTCCTAGTTATTTCTTATTTTTTCAATATAATTATTAACTTTAGATGCCCACATAGGGTCTTCAGCATACTTAGGATTCATTTCTTCCGCAGTATATAGACCATAGTCGACATATTTATTTTTGATGTTTGCTATAAAACCATATATACCTTCTTCAAGAGTATCATAGGCTCTATAACTACCACATCCTTCACCTTTTTGTCCTCCGACATTATTACATGCCTTTAAAAGATAAGAACAATTCCAAGTACATCCTGTCTCGTGCATTGATATAGCCACCGCTAGATAAGGGTCTACTCCAAGTTCTAGTGAATATGTAGCATAAGCATAACCCATGTTTGTTAAATCAGAAGATAAAGTTCTATTTAACTTTTCAACTAACTCATCATAAGTCATACCTTCATATACTTCTATTCTTTCTTCCTTTACTTCTACTTCAGGAGTAGAAGTAATCTCATTATCAACCATTTTATCATTCATAGTAGCAGGATCCATTAAAGACTCCGCTAATACAATCTCATTCTTTTTATTAATGTTATCATAGTACACTATGGCACTAGTAATTCCTAAAGTTAATATTGAAGCCATTAACACTCCTAAGAGCTTACTTGGTTTCATTTCATTCACTTCTTTCCGTCTTTTTGAAAAGACGTTCTCTATTATAGCAGATTTCGCTATTCTTGTCAAATTAGATAACTCTTCTGACATCTATAATAGGCATTATATACAAACTTGTTACTACTATTCCAACGTTTGAATTTAGTGCATGTACTAATTTTCCATCGCCAATATATAATGCGGCATGGCATACTACTCCATCATATCCAGACACTATTATATCACCAGGCATAATATCCTCAAGACTTATATGTCTTCCAGCATAAGCCTGCTCTGGAGCACTTCTAGGAAGATATACTCCATAATTTGCAAATACTAATTTAGTAAATCCTGAACAATCAGTTCCACTAGTTAATGAATTACCTCCATAAACATAAGGATTTCCAACGAACTGAAGAGCATAGTTTACAACCTGATTAGAAATTATTTCGTTATAAGGAATAGTTTCTTCTTCTACCGCTAAAGTCACACTATATGCACTATTCTCTAAACTAATTAATTTTTCATCAGCCTTTTGTTCTTTTACTTCTTCTTTATTTTCTTCTTCTTTCTTTTTATCTTGTTCTTTCTTTAACTCTTCACCAGGAATAGATAACATTTCCATGGTAATGTCTTCTTTATTCTTAATCTCACTCATGGTGAATAATTCATTAGTAAGAACAATTTCTTGTTCGCTCCCCTTAATATTGCTATCGTAAAATGCATAACATAAAACTCCTAAGATAAGAGTCAGTGCTGCAATTTCCATTTTATGTTTTTTCACTTCTACACCTCATTATTTTTTTAGCGGACGTTTTATATCTTATCATAAATTAATAGTACTTGTCAAACGTAAATTTATAAACACTTATAAAATAAGGAAAAAATAGGAATTGTAAAATTCCTATTTATTAACTAGTAGTTAATATCTAGCTAGTTTTATTCTTTCTAAATATTGGTAATAATCTTCTCTTTTTTGACTCATTTATTGGTATATTAAATCTATTATTTTTACTGCGAAAGTAGGTATAAATATTCTCTTTAAAGATATTTTCTTCACAGTAGGATATTTCTTCTTTAGTTCCTGATAGAGTGTCCTCTATAAAAGTATTTTTAAGATTTAATTTTATAATTCTCTCTGAATTTGGAGTTGTAATAATTAAACTTTGATACTCTGCTCCTACGGTATGACCATCATAATTATTTATATTAGTATTAACTTTTAACATGAGAGTATTATCTTTATATACTTCCATTTTAGTTAGTACATAATATGGATATGACGTTCTCTCAAGAGTATAATAGATGGTATATTTATCTATTATTTCACTATATATTTTTAAACTTTTAGTATCTAGTATAGTTTCCATATTTTCCTCCAGTAAGTAGTATAATACCATATTATTTTATATTTATCAATTACCAAATATAAGTGTTACAATAACTACTGATAAAATTATACTTATTAAATCTGAAAGTAGACCTACTATTAGAGAATATTTTATTTTTTTTACTCCTATACTAGCAAAATACAAACTTATTATATATATGGTTGTATCGGTACTGCCTTGCATTACTGAGGCTACTCTTCCTATAAATGAATCAGGTCCATAGTTATTTAATATTTCACTTAACATACTTAGAGAAGCACTACCAGATATTGGTCTTAATATAGCTAAAGATAATACCTCTACTGGAAAAGATATCTTATTAAATAAAGGTTTTAATGTATTAGATAAATCTAAAATAAAACCACTATTAGTAAGTAAATTAATGGCTATTATCATAGCAAATATGGTAGGAAATAAGTTAATACTACTCTTTAATCCTTCTTTTACTCCTAGTAAGAAAGTATCAAATATATCTACTTTTTTATATAGACCATAAATTAGTATTATGATAACTATTATTGGTATTAAATAATTAAACATAATGTCTTCTCCAAATAAAATAGAATAATCTATCTATTAATAAACCAATAAATGATGATAAAAAAGTAGTAATGATACAGGCTGTCATTATTTCAGTAGGATTATTTGATCCTGAGGCTATTCTAAGTGATATTACAGTAGTAGGAATTATAGTTACTGAAGAAGTATTAATTACTAAAAATGTTATCATACTACGTGAAGCAATATCACTATTATTATTTAACTCTTTTAATCTAGTCATAGCCTTTATACCAAAGGGAGTAGCAGCATTACCTAGTCCAAGCATATTCATAACTATATTTGATGATATATATGCAATAGCTGGGTCTCCCTTAGGTATCTCAGGAAATACTACTCTAATAATCTTAGATAATTTATTAGATATAATATTTAGTAGTCCAGAAGAGTCCGCTATTTTCATAGTACCAAGCCACAAACACATAAGAGGTACTAAATTAATAATTATATCTATTCCTTTAGTACCTGATGTTATTAAATTATTAGTAAGATTATTGTCTCCTTTTATAATACTAATTATTACTCCTAGTAATATAAATACTCCCCATATATAGTTAATCATTAAACCACTTCTTTATCTTAGTAAAGATACTTTCTTTCTTATATTTAGCATTATTCTTTATTATATAGATATCTTCTTCATAAAGAAGAGTATCTCCTAGTAGAATTCTATTCTTACCTATCTTTTCATAGCTATGGTAATCTTTCTTCTTTTCTAAAACTATATGACTAGTAAGAGATTTTGACTCACTCTTTAATAGGGGTATATATAAATCATTCTTTATGTAGAAGGTACTATCTTTATAATAAGTATCTCCATATACTTTAAATTTATTTTTATTTAATACTTTATAGGGATAATATTTGTCTTTAGCATAATTATATAACTCTATATGAGTATTCCAATCATCAGAGTCTCTTATTGTTACCACAATTAATTTCATATTATCAATATCTGCTGTACTAACTAGTGTTCTACCTGACTCTTCAGTATAACCTGTTTTACCTCCGGTTATATAGTCATATCTAAGTAATTTATTCTTATTATTCCAGACATAAGTCTTCTTATTAGTAGTTACCTTATATTTCTTAGTACCAACTATTTCTCTATAGGCATCATTTTTCATTGCATATCTAGTAAGAAGAGCCATGTCATAGACTGAAGAATAGTTACCATGAGGTGTAGGAAGTCCGCTGGGATTATAAAAGATAGTATTCTTCATACCTAGTTCTTTGGCCTTGTTATTCATTAAATTTACAAACTCTTCATCACTACCACTGACATAGTTTGCAATCATTGTCGCAGCATCATTACCGCTACGAAGCATTAATCCATATACTAAATCTTTTAATTTTATTTCTTCTCCTACTTCTATATAAATACCAGAGCCATAGGCCTTTAAAACAGATTCATCTACAGTTACTATATCGTCTAGTTTACCACTTTCTATTGCTATAGTAGCAGTCATTATCTTAGTAATTGAGGCTATTAATCTTTTACTATGCATATCTTTAGATAATAATACTCTTCCTGTAGTTTCATCCATTAATATATAGGAAGATGCACTACTAGTACTTGCCTTTACTCTAGGAATTAATAACATAAATAAACAACATAATACTACAAATATTTTTTTCATATACTCACCTATAAAATAGTATGAAAAAAGGACTTTGTTTAGTCCTTTTAATTGGTAAAGGTATTGATCATTGTGCCGTTTAATGTCAAATAAATTGTTTTTTGATTTATAAACTAAAACAAGGAAGACAATAAGGCTTCCTTGTTCCTCTTAAGACCTTAGGCTTAAGAGGCATTATTTAATTCTTTTACTTTAATATTATTATCAATAGATTTAACTATATCACTATATTTAGTATATACTTCTTTATAATTAGATAAATAATTAGAATCAATCATAGAAAAAGGTATTACCTTAAAATCAGTATAATTACTAGTATAATAAGTATATAATAGTTCACTCTCTAAATTATTAATAGATATTTTACTAGTAGTACTATCCTTCTCTATATCTAAACTAACCATAAGTCCTACTCTATTAGCGGTATTAACAACTTCGTGAGCAGATATAAAATTACCCAGAGAATATATAACTAAAGTATTATTAATATAAGTAATAGGTTGTATTACATGAGGATGTGTACCAATAATAATATCTACTCCATTATCACTTAAAAATTTAGCCATATCTTCCTGATATTTATTTGGAGTAAATTCATATTCAGTACCCCAATGCATAGCCACAATTAAAACGTCTACTTTATCTCTTACTCTATTTATATCTTCTTTTACTATATTTTTATATTCTTGATATTTAGTATCAGTATCAGGATTATTACCAGTACAAGGCCATACATTAACTAGGTATTCCTTACCACTGGGAACCTTAATACCATTAGTACCATAAGTATAATTAAGCATTGTATAAGTAATATTATTCTTCTTAAGTATATGTACTTCATTTCTCTCTTCAGTACTAGAGTATGATCCTACCGCTAGAACATTAGATTTATTATTCCAATAATTTCTTGAACTAAGTACTGCCTTTTCACCTCTATCAAGAGTATGATTAGTGGCTAAACTTACTAAATTAAATCCAGCATCAATCATATCATTTCCTACTTCGTATGGTGAATTAAAAGCAGGATAACTACTTACGCCAATATCACTTCCACCAAGTATTGTTTCTTGGTTGTAATAGCCAATATCATAATTACTAACTATCTTTTTGATATTTTCATACATAGGTTTAAAATCATAACCATTATAATTAGCATTCTTTCTTGCTTCTTTATATATCTTATCATGAATAAGATTATCTCCAACCATAATAAGAGATATCTTATCATTTTCTTTTACTTCTTCTTTAATATCTTCTTTAACATTATTATTCTTATTACCAAGTTTATATATAATAATACCACTAAGTAAAATTATTAAGGCTATGATAAATATAAATCTTAATAATTTCTTTTTATTTATTCTTCTTTTTCTACTCATATAACCTCGCATTCCTACTGAAAGATTTTTCTATATTTTGTAAAATCTTTCAGTACGTTTTATTCTTTAAAAGGAAGACATAGTCTTCCTAATATATTATTTACTATTCATATGCTGGAACCACATACATATTGCTATCATACTTTTGTATAACCGTCTTATAAGTTTCATAAGTTTTCATATAACTTGGTAAATAATCTTTAATCTTTTCATTAGAGAATGGTACTACTTTAAAGTTTCTCCAATTCTTATAATAAGTATAAATAAGTTCGGTACTAACATCACTAATTTTAATGGTTTTATCATTACCTTTAACAGTTTTAATAATCTTAAAACCAGTCATAGCACCAACCATACATTTATAATTAGTACAAGTATCTTGATTTTGGTATTGAGCGGATATTAAGTTACCTAAAGAATATATAACTAAAGTATCATTGATATAAGTAACTGGCTGAATAACATGCGGATGTGTACCAATTATTACATCTACGCCATTATCACTTAAGAACTGAGCCATATCTTTTTCATATCGTGTAGGTTCATGAGTATATTCAACACCCCAGTGCATAGCCACGATTAGAACATCTACTTTATCTCTTACTCTATCTATATCTTCTTTTACTGTATTTTTATATTCTTGATACTTAGTATCAACATCAGGATTATTAATATTATCAGTATCTGTAGGCCATACATTAACTAGGTATTCTTTACCGCTGGGAACTCTAATACCATTAGTACCATAAGTATAATTAAGCATTGTATAAGTAATACCGTTAGCTTCTTCTACATGTACTTCATTTCTCTCTTCAGTACTAGAGTATGATCCTACCGCTAGAACATTAGATTTACTATTCCAATAGTTTCTCGAATTAAGTACTGCCCTCTCACCACTATCAAGAGTATGATTAGTGGCTAAACTTACTAAATTAAATCCGGCATCTATCATTGCATCTCCTACTTCATATGGAGAATTAAATACTGGATAACTCTTTAATCCTAGTTCTGTTCCTCCTAGTATTGTTTCTTGATTATAATATTTTATGTCATAATTACTAACAATTGGTTTGATTAGTTCATACATTGGTTTAAAATCATAACCACTATAATTAGCATTCTTATTAGCATCTTGATATAAACTAGAATGAATTAAATTATCTCCTGCTGTTATAACACTTGCAGTATATACTTTTTCTTTTTCTTCTTCACTAGGTTTATTAATAGGCTTATCATTATTACTTTTAAGTAAATATTTAATACCAAAATAGGTACTAATAGCTAGTCCTATACCAAGTACAATGACAAGAATTAATCTACCTACTTTTAACCTTCTTTTTACCCTTCTTTTCTTCATTACCATAAAACTCCTTTATTACCTTAGTATCTTTAAAGAATACCACTTCACCAGTCATTGTGTTAACATTTAACAACTTAGCATTAAAAGTATCCCCTATAAATATTTTTTCCCCCTTATCACTATATATAGAACAGCCATCTTTATTAACATGGTAATAACTTCTATTAAAGAATACTTTACCATATACCATTTTATCAGGATATAACACTAATAAATAATTATCATAAATACCTGCGACCATAACATCAAAGTATTGTTTTTCATATTGTTTCATAAATTCAGCTTTTCTAATATCATCTAATTTTCTCTCAGCTTTAATAGCTCTAAGTTCTGAAGAGGTAGCTATCTTAGCTATAAGAGGAGTTATTTTCTCCCACTTTCTTCTAGCATAATCTACACCTTTAGTAATAGCATCATTTAATATTCTTTGATTAATAGTATCCGCTATTCTTCTAATTGGAGAAGTACCCGTAGAATAAGCACCCATTCCTAAAGCAAAATGTCCAACATTACATGATGAATATTTAGCCTTAGACTGTCCCATAATAGCCATCTTATCATATATAACTTTCTCTTTGGCATCTTTATATACTTCCTGTACCTGTCTAATATCTTCAGCGGTAAAATCTTTCTTCTTATTGATATTAATCTTATATCCTTTTTTCTTAAGCAAATTAATCCAAGTACATATCTTTTCATCATTAGGTTTGTCATGAAATCTAGATATAAATGGTAAATTATTCTTCATAAAATAATCAGTCATACACATATTATGAAGTAACATTAAAAATTCTATTAACTCTTCAGCCTTACCTTGATGTCTTTCTTTAATATCAATAATATTATTATTTTCAAAGAAGAACTTAACTTCATCAGAAGTAAACTCTAAGAAGCCTTCATTAAGCATCTTTCTCTTAACTTTCATAGCAGAATTATATAAATCATCTAACATATCTATATAATCTTCATAACCACCAAGTATAGTACTATCCTCTAAATACTTATTAACTTCTCCATAAGTCATTCTCTTTCTATTATTGATTACTGCTTCATTAAATTTATAGTTAAGTACCTTGCCAGAATTATCTATTTTAATACTTGCAGATACTGCATATCTATCTTCTCCAGGTACTAATGAGCAGATACCATTAGATAGATTTTCATGCATCATAGGACTAGCACATCCTGGAAAGTATACTGAAATGCCTCTTGCTAAAGTTTCATCCCACATAGCACTTCTATCTTTAATATATCTATTAGGATCAGCGATTTGAACATATATAGTATTATTGTGATAACTAACAGCATCATCAAAGTCTTTAGTATCATCGCCATCAATAGTAACTGAAGTTATACCTCTTTGATCTTTCAAACCATTTCTTTTAGCTTCATTAATTTCGTCTTCACTCAAAGACATTTCAATTTTACTAACTTCCTCAAGATATTTGTCACTAAAACTAATAGGAAATCCATTTAAAGCAAGTACTTCCTTTTCTACTGCTCCTGGATCGTCTTTATGTCCTATTACCTCTTTAACAGTATTATATTCACCACTTATTAGTAATCTTGTTCCAAGCGGATATATTTCTTTTAAAAATATATCTAACTTGCCATCACATCTTGCGACATAATTTTTACCATCTTTTACTACTTCTGCTACATAGTCATAATACTTCCTATCGATTATTTTAACTACTTTAGCCATACCTCTTTGATTATAAGGCTCTACTAGTACTGTGTCATTATGAGCTAGTTTTCCTTTATCTTTATAGACAACATCATACTCAGTGCCATTATCAAGTACTACAATTGCACCTTTTCTACTAGTAATCTTAATGGTACCTTTCTTTAAACTAGTATTAGAAACAAGTATATATTTATCATTATTATTCTTATATACTATTCCTTCTTTTCCTAGTAATCTCAAAGTATTATGTACTTCTTCCTTATCTTCACCTAAGATACCCGCTATCTCTTTAACCCCTAAATTATTATTCTTCTTGATACTTAAAAGTTCTATTATTTTACTTTCCATTTTCTACTCCTTTTACTTTTTAGTATCATTTTTCTTATTCTTTTTGTTTTTTCCCTCTTCATATATTTCAAAGTCAATAGTACTCTTATCTTTATCAGCACTAACAACTTTTACTACCACTTTATCACCAAAAGCATATTTTCTCTTACTTCTTTTGCCTAATAATGCCATTAAATCAGGATTATATATAAAGTAATCACCCTTAATATCCTCTACTCTTACTAATCCTTCAACTGTGTTATCAAGTTCCACAAAGAAGCCAAACTCTTGTACACCACTTATTATGCCTTCATATACTTCACCAATATGATCCATCATATATTCAGCTTTCTTCATCTTATCTACATCTCTTTCACAGTTCTGAGCTTCCTGCTCCCTAATACTTAAATGATCAGTAGCTACTGGCAAATATTCTTTATTCTTATTTATTATATCTTCACTATAATTGTAGTTATATTCTCTAATTAATCTATGAAGTATTAAGTCAGGATATCTTCTTATTGGAGAAGTAAAGTGACTATAGCACTTACTTCCAAGTCCAAAGTGTCCTATATTAACATCCGAGTAGACAGCCTTAGCTTGACTACGAATAGCCATATCATGTAATACTTTAACTTCTGGTACATTCTCCAAACTATTTAATATCTTTTGCAAATCTTTAGGAGTCTCTATCTTACTTTTACCTACTGGAGTATATCCATGTAAACTTAGAAACTTAATAAATTCTTCTATTCTCTTTTCATTAGGTTTATCATGTACTCTATATATACCAGGTAAATTCTTATAAAAGATTGAACCTGCGACTGTCTCATTAGCGACAATCATAAAGTTTTCTATTAACTGCTCACCAGTTCTTTGCTCTCTAGCCTTAATATCTATAGGATGACAAGCATCATCTACAATGATCTTAGCCTCATCAGATTCAAATTCAATATAACCTCTATTAATCATTTTCTTTCTAAGTATTTTAGATAGTTCTTCCATTACTATTAAAGTATCAGCAAATTTTTCATATCCATCAGGAATAATATTATCTTCAAGAATAAGATTAACATTATCATACGTCATTTTCTTTCTGCTTCTTATTATTGAAGGGGTAATTTCATACTTAGTAACATTACCTTTACTATCAATATGCATAATACAGCTCATAGCGAATCTATCTTCATTTTCGTTAAGTGAACATATACCATTAGATAATTTATGAGGTAACATTGGAAGTACTCTATCCACTAGATATACTGAAGTACCTCTAAAATATGCTTCTTCATCTATCTTAGTACCTTCTTTTACATAATAGGAAACATCGGCAATATGAACACCAAGTATATATTCATTATCACTAATTTTCTCTATAGATACAGCATCATCTATATCTTTAGTATCTGCTCCATCAATAGTAAATATTATTTCATCTCTTAAGTCTCTTCTACCACTAGTTAAACCTTCATTTATATCATTACTACTTAAAAACTGTGGTATACTCTCTAACTCATCTATTACTTCTTTAGGAAACTCAGGATTAAAATTATATTCATAGACAAAAGATAAAATATCTACACCAACGTCATTTTTATGACCTATAATCTTAGTAATTTTACCTACTCTATTGCCTTCTTTTAAAGGTTCTACAACTACCTTATGGCCTTCGACAGCACCATTTAAATAATCTCTTGGTATATATATATTCTTACCTTTCTTATCGGGTTTAACAAAATAATCACCATCTATTAAGATAACTTCTCCTACTAAAGGATCATAGTTTCTTTTAATTACTCTAATAATTTTACCTTCAGGTTTTAATGGATCTTTATTTAAATATTCAAATAATACTGTATCACCATCTTGAGCTCCATTTATATTTTTTTCATTGACATAGACATCTTTTACATCTTTATCAATTTCAATAAAACCAAAGCCTTTATCATTTAAATTTAAATCCCCTTTTACTAAATGACTATTTTCTAATAATAAATACTTATTCTTTCTTTCACTATAGTATAAAATACCCTCACTAACTAATTCATCTAGAGTATTTTCTAATCTTTGATATTCCTCTATAGTATTTAAAAGTAATTTATCATTAATTTCCATAATTGTAAGAGAAGTATTTTCATTTAGTAGTTCTATTATTCTTTCTTTCATAATTCCTCCCTATTACACAAAATAGACTTAATTACTTAAGTCTATTTCTATTTTAACTATATTGATATTATTAAACATAATATAAAGAAAGAAAACCCAAGTACATAAGTAAGTCTAGTTATAAATAGTTCAAATCCTCTCTCTTTCCTATTAGCAAACAAATCTGAATTTCCCCCTTGAATTATTTGAGAGGCAGATTCTGCTTTACCACTTTGTAATAATACTATTGCTATTAATAAAACAGCTATAATAACCGCAGCTATTGTCATTTATATCAATCCTTTCTCACAAGATATATTATAGCAAATATCTATATCTTTGTAAATATTTATTTTTTATTTTTCACTTAGATATTTTACCATTATATCATCAAGTTTTACCTTAGATATTGGCATTTTTATATATTCAGTATCACCATCTTTATAATCTTCAAGTGTTACCATTATAATTTGTAGTTTATATCCCGCTATTAGGGATAACTTAGTCATTGTTCTTTTTCTTTCTTCACTGGTAGTAATATTATAGTTTTCAATACCTGATATAGTATTAGATAAAAATACTATATCAAATGTTTTATCGCTTCTAAGTAATTCTGTAAGTTCCTCTATACTACTTGAAGTACTAATATCAACATTATAATTTACAAGTAACTCTGTAAACTTATTTATATCTAAATGATTATCTAAAGCTATTAATATCTTTTTACCGCTATAATTATTATACTTGATAACTTCTTCCTCTACTACTTCGTTATTATCTTTAATTTTTTGGAATAAAGCAAAATTAAATATTAATGAAGAGTTATCTTTCTTAACTTCATAAGTACCTTTTTGAAGTTCTACTAATCTATTATATAATTCATACTCCCAAGCATTAGTTTCTATTATACATTTATTATCTCTCTCTATAAAATCTAACTTAGTATTTTTATAATTTACTATTATGCTAAACATAAGTTTACAATTATTTCTTACAGATATCTTAGATATATTAATAGTTAAATCATATCTATTAAAATAATTATTAATAAACTCTACTAAGTAAGTAAATGTTTGTTTAATATTATCATCATCACCATATAATACTTTAGGTATATTATTATCTATATTATAATTAATATCTACATTTCTAAAATTAATAATATCTTTAATACTATTAATTAAATTATCTGTTTGATATAACTTATTCTTTATTTTTAACTGTCTATTTTCTATTCTAGTTAAATCCATTATCTTATTAATCTGATCTACTAAATTAAGTGATAACTTTTGAAACTTTTTAATTTCTTCAAGTGAAGATACCTCATCTTTCTTATTGATTTTCTTACTACTAAAATTAGTTATTTCCATAAGTGGATTCTTTAAACTAATAGCTAAGTTATTAACAGTACCTGATACCATTTCATTTTGTTTTTCTAACATTCTTCTGGTATAACTTAAATCTTTTATTAATTTAATATCTGGATTTTCTATAGTGAAATACATTAAATATACAATTATTGTTTCCATTGGAGTAATTAATAATAACTCTGGTCTACTCTTTTGAATAATAGCTACGACTGTTCCAACAAATATAAATATAAATATTGGTAAATACTTTTTCTGTTTAAGGAACTTAATATTTTTTATAAGTTTATATATCCATAATATAAACATTACAGCATATATGACATTCAAATAATCAACTGCAGGTCCATAGGTATAGAAATACACTCCATCATTATGGTTATATAAAGGAAGTACTAAAATTGCAACTGATGATAATATAAATAATGCAGACATAATAATATATATTCTATTCATATCTTTATCAAAGTGTTGCTTTTCTTTGTTGTAGCAGATATCAAAAACATATATAGTAAATATTATTATCCATATTAGAAAATAAAATAATAAAATTCTTGGTACTACAATAGATAGTATTATATTTTTACTCGAGATAGAAAAAGCATAATAACAAATTAGTTCTAAAACTAGCCCTATATTATTACTTATCATTAGCCATTTGAATAGTTTATTTTCTAAACTATTATAATTTTTTCTTACAAAAAAAGTTATTACTAATATTAGTGAAAATACTAAGCAAGTTACCTGTATTAGAATTAAAGTCATTATTTCATCTCCTACTCTTATACCGTCATTATATCATTATTATTAATATTTTTAAATAGAAAAAAAGAAAAAAGTTATCTAACTCTTTTCTTAACTTTATTATTTTTATAATTATCCTCTAATAGAACTATATTATTTTTACCTGATGTTAGTTTTGGTATGTTTTTAACTACTATTATATCTACTGGTACCATATATATAGGTAAACTCTCTTGGCAGTGTTTAATAGTAGTACTCTTAATATCTTTAATATTTTCTTCATTTTCAAGTGTTATAAAAGTAACTGCTCTTGTTAAGTATTTTTTGTCATCTATTATTATAGTTTCACATTCTTGTACACCATCTACTTCTTTTACCACTCTATTTATTTCATCTGGTATTAATTTACACGGAACACCATTTGGGTCTTTAGATATTTCCATTCTTCTAATTCTTCCATCATATTTTACTTTTAATTTATTATCTTTATCTCTATATTCGTGGAATAAATCACCTGTTTTAAACCAAACATAACCATCTTTATCAATTTCTAAAGTTGAATTAGTTAGTTTTTCGTTACCATAATAACATTTCATTAAACTAGGAGTAAGTACATACAATTCTCCAACCTTACCTTCTGGTACTATTTCTTTAGTTTCTATATTTACTATTTTATATATATTACCTTCAAGTGGTTTATTATCAAGGAAAATGCATCCTAATGTTTCTGAAGTACCATAACCATCCCATATTTCTACATCTGAATTTCTTTCTCTTAAGAAAGTACGTGCTTTTTCTCTATGTTCTGGATCTATTGAAGCACCACCAATAGATATAGATTTCAAGAATGATAAGTCAAAATCTTTCATTTTCTTATTTTTTGTCATTTCTATTATATCAGGAGTAATAGAATTCCAATGATTGAAATGATATTGTGAAAATCTCTTTTCTACTTTCTTAGCATCAAATAATGGATCTAGAGCTACTGCTGCTCCTAATGCTAACGGATCAAAAATACTATTTATTAATTCATAATATATCCATAATGGTAATGTACTAAACATAATATCTTTAGGGGCAAAGTTATCTACTGATAATCCCATCAAGTACTTCATTGATACAGCAGCCTCATTAGTAGCGGCAACAGCCTTTGGTTCACCTGTACTTCCACTAGTATATGCAACCATTGCTATCTTATTAGGAGTATATTTAGGTCTTATATCCATTTGTGCTTCTCTACCTACATTTAGCATATCATTAAATCTTATACATCTATTATCTTTACTTACCTG
>FR887368.1:19738-19925 GCA_000431795.1 Clostridium sp. CAG:302
GGTAATGAATCAGCTAGTCCAGTAGTAACTACATTAGTTACTCCTACTTTATCCATTATATTTCTAATTCTTTTATTATAAAATATATCTTGTGTTATTAACACTTTAGAATTAAACTTTCTCATTTGTTCTTCTATTTCTCTATCTCCACCTGAGAAAACATTTATCATATTAGCAGTAGCACCAA
>FR887368.1:20013-90249 GCA_000431795.1 Clostridium sp. CAG:302
TATAGCTACTGAGTCCCCTTCCTTTACACCGATTTCAGTAAGAGCTTTAGCTAAATAATATATTTTACTAAATAATTGTTTAAAAGTAGTAACTGAATTCATATAACATATAGCTATATCATTTAATTTATTTTTATTTACTTCATAAATTTCTTGATAGCAACTTCTTTTTGGAAGAATATCTTTAAATTTTCTTTTATCATCTAATTTAATTAGTTCTTCTCTTATTTTTTTTAAATCTTCTTTTATCATTATATCACCCCAAAAACTGGCATTAGTATACCATAAAAAGACTTGTTTTTCAAGTCTTTTAATATTTAACTCTTCTTCTTACTATGTTATTTGTAAGTAATGAATAAGATTCATCTTTATATAAAGTGTCTTCTTTAAGATTTATTCTATCATTTATTAAATACTTGTCTAGTATTTCACATGCCGTTTTCCAGTCGCTAGAAGTATTAATTTTCTTAGCTATGTTTACTACATTACCAGTATATTCACTACATAAAGCTATACTAGCAAATAAAGCTTTATATTCTTTATCTGAATTATTAATAATATTGGCTCCGATTAAAGAATAACCAGTATTAATAACATTTATATCAGTTAGAGGATATCTTCCATAGTAGGCATTATACCATTTCTTAGAATGATTAATTATCTTAGCTCCTTCTAAAGCTATACCACCTTTAATAGCAGTCTCATTGCATAGTATATCACACCCGCAAGAAGCATTAAATGCTTCTTTAGAACCACATAATATTTTGGCGCCTTCTAACGACACATTACCTTTAATAGAGTTCTCATTAGTCAAACATCTTATTACATTCATATTAGGATGTCTTTTTAATATATCAATTGCTTCTGAAGCAAGTATATCATCTTCATATAAATTAATAATATCAATACCTATTTTAATTAAACTATCATCTAAAGTTAATAGCAGCTTCAAGATATATTCATCTCTATCTAAAATTTTATCGTTATAATTATTGATATTCTTTTTTCTTAATGTATTCAATAATTTGTCTTTTGTCATATAACCACATCCTATAATAATTTTATTATAGAATTATTATGTTTGTCAATAAAAAACTATAGTACATAAAGACTATAGTTCTATATTAATATTGAATACCCCAAATAACTAAGTGTTTTGCTTCCCTACCACACACAATACATTTATCACTTAGATGTTCTTCTTCAAATGGAATACATCTAGATTTACATCCTCTAATTTCTTTTATTTTTTCTTCACAAGCAGTATCTCCACACCACATAGCCTTAACAAATCCAGGATGATTGTTAATAATATCCTTAAAGTCTTCGATATCTGTACAAGTATAAGTCATTTCTTCTCTTCTTCTTAGAGCTCTATCATACATATCTCTTTGGATATCTTCAAGTAATATTTTAACATCATGTACTATATCAGTATTAGTAAATACCTCTCTTTTCTCTCTAGTATCTCTTCTTACTAAAGTAATAACATTATTTTCTAGATCTCTCTTACCTATTTCTATTCTAACAGGTATACCAAGTACTTCAGCTTCAGCAAATTTATATCCAGGAGACTTCTCACTATCATCAATATAAGCCTCTATTCCCTCTTTCTTTAATTTATCTAAGTAATCATTAGCCATACTCATTACTTCTAAATCATTACTAATAGGAATTATAACTACTTTATTAGGAGCTATTCTAGGAGGTAATACAAGCCCATAGTCATCAGAATGAACCATTATTAAGGCTCCCATCATTCTGGTACTTACTCCCCAAGAAGTTTGATATGGATAATCTAATTTATTTTCTCTATTTAAATATTTAATATCATAAGCTTTAGAAAACTTTTGTCCAAAGAAATGACTAGTACCTGACTGAAGGGCTACGCCATTATACATAAGGGCTTCTACTGTATATGTATACTCTGCTCCTGCAAACTTTTCTTTCTCTGTCTTTCTACCCATAATACTAGGAATAGCTAAATAATCATGAAAGAACTTATTATAAATATTTAGCATATTTAATGTTTCAGCTTCTGCTTCTTCTTTAGTTTCATGAATAGTATGTCCTTCTTGCCATAAGAATTCTCTGCTTCTTAAGAATGGTCTAGTTTCTTTTTCCCATCTTAATACACTACACCACTGATTATATAATTTAGGTAAATCTCTATAAGATTTAACAGTACTAGCATAGTAATCAGAAAATACTGTCTCTGATGTAGGTCTAATACATAATCTTTCATCTAATTTTTTATTACCACCTTCAGTAACCCACGCTACTTCAGGAGCAAATCCTTTTACTAATTCTCCTTCTTTTTTTAGTAGATTCTCTGGTATTAATAAAGGCATATATACATTTTTATGTCCTGTTTCTTTAAACATACTGTCTAATACTTTTTGCATATTTTCCCATATTGCATAACCATTAGGTTCTATTACCATACATCCCTTAGTATTAGAATAACTACTTAGTTTAGCGGCCATTACTACATCAGTATACCATTTAGCAAAATCTACATCTCTACTTGTTATCTTATTATTTTGTTTATTATTCATACTTACACCTCATCACTAATATTAATTCTATCATAAAAATAGATAAATATCTATATAAATATATTATTTTTTTATTCCTTTCACTATGAGCCAAGGTCTCATAGTGTTATTTTGAGCCTAACTTTAGTCTCAAAATAAAATCTATTATATATAAGCCATAAATATATATTTAAATTTAAAATAATACATTGACATAGGTTAATATTTATATTATTATAAACACTAAGACAATGATAAAGAGAAAGATTTAATAAATAATTCTTTGATGTACGAAATTTTCGACTTCAAAAAGGGAGGCACAATAAATGAATAATGTAATTATTAAAAATGACGTGAAAATAGAAAATATGATATATGAAATTAGAGGAAAACAGGTTATGTTAGATTCTGACTTGGCTAAACTTTATAATGTTGAAACAAAAAGAATAAATGAAGCAGTTAAAAATAACATAGAAAAGTTTCCTGAAAGATATTGTTTTAAACTTACTGATGATGAAAGTAATAATCTTTTGGTCGAAATTTTCGACCAAAAAATAAATACTGATTAAAACTAAATATATAGTTACTGCTTATATATAATAGATATGGTTGATATATTAGATTAAGACTAAGGATTAGGCTTAATCTAACACTGGAAGACTTAAGTTTACTTAAGACTTAAAGTGAACATAAAGAAAAAGAAAGAACTTAATCTTTCTTAACATCTTCTAATTTAACAGATACTATCTTACTAACACCAGATTCTTCCATAGTAATACCATATAAAATATCAGCATATTCCATAGTTTTCTTCTTATGAGTAATAATAATAAACTGAGTCTTATTTCTATATTTATCTAAGTATCCACCAAAAGCTTCAACATTAGCATCATCAAGTGCAGCCTCTACCTCATCAAATAAACAGAAAGGTACTGGCCTAATATTAAGTATAGCAAATAATAATGAAATAGCAGTAAATGTCTTCTCACCACCAGATAATAAACTAATACTCTGAAGTTTCTTACCAGGAGGTTCTGCTTTAATCTCAATACCAGTTTCTAATAAATTATCCGGATCAGTAAGTGATAGTTCAGCCTTACCGCCCTTAAATAATTCTCTATATACAACCTTAAATTCCTCTTTTACTCTATTAAAAGTATCTAGGAATTTTTCTTTCATAATAGTATCCATCTCTTTAATAATATCATATAAAGTATTCTCAGCATTAACTAAGTCATTCTTTTGACCATTTAAGAAGTCATATCTTTCTTTCTGTCTTTCATATTCAAGAGGAGCATCTAAGTTAACATTACCAAGTAAACTAAGATTATCTTTAAGTTTAATAACTTCTCTTTTAGCGGTCTCAAGTTCCATATCAAGTTTATAATTATTAATAGCAAACTCATAAGTCATATTATAATCATTAGTCAAAGTATTAAGTAAATTATCTAACTTAACATCAGTTCTATTAATCATAATATTAAGACTATTAAGTTCTTTTTCTTTCTTACTAATATGACTATTATTCATTCTAGAAGTCTCTTCTATCTCATTAATTAAATTATTAGTCTTATCTTCATCTACTTTTAATATACTAATCTCTTTATTAATGTTAGAAATACTTTCCCTAACTTCCGATAAAGATTTAATAAGATTATCTTCTTCACTAGTATTATTACTAATATTAGATAAATCTTTAAGTTCTTTTTCTTTACTTTCTTTATCTCTTAATCTAATATCATAATCATTCTTAATACTAGCAATAGTACTCTCGTACTCTACCTTCTCGTTACTTAAAGAATGAATTCTACTAGTATATTCCATAATATCTTTATCAATATTAGCAATATCTTTAAGTATATTCTTATTCTTTTCCTCAAAGAAAGAACTCTTTCTTCTTAATTCTTCTATCTCGTATTTAACAGATATTGTATTATTACTCTTAATTTGTGATCCACCAGTTAAAGATCCTCCTACATTAACTACTTGTCCATCTAAGGTAACTATCTTATATCTCTTATTAATATTAGTGCTAACTTTATTAGCAGTATCTATATTATCTACGATAATAATATTACCAAGAACATTATCAATAATATTCTTATATTTATTATCAAAAGTAACAAGACTACTTCCAGTACCAATATATCCTGGTATATATTCTAAACTAGATAATACTTCATTATCTATATACTTACCATTAATTACTGATAATGGATAGAAGGTGGCTCTACCTAAGTTATTATCTTTTAAGTAACCAATTAGTTCTTTAGCAGTACTAGGAGTATCTACGACTAAGTAAGAAGATGCTCCTCCAAGAGCAGTACTAATTGCAGTACCATATCTACTTTCTACATTAATAAGTTCAGATATAACATTATGTACACCATTAAACTTAGGATTATCTAGGATACTCTTTATACTCTTAGGAAGTAATGTACCACTGGTAAGAGTATTTTCTAAATATTCTATTCTATATTTAATACTATCAATCTCTCTATTATTCTTAAGCAAAATATTATTAAGATTATTCTTCTTAGTACTATTTTCATTATAGTTATCAGTAGAAGTCTTTATACTATCATTAATAACCTCTATCTTCTTATTTAGAATATCAATATTATTCTTCTTATCATTAATATAGGAATTAATATTAACAAGTTCTTCTTTCAATTTAATAATATTATTAGATATTCTAGATTCATCACTCTTATATTTATTTCTCTCTTCAAGTAATTTAATATCACTAGCTATTTGTTCTTCCCTTTTAGTAAGTTCTATTATCTTAGACTGTTTTGTATTAATAGCCTCTCTTATTTCTCTTAATTTATCTTTATACTTTAAAACATCGACATCATAAGAAGAAGAATTACTAGATATACTAGCTATTTCATTTTCTAACTCTTCTACTCTCTTCTTACCATTTTGATATTCTGTATTTAAATTATTAATTTCATAAGCAATTGAAGATACCTCTATATTAGATAGGCTGTCTTTAATCTCCATGTATTTCTTAGCCTTATTAGAGGCTTCAAGTAAAGGAACTAAGTTACTATCTAATTCATTAATAATATCATTAACTCTATTTAAGTTTTGATTAGTTTTATCTAGCTTTCTTAAGGCTTCTTCTTTTCTTCTTTTATATTTTAATACACCAGCTGCCTCCTCGAATATTATTCTTCTGTCTTCTGGTTTATTAGATAATATTTCATCTATCTTACCCTGGCTTATAATATTAAAACTCTCTTTAGCGGTACCACTATCAGTTAAAAGTTCGGTAATATCTTTTAATCTTACTTTCTCATTATTTATATAGTATTCGTTTTCTCCTGTTCTAAAAGCCATTCTCTTAATAGATACTTCACTAAAGTCAATAGGAAGAATTCTATCTTCATTATCAAATACTAAAGTAACTGAGGCACTATTAAGTGGTTTTCTACTATCACTACCAGAGAAGATTACATCTAAAGAAGAGTCTCCTCTTAAACTCTTCATAGATTGTTCTCCAAGCACCCATCTAACAGCATCTACTATATTTGATTTACCAGATCCATTAGGTCCTACTATTCCATTTATGTTTTTTCCAAATTCTATATTTATTTTATCTGCAAAAGATTTGAATCCATAAGCTTTTATTTCTTTTAAGTACATATACTTCACATCCTACTTTTATATTTTACCAAATATTCAAAAGAAAATCTAGGATATTTTTATATTTTATGTTATATCTACTTAAGTCTAAGGTTTTAAGTAGCATAATGGAGCCTGTAGTCTCCATTATGAATATTTATTTGTTCACTATAAAAGTTATTGCTTTTTTATTAAAATTAGCATATAATATATACAGTGAGAGAAATTAGTCATAATAAAAATGGCTAACACCTATTTTCGTAAGGTGTTCTCCCCTATTGTTAGATAGGGCACCCCCTGAGGTGCCCCGATTTTTTTTAATCTATTTTCTATGGCTACCTAGCACTATTACTGCTATGTAACAAGAATAGTTAAAGCGTATGCTATAACTAATTCCATCTACTAATAACCTCCTCCCCCTAAGGTTAAGAAATTACTTTCTATCATAAAATCACCTCTCCTTCCAAAGTAAAAACCTTAGAAAAAGAAGAGAACACCATAAGTATTAACCACGCCAACATTATATACTAGTTTAAATATTATAGTCAAGGGAAATATGACTGTTTTTTTAATATCTTTGTAAAGTCTTTATTTATAAGTGTTTATAAGATTTATATATACAATACAAATGTATACAAAATAGTTTTAAACAAAGACCTTAGGCTTCGTTTAATAGTGAGAGACTACAGGCTCGAACTGAGAATAAAAAGAAAAAGAAGATTACTCTTCTTAACTACACCATTTCTACTTTTAATTCTATTTACCAAATAACTTTGTACTATCCATTTAAACTTATCATAATCTAATACATTCCAAGCAAATATATCTTTAATATAATAGGCATTTTCATCTTTAATGGTACCATTAATAATCGTCTGATTGTATAATCTACCATATTCCAATATCACTGAATGCAAATCATTTATTGTTCCATCTATATCTATACCAACTATCATAATTTTTTCCTTCTAGTTTTCATATCTTCAATACTAGTAGCATGTGTTAATATACCATTTGGTAAATTAGTAGGAAATAGTTGAACATATTTCATATCATAGCAACCTGTCAAAAATTGTACCAATCTCTCTGTTTCAATAACAAAAACACCCAATCTTTTTCCATCATGTTCATCATTAAACCTTAATGGTTCCAATAAATAAGCATATTGTTTAACACTATGTTCAAGTCGATTAATTGCATTATATTAAAGAGAAAAATTAGAATAGTTTTATTTAACAGTTTTAAATTAATTGGCATTGCTATAGATGTATCATATTTAACTGTTACTTTTTTCTAAACCTAAATTCTAAGGATTTTATTATATTTTTTCAAATTTTGACTATTATTGTTATCTGTAATATTCAATTTTAGGTACATCTTTAATTATTTAATAAAACATTATTAATTTTTCTCAGCAAAAACTAAATATCAATTTAAAATTTAACTTAATGATTTTTTTCTTGTATTTTTACTGAACCTAATAGCCTTATTTGTCTTAGTTCTAGTACTAATTCAACTACAACAATTTACAGGATTTAACATTAATTGTTTTGTTATCATAATCCACCGTTACTAAAGCATTATATTGTAAAAAGCATCGAGGAACAGCATGTCCGAAATTAATGTTATACAATATAGGAACACTACTATTTTTAAATATTTTTTTATAGATTTCCTTATATTCTTCGTAATATATTTCATCCATAGGTTTACCAATTAATAACCCCTTAACAGAATCCAATATTTTCCTTTTTTTCAATTCTAATAACATTATTTCTAATCTTTCTGGATTAACAATTTCTTCTGAAGTTTCTAAAAACAACACTTTATCTTTCCATTCTTCTATAGTAGGTAATAAATTATATTTTTCAAATATGACATTTTCCTCATTATATCTTTCCCCAGTTAATATATCATAAATACTATTTATACATCCACCGAATAATTTTCCTGTAATAATTCCATGACCATTTAAAGTTTCAAATCCATGAGTTTCAGAGTGACAAACCCTTGATATTCCTAATTGTGTTGCGTCATAGCTATCTCTATTATCATACCAAACAGGACTAGACTTAATTTCAATTATATCATTATTATTGAAAAATTTAAGAAAATATTCTTTGGTATAATCTATCATTTCATTATCAAGCTCCGCAATATCTACTAAGAATGCAGGACCATAAAATGTTGACAAGCCCAATTTATTTAGCATAAAATGATTAACAGTTGTATCAGAGAAACCAGAAAAAATTTTAGGATTCTTTTTTACACAATTAATAAATTCTTTATCCTCCATTAAATATGGTATTGTCTTATAAGTATCATCTCCACCAATTGCAGTAATAATCATCTTAATATCTTTATCTAAAAATGCCTGTTTTAAATCTTGTGCTCGAGATTCTGGATGATTTTTTAAATAATTTACTCCTTTAAGTGAATTATTCATAAACACAGGGACGAGTCCAAATTGTTTTAATCTTTTCACTCCCAATTCTAATTCATGTGCTACATATAACTCCCCTAAAATACCACTTGACAACGAAACAATAGCTACTTTATCACCTTTTTTTAAATTAAAATTGCTCATAAGTGCCTCTTAAACATTTAATATTTTTTTTGCAAAATCTTCAACCGAATTAAATTCTATACATCTAGTATCAAAGAATTTAACTAAAGTATATTCGTCAACTTTTACAATTTTTAATTTTGCAGATAAAGCAGCTTCAATTCCCCTTTTTGAATCTTCTATAGCTAAGGCTTCTTCTGCATTTTTGTTTAATACGTTTAATGCTTTTAAATAAGCATCACCACTTGGCTTCAAATTGTCAACATCTTCCCTAGCTATAATACAATCAAATAAATCATATATATTTAATTTTTCAATCAATGTGCAAAGATATCTACGCATGCAAGTAGTAACTAAGCCTAAAGTGAAGCCACTGTTTTTCAATCTTTTTAAACATTCTACTTTTTCTTTTGTTTCATTAGACATTACTGCTTCTGTAAATTTAGCTGTGTAACAAGAAAAAACTTCTTTCATTATTTTTTCATTTGAAACGTTTTTTAATATTTCATAATCATTTCTTAAAGTGTCAAGTAACGTAGCATTTTTATCTAATTCGCATTCTTTATATATTTTTTCATCAATTTTTATTTTATATTTATTTAGTAATACTTCATAAAAGGACATATAGAATTCTTTTTCAGTATTAATTAACGTTCCATCCAAATCAAAAAGCAATGTGTTTATATTTTTAAAATTATTCATTTTAAAATTCGATTCTTTCTCTAATATAATTTTTTACATCATCAACATTTAAAGTAATTTGTTCCATATTATCGCGATCTCTAATTGTTACTAAATTATTATTTAATGTTTCATCATCAATTGTAATACACCATGGTGTTCCCATTGCATCTTCTCTTCTATATCTTTTACCAATTGTACCGCTATCATCATAATCACACATAAAATGTTTTCTTAATGAATTATATATTTTTCTTGCTATTTCACTATGACGTTTTTTAATTAAAGGTAACACTGCTACTTTATATGGAGCGATTGCCGGATGAAAACTCATTACTTCTCTAATTTCTCCATTTTCTAGTTTTTCTTTTCTATAATTGTTAAATAATAACGCTAATGTTAATCTGTCAGCACCAACAGTTGACTCAATAATATATGGTATAAATTTTTCTTTTGTTTCATCATCTACTGCAAACATTTTTTCTCCACTATATTCTTGATGTCTAGACAAATCATAGTCCGTTCTATTGTGCGTACCATTTATTTCTCCCCAGCCAAATGGAAATTTATAATCTATATCACACGCTTCTTTAGCATAATGTGCTAATTTTTCATGTGGATGATATCTTAAGTCATCTTCAGTAATACCTAAATCAATAAAATACTGTTTGGCATATTCTTTGAACTCCTCATATAACTCATGATCTGTTCCAGGCTTACAAAATGTTTGAAATTCCATTTGTTCAAATTCAATTGTTCTAAAAGTAAAATTTCCTGGAGTAATTTCATTTCTAAAAGCTTTCCCAACTTGACCAATTGAAAATGGCAAATTACTTCTTGTTGTTCTTCTAACATTTAAATAGTTTACATATTCCCCCTGGGCATTTTCAGGGCGCAAATATATAGTATTTTGTTTTTCTTCAACAACACCACGATTAGTTTTAAACATCAAATTAAATTCTCTAAGTGGTGTAAAGTTACTTTTGCCACACTTCGGACATGGAACGCAATTTTTATTTATATAATTCATCATTTCTTCTTCCGTCATGGCATCAACATCTAATTCGGGATTATATTCACTAATTAAATTATCAACCCTATGTCTCATTTTACAATTTTTACAATCAATTAATGGGTCACTAAAAGATTGAACATGTCCAGATGCTTCCCAAACTCTAGGATGCATTAAAATTGCAGCATCAACTTCATATGCATCGTCCCTTTCTTGAATAAATCTTTTTTTCCAAGTCTTTTTAATATTATCTTTTAACAAACTTCCCAAAGGACCATAATCCCATGTATTTGCAAGGCCACCATATATTTCACTTCCTTGATAAATAAAACCATATTGTTTACAAATATTCACCATATCTTTCATTGTTATTTCTTCCATATTTTATTTCTCCAATCTTAAATTATTATACTATATATTTTAACATATTTTTGCTTTTTTTACAAGACTCACTTTTATATTTTTGAAGCTAAGATAAAAGACATAAAAGAATATTTCATTCTTACCTCATGATTAAAACTTAATTCAACTTTTACTAAATCATCAATATCTTTAGCTTTAAAATTAACATTTGGAAATTTCGAACCAAGATTGATATTTAAATCCATTAATTTATTTTTTAATAATTTTATTATTTCAGAATTGTTTTTTGTATCTTCTTCAAAAAAATTTTTTTCCGATAAAAACAACTGGAATCCATCTTCAACTAATATTTTTAAATTATGTTTTTTTAATAAGTTTCTTAAATCTTCATTATTAAACTTATTATGTTTTTCTTCATATTCTTTACTGTTCTTATTTGACCAAGAAACATAATTTTTAAAGATTTCTGATTCTTGATTTGGTATAGCTATCAAAATATATTTATTGCTTAGTTCTATACACTTCTCAACAAATTCATCCATTTGTTGAGAAGTAAAGTGTTCTATTACGCCCAAGCTTAATACCAAATCGTATTTATCTACACATTCAAATAGATTGCCACAAATATATTCTATTGATACATTCAAATCTTTAGATATTATCCTACCATATTTTGTGGCTGTGGGTGAAATATCTATTGCGTGTAATTTTAAATCGTTTTTTTTATTATGTAGAGCAATAGAAAATGCAGCACTTCCTGCGCCTACTTCAATCGTAGTTTTTACATCATTAAGATATTTTTTTATCAAATTTATTGCCGAATAATTGCCTGCCCATCGTGCCGGCTGCCATTCATAGTATTTAATATCTTTAGCATATGTTAAAGAATTATAGATTCGTAATTGTTCATTCCAGTATTCTTTTTCTATATCCATCATAACCTCACAAATTAAAGAATCTTTCTGAATTCTTTTTTAATACTTTTTCTTTATTATTCTTTGATAATTTTAATTTATTTAACCTATTTAACTGTTCATCATCATAAGTATATGTTACTCTATCAGTATAGTTCCAATTATAATCTAAATCAAATGCCATCATTTCAATATCAAACATATTAAATAAAGTTTCCAAATAATTATCTGTTTTAACCATTAGTCTCTCAGGTTCATTTGTTAATAATATGTCTGGAGAAATGCCGGTCAAAAATTGTCCATTATTATCTTTCATAATTCTACTACATTCGCTTGACAATCTACAGCCATGAACTAAATATCCTTTAATATCATTTTTGACTAATAGTTTTAACCAGTTTATTGGATTATTTTCACTATACAAATAATCAATCGGCGTTTTAGGATTTTTCACAAAATCTGTATGAATCACAAGGGGAACACCACTTTTTTTTAACAATGATAAGATATCTTGATTTACTCTATTTAAATCATAAAGTCCAGTTGAAACTCCATGCACCTTCAAGCCTTTAATATTTAATGATAATAATTCCTCAATGTAATCAGGAGTATCAAAATATAAACTGATAGCTGGTATAAATTCTGCAGATATTTCACCTTTTAAATTTTTTAAATATCTAAAAATTTTTACATTAACTTCCATATAAGGATTTTTTGACATTTCGCCTTTTATTATCTTTCCATTATTAATTACTTCACTAAAATATCTATATTTGCCATTAACATATTCCCATAAATAGTATACTTTTGTAAAATGTCTTATTTTATCAATAATCATAGGTGATGTACATGGAGCAAAAAGAACCTTTTCAACAGAATTTTTTTTTGCTAATCGTTGATACTCCGAAAATGTCGGAAGATACGGCATCATTATATTTTTACCTACAATTTCTTCATCATTTTCATAACCGATATGTGAATGGCTATCTATCGCTTTAATTTCCATTGTTATTTTTCCCTTCCGTTTATTTTCTAACTAACTTTCTTTTTAATACGTCTTCAACTTGCCCGGTTGAAATTTTTATCTGCTCTCTTGTGTCTCTGTCTCTAATTGTTAGCATTCCGTTCTCAAGTGTATCATTATCTATGCAAATTGAATAAGGAGTTCCAATCGCATCACTATTTTTATATCTTTTACCAATATTACCTTTATCGTCATAATAAGCCATCATCTCTTCTCGTAATTCTCTATATATATTCATTGCCAATTCTGAATGGGCTTTCTTTTCTAAAGGTAATACACTTACTTTCATTGGTGATATTGATTTATCTAAACTTAAAACAAATCTTTCTTTTCCATTTTCATCTACAAATTTATGAAGAGATTCACACAACAAAGCCAATATTGTTCTGTCTAAACCATAAGTTGATTCAATAATATAAGGAATATACTTTTCTTGAGTATATGGATCAAAATATTCCATTTTTTTACCGCTATATTCTTGATGTCTTGATAAATCAAAATCAGTTCTATTATGTGTACCATTTATTTCGCCCCAACCAAATGGAAATAAATACTCTATATCACAAGCCTCTTTTGCATAATGAGCTAATTTTTCGTGATCCTTAAAGCGTAATTTATTATCAGGCAAGCCTAGACTTTCAAAAAACTTTTTACCATATTCTTTATAATATTCGTAAAGCTCATGATCAATTCCGGGCTTACAAAATGTTTGATATTCCATTTGCTCAAATTCAATGGTTCTAAATGTAAAATTTCCTGGAGTAATTTCATTTCTAAAGGCTTTTCCTATTTGCCCAATCGAAAAAGGTAATTTTGTATGCATACTTCTTAAAACATTTAAATAATTAACGTATTCGCCTTGAGCATTTTCAGGTCGCAAATATATTGTATTTTGATTACCTGTAGTTACTCCTCGCTGTGTTTGAAACATTAAATTAAAATTTCTTAAAGAAGTAAAATTACTTTTTCCACATTTTGGGCAAGGAACCTTATTGTCGTATATATATTTCATCATTTCATCTTCTGTCATAGTGTCAACATCAATTAAAGAATTATAACCACTTATTAGGTTATCCACTCTATGCCTAGTTTTGCATTCTTTACAATCAATTAGTGGATCACTAAACGATTGCACATGACCAGAAGCTTCCCATACCCTAGGGTTCATTAAAATATCTGCATCTATTTCAAAAGCATTATCATGATTTTGAATAAAATAATATCTCCATGCATCTTTAATATTGTTTTTTAATCTTATTCCTAAAGGGCCATAATCCCATGTATTCGCTAAGCCTCCATATATTTCGCTCCCTGGAAATATGAATCCATATTGTTGCGCAAATTTTACAATTTCACTCATAGTCATTTGTTTGTTATTTTCCATTTCTAAAGCCTCCTTGTAACAACAATCTCCTAACATTAGTATCGATTTTTTGTTTTTCATTTTTGCTATATTCAACCTGAATATACATTTTTATCATATCTAATAATTCATCATTAGACATTTTTTTTATTTCAGCCCAATACTTTAATGCTCTTAAGTATTTTCGATAAATGTATTGAGGGCTTCTACTATTAATTAAACTAGCATTTTCATAAGCAAGATGTGAAACCACAGATAAACAATCCAAAAATTTATAGTCCGAGTCATCAACCGGATGATAAACATCAACAATACTCGATGCTTCAATGCTATTAGATAATCCTAACTTTCTCATTAACATAGCATTTACTCCAATGGCACACTCAACACCAAATTTTTCGTTTGGTGACTCTATAATTATAATATTCCCAATATCTTTATATTCTGAATCTTTACAATTTCTTATAGCAATATTTAAATTTCTTCCATAAATACCAAACTCCTGTAATCCATATTTATGTCTATAGTATTTTTCTTCTCTTGAATCAATTTCTACAACTACTCTACCATCAAGATTTTTTAGAGATTTCATCAAATCATTATCTTTCCC
This sequence comes from Clostridium sp. CAG:302, assembly GCA_000431795.1. Classification (GTDB taxonomy): domain Bacteria; phylum Bacillota_I; class Bacilli_A; order RF39; family UBA660; genus CAG-302. The sequence goes on from FR887368.1 coordinate 34,714, forward strand.
CGAAACTCGAACCATAATATCATAATAATCAATGTTCAAAAATTTATTTAAAAAGTCTATTATATCAAATACAAGTTTATCAAGTTTGTTATAATTAACTAAAACTCCACTGGCATCAAAATAACTATACCATTCCATTTTTTCAGGAATTAAGAGCCTTTTTATTCCTCTAGTTCTTATGGCACGTTGGAAAAGGAATTCTCCTTCAGTACTTACTTCATGATTCAACAGCTTTGGTTTCAACACACTAATTGTTGAACCAATAAGCACAACGCTAGGGTCAACTCCCGAAGTAATTTTTACACTAGAATTTTGTTTGTAACCTTTTGATAATAAATAATTTCCATAATCTTTTTTTAAACTTTCTATTTCACTTTTCATTTTTAACTCCAATTTATGGTAATATATTTTCCCCATTGAATCTTAAACAAATTTGCATATTTCTGATATCGTCGCATTTTAAAACCCACATAAAGAATCGTTCAGTTCCCATGCCAAATCCTGAAGTTTTTAATGGTTTTATCTTCTTCATATTTAAATACCATTCATACTCTTGAGTATCAACTTCATGATACTTTAGTGATTCAAGTAATTCTTCATAGTTTTCATGTCTCTCTCCGCATCCTACAGTCTCTCCAATTCCCATTAAAAGATCGGCATTTTTTGTAGTTCCTTTATTTTTCTTATCAAACTTTTGATAAAATGGTACAGCTAGGATATCATAATTTGTTACCCACACTATTCCATTATACAGATTCATTATTTCTTTTTCTCCTTCTCTTGTTATATTTCTCCATCCATCATTATACTCAATATATTTCTCAATATTATTATTATGAAGTTCTTTTAATTTAGCTTCTGCTTCATTGAAGGTAATTCTTGGAAAATTTCCTTTAAAATTTGCCATATATTCTATGTGTGAAATATCTCCTATTAATTCCTTAATTTCATTCCCAAGTTGTTTTATTATTGCTTTAGATAAGTGCTTAATATATTTTTCTATCAAATTCATAACATCATCTAAGTCACCAATTATCTCTGCTTCACTATGATAAAATTGGCATAAATGTCTCTCATCTGCTTTTTCCCCTCTAAAAGATGGCATAATGTAATACACTCCTCTATCAGTTAATCTACAGCCATATTCTAATAAAAATTGCATTGAATCTGCTAGATAAGTATCTACTCCCTCAAGCTTAACTTTTACTGGTAATGAATCACTTCCTCTACCCATCGGACTCGAAATAGAGCCTGTAGTTATTGGTAAATGAATTGTCAATATATTTCTTTTCTGATAGAATTTCATAGTTTCTACTGATAATAGATTTTCAAGTTTTACTAACAATTTATACCATGGTTCATCTAATGCCTTAATATAATGACTTTTACCATCTTTCCAAGTGTTTGGTACATAACCTTGTTTCATTTTTTTCTCCTTTCCTAACAATATTTAGTTTTTTTATGAGTTCCCTATAAACTCATATTACACTAATTGCTTTTAAACTCTCTTATCCTCTTCTTTGCCTTAGTTGTAACAGCCTTAGCAATCCACTCCTCTCTTGGGCCAAATGATAACTCGTCACTAATAATCCTTACTCTGTCATTATTTTTAAGAACATAGTCAACATCTTTATAATCATCATTAACAATTGCCCCTACCATAGTATTACCAATATCAGAGTCTAAGTTAAAAGCATAATCTATTACTGTTGATCCTTTAGGTAATTCTACTCTATTTCCATTAATTCCATAAATATATACTTTATCAGAAAACAATTCGTTTTTTATTTGATTAACAAACTCTTGATTATCTGCGAATACTGAATTAATTTCTAATAATGAGCTAAAGAATTGATATTTATTTTTTAACTCTTCTTGCATTACTTTTCTGGCATCACCTTTATTTATATCAAAGTAAGCAGTAAGTCCAAAAGAGGCAATCTTATCCATATCAAATGTTCTAATTTGTGTTTGAACAAGTCTTCCCTCAGGACCAAATACTGTTGTATGAAGACTACTATACATATTAGTTTTAGGATTACATATATAATCTTTAAACTTACTATTTATAGGATGGTATAGACTATGTACATATCTTAATCCTCTATAACAATCATCTATTTCATCTACCATTATTTTAAGAGAAAATAAGTCATGTATATCAGATAATTTCTCTCCTTCATGTAATCTCTTATATATACCATATATATTTTTAGTTCTAACTTTTATCTCATTAGGAATATTATTATCTTTCAAAATATTTTCTATTTTATATTTCATTTCTAATAAAAGATTCTTGTTTTCTTCTTCTATTTTCTTATTTTTTTCAAGTAAACTCATATAAATATCTGGCTTTAAATATCTAAAAGATAAATCTTCCAATTCACTTTTTATTCTATATGCTCCAATATAATAAGCAAGAGGTACAAATATATCCATTGTCTCTAGTGAATTTTCTTTTTGTTTAAACTCTGTCTTATATTCTAATGTCCTCATATTATGAAGTCTATCTGCTAGTTTAATAATTATTATTCTAACATCACTTGTAATACCAGTAATTATCTTTCTAGTATTAGCTACATTCTGCTCTTGCTTAGTAGAAAAGTTAAGTTTGCTTATCTTTGTTACTCCATCTACTAAAGCAGCTATTTCAGGATTAAAATCGTGTGAAATATCTTCCTTAGTAATATGAGTATCTTCCAAAGTATCATGTAATAGCCCAGCACACACTGTATCCCTATCAGCGTGCATTTCTGCGAGGATATAAGCAACATTAAGTGGATGAGTAATATAAGGTTCTCCACTTTGTCTTTTTTGTCCTGAATGAAGATTATCCGCATAGTAATATGCTCTTTTTATGTTTTCCACTTCATCAGGATTATAACTTTTAACTAGATTAAGCAAATCATCAATAGTAAGTTTATTCATTTTCTTTCACCTCCATATATAGCAAAAGAGCGGCACTCCAGCGGACGACCTCAAAATTAGTCATTCACAGAGTACTGCTCTTTAGTCATAACAATATTTTTAATTTTGTAGCAGCAGAAAAATATGTCAGCTAAATAGTTTCTAACATTATTAAGTATAGAATTAATATTTAACATAACATACTTTATCATAATGCTCACTCCCTCTTTTTTGAATAATTTAGATTAATTCTATAACTTTTTAGAATGTTTGTCAACCCTTTTTTTGACAATTTTTACCAAAACTAAATTCATCTCCCCCTAAGGTTAAGAAATTACTTTCTATCATAAAATCACCTCTCCTTCCAAAGTAAAAACCTTAGAAAAAGAAGAGAACACCATAAGTATTAACCCCGCCAGCATTATATACTAGTTTAAATATTATAGTCAAGGAAAATATGACTATTTTTTTAATATCTTTGTAAAGCCTTTATTTATAAGAATTTATAGGTTTTTGATGTATAATACAAATGTATACAAAAAAAGCAAGAGTTTAGACTTCTTGCCTTTTATTTTTATATTTTAGTCATCTATTATAACATTTTTATTATATCTAACTTTCTTTAATGCTTTTTTTAAATCATTTATAACATGACACTTTCTTCCTATCATAGATTCATTAGTTATCATAATATCTTTATCAAAATCTAATTCATTAATAAAATTCTTATACAGTTCATTTAATAGTTTCATACCTTGATAAAAGTAATTAATTTCTACAGTACTAATATAATTTACATTACCATATATTTTATGATAATTAAAATAGCTAATACATCCAACAATCGTTTCCTTATCAATATTATTTTTTATTGTACCTATAAAATACTTATCGGTATATAAATACCACTGAAGATAATGCATACCAAAAATAGTATCATTATCATTCCAAGTAATAAAATTATCATTGATATAATAATTATCAAAAAGAAATTTTCTCATTTTTTCTTTAGTTAAAGATTTCCATGTAATATCCTCTAGTTTAAATTCTTTTATATAATCAAGTACAGTTCTCTTTAAATTAAGTAATTTCTTTTCATTACAATTTCTAATTACATTATTTGGTAATTCTTTCATAAACTGCCCACTTTCGTATGGGTATTATACTATCATAAAACGTATGTAATTACAAGTAGAAAATAACAAAATAGTTTTAAACACAGACCTTAGGCTGTGTTTAACAGTGAGAGACTACAGGCTCGAACTGAGGATAAAAAGAAAAAGAAGATTACTCTTCTTAACCCATAATTAACTTACCAAGATATACTCCTAATATAATACATATAATTATTATTAGTATTGTATATAAAATTTTAGATATTTCATTTGTTTCTTCATTCATACTATTACCTCTATTCTATATATTTATTTTTTAATTTAATAGTTACTGTATCGGTAATTGTTTCACCTTCAGGTATACTTTGTTCATATACATAGCCATTACCTTCAAGCATATAACTAACTCCCATTAATCTAAGGATGTTATCGGCTTCTTTATAAGAATAACCACTTAAATTAATCATTTTATTATCATAGTTATTAGTTTTTAGTACTACTAAATCATCTTCATATATAATATTATTAATACTAGGATACTGATTAATAACTTTAGTGCCATCTCCAATTACAAGTACTTTAATATTTTTATTCTCTAGATAAGTCTTAATATCTGAAACGTTCTTGTTATAAAAGGATTCCACTGTGTATGATTTCTTTTCATTGTCTTTCTCTTCAATATTTAAATATTTAGTAATATTTTGTTCTACTTCTTTTACCATTGGAGCTAGATAGTTGGTACCATCTTTTGGTCTTTTAATCGCAGCATATAGTATTATTTCAGGGTCGTTTTCTGGGAACATACCGGAAAATGAATATATGTAATCTGATGAACCACTCATATATTTGCCTTTGGTATAATCAAATATTTGAGCAGTACCAGTCTTTCCTATTAAGCTATAGCCATCCATGTGGTAAGCATAACCTGTTGAATTGGTATTATCACCATTTATAACACTAGCCATTAATTGCTTCATTTTTTCGATAGTAGCAGAGTTTGCTATATTTTTAACTTCTGTTTTTGAGTTTTGTTCAAGTACTTTACCGGTGGTAGGATTTTTTATTTTGTCTACTACAAAGGGTTTTAACATAGTACCATTGTTGGCAATGGATGTTAGAGCTTCAAGATGCTGAATTGGTGTTGTTGTTATACCTTGGCCATAACCAGCAGTAGCAGCCTCTATTTGATATTTATAATTTATGTTACCTGGTTCCTCTCTTTTTAAAGTAAAACCTGTCTTAGAACCAAAGCCATATTTTTCGTAGCAGGCTCTTAAATCTTCTTTAGTTATTACTGATTCCACTATGTTGGCAACCGCTATGTTGGAAGAAAGTGCAAAACCTTGATCGTAAGTAATGGTGCCCCATCCTTCTTTTCTCCAGTCAGATATTGTTACATCTTTACCGCCATTTTCTGAGGTGTAAGTTTTACTACCTGAAGTATATGTAGTGTTTCCATCGTAGTTACCTGAGTCAATGGCACACATATAACTAAATATCTTCATTGTTGAACCTGGCTCGTAAGTAAGGGTTACAAGTGGATCAATGTATGAGGTCATATTTCTTAAGTTAGGATCGAAACTTGGTGTACTAGAATAGCCTAGGATCTTACCAGTCTTTGCATCCATTGCGGCCATTAGGACCCATTCGGCCTCAGAAGAGTCCTGAGCCTCTCTCACAGCATTATGTAAAAATAGCTGAATATTACTATCGATAGTTAGATAGATGTCATTACCATCTTCAGCGGGTTCTACATATTCACGGCCATTGGCAATCTTGTAGCCATATTTATCTTTTTCATAAGTAACAAAACCTGTTTTACCTTTTAAAGTATCGTTATAGTATTCTTCAATACCCATTTCACCAGTAATCCAGTTGTTACCATCCTTATCAGTTTTATTAACTGTGTAGCCGATTAAATATGAAGCAAAATCTCCATTGGGATAGTATCTTTTTATATCCTTGGTAAAGTCTATGCCTTGAAGTTCTAGTTTATCTATTTCTTCCTTAACAAGTTCGGAAAGACCTTTACCAATAGTTCCAAATTCAACTTGATATTTCTTATTTTGAATACCATTTACCAATATTGTTTTTATTTCATCTGGCGTTACTCCAAGAACTGTAGCAAGTTTGGTACTAGTATCTTCAACATTCTCAACATAGTCTTTATTGCCGTTTGAGTCTACTCTGGTATCGGATAAATAGGCAATAAGAGTATAACTGATAACATCATTAGCTAGGATGTTACCATTTGTATCATATATTGTACCACGCTTAGGCATTATTACTTCTTCGGTAGTATTCCTATTCTTGATAAAAGCTGTAATTGTAGAACTACCTACTTTGTAGTCAACAATACATAAGTAACATAATCTGACAATTAATACCAAAAATAAAAAAAAGGTAACAATAATAACAGGTTTACTTACTTTAAACTTACTACTATTAATTTCCTTTTTCATACTAATCACCTTACTCTATTGTTTTAATATTTTCATTATTATAAGATAGACCTAAGTTTTTACTGATTGTTTGAATATTTTCAAGTGATGCCATCTCATTGATTTTCATAGCAAGACTTTGATTGGTATCTTCTTGTTTTTCTACTTCACTATTCATTTTTTGAAGTTCTATATTCATCTTAGATACTGTTGCACTAGTAAAAACAATTCCTGAAATCAAAAGTGCAATAATAAATAAACAGCTTTTATATAAAAACTTTTCTATCTTAGTTAGCCCTTTCTTTTTCTTTTTTTTCATATTATCAGTCCTTTATTTTTTCTATTACTCTAAGTCTTGATGATCTAGCACGAGGGTTTTCCTCTAGTTCCTCAGTACTAGGAGTGATACTCGCTACCACTTTATACTTAGGCATATACTCTTCAGGAATGAATGGTAACTTTGATAAATTACTATCAACCTTAGAGTATTCATTAAATATTTCCTTTACAATTCTATCTTCTAATGAATGGAAAGTAATAACTGAGACTCTGCCTCCTACTTTTAGGAGCTCAATACTTGATTTAAGTGCTATTTTTAATACTTCCAATTCATTATTTACTTCAATTCTAATAGCTTGAAATGTTCTTCTGGCAGGATGACTATCTTTCATTGCCTTATATGGCATACTCTTTTTTATGATATCTACTAGTTCAAATGTTGTTTCAATGGGTTTAGATTCTCTATCTTTAACTATGTTTTTAGCTATGCTAGTAGCATATTTTTCTTCACCATAGTCTCTTATTAGTCTAACTAACTCTTCGTAAGAGTATTCATTTACAACATTATAAGCAGATAATTCTTTAGTAGTATCCATTCGCATATCTAGTTTAGCATCTTTATGGAAACTAAAACCACGATCAGCAATGTCTAGTTGCGGGGAAGATACCCCTAAGTCAAAAACTATTCCATCTACTTCTGTAACATTTCTTTTATTTAATTCTTCTTTAATATAGGCAAAATTTGATTTTATAAGTTCAAAATTACTGCCTATTTCTTTTAGCTTCTTTTCGCTATATTCTAAAGCCATATCATCTTGATCAAAGGCGAAAAGGAAGCCCCTTTTTATTCTTTCTAATATTAAACCACTATGTCCCCCGAATCCTAATGTGCAATCAACATATATGCCATCTTCTTTTATATTTAGATTATCTATTGCCTCATTTAGTAATACTGTTTTATGCATCAATATCTAACCCTTCAAATAGATTTTCTGCTACATCACTAATAGCAGATAAGTTATCTTCGATAAGACTATTAAATTTATCAGTAGCCCATATTTCTAGGCGATCATTAACCCCAATAATCGTACATTCTTTCTGTAATCCGGCATAATTAATTAAAGATGATGGTATGTTGATTCTCCCCTGTTTGTCAAATTCGAGTGTACTAGCAGAAGACATAAAAAATCTATTAAATGTTCTAGCATCTTTCTTTGTAAATGGTAGTGTTCTAAGTTTAGATACGATGGCATTCCATTCTTTCATTGCATAGACAAATAGACAACCATCTAAGCCTCTAGTTACAACGAATTCATTACCGATATCCTCTCTAAATTTAGAAGGTATAATTAATCTTCCTTTTTCATCAATATTATGATGATATTCTCCAATCAACATAATATCCCCCACTTTCTTCCACTTCATGCCACTCTACGATTATATTCTACTATAATAGTTATTGTTTGTAAATATGTTTTTTATAATTTGACACTTTTTTCTGTAAAATGTTTTGTTTCTATCAAAGCCTTAGGTTTTTGATAGTCATTTATAGTCTTATGGTCTATAAATGATGCACCAGTAGTGCCTATTATATATAGGCAAAGAAATATAGACATAAATTAAATATAATAAAAGAAGAAGTTATTTTATTCTTCTTCTTGGACTGCTTAATATATCATCAAAATATTTGGTACTAGTTTTATTAATACCGTATAGTTTATTTTCTTTTATTCTATTTATAATGTTGTCATCTTTAGTTAGTGAGTAGTATGTTTTTACAAATATTTTCTTTATTATATTAAAATATTCTATGACATAACTATCTTTGTGTTCATACATTTTATCATTATAAGATAGTATTTCATCTACAAAGAAATGTGCCTCTAGTTCATTAAACTTATATTTGCCTTTATAGTCTTCTAAATTACTATTATCTTTATTCATAAATAATGTGTTGTCAAACATGCCATCAAGTATCATCATAAGTCTATATTTAGTTATTTCAAGTTCATTTTTTAGCTTACCTTCTGGAAGAGTTTCTATTTCTTCACAAAGCAAATAATAATATTTAAGATAAAATTTGTAATCATCCTTGTGATAATTTAAATCAGCACCCATGCTTTCATTGAAACAATAATCTAATTTATAATTAATTAAATAACGTACTAGTGAGTCATTAAAAAATAAGCTTTTTTGAAAGGGATTATTGTAGATATTTCTTTCATCAAACATATCATTTTGAATATTAAATGGTAATACTTTATAAGTAGAAAATGTTATAAGACTATCACTATATAGTAGTAAATCATATGCACTATCATAATCTAGATTTTCTAAATTAACAAAAAATATTCTTCTGGTAAAGGCATGTTTTTTAATTTGTTTTATTGTTTGTTCCTCTGGCAAATTATTTTTTTCTGTTCTAGCAAATAATAATTCTCTATATAACTTATCATCTTCTTGCAATGATAAATATAACCACTTATAAAGGTCTTTTCTGATTTTAATACCCATAAGTTCAATAACAGAAATATCTGATTCTATTAAAGAATCTATTTCATTTAATATTAGTTCATCAATATCATTATTTTCTAAAATGTTTTCTAAATCTTCGATAGATACATTATCATCGAGAATAATACTATCTGACGTTAATTCAAAATATTCAATATGATTATTATAAAATGTATCTAGTTCATATTCAAAATCAAAATTATTAATAATTTCTAATTTTTCCTTTTCATTAACATTTAAATTATAAATTATTTTATTTATAATTTTTATTAAGCTTTGTTTTGATACTTCTGCCTTGACTTTTCTATTTTTTAAATTAATCATTATACTTATTAAGATATAATCAAATGGTATTTCCATAAAACCTCCTGCGTTCTTATATATATTATCATTATTTTTTTAATAACACAATAATGTTTTAATAATTTTGTGGTATAATTATAAACGAGATAGAAAAGAAAATATTTTTTAGTAGAAAGGAAGGATATGTTAAACAATGGTGATACTATCAAAGAAAGTATCAAAAAATTGAATAATGAATTTAATAGAATAAAAAGAATGGGATATGTTCCAGAGGTTCATCGTGGATATGGTGGTATTGGTGATACATTTGAAAGATTATTAGGAAAAGAAAAGTCTGATTTTTGTGTACCCGATTATGATGGTATTGAAATTAAAACAAGAAGAAGTTTTAGTAAGGGTTTAATTGGTTTGTTTGGTTCAGTACCTGATGGTGAAGAGCTCTTTGAACTTGATAGACTAAGGGAAAAATATGGATATCCAGATAAAGAAATTAGAAGTGCCAAAGTATTATATTCTGTAGTATATGGTAATATGTTATGTCAGGTTGGAACAAAATATTTTTTTAAATTAGATGTTGATAGAAAAGAAGAAAAGGTATTTTTATGTGTATTTGATAAAAATCTTAATTTATTAGAAAGAAGTGTATATTGGTCTTTCTTTACATTAAAAAATAAATTATATTGTAAATTGCGATATTTAATGCTCGTAGATGCTTGGACAAATAATATAGATGGAAAAATGCACTATAAGTATTACAAGGCTACTTTCTATAAATTAAAAGATATTGACATTTTTGTTGATTTGATTGATAAAGGCTTTATAGCGGTTACTTTTAAAATTAGCGTTTACAGAGGAAATTATAGATATGGACTTCCTCATAATCATGGGTTAACTTTTGGTATTAGTAATGAGCATTTGCCTTTGCTTTATGATGAATACAAGTGGTAATGGGACACCTCATTCTCCACTTTTTATATTTAAATTTTTTAGGTACTAAGTTATTGGCTTGGGATCATGTGGTTGCAGAAAATAAATATTAAAAAAGAACTATCGCTAGTTCTTTATTTTTCAATAATGGTCGGGAAGACAGGATTTGAACCTGCAACCCCATGGTCCCAAACCACGTGCTCTACCAAGTTGAGCCACTTCCCGATGGTGGAGAATGAGGGACTCGAACCCTTGACCCTTTGCGTGCAAGGCAAATGCTCTAGCCAACTGAGCTAATTCCCCAAGACAATATAAATTATAACAATAATTTATATTGTTGTCAATATCTTTTAATTAAATTTATTTAGTTTCATATACACTAACTTGTTTTCTATCTTTTCCAAGGTGAGAATACTTAACATATCCAGAAATTTTTGCAAATAGAGTATCATCTGTTCCTCTACCTACATTTGTTCCAGGATGAATTTTAGTACCTCTTTGGCGATAAATGATAGAACCTGCAGTTACATATTCACCATCTGAAGCCTTTGCTCCAAGTCTTCTACCAGCTGAATCTCTTCCATTACTAGTAGATGATTGACCTTTTTTGTGGGCAAATAATTGTATATTAAATTCCATTAATCTATTCATTATTTTCCTCCTTAATTTGTATGTTTTTAGGATATGCTTTTTCTAATTCATATAGATTAGAAATAAGTACATTTATGATTTTCTTGGTAGCCATATCATTTTTAAGTACTTCTATAATTAAACCTCTACTATCATTATAACTAATACTTTGATTATCTAAAGATAATAATATATTAATGGTAGTTATAACCGTACTAGACACTGCAGCACATACAATATCTTTACCAAAATCATCATAACCAGCATGTCCATTGATGATAACTTTATTTACATTATCATCTTTTTTAGTAAGTATTACTTTAATCATAAAATACTCCTTACTTAATTTTATTAATCTCTACTTTAGTATATGGTTGTCTGTGGCCTACTTTTCTTCTAGTAGATCTCTTATTTGGTGTATATCTGAATATAGTTATTTTCTTTTGTTTTCCTTGTTTTACGATAGTACCTTCAACAGTAGCTTCAACATAAGGATTACCTACTACACCATTAGCCATTAAGACTTTATCAAAAACAACTTTATCTCCTTCGTTACCTTCTAGTTTTTCAACATATATTGTAGCGCCCTCAGAAACATAATATTGTTTTCCACCAGTTTCAATAATTGCTTTCATTTTCTTACCTCCTTACACTTATTTTTAAGACTCACTCTTAAGGTGTCATTTCTGAACTTTTACCTTTTCAATGTGGTTGAGTTAACAACTCGAGGTCTTCAAAACAATACAATTTTATCATAAAATAATGCTTAAGTCAAACAAATTAAGGCTTTTTATCAAAAAAATTACTCAAAAAACTTTTTTCTTCAATTATATTATTGTTAACTTTAAATAAATGTGTTTTGTTTTTGTACATTTTGTTTTTATTATTAATTATCTTAAAACTTTTATACTTTATATTATATAAATATCTTTCTAAAACAAATTTATTATAGATATATTCTATTTTTTTATAATAATTCCATATATTTTGAAGTAATATAAATACAACCATAACCATTGAATAATTTTTTTCATATATACCGCCTATTAATATCATTGATAAAGTTATAAAGGAAATTAATACAGTTAAATTGTTAGAAAAATTTAAATTTAAATACTTTGAAAATATCAAATTGATGATTTTACTGCCATCCAAAGGAATTATAGGAAGTACATTGAATAAAAGCATACTATTATGATAAGTAAAAAATAAATTATATGTATATTCTCTTATTATTCCATTTCTATATAAAAAAAATATTGTATAAAAATATATTGATTGAAATATAATACCAGATATTGCTATAAGTAAGTCTTTTTCTATTTTAGTATTAACTAAAGTATCAAATTCTGTAATACCGCCATATGGATAAATAGTTATTTTTTTTATCCTGTATTTATATATTGTAGCGGTTATAACATGTCCAAATTCATGAATTATTATAAGTGAAGTAAAAGCGATTAAATTAATAAAATGTCCTGTTAATACCAGTCCAAATGCCATTATAATATATGTATAGTGGAAATCCATTTTATTTAAGAAATTCTTCATAATTTAAATATTTATTATCCTTGCTAAAAACCATATATAAATTTCTTTCTGCCTCTCCAATATATGTTCCCTTTTCTACATAATCATATAATTTTAGCGATGTTGTACTGACATTTCCATACCATATATATACTCCGTTTAAATCTTCTATTATAATTGTATTATTATAGTATTCCTTATTACCAATAAATACAACCATTCCCTCTGTTATTGCTGGTATTAAATAAGATTCTGGTATAGTAAGACTAACCCCATCATGATACACAGATAAATTATCATGGTTTAATTGCTCATTAAATACCTTTTGAGTATCTATTTCTTTTTTTATTGGAAGAATTCCGCCTAAATATTTATTATACACTTTTTTTATTTTAGTAAAAGATATCACATCAGTAAAGACATATTTAGTGATAGTTTCTTTAAAGTCATTGTTATATTTGCACATAATAGCAAATGAAAAAAATATAACGGCAATTGTCAAAGTTCTTATTCCAAGGCCTTTCAAGTATTTTTTGATATTATTTTTACTATCAGTACATTTTTTGTTATTTTTATTAATAATATCTAAATACTTATTTGGATCTATTTCGTTCATATTATCACCAATTTAATATATGAAAAAAAGAAGTAAACTATTACTTAGTATCTTCTTTCTTAATTTTACTCTTTCTTTTTGGAAAGAATCTTTTTGAATTATCATCATATATTTTTACCACAGGTTTTATTGTTAATGGTAATACTATAGTTCTTTCATAATATTTGGCTTGTTCTTCTTTTGACAATTCATCAAATAAATAAACTATAGAAAACTTTATGCTCATTCCCTCATGATAAGAAAGTGGCTGCTCTGCTACATATAAATCAGTACCATTATTCCAAAGCATTCTCGCTTTTTCTTCAGATAAAGACAATCTTTCTTCTCTAGACAGATTATCTATAACATCTGTATACTCTTTACCATTTTTATCTTTTTTTACAATATATCTAACTAATGGTAAAACCCTTGTATAATAAATTTCTTTTTCCATTTTTTCCTCCTGATAAATACTAGTATATCATAAACTTTAATTTTTGTAAATTTTACTTTAAATATTTGATTTTTAATTCATTAATATAATTATTTTCAAAGAATAAATCATTCAAATCTTTTTTATTGTAAACTAAAACCAACGAGTTATTTTCGATATACACTTTTATTATATTATTAAAATCATCAGTTATTCTTTTAACATATTCATTTTTTTTCTTTTCTATATCGTTTTTAGTTAATGATATATTTGTATTTTTGTCAACAACAATTTCATTAGCATTTATCATAATATCATCATTAAAAAGCTTTTCAGCGATGTATTCTTTAGTATAGCTATATTTTAAAAGCAAGTCTTCAGTAGTTAATATTTTATTAGTTTTCAAATCAATATTTAAAGTTAATACATAGCTTCTATTAATATTTTGAATATTGAAGTCCATTTCATAGAATACAGATAAAACCGTACTATTAACTTGTGTTTTTATTAAAGTAGTAACTGTATTATTTGAAGTGTAATCTTCTTCTTTTTTTAGTTCATCATAATATTTGTTAATATAGTCAATAAGTTCTGCTTCCTCATTTTCAAACGTTTTTGTTAAATCACTATCAAGATTTTTAAATGTTATCTTGGAAACATTTATACTGGAATAAACATCACTATAATTACTAAAGATAATTGGAGTTGTTTCTATATAATCTTTAACATTATAATTAATAAATTTATTTGTTTCCTTTTTATCATATCCCTGATACTCAAATAGCTTATATAACCCAACGCCCAACAATATAAGGAAAAGTGCACTAAATATTACCAATGCTTTAGCAGCCTTTCCACTCATAACTTTATTATTCATAATATACCTTCTTTCATAATTATTATAATATATTTTTTGAAATTTGAAAAGATATAAAGAAAAATCTATCTTGTGAGATAGACATATCCTTTATTTTCTTCTAGATTTTTACTATTATTTTGAACAATTACTAATGTAGCTAATACTAAAACTAAATAGAAAATTATTGCTCCTTTATTTTTCTTAACAAAACTCATATCTATCACATCTCCTTCTTACATTATTATTCTAACATATACAAATGTTCGTGTCAATATAAAAATGTATTAAATGCGAATATTTGTTTGACATTTTACACTTTATATGTTAATATTATAAATGAAAGGAGACATTATATATGGTCAAAGAAGGAAAATTAACAAAAAGACAGAAAGATATCTTGGAATATATAAAAAAGTTTTCAGCGCAAAAAAAATATCCACCTTCTATTCGTGAAATTGCGGCTAATTTTAGTTTAAGTTCACCAGCTACTGCTCATGTTCATGTAAAGAAACTAATTGAAAAAGGATATTTAAAAAGAGGAAAAGGAAGTAATCACTTATTAGAGTTACAAGTACCTAATGAATTTGAAAATAAAAATGATGATGTGGTAACAGTACCACTTCTTGGTAAGGTAACTGCAGGTAATCCAATTGAAGCAATTGAAACACCTAACGAAGTTATTTCTTTACCTACATATTTACTTCCAAAGAGAAAAGAAGTATTTACTATTAAAGTTGAAGGCGACTCAATGATTAATGCTGGTATTTATAGTAAAGATATAGTAATTGTTGAAAGAGGGGAAAATGCTAAAAATGGTGATATTGTTGTAGCTATGGATGATGAAAATCAAGTTACTATTAAAAGATATTTTAAAGAAAAAGATTATGTTAGATTACAACCAGAAAATGACTATATGTTACCTATTATACTAAAAAATGCTACCATATTAGGTAAGGCTATTGGTCTATATAGAAAATTTTAATAAATAAAAACAGGAATTTGATCCTGTTTTTTATTTATTATCACTAATCATTTTTCTTTTGAATAATATTATGGTTAATATTATTACTATTACTATATAAATCCCTACTATTAATATTGATGGCAAAATATTATTGTAATTACTATTTAATATATCTTTGGTAATATTTAATGTACTTTCAAATGGTAGTATATGACATATTGTACTAAAGGTACTGCCAACCATATCTGTAGTAAAATACATACCGCTGGTAAATGCTACTAATTGAACTATAATACTTGAAATTCCGGATGATGATTTTTCTGTAGTTATGGTTCCTATTAGAATACCTAATGAAATGAATAATATTGATATTGGAATTACTGCTAAAATTGTATATATAGCATTACTGCTAAATTTTAATCCAAGTATAATTGCTGTTATAAAAAATAATATATTTTGTATTAATATTAAAGGAATTACTGATAATATATATCCTAAAATGTAATTAATACTCTTCATTGGACTCACTCCGAGTCTTGCAGTAAGTGATGAACATCTATCCTTCGCTACTAAGGATGCTGTAAACATCGTTATAAATGCTAGACTAAATATAATTATTCCTGGAGTGAAGTTTTCTATATTATATATTTCGTTAGGTATTTTAAACTGCTGAAAAATGTATAAAAGAAATAATGGTAAAATGACAGCAAATATTATACTAACTGGATCTCTTACTATTTCTTTGAAGTTTCTTTTAGCAAAAATTATAGTTCTCATTAATTATCCTCCTCTATTGTTTTTATAAAAGCATCTTCAAATGTTTTGGCTTTCTTCTTTTTTATTAGTTCTTTAGCAGTACCTAGTTCTATTAATTTTCCTTTATTCATTATTCCTATTCTGTCAGATAATTTTTCAGCTTCTTCCATATAATGAGTGGTAAGAATTATTGTAGTATTTCCTTTTAGCGATTCGATAATATTCCATAAATCATGTCTTGATATTACGTCAAGGCCTAGTGTTGGTTCATCTAAAAATAGTATTTTAGGAGAATTTATTAATGATATCGCTATTGATAGTTTTCTTTGATAACCGCCTGATAAAGTCTTAGCTTTTTGTTTTAATACATCATCTAATTTAAATATCTTTACTAATTCATTAATTTTTTCTTCTTTATTTGTAATTTGATAAATACCCGCCATAAAATATAGATTTTCAATAACTGTTAAGTTTGGCGCTATTGCGGTTTCTTGAGGTGAAATGTTGATTATTTCTTTAATTTTAGCTGAATCTTTTGTTAAGTCAAAATTGTTTATTTTAACTTCTCCACTAGTAGGTAATATCAATGTTGATAGCATTTTGATTGTTGTCGTCTTTCCTGCTCCATTTGTACCCAAAAGTGAGAATAATTCTCCAGATTTTATTTCTAGATTTAAGTTATTTACTGCATACTTTTCTTTATATTTTTTTGTTAGATTATTTATTTTTATCATCATTTCCTCCGAGTATATTATTTGTAACATCTTCTATTACCTCAGATTTTACTAAGGCTATTCCTTTTTTCGCGTCGGCTAGTACTATAAGAGAATTGCCCGGTTTTATGTCAAAGATATCTCTTACTTCTTTTGGTATTACTATTTGCCCCTTTTCCCCCACTTTGCTTATTCCCATATATTTATTCTTATTCATATATTTTGCTCCTCTCTTGTTATACAAGTTATACTTTTCATACTAATTATACCTCTATACCAAATAAAAGTCAAATAAAAAGTAGATTATTTCTACTTTATAATTTTAATTAGGTATGAATTTTTTTAATAAGTAAATTGACATCTGATATTGTTACATTAGAAGTATCCTCTTCGCCTAATATGTTAACCATAACTTGTAATGTTGTTAAGGTATCAAATTTGAATAATGTTACTTGAGAAAAATGCATAATTTTTCCTTCCCCTATTGGCAATTGAAAAGATAAATCTTTAATTGCTGAGCCGGCTTCATTTTTTAGATAAAATGCTGCTCCATGATCTTCGTCAGCATTTTCTATTAAACCAGTTAATGTTATTTCATATATGCCAGGTTCTATTTCTATTTCGGATTCACTAATAATAGAAATGTATTCTGATGGATTTGGTATTAGCCAGGGGTCTTGAATTATCATTTCACCAGTAACATTTGTATCTGCAAATCCAGTAAAAAATATACCTTCATTCGATGATGCTATCAATGGCCCGGGTTCACCTTGAATGCCTCTTTCTCCACGTGGTCCTCTAGGACCAATCGGACCGACAATTTGGCAGCAACTCAATATTTTATTTCTTAATTCTAACTTTTCTTTTAACTCGTTAATGCTTTTTGATAACATAAAAAATACCTCCTTTATATAATTATATGAAGAAAGTAATTTTATTGCTTAAACAGTTTAATTAGTATTTTCTCTATGTAAGTAACAGCCTTTATCATGAGAATAGATAATACCTATTGCTTGGAGATAGGAATATATTATAATACTTCCTATAAATGTCATTCCTCTTTTTTTTAAATCTTTAGATATTTTATCTGATAAGGATGATGTTGTTTTATTGCGTTCATATATTATTTTGTTATTAGTAAATGTTTTTAAATAATTGTAAAAACTATGATATTCTTCTTTGATACTTTTAAATATTTTAGCGTTATTAATACTGGCTTTTATTTTTGATTTGTTTCTAATAATATTGGGATTGCTTTCTAGTTCTTTGATTTTGTTATCGTTATAATTACATACTTTATCTAAATCAAAATTGTTATAGGCTTTTTTAAATGCTTCTCTTTTATTAAGTACACATTCCCAGGATAATCCTATTTGAAATGTTTCTAATATAAGCATTTCAAATAGATAGTTATCATCTGTTTTTAATTTTCCCCATTCGTTATCATGATAATCTATATACTTAGGATTATTTATATTGCACCATTTACATCTATTCATATTTCTTCTCCTTTAATGGTTTATATTTTTATAGCTACTTAGTAAAATTTTATCATAAATTAAAAGAAAACTCTACCTAAAAGTAAGAGTTTTCAAACATTTTTGTTCGGGATAACTTATTACTCGCACCATCCGGGAGCGATTAACATTTCGCGATTGGAATAATTTATACCCCGCATCATCCAAGAGCTGCTAACATTTTCAGGTAGTATATTTTTCTGATTTAATACTAGTATACCATGTTTATTTTTTCTATAATTCCAATTATTTAATTTTACTGTCAAGTATATTTCAGTTGTTCGGAAACACCGAATAACTGAAATTTTATATATAATACCTTTCGATTCAACTGTTCAGAAATTCCGAATAGTTGTCTTTTTAAGTTTAACTCTATGTAATTATACCAAATTATAATTACTTATCATTCTTTAAATATTATCAATATCTAAATACTTGGCATATTTATAATCAATTATTTCACCATTCTTTGTATCAATATAACCTTTAAAACTATGTGACCAATCACTTAATTCACTAGCAGAATATTCTTTAAACTTATATTTTATTAATTTCATACTATTAAGTTCTTCTTTAGTAAACAATTTCTTATCAAAGTCTTTATCTGTAGTAAAGTTTGTACTAATATCATTTATTTCAATTTTTATATAATCATTCTTTATTAAAAAATTATATAAGATGTTCCTATTATCTACTACTGGTCCATATAGTAAATGAGCATATTTTAAATTAGTAATTGCCTCTTTATTTTCTTTACAATTATAAAAATCTACAGCAAAAAGATGCTTCATTAGTGAAGTTTCACATAACTTATTATTCTTTAATAAATAAAGTATCGTATTAACTGTTTTATATACTTTACTAAATGGTAATATAGAAAGTATTTTATAATACTCTTCTTCAGTAAAATTATTTTTTTGTCTTTCTAATAATTTTACAATATAGTAGGGATTCTCATTTAAAATCATATATGTATTTAAATATTCTCCTTGTGGTACAGAATCACTATTTTCATATCTTACAATACTCTTCTTTGACCAACCAAGTATTTTAGAAAATACTTCTTGTGATAAATTCAATTTTATTCTTATTTCTTTAATCTTTTCAAAAGATAAATTAAATAATTTTAAATAACAATCATATATTTTATACATATCATTATCAAAGTTATCATTAATTAGTATGTTACCACACTTGGGACAATAATGAACTTCTTCTACTACAAGAAACTCTTTTCCACGATAAGTATATTTATTTTTTTCTGTTTTAATAGTTGGATTAACATCTTTATTACATTCATAACAATATTCTAATCTTTCCATTTTAGTTACCTCCATTATCTATATGAAACGATATACATAATAATCCTTTATCATTTATAGTAAGTTTTATATAAGCATCTTTCTATTTATAATTTTTTTAAACTCATATATTTCCGCATTAAAATTCCTACTGAACTCTCTATCTCTACTTATTCTAAAGTAATCACTTGGTTGTAATTCTTTTATATGATTCAATATTTCACTAATTTTAATAATACCAATATCAAGTGATGCTTGCCTGGCATTTACTACTTTATTACCAGATTTAACATTTCTATAATATACAAAATAAGCATTATTTTTATCTATTTCCTTGCGAGCGGTTATCAAAAACAAATTAACTGCTGCCAAATCTAAACTGCTAAGCATATAACCAACTCCCTTAACAATTTAATTATATCATTTTATTTACTTGGTGTCAATTGTCTCTTTTTACTTTTTTAATTTTTAATATTATATAACATTTTAGTATACACCTATGGCTTATATATAATAGATATGGTTGATATCTTTATTTGAGACAATATATTGGCTCAAATAAACACTAATAAGACTTAGAATAAGGCTTATAGTTGACATGATAAAAGAAGTAAATAACCTTACTTCTTTAATTATCATTAAGTATTATTTGTCCATCACTAATAACAATATTTGGAAAACTAGCATCAGTTAAAGTAAAATTCCTAAGTGGAGCTTCCGGATTAGTTATCTCTACTATTTTATTCTGTTCATTCATTACTATAGATTTAACAGTATCATCAAAAGTATGTCCACCATCACTAGTTATTTGTTTATAATATATCGTAATATTACCCGATGTAGCAAACGGAATATTACTAAACTTAGCATTACCATCAGTATCAGTAATTACCTCTTCAGATAGAATATTTCCAGTACTATCAGTTCTAACAAACTTAGCTCCTATTACTTGTACTCCCGTTTGCGGATTTCCAGTATCTGTTACATGAAGGGTTAATGTTCCATTAGCTTTTATGGTAAAAGTATAAGTATTAGTTCCCTCTACTATAGTAACATTTTTAGGTTCTATAGAATCAGGATCATAGCCCTCTACTACTGCTGATACCTTATAATTACCATTAACAAGTCTTATACTTCCCTTACCATTAGTTATTGGAATAGTGTGTCTTCCCATAACAATATCTCTCCTCTCTTTATCTTTATATTCGAATTATTAGCATCTTCTAACAAAACAGTAATAAGATGGTTTTTATTAAAATTATTATTAATATTTATACAATATATTTCATCTCTTTTAGCAATTAATGGAATAACTATTATCTTTAATCCTGATATAATAAATAATTTATATATATCATTGTGACATATTGGTATTTTAATATTATTTAAGTTAACTATTATCTCTTCATATACTATCTTATTACATTTATCTTTTAAAATTATTTTTGTTTTACTCAAATTCATTCCATCACATATTCTAATATAAATAAAATCTTTTTTCATAAATCACCTTACCCTCTATTCCTCAATACTCCAAATAACCATTGTAGAATAATCTTCATCTTTTAATAAACTCTTACTAGGACTTAATCTTAATCCCTTATCAGTAGAAAAAGTTACTTTAGATACTTCAACACTTCCACTAGTACTAGTAGATTCATATATTAATTTCTTACTAGTTGTTAATTTTTCTATTTCATTATTAAACTTCTTAAAAAATAAGGAGTCTACTAGTACTTTACCATTCATTTCAATCATTGGATTAACAAAATATATATATAATTTCCAATTTGTTTTGGTAGTTCTACTATCTACTACTGTTATAACAGTCTTATCTTTTTTATATAATGTTAAAGGCTTATCTTCTCCTGGTATTGTATTAAACGGTATATTTTCTGTTACCTCTAGTAGTGTTAATTCTCCATCAAATGGTGTTGTTATCTCTCTTTTAGTATAAAGGCCATTTAAACAAGTAGTTATAATATAATTAGTACCATCTATTGGTGCATCATCTAAATTAAATTCAAATAGTCCAGTTTCATCAGTGGGAACCTCTAATTTCTTACCATCATATTCTAACCTAATATTAGTATCTTTTATGGTATATCCCGATAAGACATTAATATTACTATTTATTGGTTGAATATTTGTTCTTATCATTCCTATTGTTAAAATCTTTTTACTTTGAAAAGTAAATTTATTTATATCTGGTAATTTTGTAAGTTCTGTTTCAGTAAGGTTATGTGATGTTATAGTGGTGGTATCTTTATTAAATATTCCTTTTATTTCTAATGGATAATTGTCTTTATACCAATATAATGGTGGTATATCTTCTAAATCACAAGCACTTGTATAGTCCTTAGCTTCACTCCACATATTTATTCTACTAATTTTAAATGTGTATTCTACTGGGTTATTTGTATACCAAATATTGGCATTCTTAGTATATATTTTTATATATTTAGGATTATCTATAATAATTTTTTGATTATTCCCTTTAAAATAAATATTATAGTTATCAGTAGGTGTAGTCATAAATGTATTTAGAATAGATACGTTTGCTCCCTCTTTTACTATTAAATTACCAAAGATATTCCACATTGGTATTCTTTGATGACTTTTTTCTATAAATGTGAAGGTAGATTTCTCTTCTATTAAAACATTTCTAGCACCATGAGTAGTTGTTTTAGCAAAACCATTACCCGTAGTTAATAATAGTTCTGCTCCATGACCAATAGTTAAATCTAATCTATTAGTTCCATTCATAAGTTCTCTATCAGTAGTTATAGTTACCCTACTATTGGGAATAATTTTAACTAATGAGGGGATAACATCATTAAAGAAAAAAATAGTATTTGTACTTGAAGTACTCGTTATAGTTGTATTTCCCTCTATTAATATTCGATTTGAATCGCATACTCTTTGGGCTGATATATTATTTGTATCTGCTACTTCAATAATAGAATCTATTATTTTAGTTGTTCCATAGTAGTTGCAGGATAATTCTACTCCTCTAAAATTTATATTATTATACTCTACTACTACATTAGAATAATTGGGGTGTGATGGTACATAAATAACGCCATAACCATGGGATGATATTATATTCATATTTTTTAGTATGATTCTCTTATTAGTGGTACTTACTTTTATTACTTCACCCTCTGTATTTAAGTTATTGGTATATGTATATTTTGTATTGTTATGGGTTCCATCTATTATTATTTTTTCTTTGGTATTATTGATTACTAAGCCGCTACTCATAGTAATATCATTTCCTAAATAGATATAGGTATAGTTATTTTGTTCACTTAATACTTTATTTAATTCTTCACTTGTTGTTACAACAACGGTATTTTCATCAATTACTTGCACTTTATCACTCCTCTACTATAAATTATGTTTATTCTTTATTAGGAGATAATTAATATGTATGATAATAAAGAAAAAAAGAATAGTTTTATCTATTCTAATGTATTTTAAGAACACTAAGCATAGCATTAGTACTCCCATTAAATGTCATAGTCACTGGCATTGATGCTTTAATATTTAATGTTACAATGTCATCTGGTTGTAGTGATATTATAGTTGTTCCACTTATACAGTTAATAATTTGGGCTTGAAATTCAATAGTGGGATTAGAAGCCGGCTGTAAGATATCATTTGCTTTGATGGACATTGTTAAAGAGCATTCTTCACTTGTTGCTCCACATAATAAATATGATATTAAATAGACTCCACTTTCTTTTATTTTTATTCCGTTATTGGTATATTCGGTAAAAAGTGATACTCCTGTTTCCGCTAATGGAATAGTGGTATCTATAGCCTGCTCTAAAGTAATTTGGGTATCCATCATGGCATATCTTATTCCATATGCTGATACAAAGTTAGTTCCTGGTGGTCCAGCAGGTCCTTGTATTCCTCGCGGTCCTTGGATTCCTTGTTCTCCTTTTGGTATTTGAAATGTTAGATGATGAACCCAATCTTCAAAGGTATCCATTACTTGAGCTTCTTCTCCTGGTTCTAGTGTTTCAGTTTCATCAATGGCTATGTGTTCAGTACGACCTATTTCTCCTGGTAATCCTCGTGGTCCCATTTCACCTTCTTCACCTTTATCACCTTTTGGTATCTTAAAATCTAATATAACATCTTCTGCTGTTCCAGTATTTATTACTTCTGCTGGAAGTGTTGGTTCTATTGTTTCTACTTTTCCTACTTTTATAGTAACGGGGCCTCTCTCTCCTCTTTCGCCTTTGGCTCCTTGTGGTCCTACTTCACCTTTTTCTCCTTTTATTCCTTGAATTCCTTGAGGTCCAATCTTTCCTTCTATTCCCTGTACTCCTTTTGGTATCTTAAAATCTAATATTACATCATCTGCTGTTCCAGTATTTATTACTTCTGCTGGTAACGTTGGTTCTATTGTTTCTACTTTTCCTACTTTTATAGTAGCGGGTCCTCTCTCTCCTCTTTCACCTTTCTCCCCTCTTGGTCCTTGGATATAACAATATTTACATCTTTCTCTTTCTTCTTCTATTTTCTTTTTTATTCTATCATAATTATCATTACAATTATTATTCATTATTTTCCTCCTTTCTTTATTTTATTCAATAGTTTTAATATTTAAAACATTAATATATTTATATAATAAAAAGATTAGTTGTATTTCAAACTAATCTCTATTAAATTACTATTTTTTTAATTAATTACTAAATTGTAATTTATGATTATTTATATAATCTAATAACTTGATATTCATAATGATCATTGGCATTTGAGATTCCTACTGAAATGCCTTTACCATTATTAGCTGTTTCTTTAGAATAAGATTTTTCTTTGGCTTCTTTTAACAATTCATCAATTTCAGAATCAGTAATTTCTTCATTGTTGGCTTTAATCAAAAGTTTTGTATACTTTATAGCAGTAGTTTCATCATACTTGTCATTATCCATATAAATAGCACTCATATCAAGAATATCTTTTTCTTTATTTCCAGATGATTCAACTGGTTTTAGGTAGAATGCAACATCATCAGTTAGTGCAAACCAATATTTACCATTATCCACAACCATATAATCATCACTAGCAGGTGTATTTAATCCACTATCCATTATTTCAGTATTAAATTTAGCAAGAATAGTGTTTACAGTTTCTTTTTCAACCCATCCATATTTTTTATAAGTTTCTTCTAATTCTTTTTCAGCATCTTCTAATTCTTTTTTAGAATCACTAACTGGATTGCTACATCCAGCAAGTCCTAAAGCCATAACCCCACAAAGTAAAATTGCAAATAATTTCTTTTTCATCTTTCTCTCCTCCTATATTACTCAAACATTATTGAGTCCATAATAAATTTGCTAACCTTTTGCCATTCATTCATTTGTTCTTTTGTACAATTAAAATTAACTAATCTTAATTTATCATTAACAGAAAATGTAATAATATGATTATAGATTTCTGTATCTGATCCCTCTGTTGTAAATTCCATTTCACCAATTTTATGATTGTTTCTTTCCCAAAACTTTAATTTTACATCTTTTGAATAATTTTTATAAGTCGATTCCATTGTTTTGACATATTCTTCTATCTGATTATTTTTCATTGTAACATCATTCATAACTAATACTACATTAATTGTTGTTTTGTCATTTGTGTAAACAAGTGATGGTGCATTTCCATTTGGATATTTAACATTAAGAATTTCATCACTCATTATTTTAAATTCACTTGGAATCTTTATTTTAAATCCATCAAACATTTCATATTGTGTTTCAATGTTATTACCATTATTAGTAGTAATGACCAATGTGTTTTCAATTTCACTTAAATTTTCAGTTTTTGTAATATTTGGTATTGTTATAATAGCCCAAATAATTAAAACTGCTATGCTAATTATTAAGCATACATTTAAATTTTTTGTTTTAACTTTGTATTCTGGTATCTTCTTTTCCTTTAAATAATATTGGTGCATATTTTTAATATCTAAATCGTTCTTTATATCAAGCACTATAAAAGGAAGTGCTACAATAATAATTAAAAGTGTATTAATGATTGTTATATTAAATGGGATCATATTATTTATTGTCAGTATAATATTTGGTATAACTATAATTGCTAATAACAATATAAGGATCATTTCATAAACATAGTAGTTCTTAAATGCCTTATTTTCTTTTTTCATCATTTTTTTAAATTCATTTTTTTCCATAATTTTCTCCAATTTACTTAACATTATCATAAATGTGAACCTCATACGATTTAAAAAAAGTTGCTTCTAATATCACTATTAGAATTTTCTCCATTTAATAATAATATTATTATTAATGTAGGGAGACATAAACTCGGATAGTTCCTACCCTATATATAAATAACCTATATATTCCAACCCTCGTGGTAATCATACCATATGTAAGCATAAAAGTAAATGCTTTTGGAAGTAAAAAAAGGAAAAATCTAACTCACGAATTAATTCTAGTGGAGTGCAATTTTTGTTTATTCAATAAATTACTATTTATAAATTTCAATAAATTTATTCAAGTTTTCTTGATGATAATTTGCACCTTTAATCTTTTTAGCAGAGTTCATTACATATTTTGTGCCATCATTTAGAATAATGGTGATTCTTTTATATATAAAATCTTCATTTTTAATTTTTATTTTCTTAATCTCTTCTGGCTTTATATCAATATATCCATTAATATCAATTTGCATAACTCTATGGTCATCAAGTATAACGGGGATTAGACAAATTTCATTTTCATTCTTATTAACAAAATATCCACTTATATTATTTTTTTGTTTGGCCACCTCAATTAGTCCTCCAACTGCTCCAAGAGCTATTGGTAATGCTGATTGAGGTTTAAATGTGCTAAAGCAATAATTATATTCATTTCCAAAACGATTGATTCTTTTAAATAAATTTTCTACATTTTCAAGCACCATATACTTTTCATTATTGTATTCTTCCATATTTTTGACGCTCCTTTACAAATTATTATTTTTCTAACTAATTCTATAATGGCCAACTATATCATCATGATATTCTAAAATATCTTCTTCATAATATCTTTGATAAGGATTAGCATGATGAATAATAAAAGTTATTCCTTTTTTATTTCTATTATCTGATACTATTCCAATATGTTTTTTAAATACAACAATGTCTCCACCTTGCCACTTATCTATTTTATTTATATCAGTAGTAAGACTTATAGCATTATTATCTAAATATATTTTTAAATTTTGAACTCTTCTAAAATCTATCTTTTTATCAATTGTATCTATATTATATAAATCTTTATTGACTTTAATATCTTCATTTACTAATTCCATTAAATCATAGCCTGCATCTTTTAGGGCAAAAGCTACTACATCAGTACAAACTCCATATTCATCATTAGGATAACCTGTAGTATAATATTTACTCTTATATTTAGGTTTTGTTTTTATATAATCTCTTGCATTATTTAATATATCTGTTTGATCATCTATACCATCATTATCTTTATCTATCTTACTCTTATAAGTTATTATATTAAAATCTGTATTTGTATATTTCTTATGCGGAATATAATTAAAATAATATAATACATATAGTACTATAATTATTAATATTACTATTGTTGAAGTAATAATAATTGTTATTTTCTTTTTCATAATACCTCTTTCTTTAAATTATTATTTTTCTAATATTGTGTCTAATGTTTTTTTATCTATGTTTGTTAGTTCATATCTTTTTTTGTTTATTTCAATATTAAAATAATGATCAGGATTATATAATATTTTGGCAATATTATTATTATTAACATCAAATAATTCTATTTCATATTTAGGTGATGGAAGTGTTACTGCACCAGTCCATACTTTTGAACTATTTATTATTGATATAATAGTATTTATTTGTTTTTCTTCTGTAATTGTTTGATGACCTTTAACCTTTATACTTTTTGTTTTTGATATAGTATCTTTTATTATATTTGGTAACTCTATAGTTCCTTCTTTTTGTAATGTAAATGTACCAAAGTTATTATCACAATTCATAACTGCGATTAAATCTTTTTCTTTTCCTAATTTGCAAGTTGTTTTGCTATATTTCTCATCATTTGGTATTAAGATAATTTCATTATTTTTATTAATTGTAAACTCTCCTTTTACTTCTTTATTACCTTTGAAAAAAGCAAACTTATTTTTTCCAGTTCCGTGAAAATTGATAAAAGAATCTTTAATATATTTATATTCTCCTTTGCTATTTATTTCAGTTAGTGTCCAAGCTGTTTCTACCTTCTTTAATAATTCTATAGTATCTCCACATATACAGTTTTCGCAACAATCTTTACTATTTTCATATGATTTGCTTCCATCATCATTATTTTCGGTTTCTATATAAGTATTTATTTTATCATATATAGTTAGTCCTAATATTTTTATTTTTAGGCCATCATCATATCCTTTTGTTGATTCAGTATTAATGGTATGATATTTTTTTACTTCATATAAAATTGCTTTATACTCTACTGAACCTCCATCTTTTAATTTCATTGGTATTGGAATAAGTGCCAAAATTAATATAATTACTACTATAAAATTTATCTTTTTCTTTTTCATTTTTCTTCTCCTTTATTAAGCCAGCTTATAGTATCTTTTATGGTGTCTTTCATATCCCTATTTTTATATCCTAACTCTTCTTTAGCTTTTTTATTACTAAAATTAGAATTAGAGGATAATGTATATAATGAATACTTTGTAAAGAGAGGTGTTTGTTTTTTTAAATTATAATATGCTTCAAAAAAAGGTGCTATTATTTTTGCTAAACAAATTGGTAATACTATTTTTATTTTTTTTATACCTTGTACATCACATATTAAATCAGATAATTCTTTGATTGTTATATATCTATTTGATAAGATATAGCATTCTCCTTTATTATCTTTTTTAGAGGCTGTAATAATAGCGGCCGCTACATCTCTAACATCAACAAAATCATATCCTCCTTTTACTGTGGCAAATAGTTTTCCATTTGATACTTCTCTTACTAACTCAGTTAAATGGCTATTACCATAATCATATGGTCCTATAATTCCTGATGGATGAATAATACAAGCATTTAAGTTTTTATTTTTAACTGCATTCATAACATATTTTGCTGCTTCGGCTTTTGTTTTGGCATATAATCCATGAACTTCATCAGGATTAAAATCAGTTATTTCTTCTATTAAATCATTATTTTCTTTCTCTGGAATGGCATGTACACTACTAATATAAATAAGTTTGGTTTTTGTTTCTAGTACTTTATCTACTATATTTTTAGTACCATTAACATTTACATTATAAACAAGTGGATTATATTTAGTCTTTATGTATACAACTGCTGCACAGTGAATTACAAATACTTCTTTACCATCTATGTTTTCAAAAAGAGGTAATAAGGTTTCTTTCTTTGTAACATCTCCATAATATATTTTGCACTTTAATTTTTCTAATGATTTTATTGATTCGCCATTTAAAACGAAAGCTCTTATTTCATTATTATCATCTTGTTCTAACTTTCTTATAATATTATTTCCTAAAAAGCCATTTGCTCCTGTTACGATATAGATTTTTTTCATAGTTTTCCTCCTATCTAATAACTTCTCTATATAATTATATCATTAATTAGATAAATTAAAAAGAGCTAGAATGTATCTAACTCAATTATTTTATTCTATACATCTTCTTCTCTCATCATTCTTCATACCTAACTTCACTCATATAGTTAAATCCACTTAAGAAATAATCGTATTGATATTCTCTTACTCTATTTTCCATAATATCATTTATTGGTATAAGTGTTAAATCTTTTAATACTACATATTTATATGTAAAAGTTAATACTTCATCATAATATTTAGTTAGCTTATTAATTTTTACTGTAGTAGTAACTGTTTTATTTAAATCAGTATCAAAATAACTCATTAATTCATAAAAGGCTTTATCTGTTTTTACTATTCTTTCATTATATATTCTAATTACTTTTTCACCTTCATAATTACCACTTACTTTTTCAGTAGTAGGATACTTCTCATTACCATAATTCTTACTATATAAAATATTATCTTTTACATAAACATAATTAGACATAAAATCATAATCTATTTTTTTACCAAGAAATTCTGTTGAATATTCCCATTTTAGATAATCACTTAAGCTATAATTAGCTTTTAAATACATATCATAACTATCATTTATTTTATTATCTGTATTATTATCATGTAGTGTATATATAGTATCATTATAATCATAAAATTTTATATCTGGTCCAGCATCAGGAGTAATATTCATAACTTTAATATTTTTATCTACATCATATACTTTTTTATAAGTAAATTCTCCTATATCTAATTTTTCCGGATTGAAAATATAAATGGAATTATTATTTATGAAGGAGTATTTGTTAAAGCATGTATTTTCATTTAATATTTCTCCACCAGTTAATTTTAAATACTTTTTATCTGGGTATTTCTTTTTTAATTCTTCTAAAATAGATGTTGACTCTTTAGGTGTATGATCTATTGGCATTGGTTTATTACTTATTATAGCAATAATAACCACCATAGATATTAATATAGCAATTCCTATAATAGCATAAATTATTTTTTTATTCTTCATATCACACCTACTTTTCTATATATCCACTTGTCTTTTGTAAGTACATATCGTCAGTTACTGGTTTATATCTTTCTCCATCATATTCATCAGTAAATCCATTATATGCTTTATATATTTCATTTGTTTCAGTATCATAAACTCTTTCATAACCAAGTGTGGCATCACTTTGTTTTTGACTCATAATATCAAAAGATGTATTTCTTTTATTCCATGAATCCATTATTCCATCACTAATCTCATTACCTATTGCTCTAATTTGTTGGAAGTTTTTCATGACCGCGTCTTGTTGTTGATTAAATCCATTTATAAAGGTATCTGTAAAGCTAAGTGAAGAACAAATAGTATTTAATGTATCTTCCCAATCAATAAATTCATCTTTTGGTGTAGTAATAAAAATCGTATCATATACATTTAAGTATTGTATATCTATTTGTTTTCCTGAAATTATATTTTCATAAACATAATAAGTACCTACATCATATACATAAGCAGTAAATATTCCTTCACCTTCTTCGCCATTTGTATCTTTAAATGTTGCTCTTAATATATCTCCACCTAAACTGCCTTTACCTAAATTCTCACTTACAGTAAAATCTGTTAAAGTTGGAAAAGTAAATGCAGCCGTATTATTTAAAGTACCTAAATCATTAAATATTTTATAAAATCCTTCTGTATCTTTAGTGGCTATTACACTAGTTTTAGCAAACATATCATTTGGATAATATTTTTGTTGCCATCTTTTGGCATCTTCTGATTTATTATATCCTTCGGTTTTCATATTTAAGAAAAATTGATAAAGTGGTTTATCTGGATTATATACTTTAATTGTATAATGAATATAATCTCCTAATGTATCTACTTTCCATCCTTTTGGTATCTTAATAGAAAACTCATTTGTTTTATAATCTTCAAGTTCTATTTTACTAGCCTCTGATTTTACTATTTTAATGTTTTTGTCTGGATTATAAAATAGTCCTTTACCATTATCTCTAGTTAATAAAAAAATACCTCCTATTACTATGAATATAACTACACTTATTATAATTAGATTTTTTTTAGAAATATTTAATTTCCCTATTTTTATCATCTCGTTCCTCCTTCCTTATTATTATTATAAGTTAAATGTCTAAACAGAACAATAGACTTGTCTTAAAAATCATTGTTTTTGCTGGAAAGTTATTTTTATTGTTTAAAATGTATAGTATAATAGTGCTTAAGGAAGTGATGTTTATGAATTTTAAAGAAGTTTTAAATAAGTATTTGAAAGAATTAAATTGTTCTTCAAAAAAATTATCAAATGAATCTGGGCTATCTGAATCTGTTATAAGTAGATATAGAAGTGGTGAAAGAACTCCAGTAAAAAATAGTGAACAATTGAATAAATTAACTAATGCTCTTTTTAATATTGCTAAAGATAATAATAAAAATAAATATACTTTTGATAAAATAGAAAGTGATTTTAATAGTACATTAGCTAGTGATGACTTTGACTATACTACATTTAGTAATAATTTAAATACTTTAATAACATCACTAAACATAAATACTCATGAAATGTCTAAGTATATTGTATTTGATGCCTCGCATATTTCAAGAATTAGATATGGTAAAGCTAAGCCATCTAATCCAGTAGAATTTTCAAATAAAATATGTTCTTATATTTTAAATAGATATAAAAATCCAGATGATATAAATAATTTAATGATGATTATTGGATGTAAAAAAAGTGATTTATCAAATGAAAAAATCTATAGTACTTTATTTAATTGGTTAACTAGTGAAATAGTTCCTGTTAAAAATCAAATTTCCGATTTTTTACATCATCTTGATTCATTTAACCTAGATGATTATATAAAAGTAATAAAATTTGATGAATTAAAAGTTCCTAGTATTCCTTTTTATAAAGCAAAAACAAAACATTATTATGGTATTGAAGAAATGAAACAAGGCGAACTAAACTTTTTTAAAGGGACTGTTTTATCTAAATCTAAAGAAGATATATTTATGTGTAGTGATATGCCTATGGAAGATATGGCTAAAGATATAGATTTTGGTAAAAAATGGATGTTTGCTATTGCTATGTGTTTAAAAAAAGGACATCATCTAAATATTATTCATAACTTAGATAGGCCTTTTAATGAAATGATGTTAGGTCTAGAAAGTTGGATTCCTATTTATATGACTGGCCAAATATCTCCTTATTATTTAAGTAATCTTAAAAATAATATATATAATCATTTAAACTATGTATCAGCAGCAGCAGCTTTATCTGGAGAATGTATAAATGGTTTTCATAATAAGGGGATGTATTATTTAACTACTAATAAAAATGAAATTGAATACTATAAAGAAAAAAGTGATTTACTTCTAAAAAAAGCTAAACCACTTATGGAAATTTATAGGGAAAGCAATATAAAGGAATACCATTTATTTTTAAAGAAAGATGAAAATATAGAATGTGATAGAACAAGATATATTTCTTCATTGCCTTTATTTACAATTAGTGATGAATTATTAATTAAAATCTTAAAAAGAAATAAACTTACAAAAGAAGAAATTGATAAGATAATTAAATATAAAAATAATGAATTTAAATATATGAATAGTATTCTTAAAAAGAACAAAGTATTTGATTATATTTATGTTATTAAAGAAGATGAATTTATAAGTGATACTCCTTCCCTTTTATTAAATAATTTATTCATAGATAAAACAATTAACTATACTTATAAAGAATATATCGAACATTTAAAATTAACAAATGAATATGCTAAGAATAATAAAAACTATAATATCTTAACTGAAAAAGATAAAACTTTCAAAAATATAACGATAACTATTTTAAAAAATAATCATGTCATTATTTCAAAGAATTCTAATCCAACAATACATTTTGTTATTAGGCATCCCAAGTTAGTTGCCGCTATTGAAAGTTTTAATCCTCTTGTAAAGGAATTATAATTTGTAATATTAATTATTTTAATAGAGGATTAGAAATTGATCTAATCCTCTTTTTGTCATACAAATAAAGTATCACTATTCAAAAGTTATGTAATGCTAGTTGTTATTAATATTAATATTTTATATTTATTTTTTTACACTTTTTATATTTTGTAATTCGAATCTATATTTTTGTTTTATTTCCGGATATTTATGATGATCTACTTCTGATATAAACATATTATATGGTCTTATATATAGTTTATTATCTCCGTATAAAGCTCTGTATATAACATATTCCTCTTCTGTTTCACTATTTATTGCTATGTCTTCAACTAGATATAGGTCTCCTTTAAAATGTTTATATATTCCTTTTATTTTTATTTTATTCATATATATTTTTCACCTCTTAATATTTTTTATATTTAACTAAATAATATTGGTATATTACCATATAGTATTATTCTTAATATTCCTATTAATACTAAATGTAATGGATAATATAGATAGAAGAACCATTTTAACCATTTTATTTTTCCTCTTTCGCCATTATATTCTTTTAAAAGAGGATATACTAGTACTGCAAACAAAGATATTATTCCATATGTTTTATTTACAAAGATAAAGGATATTAAAGCATATAATGATAACCATAACATCATTGCTTTCATTTGTTTATTTAAATTACCTCTAGCAGAATACATAGATAGTATACTCATTACCGCTATTGAACTAAAGTCAGCAGGAAAAGCTATTACATTTATTAGTATTACTAATATCCATTTCTGATATTCTTTTAACTTATTATTACCATTAGCTATATATAATGCTACCACTGCCCAAGCAAGTGACCACATAATACTAGTTTGATTAAAGACACTACCTGTAGTAAATGGTATATAATTTATACCAAAGGCAAAACAATAAGCAAAGTGTGATATTATAGCAAAGATAAATAATCTTGTTATATATTTTTTTAGATTCTTAGTATAATGATATCCTTCACATATAAAGAAAAACATAATAGGAGCAGTTAATCTACCAATAACATGTAATATTATAGGTACAATATTATTTTGCATATTAGGGTATAAAAGATCTGCCAGATGATCTATTGTCATAGCTATTATTGCTATTATTTTTAAATGATTTGAATTTAATTTTTTCATAATTATTCCTCTATAATCATTATATCAAAAAAAGTAGAATATTTCATCTACTTTAGATTAATTTTATTTATTTCCTAATGAGCTTATAATCTCATTAGGTGATAAGAAGCCTATGGTCTTCTTATCAAATATTTATTTTATCTAAGCTGTTTTTTATTTAGTATACTAATTCCTATTAAATTACAAATTAATGTAAATATAATCATATAATACATGACATTATTTCTATCTATAACACTTAAGTCAGATATTCTCCATGCAATAGATGAAGGTAATATATCATTAGTCACTTCGTATACTTTTCTTTTAGTTCCAGTGAGATATTTAGGATTTTTTGTGATTTCTAGTACTGGTCCATTATCTGAGATTACATTTTGATTTATATATTCTGGTTCTTTTAAGTGTTCTAACATTAGAAATGATAAAACTGATAAACCAAATACTATAATTGTAGATATTACTACAGTTAATGTTTTATCGGCAAATAAGACTGCTAATAAAGTGAATAATGAAGTAAATGATATTGTAAGAAGAATAACTTCGATAGATATTTTTAATATTTCTATAGTACTTAAACTACTTGGTTCTAAGAAGAACAAACCAAATATAAGTATAATAAACATATAGGTAAATAAACACATTAATCCTTCTATTATACACGTAATTAGGTATGATAAATATATTTTTGTTCTTCTATAACCTGATATTATTTTATAATTGATTGTTCTATCTGAAAAATCACTACCTACATGTAGGCTAGTAAAAATTGCTATAAAGAATCCTATAAAGGCACTGAAAAACCAAATTATATCATAGCTTACTTTAGCACTACCTGTTTTAATATAATTATACTGGGTTATACAAAGAAAGATAGTTATTATAAATATTATTATTATTGAACTAAGAAGAATATTACTGTTTTTTATTCTAAATAATTCTGATTTTATTAACTTACTCATTTTCTCCTCCTAGTAACTTTAAGAAATAATTTTCTAATGTATCTTTTTCTTTTTTGATATCTTCTATTTCTATTTTATTATTATTTAGTTCTGTTATAAATTTAGGTATATTTATTTTATTATATATAGTTATTTCTTCTTTACCTGTTTTTTCATAATTTATATTATTATCATCTAAGTATTCTGCTAATTTATCAGTGTCTTTTATTTTTACTGTTGTTTTCTCTCTTATTTTACTATTTAACTCTTCATAACTTATTTCTTCTACTATATGACCTTTATCTATAAATCCATAATTAGTAGCAATTTTTGATAATTCATCCAAATAATGACTTGATATTAGTATTGTTATATTACTTTTTTTATTTAAATTTAATACTAATTTTCTTATTTCTATTATACCTTCTGGGTCTAATCCATTTATTGGTTCATCTAATATTAATAAGTCTGGATTGCCTACTAGGGCACAAGCTATCATTAATCTTTGTTTCATTCCTAATGAGAATGTTCTAACTTTTTTATTTTTTTCTTTTAATAAGCCTACTTTATCTAATAAGCTATCTATTTCTTCATATGAAGTTATTCCTTTTATTTTATATACTTCTTTTATATTATCATAAGCATTCATATTATAGTATAAATATGGATACTCAATAATTGCTCCTATTTTCTGTCTCTCTTTATTTATATTTTTATCTTTATTTGATATTCTATAGATAGAATATGTACCACTAGTAGGTTCTTCTAATCCACAAAGTAATCTAATTAACGTTGTTTTACCTGCTCCATTTTTACCTACTAGTCCGTATATGCTTCCTTTTTCAATATGTATATTTAAATTATTTAATGCTTTAAAATTACCATATTTCTTTTCTAAATTTTTTACTTCAATTATATATTCCATGATTAGCCTCCCTCTATAATCCATAATCATTATATCAAAAAAAGTAGAATATTTCATCTACTTTAATTTTTTTATCAAATATTTTTTTAAAATTTGGCTTAAATTTGGCTTAAATTTGGCTTAAATTTGGCTTATTTTATTTTTTCTTGATATTTCTTAGTTAAAATATAATCAACATTTCTAATTTGCTTATCATTTTCTCTCACTAGAAAACCATTTTCGAGCCACTCTTTAATCCAGTTATTTGCTGTATTCAGGCTTATCTTAAAATGACTTGCTATATCTTTAGCCTTAATTTTACCATTATTTAATATATAATTTGCTATCCATCTTTCTCTTTTATCTAGTGTATCTAAGATATTTACCTCTTCTTTACTATTTAAATATATTTCTTTTACTCTATTTCCAACTGCCTCAAAAGTATTTGCCATAGTAGAAATAAAATATTCTAACCACTCTGTTATATCAGCATCTTTTCTTCCAAAATAAAAATTATGATGTAATCCCATTTGTAGAGAATTATAATAATCATTTATGTTCTTATCATAAAACTATTCCATTACATAAAATCCTTTTAAGTCATATCCATATGCTTTTAATATATAATTAGCAAGTAATCTAGATGTTCTACCATTGCCATCCCAAAAAGGATGAATAGTAACAAACTCATATTCTATGATACCAGCTTTTATAGGGATAGGAATATCTTTAGATGTTTTATTATCAAACTCTTTTATCATTTGATTAATTAATGCTTTTATATCTTTTGCTTCTGGTGGCATATACACTATTTGCTTAGTTAATGAATCTTCCACTATATTTTGACCATCACGATATGTTGCTTTAGCATTTAAGTTCTTTCCAATTACTAAGTTATGTACTTTGAATATTAAGTCCTCAGTTATACTATTATTAGTATCTGCTTCTTTATTTAAATACATTAAAGCATTATAGTAATTTCTTACTTCTAAAACATTTCTTTCATGTGAATTATTAGTATTTTCGATTATTTTTTTTACAGTATTTAAATCCAAACTATTTCCTTCTATTTTAGTAGAATAATGAACCCTTTTAGCAATAGTTTCTTTTTTTATTTCTTCTTCAACTGATACTGGTATTTCTAATAAATCTACAATTTCTCTTGCTCTATTTATTTTTAATAAATCATTTACTATTTTATTAGTGTAATTCCATTTTATATTCATTTTTTCCATGGTATTTCCCCCTCTAATTTTATATATAATATTATATCAAAAAAAGTAAAATATTTCATCTACTTTATATTATTTTAATATATATTTCTTGCTTATATATGAATGTATGGCTGATACTTATTTAGAGACAATATATTATATTGGCTCTAAATAACACTAACAAGACTAATATAATTAGACTTATAGTGAACATAAATATATTATTTATACAAAAATCGGATTATTTTCGGCTTAAATTCAGATTATTTTATTTTTTCTAACGTATCTTCACTTATACTATATTTTATTTTTAACTCTAACATAATTATCTATACTATATAAATTATAATTTTAATACATTATTTATATCTTCTTTTAATAATATCATCTTCTTCTATATTACCTATTAGTAGTGGAGAATTAACATCATGATTATGATAATTTTCTATTACTTTATTCTCATCATAATTAGCATAGCAATATTTGCAAAAGTGTCTACAACTATTATATACACCAATATCCACCATATTAACACAATTACAATACTTATTCTTTCTTGAAGTCCAATTTTTATAAGATTTACCAGTTAATTTATAGGCAAGTGTATGAGATAAACATTCTTCTTTTATAAAGCCATATTCTTCTAATGTTTCTTCTTCAGCACAAGTCTGAACTGTCATATTATTATTACCTGCTATCTTACTAAAAGACTCTCCTAGTAACTTATAATCTTCTTTAGTAAATGGTTTTATTTTTAAAATATTATTATTCTTTCTAACATTCTTATAATCATCTATAAATGATACTATGATATGTTTTACATAACCATTTAACATACTACATAGTTTATTAAAAGCCTTTATATGATATTCTATATTATATTTATCACTTAAAAATATTGGATCATATCTAATATATATATTATCTATTCCTATTATCTTAGATAACTCTTTTACCCCTTCAATTATATCACTCTTATCTATAACATTAGGTTCAATATCTTTATTATAAGAAGTTATTGTTATATGAAATAGTATTGGTTTATCTATTTCTTTTATTCTATCTATTATTGGAAGAGGATTCTTAGTACAAAAAACTATTAAATCAACATCTTCAAAATATATTTCATTTACTAAGTGATAATTAAAAGGATTTCTTACCATAACATATCCTTCTTTATACCTATTCATAAACCACTTGGTATAAAAAGCTACTATATCAGTTCTTCCACTTACATTTAATATCATACTTACATCACATCTAATATTTTATCATATATTTAATAATTTTAAATTACCTTGTTATCTTTTTTCTTATTTTTTTAATATTTTAAGTTATTTTGCAACATTAATATAGAAAAAATACATAAGCTTTAAACCTATGTATTTATCTTTTTAATATTTTTGCTATTACCTTTTTAGTATTACGATATAATTTATAACCAATATCATATATATAATAACCAAACTTATCTAATATTAAATCAAACTCACCAATATACTCTAAAACATTACCACCAAAACCTCTTTTAAATTCATAGACACCATAGTTTTCACTACCTGGAGTAAAGTTACCACTGATACCTCCAAAATCATATATTGGTAACCCTCTTTCCATAGCTAGTTTAATCATTTCCATTTGCATTTTATACTGAGCCATTAAAGGCATATATTCTTTATGTGTACCACCATAAACATAATTTAATTTATCTTTATCAAAAATAAATACTCCAGCACTTATAGGTATTTTTTTTCTTTTATCATTCATAACTATATCATATAGTTTATCACCAGTACATTCTTTTAAATACTTATTTCTATCTAAATAAATTATCGTAAGAAGACTTCTATCCCCTAAAAGATTGTTTAGATTTTTATAATATTCTAAAGATCTATCAAAGTGATTCTGTCTATTCGCAGTGCTTTGCATAACTTCTTTAAAATCACTAATATCATCATCATTACCTAGTATAACAAGTTCTAAAGGATACTTTTCATATTTTCTAATACATCTTCGGCATCTTTGATCCATACCTTTTTTAATATCTTCTATACTTCTATTAATATCCAAATAATAACTCCATCTAAGTTGTATCTCGTCCGTATAACCCGTAGTAAAACCATGATGTTTATAGCCTAACTTAATCAAATTATCTATAACTTGTCTATTACAAAAGTCTCCAATGACATTACCATAATTATCATGCTTTTGGTATTCAATAAAAGGATCTATCTTTAATACTACACCCTTCTTCTTTATCAAAAACTTCTTTATTTCCTTAGTAAAAAAACTAAGTAATTCAGTATCATTATAATCAAGTAATACCCCTCTTGGAGCATAATATAAATATTTATCAAAATATACTTTTTTACCAATTATTAAAGATATAGCTACTAATTTATTATCTCTTAACACTCCAACAAAATAATGTTTCCATCCCGTAAGTTCCTTTATTTTAGTCCAAGCATAACTTTGATAAAAACTACTACCAGGAAAATTATTACTTGCTTTTTCAAACTCACTACTTGAAAGTTCCACAAATTTCATATATTCACCTTCTATTTATAATAAAAAACTTATATCATAATTATACTAATTTTTTATTATTAATTTATTAATTAACCATTAAATAAATCTTAATATTTTCTTAAACTATTCATCTTTGATTGGTAAACTAACTTTAAATATTGTTTTATCTTTATCACTAGCCACTATTATCTTACCATCATGAAGTTCTACGATCTGCTTACTAATAGCAAGTCCAAGACCACTACCACCAGTCTTACTAGTTCTTGAAGTATCAAGTCTATAGAAATTTTCAAATATTCTATCAAGTTTATCTTTAGGTATCATTTTACCTCTATTTATTACCTCAATATTAACTTCATTATTACTTTTATACATTTTAATATCAATATCTGTATTTTCTTTACTGTAACTTATAGCATTCTTAACTAAATTATTAAATACTCTACTAAGTTTATCTGAATCAGCATATATAGTTATATTCTCACCACTAGTAAATTTAATACTTTTATTAAGTTCTTTTACCATAGGATAAAAGTCATCTATTATCTGTTCTATCATCATATTAAGATTTAATTCTTCTTTTTCAAGAATAATTTTCTCAGAATTAAATCTTGCTATATCAAATAATTCATTTATTAATTCTTCTAAACGATATGATTTATTTAAAGCAAGTTCAATATATTTTTTTCTTTGCTCTAAAGGCATATCTTCAATTTCATCTAAAAGAGATAAATAGCCAATAACAACAGTTAAAGGTGTCTTTATATCATGTGCTAGATAAACAATTAATTCATCTTTTTTCTTTTCATTTTCTTCAGCTGATTTTTTATTTTTAATGGACTCACTTCTAAAATGATTTAATTTAACTTCTAACTCCTTCATCTCTGGAGGTAAATCTATATACTCTTCACTTCCATCAAATAACTTTTCTGATGAATCAGATATTATATTTATATATGATGTCATATGTTTTATTTCTTTATATAGTAATATTAAAAATATTATTATGGCCAATGTGGCTACTACTATATATACTGTACCATTATAATATAATTTATTAAATGTCTCAATAGATCTATAATAACTAACTGAATCTATATCATATAACCACTGAAAATCAGATAGTTCAATTATTCTC
This sequence comes from Clostridium sp. CAG:302, assembly GCA_000431795.1. Taxonomy (GTDB): domain Bacteria; phylum Bacillota_I; class Bacilli_A; order RF39; family UBA660; genus CAG-302. Next base: position 75,971 of record FR887368.1, read on the forward strand.
TTTAAAAGGATAAAAAATACTGCAATAATTGTAAAACTAATAATCATTTTTCCTACTAGTGTCCAGAATCTCTTCTTAAATAAATCTTCTCTATTACTTTTCAATTTTATACCCCACTCCATAAATTGTTTTTATATACTTTGGTTTGCTATAAGTATCTTTCATCTTTTCTCTTATATGTCTAATATGAACCATTATTGTATTATTATCTTTTTCAAAATAATTTTCTTTCCAAACACTTGAAAATAGAACATCACTTTTTACTACATTACCTCTATTCTCACAAAGAAGCCAAAGTATAGCAAATTCTGTCTTAGTAAGTTCTACCCTCTCATTATTAAAAATAAACTCATGTGTATCATTATTTATTACTATACCTCTAAAATCTATTATATTTTCTTCTTTAACATTATTATATTTTTGATATCTTCTTAGTTGAGCTTTTACTCTAGCCATAAGTTCTAATGGTTCAAACGGTTTAGTTACATAGTCATCTGCTCCTATTGAAAGACCATTTATTTTATCGATATCTTCTACTCTAGCGGTAGCAAATATGATAGGAAAATTATATTTTTTTCTAATAATACTACATAGTTTAAAACCATCTATCTCAGGCATCATAACATCTAATATAGCCAAATCTATCTTTAAATTGTCTATATCTCTTACTACATCAGTACTAGAGTAATATTTAATAACATTATAATTTTCATTCTTTAAATATACTTCCAAAAGATCTGCAATTGCTTTTTCATCTTCTACTATTAGAATATTTGTCATCTTACCACTTCCTAAATTATTATAGCATATTTTTATTTACAAAATCTTAATATTTTCTTAAATAACTAATATTTTAGTATATATTCTTTGCTTATATATAATAAATATGGTTGATATATTTATTTGAGACAATACTTTGGCTCAAATAAACACTCTAGAACCTTAGATCTAGAGTGATCATAATAAACTATACATTAATACTACGATATTCTTTAATACCCTTATTCATAAGAATATAATATAAAATAATAGTTACTAAAATAATAATAAGTACATGCGTGCTAAGTAATAAATAGATATTTAACTTATCATATAAAGCAAAGATACCAATTACTGAGATAATTATAATACCCATATTAATAAATACCGCTACCATACTACTCATACTCTGTTTTACTACTTCCGTATCATTTGAAGCATTCATCTTAGGATATTTCAAATTAATAACTAATCCTAAGATACTAGATAAAGTAATAGTACTAATACTCATACTAAATATTAATAATATATAAATAATATTAACTTTAAATACTATAAAGAATATTAATTCAGATATAATAACAAAAGGTAATTCTATAATATATGGATAAATTATCTTAGACTTTAAAATATCTTTTTCACTAATAGGCAAACTCTTCGTAATATTTATCGTCTTACCTTCTAGTGATATTGATGAAGATGTTATCAAAGTCATCAAACATGAGAATAATACTAAGATATAATAAATAACTGGCATTGAAATATCTATACTTAACTTCTCATTACTAAGTAACATCTCTATAATACTATTTCCTTTAATACATAAAAGTACTGTTAATACTAGTATTAAAAGTAAACCAAATATGGTATTAAACATATATACTGGTGAAGAGAAATATCTCTTTAGTTCCTTCATAGTTAAAGCCTTAATAGGACCATTCTTTTTATATACTTCTTTTTTATTTTTACTTTTTCTTACTATACTCTCTTTAGAATTTGATATTATTTTAAAGTAATATTTACCTCCTATCAAAACAAAGAGTATAAATGGAATAATATTTATTAATAATAATTTTATAAATACTATGATATTAAACTTATCTATTAATGTAGTATAGGCTCCTACTGGGTAATATATTCTTGTTAACATATCATTAATACTTGAGGCTTTGCCTGCTATATCTTCTATAAAATTATTTAAATTAAAACTTAAGAAAAAGATACCCATAAAGATAATACTAGATAGTATTGTTTGAATTATCTTCTTTGATTTAAATTTACTTGATACCAGTTTAACCAAATAACCTAAGATACTAGATATAACTGTAGGTATAATTGGTATTAGTATAGTCATAATAAAAGATATTATATAAAAACTTATACTAGGATGTTCAAAGTAGATATAGATTACAAAAGCTGGTAATAAGAACATTAAGTTATATATATACTGAAATAGTATTAATTTAAATATTCTAACAAATAGTATTTGACTTCTTTTTATTGGCAAGGAAAATAATAAGTCATTATCTTTACATTCAAATAGTATTCCTTGTGATTTATAGATACCTTCAATTATCGTTATAATACTAACCATAAAGATAAATAAACTAAGCATTACATAAGTTAAACCTATTTCATGTAAGGGCTTACCTATCACATAGGCATAATAACCTATTGAGTAAGCTACTACTAAGAAAAGAAATACTGGTAATAATATCTTCTTTTTAGTACTAGCATTCTTACCCGCAGAATACTTAAACATATTCATATCTTCAGTAAGAACAGCTTTTAATAGTGATAGTGTTTTCATTATTTTTCACCTAGTTCTAAGAAGACCTGCTCTAATGATTCATCACCTTTGATATCTTTCATCTTACCTACTTTAACAATAGTTCCATCTTTAATAATAGCTACTCTATCACATAGTTTTTCTGCTACATCAAGAATATGAGTAGAGAAAAATATTGTCTTACCATTCTTAGTCATATCCCTCATTATTTCTTTCATGTCATAGACAGCTTTAGGATCTAAGCCAACGAATGGTTCATCCATTATTAGTACTTTAGGATTATGAGCTAAAGCAGCGATTAAAGCAACCTTTTGTTTCATACCATGAGAAAAACTTGATATATCATCATTCAATTTATCTTCTATCTCAAACATTTTAGCATACTTTAGCGTATTTTCACTTCTTATATTCTCTGGTACTTCATACATATCACATATAAAATTAATAAAATCAATTGCTTTCATATTTTCATATAAATCAGGATTATCTGGTACATAAGCCATTATTTTCTTGCATTCTAGAGGTTCTTCTTTAATACTTTTATTATCTATTAAAATATCCCCTTCTTCAAAATCTAGAATACCCATAATACTCTTTATCATCGTCGTTTTACCTGCGCCATTATGACCTATAAAAGCAAATATCTCACCACTTTCTATTTTAAAACTAACATTCTTTAATACTTTCTTTTTACCATTATAAGTCTTACTTACATTTTTTATTTCTATCATAAATCCTCCATATCACTTACATAGTATATCAAATTATTTATTATAAAACTTTAATATTTTCTTAAGATTATTATTTTTTAAACTTAACTACTATCTCTCCTATACCACCATCTAATTTAATAGTATTAGTGCCATTACCAAGAGTACTATTATCTCCTACCTCTATATCATTAATAGTTACTTTACCAATACCTTTATTCACTTCAAATCTATAATTATCAAAAGTATTTAATAGATTTAAAGATAACTTACCTACTCCTGAAGAGATACTACTATTACCTGTAATATTTGAAGTAATTTTAACTTCTCCTACTCCAATATCTAAATCTAAATCATTAATACTACCATTATTAATAGTAAAAGTACCTGCTCCTGTATCTATATCTGCTCTCTTTGAATAAAGATTATTAATTAAAGTAGTACCCGTTCCTAAATCAATATCTAACTTCTCAGTATTAATACTATCTATATTTAAATTACCTGCTCCTGTATTAATATCAATTTCATTTAAGTTAGTATCAGGTATAGTAATAATAAGTTCACTCTTTAACTTACTATTAGTAAGATGATAGCCTTCTTCTTTTATTTTTAATTCATTATTATCTATTTTATATTTAATATGTTTGTTATTAGTTTCTATTATAAAACTATTTCCAGGCTTAATAACTAAATTACTAGAATTAACATCTATATCTAAATACTTAATATTCTCGGTACTTTGATTCAATAATATACTAGTATTTTCTTCAATAACATTATCTTTACTGAACATACTAGTAAAAGCATATAATCCTCCTACTATAGAGAAGAATATTGTAAAAGTTAAAAATAAACCAAAAGCAACTGCTAGAGACTTAATAATTCTTTGTCCTGTGCTCATTTAATATCTACCCCACCAAACAAACAACTAGCATTTACATAGATAGTATATTTCTTATCTTCATTATTTTTCTTTTTATTATTTACTCCACCAAAGATAGAATTAGATTTAATTTTAATATTAACATCATCAGGTACAATAATATCTATACCACCAAAGACACTACTAGCATTAATAACAACATCTTCTTTAATTTTAGCCTCTCTCAAATCACAAGTAATACTACCAAAGACACTATTTAAAGTAGCTCCTTTAAATTCTTCATTAGGAAAATCAATTCTTTGTCCTGAGAATGTAGCACAGTATTCATTATTTTTTGTATTCTTATTATTTAATTTCTTTATTTCATTATTAATCTTACTATTGAAAGTATTTTTAAATATTAAAGATAAACCTATTATAACAATTATACTAGGTAATAATAACTTCCATATTAAATTAAAATCTATAATATTTTGCATTCCAAGTAATAGAATAACTCCTACTAAAAGACCAATGATATTGCCTGTTTTATCTTTATTAGTAAATAAGCCTATAAAACATGGTACAATAATAACTAAAGTCCACCATCCATCAAAAAAGATATCTATATCAGTAATACCTATAGTATTAAGTCCAATAATAACTCCAATTATAACCAAAATAATTCCCCATAAAATATTTTTTATATTATTCATTTCTATCTCTCCAATCTTTATATTATTTATGCACTCTATAGTTTGTAATCTATAGAGTGTTAACTTAAGCCATAAGTCTTAAGTTAATATGCTAAACGCATCTATCATATAGAAGCCGAATCTATATATCAAAAAGAAACTACTTAAGTAGTAACTTAAGAGCTTCTTTTATTTGTTCTTCTAATTTAAGTTCTGGATTTACTTTGCCAACTATCTTCTTAACATCAGCTTGTTTATAACCAAGTCCAAGTAGAGCCTCAGTAAGTTCATTAGAATGATCTTCTCTCTTAAATAGACCTGTATTAATAACATTAAGTTTACCTTTTAAGTCAAGAATAACTTGTCTAGCAACTTTATCACCAATCTTAGGAAACTTCTTTAGATAATTAATATTTTCTGTTTCTATGGCTTCTTCAATCATAGTAATAGAACCGGTGGCAAGCATAGGAAGAGCCATTTTAGGACCAAGTCCTTTGACAGATATTAATTTTAAAAATAATTCTTTTTCTTCTTTGGTTTTAAATCCATATAAAGAATATTCATCTTCAGCTACTTTAGTATAAGTATATATAGTATAATTTTTACCTATCATAAAACCATAAGGATTAGGTACATATATTAAGTATCCAATACCATTATTATCAATAATAACATAACTAGGTTCTATTTCTTTTATTTCCCCGCTGATATATCCATACATATTATTTCATTTCCTTTATATCTTTAGTAGTTACTTTATTAAATAAATTATCCTCTATATCTTTTACCATATCATTCTCTTTATGAATTTTATCTATTGCTTCTTTAATCATAATACCAAGTAATTCTCTGTAATCAATATTTTTATCATCAAATAGATGATGTGAAAAGAAATTGGGAATGGTATTAACTTCATTTACATATAATTTTTTCTTCTTATTATCATATACATAATCTATTCTTGCTACTCCAGATAAAGCAAGTACTTTATAAGTCTTTTTACTAGTTTTTTCTATCTCTTCAGTTAAAGTCTTAGAAATATCCGCTGGAAAGATTCTTTTGAAAGTATCATCTTCATTATCTTTACGATATTTATCATAATAGTTACATGGTTCATCTTTAATAATTTCTTCAATTACACTACCAATAAGTTTACCTTTACTAAGTAGTACTGCCATATTAAATTCTCTTCTGTCAGCAATATACTCTTCTACTAGAACTCTCTCATCATTCTTCATTGCTTTTTCTATTGATGACTCTAATTCTTCTTTTCTATTAACTATCTCAATACCAATACCACTACCAAGTCGTGCTGGTTTAATAATAAGTGGATACGATAATTCTTCTATCTTCTTAAATATATCTTCCTTATCTAATTTATAATCACTGTCAGAAAAATAAACATAATCTACTACCGGGATATCATTACCATTAAGTACTTCTTTGGTAAATACCTTATCTTGACATAAACTTGAAGAATAAATATCACTACCTACTATAGGGATACCAAGTGTTTCTAAATATCCAACAATGCTACCATCTTCAGTATATTTACCATGTACCATTGGAAAAGCAAGATGTATTTCTTTATATACTCTTTTAATTAATCCTGTAGTTTGAAGTATGAATTTACCATTCTTATTAATAAGATTAACTTTTGTAGCATATCTATCTATTAATCTAAAATCTTTATAGCTATCAATATATCTTAACATACCACCACTATAAAAAGTTAAATCTTTTGTAATATAGATTGGTACTACTTCATATCTTTCTTTATCTATATTATCCATTGCTTGAATAGCCGTTAGTACAGATAGATCATGTTCTAAACTTCTTCCTCCAAATATTACTCCAATACTTAATTTCATCTTAACACCTCTTACCTATATTATATAATAGTTTTTTCTATTTTTAAAGTAAAATTAATAAACTTGACATTTATAAAGTAAAGTAACGAAAAGAGAAACCATTATTAGTTTCTCTTAAGGTTAATCACTAACTAGTCCTTTACCTACTTTTTTATCTCCTAGATAAAGTTCATATCTATCCCCATCATTTCTTTCTATATCTTCTTCTGCCTCAAAGACAACCATAGAATTATCTCCCGGAAAAACCTGGGTAGTGCTTTCTAAACTAAATATTCTAACATTATAAGTCTTGTCATTTATAACCATTTTATACTTATAATTAACTGATACTACTTTATCTAAGCCACCTTCTTCTTTAACGTAAAAGTAATTTTGTGCATATACTCTTTTTCCACTAGAAGATGAAGCAGTAGATTCTATTTTGTTTAATGAATTATCCGCAAGTTTGCTATTAGTACTTAGACTTGCATATATCTCATCAACATTTAAATCACTAATTTGTATACCATTATTCTCTTCATTTAAAGTCTTTATCATATATTCTTTCATGTCTTCTTTAGATATATTTTCAATTTCAGTATTTTCTATTTTTGAAATATATTCTTTAAAAACCTTATCTAATAATGAGTTAATATACGCTGTACCATCTAATGATTCATCATCTTTATAATTTAGAATAAAGTCAACTGGTGAAGTAATTTTAAAAGTTAAACTACCATTAGCAAATATTTCGGATTCACCTATTCTACTATCAACAAAATTATTACTTTGAGCTACCCATCTATAATCAGTATATCCTCCTACTTTTAAGAAATATATATCACTATTTCTTGCTTTGTCATCCCATTCTTGTTCATACACACCTGCTGAAGTAAATACATTAATAGGTTCTTTCTCATTCATTATTAAAACAGCTTGATCAATGTTAACATAAACTTTTACCATATTTGTATTTTCATTAACCTTAGTTTTATATATGATATCATCACCATCATATCTAACACTTACATCCTTATTTTCTTCAGTTTTCTTACCAAAACTACATCCTGTAAATAATACTAACATTATCATAATTAGTACTACAAAAAATTTCTTTTTCATTTTTTCCTCCTCTAAATATTTAACAATATAATTATATCAAAAATTTAATATAAATGCCAGTCTTTTAAAATAAAAAGAACTATTATTAGTTCTATATGCTAACTTTATCTGTAACATAATCTTCAATTAATGAAGAAGATGCAAGTAGAGTATTATTAAAATCCTTTAGTTTAGATAAATATTCTTGATAATCTTTATTATTATTTAAAATTTTTTCTTTTTCTTTAATCAACTTATCTAATTCTAAATATCTATCATCATTCTTATATTCTAAGTTAACTGCTTCTTTTTGAAGTTTTTTTATTTCCTCAATTAAGTCTATTACTTCTTTATTACTTTCTAAAGTGTTAACTATTAATTTATATTCTTTATATTCATTAGAATTATTTATGGAATTAAATAATTCCTCAATACTACTTTCAATCACTTCTTAATTACCCCTTCCATAGACCAAGTTTTAATATCTGTAATAACAACATCTACTATTTCACCAAGGTATTTGGGATCACAGTCTACATTTACAAGTTTCATTGTATCTGTATACCCCATCATCTTACCACCTTTATCTGATGGTCCTTCAATTAAAACTTTGACTACTTTATTCAAATATTTATTATTTGCTTCTTTTGCATATTTATTTACAAGTTCATTTAATCTTTGTAATCTTTTTTCTTTTTCTTCTAGAGAAACACTATCTTTTATTTTAGCAGCGGGTGTTCCTTCTCTTGGAGAATATATAAAAGTATAGGCTAAATCATACTTAAGTTCATTATATACTTTTAATGTTTCTTCAAAATCTTCTTCAGTTTCATTAGGAAAACCTACTATTATGTCAGTAGTGATACTAACATTATCTATCTTATTTTTTAATTTATAAAATAACTCTTTATATTCATCTATTGTATATCTTCTATTCATCTTCTTTAATATACTATCAGAGCCGCTTTGAATAGGTAAATGAATATATGGCATAATATTATCATACTTAGCGATAACATCAATCATCTCATCAGTAAAATCCCAAGGATGTGAAGTAACAAATCTAATTCTATCTATTCCAATCTTTGAGGTATCACGAAGTAAATCTGCCATTGTATAATTTATATCTAGATCTTTACCATAGGCATTAACATTCTGACCTAGTAAAGTAACTTCTTTATAACCATTATTTTTAAGTTCTTCTACTTCTTTTAAAATATCCTTAGGTAATCTACTTCTTTGTTTACCTCTAGTATAGGGAACTATACAATATGAACAAAACTTATCACATCCATACTGAATATTAACCCATGCTTTTACCTTAGAATCCCTCTTCGTAGGAATATCTTCAATAACATCACCCTCTATAGAATATACACATATTTCTTGCTTATTATCTTCAAGTACTTTAGAAATATATACTGGTAATTCATAAAAGTTATGTGTACCAAGGACTATATCTATCCAAGGATATTTATCTCTTATCATTTTGGCAATTGACTCTTCTTGTGCCATACAACCGCATACTACTGTGATTAAATCTTTATTAGTTTCCTTTAAATGTTTAATTCTACCTAGAATACCAATTACTTTATTATGAGCATTTTCTCTGATAGCACAAGTATTAAGTATTACAATATTAGTTTTTTCATAATTTTCTATTCTTGTATATCCCATATCTTCCATAATACCCGCAATGTTCTCACTATCATGAACATTCATTTGACATCCATAAGTAAGAAGTGCATAGCTTTTACCATTACCAATATTTTTAACATTCTCAGGTACTTTATATTCATCATATAAAATATTTACTTTATCTTTAGTTCTCTTTCTTGCCTCATTTAAATCTGGCATATTCATAAATATCAACTTCTTTCTACTTCTTTAATATCTTTCCTCTACTACATAAGTAGTTATATTCACTAATAAAATTATTATTTTCACTAGTTCTAATATTAGCATATTCACACCAATATTTAATTTCTTTTTCCCAATAGTAATACTTATAATCTAAGTCATCACTATTTCTATTAATATATAAATCATATAATACATATATAGCAAGAGCGTCCATAGCTCTTCTGGCGGCACTGCTTATTCTGACATAGCCTCCAAGGCCGAGTCCATAATGGCCTCCATTAACAAAAGAATATTTACTTCGCATCATATACTCTTTCATCATTCTACGCAGTTCCTTATTAGTGGTATCAAAATTACCTCTTTTTAAATATTCATTAATAAGTTCATCGCAGTCTTCTGTTTGTACTCTCCAAGGCATAATAAGGCCTAAATTATCCCTCTTTTCAATAAGATAAATAGTACTATTAGCAAAAACATTACTTTGTTCTACCATCATATGTGATATAGAGGTATCGGCTTTAGAACTATTTGTATTATCTCTACCTCTAATTATATTTTCTAATTTATGATAAGCACTAATTTTAGGGTTATCCGTAGCTTGCTTATCAAATATCCTAGATAATAACATTAATGTACTATTTAAATCACCACCATGATTAATAATATCATCAGTTTCTTCATAAGATAGTTTATGTTTACTTTGAATAACACTAGGTATTATCTCTAAAGTATCCAGTATTAGTGAATAATCAGTATCAACCTTTACTTTAACAGTAAGAGCATTGGTATACTTATTAGGTAATAATGACAATATATTATCTGATAAATATCTATCAAATATAGGAATACTATCATCTAATAAATATAAAGTATTACATCTTTTTAAGGCTTCTTTCATCGTACTAGATGTATAAGGTATTATTGATGCAGGATTAGCTAAATGAACAAATAAAGTATATGTACCATCTTTATTATCTCTAATAGATAATCCATCATCTAAACATAAATCTCCTTCATTATCAATAGTAATAATGTTTTCTTTAGTTAAATCTATTTTACCATTAGGTAAATAAATATATTCTTCCATCTTTGGTATTATAAAAGATACATTATAATCTTTTGCTACATCTTCTTTAGTCTGATAAAATTCATTTTCTATTTTTTCTACTAAATCAAGAACAAACTTTTTATCTGAAGTCTTTAATATTTTTAAATAATTAGAATCATCTTTGATTAACTTATCATACATCCTACCTTTTAAAAATAAATTAATAACTCTATTAAAATATTTTATTTCAATTTCATTTTCTTCATCTATATCAATATATCTTTCAATAACACTAGTAAATATAGATGGTATAGTACTATTATTTATTAATAGCTCTTTCATATTGTTTTCAATATATCTAGTAAGAAGTTCTATATCTCTCTTTTCAAATATTAAATATAATATAAAATTATATTTATCTCCTTTAGCTCTTCTCATATTATTCATAATACATTTATTTTGAAGATTAACCAAGATAGATATATATTTTTCTACCTTAAGTAACTTTTCATAATCCAAACTCATTGAAACATTACTTAAAAATACTTCTATTTTTTTATAAACTAATTCTAAATCTTTTTTATTTTTATTCTTTCTAACATAGTGATATAAAAGATCATTCAAATTATTAAGACATTCTTCGTTGCAGATATTGTCTACATTTCTAAATAGATATAAATAAGCATTAAGTATACCAGATAATACATCTTCAGAGTTATCTACTAGTTCATCATATAAATAATCATAATCAAAATCATTATTTAGTATTTGCTTTTTTATTTGTTTAGCTATATTTTTTTTACTACTCATGTTAAACCCACCTATATTATTATATGTTTATTAGTTTTTCTTGTAATCGGTTAAAATACTTAAGAAAGCTTCACTAGGTATTTCTACTTTGCCAATTGTTTTCATCTTCTTTTTACCCTCTTTTTGTTTATCAAGAAGTTTTCTCTTTCTTGTTATGTCTCCTCCATAACATTTAGCTAAAACATCTTTTCTCATAGCCTTAATATCACTTCTAGCTATTACTTTACTACCAATAACTGCTTGTACTGGTACTTCAAATAATTGTCTTGGAATAATATTTTTTAGATTATCTACCATTTTTCTTCCTCTGGTATAGGCAAAATCTTTATGTACTATAAGTGATAAAGCATCTACTACTTCACCATTTAATAAGACATCCATCTTAACTAAATCACTGGCTTTATAGCCAATAACTTCGTAATCAAATGATGCAAACCCTTTAGTAGAAGATTTTAATCTATCAAAAAAATCATATACTATTTCTGACAATGGTAATTCATAATGAATATTTACTCTTGTTTTATCAATATAATCTGTACTCTTATAAATACCTCTTTTGTCTTGACATAATTCCATTATAGGGCCTATATATTCTGTAGGTACTAAAATATTAGTAAATATATATGGCTCTTTTATTTCTTTTATTTTTACTTTATCAGGCATCATGCTGGGATTATCTATATAGATAGTACTTCCGTCAGTAAGATTAATTTCATAATTAACTGATGGTGTTGTAGCAATAATATCAATATTAAATTCTCTTTCTATTCTCTCGGATATTATTTCTAAGTGTAATAGTCCTAAAAAGCCCATTCTAAAACCAAATCCTAATGTACTTGAGGACTCTGGTTCAAAAGTAAGTGAAGCATCATTTAGTTTTAGTTTTTCTATAGCTTCTTTTAAATTAGGATATTTATTAGACTCTATTGGATAAATACCGCAGTAGACCATTGGTTTCATAGGTTTATATCCAGGTAATATATCTTCCGCAGGATTATTATCATCAGTAATAGTATCACCTACTTTAACTGACTCTAGTGATTTAATAGATCCTGTGATAAAGCCAACTTCTCCTGCACTTAAACTATCTACTTCTTTTTCAAACGGCGTGTGATAGCCAAGTGATACAACATCATAAGAAATACCTGAGGACATCATTCTAATCTTAGTTTTTTTGATTAAAGTACCTGACATAACTCTAACTAGTATTACTACGCCACGATAAGAATCAAAATAACTATCAAAAATTAAACATTTTAATTTATCATCTTTTTTATCTTCAGGAGCAGGAATTCTTTCTATAATTGCAGAAACTAGTTCTGGTATTCCAGCACCAGTTTTTGCTGATACCTTAATAATCTCTTCACTTTTAAAACCAAAAGTATCATAAAGTTCTCTTTCTACTTTAGGAATATCCGCACTAGGAAGATCTATCTTATTAATAACTGGTATAATCTCTAAATTATTTTCTAAAGCCAAGTATACATTAGCGAGTGTCTGAGCTTCAATACCTTGAGTAGCATCTACGACTAGCACGGCTCCTTCACAAGCAGCGAGTGATCTAGATACTTCATAACTAAAATCTACGTGTCCTGGAGTATCAATTAAGTTAAGAATATAGCCATTATAATTTAATCTAACAGCATTAAGTTTAATTGTTATACCTCTTTCTCTTTCAATATCCATACTATCAAGTAATTGGTCTTTCATTTGTCTTTTATCAATTGCTCCAGTATATTCAAGTATACGATCTGCGAGTGTACTCTTACCATGATCAATATGAGCAATTATACTAAAATTTCTTATTTTTGTATTATCCATCCTATCACTGCCTTCTTTTCTATTATAGCAAAAATTAAAGGTAAAAAAAAGAAGAAATCGAAAGTTTCTTCATTTATTTAAACATACTAGGATTAAATAGATATACTAATAAAGTAATAACTAAAAGAATTGCTCCTACAATTAAGTAAAAAGAACCTGACATACCATCATTATCATAGTTTAATCCTTCTTTATACATCTTGTTATAATCATCTGTACTTCTTGTATATGACTTATCAAACTTCTTACATATCTCATCACTAGCTCTGATATACTTTTTCATTTTCTTGCAGTAGTAGACACTACCACCATTCTTACCATCACTTTTTTTCTTTGCATCTAAATTCTTACAACCAGCACAAACCATTATGCAATATCCCCTATCTCAATATTACTATTTGATATATCTTCATATATTTTATTAAATGCCTTATTATTGGATATTTTATTAATAATATCTTCATATTCCTTCTCAGTAATATCTTCAAGTAAAATACTATTAGATACATCTTTCTTTTCTATTTTAGTAGTTTTATTTATAGTATTATTAATTTTTATCTCAAGATTATTACTATCTTTAACATTAACATTATAAGTAGTACTATCACTATTATTATTTATTTCTATAGTACCATTATAAGTATTATTATCTTCACTATCTACTATTTCAAAACTATATCCCTTATCATTACTCTTAACTACAATCTTATCTTCGCCACTAGTTATTTCTAACTTTACAAACTTAGTAATTTTAGTATATAAACTAATTTTAATATCACTATATTCATTATTATTTACTTCTTTTATTTCTTTATCAAGTAATTCTTTTACTTCCATAGTTTTCTTACCAATTAACTTACCAAAACTATCTATAAAATTATTATTATTCTTTAAATTATTAATTATATTTTCATTAATAATTTTAATATTATTATTATTTAGTAATAATTCTACTTTATTAACACTCTTTC
>FR887368.1:90287-154361 GCA_000431795.1 Clostridium sp. CAG:302
TTCCATCTAATTTAACCCAATTCTTAGTAAAATATTCTTCTTTTAAAGATTCACTAACTGCAGTACTAATACTATTAATAATTACTTTATAATCATCATTAGTCATACTTTTCTTTTCACTATTATCTTCTTTTTTGTTTTCGATTTTTATATACTTACTATATAAATCACTTGAAGATAAATATATATTATTATCTTCTATATAAGTATTAATATTTATTAATTTATCTCCATAATAGTTAGTACTAATATCTATATTAGTGATGTTTTCTTTAGTATCAATGCCATAATTCATACTAAAGTCTAAATTATTTAATATTTTAAATATCTTTTCCTCTTTATCAGTAGTATCTCCATTTACATTTAAAGAAAGACTACCACTAGTAGAATTATTTTTACCTATATTTTCTTCTAACTCATTAAAATAATCATTCATAAATATTTTAATATTATTTCTTGAAGCTAAATAATATTTACCTCCAAAGAATGCTAAACCTAATAATGCAATAATTACAAATATAACTACTACTACCGGGGCTATACTACCTCTATTAGCATTTCTTAATTCTTTTTCTGTAAAAAAACTATCATCCATACTTACCACTCCTTCATATACATATCAAGTATATCATAAAATAACATCAAAAAAAAGAAGAAATATTACTTTTCTTCAGTTTTGTATCATTGTTTTTTTATTAAGATGTTTTATCTATTACTTTATTTTATTACAATCTGCCATTGACCTGTCTTATTAGAGCCTATTCTGACTATATAGTTACGTTCTATTAATTCCTTCATATTATATCTTATCGTTCTTTCTCCAACACCTAATATTCTAGCTAATTCAAGTTGAGTTAAAGTAGAATCATCCAATAATAAATCAATAATTCCTTCTTGTATCTTTGATAATCCTTTAAAATCAATATGATATTTATTCCCACTATCATACTCAAATTGATTTTGATTATATTTTATACTAACTCTTATAAAATGTGGGAAAAAGTGATAAACATCTTTATTATATTTTTTTAAAATTTTTCTAACACCTGTTCCTAAATGTTCAACAAGCTTTAAATCTCTGAATACACGCATCAATTCCGGATTTTTAGGAGCCGAATATCCCTCCAAAAACTCATCTTCGGTAAATTCACTTTGTATACCACCGAATGAAGAAACTTCTAATCTATCACTAAAAAGCTCGAATTTAGGAGGATATTCAGTAGTCCAATCATTGTGTACCAAAGCGTTTATAATAACTTCCCTTACTGCATTATAATCATACATTGGTTGTTCTTTTCTCTCTGGATATGTTATTTTAGTAAATATTTTATTTTCTACTCTAAACTTTTCCAGCACACGATTTGTCGCCTTTATTAATGAGCAATAACCGAATTCATAATTTTCCATTAATTCATCAACGTCAGTACCAACATACTTAGCCACTTTGATAGATATAGTGTTTTCATCAGCTAAAAGATATGCTAAATAATTATATTTATTATCAAAGGTAAAAAAATTCAATTGTTTTTCAAAATTACTTCCAACATCAAAGCCTTTTTCTTTATAGTATATTTTTAAGTCTGTAAAAGTTAAGTTTTGATTAGGTGAAACAATATTTTTTATCGAGTTTTTTGTTCTTTCTTTAAACATTTCACTTATTAAATAATCACTCATTTTTTCATTAGAACTTCCCACTCTGATAAAGCAGCTATCAGAAGTCATTCCCATTCCCTTTATATGGTAAGGCTTTTCTAAACCTCTTGCTATGATTATTTTTAAATATTTTTTATTATCTTTTTCTAAAATTTCCAAATCAAATAATCCTAAAGCAGATGGTTCTATATTAGAAATAATTCTATCCTTAACTTTTCTTTGCAGCAAATCTAAATTGCCATTT
Source organism: Clostridium sp. CAG:302 (assembly GCA_000431795.1). Taxonomy (GTDB): domain Bacteria; phylum Bacillota_I; class Bacilli_A; order RF39; family UBA660; genus CAG-302. The sequence goes on from FR887368.1 coordinate 92,185, forward strand.
AAACCTATGATTTTTCCCTTATCATTGATTCCAAGGTAAATTATGCCACCATCTTTACTATTTAAAAACGCAATTATAGTTTCTTCCAAATTGTCCACCATCTTTATTTTAAACTCAATTCTTGAACTTTCAATTAAATCTAACACCATGTACCTCCTTAACATAATTTATATTATTTATTATATGCCGGTTATTTTGCCGGTTATTTTGCCGGTTAATTATTTGTACTAACTCGCAAAGCACAGCTATAATAAATATTTTTTAATTGTACAATTTATTGTATCAATTTTATAAAATATGTCAACAGAATACCACAATTTCCCAAAATTGTATAAAAAAAGAAGAAATATTACTTTTCTTCAGTTTTCTTAGTACTTTTAGTAGTTGTTTTTTTAGCAGCTGGTTTCTTTTCACTAGCAGCCTTTTTAGCAGTAGTCTTAGTTTCTTTAACTTCTTCTTTAACTACTACTTTCTTTGGAGTATAAGTTTTACCATTTAATGCATCTTTAGCAATTACTACTAAATCAGCAAATGCTTTAGGATTATCTATAGCTAATTCACTAAGCATTTTTCTATTAACAGTAACTCCTGCTTTATTTAATCCATCAATAAATCTAGAGTAAGAGATTTCATTTTCTCTACATCCAGCATTGATTCTTGTGATCCATAATTTTCTAAAGTTTCTCTTGTTTTGCTTTCTATCTCTAAATGCATAAACTCCAGAATGCATAACTTGCTCATGAGCAGTTTTATATAATCTATGTTTACTACCAAAGTAACCTTTTGCTTCTTTTAAAACTTTTTTTCTTCTAGCACGTGCAACAGTGCCACCTTTAACTCTTGTCATTACTATCCTCCTATATTATATCTTTAATTCTCTTGTAGTCTGCTTTAGAAAGAGCTGTACCTTTCTTCTTACTACTTGCTCTAGCAGCACTATTCTTACCAGTATTATGAAGTGTTCCTTGTCTTGATTTACTAATAGAACCACTTTGTCTAATATTTAATACTTTTTTTGTTCCCTTATGTGTCTTCATTTTATTCTTCTTAACTTTAGTCATAATATCCTCCTTCTATTTTTTAGGTGCAAGCATCATATACATAGTTCTACCTTCTATTTTAGGTTTAGTTTCTATGTCTGATACATCACTAACTTTTTCATAAAATCTATCTAGAACTTCTTTAGCAAGTTCTGGATGAGCAATTTGTCTTCCTTTAAATCTAATACTTGCTTTTACTTTATTACCTTTTTCAAAAGCTTTTCTAGCGTTATTTACTCTAGTATTAAAATCATGAATATCAATATTAACTGATAATCTAAACTCTTTAGTTTCGATCATAGTTTCTCTTTGTTTTTTCTGAGCTTCTTTAGTTTTCTTTTTCTTCTCATACTTAAACTTATTATAGTCCATAATTTTACATACTGGCATATTACCAGAATCACTCATAAGTACTAAATCAAAGCCGGCATAACCTGCTAATGTTAATGCATCTTGTTTAGACTTAACTCCTAATTGTTCTCCATTAGGTCCAATTACCATCATTTCCTTACATCTAATTTGTTCGTTGATAGGATTATCCTTTAAAGTAGCTATAGCTAACACCTCCAAAAAAATGAATACTAAAGAAGTATTCATTTATCTATAAAAAGCTAATTAAAAATATAATGTATATTCTAGGTTGGCTTTTTACCTATTACTATGTGTAATCAGGTGAGATAAATATAATCTTCTTTCCGTTTCTAGTTAATTATATTATATACTTATCTAAAAGTCAACCAATTTTTATATTTTTTCTTTATTTTATGCACTATAAGCCTTATTCTAAGTCTTATTAGTGTTAGATTAAGCCTTAAAAGTCTTAATCTAATGTATCTACATACCTATTATATATAAGCATAGTATATATACTAAGATATTATTTATTAATTAAATATGGATTATCACTTGTTCCAGTACCTCCTACTATAGCTATTAATACTAAGAGTGATATACCAGTTATTAAAAATATTTTCTTTTTTTATCCATTACTTATCGCCACTCTTTATATCCATGCTTATATGTCCTTTATATACACTAGATAGTATTTCATTTTGATTTTGTTCAGTAACTAAATTACCATCTAACCATATATATACTGTTATTGTTTTTACTGTAGTGGTTATTGGTATATCTTTATATATTTCTATACTTTCAGCACTTGATACTATTCCACTACCAACTGGAGTAGTACCATCTAATACTTGGTATTTTAATAATTTACCACTTAACAATGTACTTGAAGTTACGCTAGTATCGGTATTTAAATATAATGTACCAGTACCATTAGTTATAGTACAAGTATCTTTTAAATTAACCTTTATTACTGAAGATAATCCTTCAGTATAAGTACTTGCTAACACAAAATTAGCAGGATTACTATCACTACCTATATCTTGTCCTTTAACATAATTAACATCAAAACATTCACTGGTACCTGATATATTTACTACGCCGCTAAAAGTATATACTGCATAAGTTACCGCTACTGATAGAATTATGATTACTGAAACTATAATAATACTATATATTACTTTCTTCTTCATACTAATCACTCACCTGTTCTACACTAGCGGTTATATTACCATAATAACTTGAAAAAGCATCTTCATTTTGTACTAAATCATTACTTATCCATACATATACCGTATAATTATCGGCATCACTTATGCTACTTACTTTCTTTAGTGTACCTACATTTATACTTTTAGTACCTGAACTAGTAATATTGCCTTCAGTTAATTTAGTACCATTTTTTAATACTACATAATTAAGAAGTCCTGTTCTATATAAATTACTACTTGTGGTATCTAGAGTATTTAATTTGATTATACCAGTACCACTTACATTAGTACAGGTACTGCTAAAACCTATTTTAACAGTAGACGATAATCCTCCGGTATAATCATTCGAAGGCATTAATGTAGCAGTATTTTGATCACTACCTATATCTGTTCCTTTAGCATATAAAACATTAAAACATTCACTATTACCAGTAGTATTAATCTTTCCACTAGTCCAAGTAATATAAGCAAAAGTAATACCTACTACTGCAATAATAACTATAACTACAATTAATATACTTGTAGTAATTTTACTCTTCATAATCATCACCATATCCTACATATAAATATTATCATATTTTTATATATAATTCAAGAAAAAAAAAGAAGATTTATTTTTCTTCTTTAATATAGTTAGGATCAACATTATCATCTATTTCTTTCATAGTATCATCAGTTACATCTTCTGGTATTTCATCCCATGGTTCTTCATCTTCTTCAATAGCAATTTTAACCTTAGTATCACCAACTATCTCAACACCTAATTCTTTTTCAATATCAATAACTATAGTATTATCTTTCTCTTTAGCGGATATACAACTAGGTTGTTTTAAACTTCTTACTATAATATCTTTACTTGAAGAATCAGTAGTTTCTTTTTGGGCTACTGTTACCATTTCTTTATATGGTATATTTTTAGTTATAACAGATGTCTTAGTATCATTATCATAAGAATACCATAAATTTACATCAAAAGAACCATCTATTTCTATTCTATCATCTACTTCTTTACCAGAAAATCTATGATTTATTACCCAACATCCAAGCACAGTATTAGGTTTACTATCAGTATTTATAGTATAGGTATTTCTATAATACTTTTTACCTTTACCTACTACTGCTTTTGTTACTATTTCTTTATATGCAGACAAAAGATATCACCCCTCACAATAATTTATGTTGCATATAAGAAAAAAGTACCACTTTTTATAGTAATACTTTATAATTTACTAAATACATTACCTAATTTATCATTTATGACAAGAGTACATCTATCATCATAACTAGTTTTATCTTTGTTAATAAGAACTAAATTACTACCATGAAAATAATCTATCAAATAAGCTGCTGGAAAAACTGTTAATGAAGTACCACCAATTATCATAGTATCAGCTTCTTTAATTAATTTAATAGCTTCATTCCATACATCTTCCGGAAGTGATTCATTATATAATACTACATTAGGTTTTATAATACTACCACAAGTACATCTAGGTATATCTTTAGAATCAAATACATAATTAGCATCATAATATTTATGACATTTAATACAATAATTATCCATAATACTACCATGTAATTCTAATACTTTCTTACTACCTGCCTTACTATGTAATCCATCAATATTTTGTGTAATTACACCAAGTAATTTACCCTCTTTTTCTAACTCACTTAAATAATAATGAGTAACATTAGGCTTATAATTTAAACTATTCATCTTATCTTTATAAAATTTATAAAATTCTTCAGTATCATCATAAAAGAAACTATGACTAAGTATTAATTCGGGTGGATAATCGTACTTCATATTATATAAGCCATCTTTACTTCTAAAGTCAGGTATTCCACTTTCAGTAGATACTCCTGCTCCTCCAAAAAATACTATTTTCTTACTATTATTTATTATGTCTTTTAATTTATTAATTTTGTCTTCCATCTTACTTCACCAATAATATTATACTATGATAAATACTTACTTACAATAATTTGTTATGACTTAAAGTATAACAAATATTACTTAATTAAATCATCATTTCTAATTATAAATATATTTTTATCTTTATAAAAGGCAAAGAATACATCTTCAATATTTATATTTTTTTTATCTAAAAAGTTATATACCCATTTTTTATCTTTCTTTAAATGTTTGATTGTATCTTCTTGTATATTACCATCTAATATTATAGGAAGTGGTAATGGGCTCTTACCATTTTCATAAGGAAATATAGATAAGGTACCACTACTTTCTAATATAGCATATTCTACTTCTTCAATACTTCTATAACCTTTATCTCTCAATTGTACCAATAAATCATCTAAATTATATCTTTGTTTTAACATCTCATTATAATTAATTTTACCATTCTTAATAATAACTGAAGGATTACCATCTAAAAATATTCTAAACTTAGGTTTTTTTAAACCAATATATGATAATATACACTGAAGTAATACTAATATTACTATTGGTACTAAAGAATATAAAATAGATTCCTTATAATTTTCTATACTAATTATAGTAAGTTCTGCAATTAGTAAAGATACAATTAAATCAATAATACTAAGTTGTCCTAGTTCTCTTTTACCCATTATTCTATATATTAGAAATATAAAGAAATAAAAAAATACTGTTCTAATCATAACTATATACATATTATCACCATTACCATTATGTACCAAAGTATATTTTTTTATACAAATACATAATATTTATTGGTGATAATATGCTAATGAATTATTTAAAAAGTTTTATTTGGTCTTTAGGTATCTTTTTATCAAGTATAATAATACTTACTATTTTTAATTATTTTAATATTCTAAATGGAACTATACTTAAAGTATTAGAATTATTTATACCATTAATTTCTATATTTATAGGTAGTTATAAATTAGGAAAAACTTCTAATCAAAAGGGATATATTGAAGGATTAAAGTATAGTGGTATATGGATAATAATATTTTTATTATTTAACATAATTACTAAAAATATTACTTTAATAGGAATATTATATTTAATATTAATGATATTAATTGGAGTATTTGCAAGTATTCTAGGTATTAATAAAAGAAGAACATAATTAGTGTGCAAAAGCACACTTTTTAATTTTAAGGCATAAAAAAAATATAGTAATTATAATCATTACTATATTTTAAATAACATATTACTAAGCAGCAAATGTAGCTGAAACAGTACCACCAGCAGCTTGGAATGTAACTTTACCAACATAAGAACCAGTTGCTAGGTTATCACCAGGCTCATTTTGAGATGCATCTTTGTTTTCTAAATAAATCATTAAATAGTAAACTACATCTGTTCCACCAGTTACACTAGCGCCACTGTGTAAGTCTACAGGAGCAGTATCAAGAACATTAAAACTTCCTGATTTTCCTTCTACTAATGCAGCAGCATCGCCCTCACCAGTAAATGTTACATATTTCCAAGCAGCTACATCAGTTGCACCTGTTTGTGTTAATGTAAGATTTAATGATGCAGTATTTAATGTTTGTCCTGATTTAGCAGTTATTTTATAAATATGACATCCTGTATAACCTTTATTTACACATTTAGCAGTCATAGCATTTTTAATATTGGTAATATTTGCACCAGCATCTGATGGAACAAGATTATCACTAGCTACAGTTTCATCTTTATATACTCTTACCGCTTCAACAGAGAAACTTTGTTTAATATCCAAAGTACCACCTTTGATATCCTCAGCTCCAGTACTAGCTTGAGCACTAAAGTATGCAAATGTAGCACCAATTATAGCAACTACTAATGTAGCAACACCTACTACAGCGTAAAATACGCCAGGTCCCTTTCTGTTATTTTCTTCCATTTTATTTCAATCCTCCTTTACAATAATAATTGTATCAAATATAAATTCTTTTTGCAATAGTTTTTTGATATTTTTTTCATTTTCAAAATAATTATTTTTTTAAAATAAAAAGGAAGAACGTTTCTTCCTTAATAAATAATTTTTAATTGCCTACTTTTGCTTCGAACTTAGCATATACTTTACCACCAGCAGCATCCATAGTTATTATACCAGAATAGGTACCAGTTCCGCTTTCAGTAGCTGAAGTTTCGTTAGGATTTTGTGAAACATTTTCTTTATTCTCTAAATAAACCATTAAATAATAGGTAGTATTTCCATTTAAACTTGCATTATTATGCATATCAAATCCACTTGGAGTTCCTGCACTATATGTATATACTCTACTAGTAGATTCTGCATCATATGCAGCAAAGCTATGATTTGTATTCTTAGCATCAGAAATTATAGTAACATTACCACTTTCATCTAATTTATATAGATAGAATTTCCAGCTAGCATAGTCAGTAGCAGTAGTTTGTAAATCTGCTAATCTAATACTTGCACTTGTAAGTGCCTCTGAAGAACCTGCTTCAATTTTGTAAACATGGCATCCAACATATCCGCTTGTTCCTATGCACTTATTATCTATAGCATTTTTTATATCAGTTTCATTAGAAATTTCTGCAGGTACTAAATTATTATAGTTAACAGTTGTACCTTCTTCACTACTTGCTTCAACCAAATCTCTAGTTACATTTAATGACAAAGCAGCACCGACATCACTTGTGCCACCAGAGATATCGCCATCTTTGGTACTAGCTTGAGCACTAAAGTATGCAAATGTAGCGCCAATTATAGCTACTACTAATGTAGCAACACCTAATACTACATAAAGTGTACTTCCTTTCTTATTTTCATTCATCTTTTTCAATCCTCCTTTACAATAATAATTGTATCAAATACCGACTATTTTTGCAATACTTATTTCTCATATTTTAGAAAAAAATAATAGTGATTTCTCACTATTATTTTAATAATTAGAATTGTGCTTCAAGAGTAGAACCAGTACTTGCAACTACTGTTACTGTACCTTTATATGTTTTACCAGCATCAGTACCAGTTTGATCAGAACCAGTATTCTTTAAGTATACAACAAAATATAGATCAGCAGTTCCATTTGCACTTAATGCAGTTCCTTTTGCTAAAGAATTGTCAGTACCTTTTAATGAACCAAATGTTGTTTGATTAGTCATCTTAGCCCAAGTAACATTTGCAGCTCCTCCAGTATTTAATGTAATTGAAGTATCTACTGTAGTGGCTGTACTACCTTCATTACTTAATGTTACCTTATAAACATGACAAACCATATAACCATTCTTATCTACACATTTATTGGTACCACTAACTGCAGTAGTTAACTGATTAGTAGTATGGCCTGTTACTGAGCCATCATGTATAGGAATTAAACCTTTTGTTTTATCACCTACTACTAGAGTTACTACTGGTTTTTTAATTTGAACGTCAATTGTATTACCAGAGAACTGATCACTTGTTGCTTGTGCAGTAAAGAATGCATAAGCACTACCAGATACTGCTAGTACTAATAGGGTTACTCCTAATATGGCATAGACTAATGGTCTATTTACTTTTTTCTTTTCTTCTATCATTTTTTCTTCCTCCTATCATCATATTAATTATAGCAAAACTTGATATAATTATCAATATGATTTTTTTATTTTAGATAATCTTTTCCATCAATATCTATTGGTTTTTCTTCATCTAGACCTGGAAGTTTTAGATTATCTATTTTAATTTCTTTATATTCTTCTTTTGGAGGTACTACCTCTTTTTTTATTTCTGGAATATTATTTTTATAACTAGTAAATGTTTTATTAGTTATAAATAATTTAGTTTTATCTACTTTACTTGGATCATATGAATTAACTATCCAAAATTCATATAATAACTTTAATATACTATCTGTCATAACACTATCTTCAATTGAAGATAATTTATCTTTTTCTATTTTAATACTATTTTCTACTACAAATATTTTTTCTAAGATACTATCTTGTTTTTCAATAATAATATCTTGTGAATATAAAGTATTATAAGTTTTAGGATATTTATTTTTATCTATTTTACCTTTTAATCTATCTCTTTTAATTACTAATTCACTATAATTACTTTGTTTTTCTAGTAGTAGATATAATATATCTTGTACTTCTTTATCTTGATTTTTAATATCTTCATATAATACATTTCTATATTTACCAAAAGTATCTTCATTAAACTTAGATAAAAGAGTATCTTCAAGTAGTATATTATCTACTTCATATTCATCTTTAATTCTATTTAATTCTTCTAGCTTTTCTTTATCTAGCTTAACACTTTCTAATACTTTAAAATATCTTTCTTTAGCAGTTAAATATTTTAATATATTATTATATCTTTCTTGATATTCAGGTAATTCATCTACTAAATTATTTTCTTTTAAATATTTTATTGTTTTTTCTACTCTTACTTTTTCTTCTTCAATAGTCGCAGTAATATAATCAAATTTATCCATTGTCAGCCTCCATATAAGATAATTTCTTATAATTATCTACTGTTTTATTAATTAGAATAGTTTTCTTTTCTTTTCTTAATTCATTACTTTGCTCTTCTTCTATTTGTTCTATTTTATCTATTGCTTCTCTGGTTATTTGGTTTCTTATTGTGTTTTCAGCAGCTCTACTGATACATTCACACATTCTAAGTTGATACATTATATAGAAAGTAAGCAGGCTATAAATCATACTAGTTATATCTGTCTCTATAACAAAGTCTTTATTACTATAATATTCCCCTTCAAATTTTAAAGGAAATAGATTTAATTTTTTGAATTCAAAAGATGTACTTGAGTTATAGTGGTTATAATATAAATTAATCTCACTATATGCTGCATTATGTATAGATTCATCTATAGTCTTCTCTATTCTACCAAGTTCATTATTAAAGTTATCTTTCTCTATTTTTAATAATGTTTTATCATCACTATATACTATTTTTTTACCTATAATTATTTTATAAACATCTTTATCTTGTCTTATTTGATGGGCTACCTGAGAATTAAAATTACCACAGAATCCATAATCATTAGCTATATATATATTAAGTTTAGGATTATCTGGATTTGGAGTAATTATTTTTTTATCTAGAACTAAATTTCTATTATAGAGAATACTTCTTATTATATTAGTTATTTCATCACCAACATTTTGATAATGACTGGCTTCTCTTTTAGAAGCCTCAATTCTAAGTAAGGAGTGGAAGTTCATTACTTTAACTACGTTTTTTATTCTCATCCTTACCACCCTTTCTTACATATTTATTTCTAATTACTACATTCTTAATATTTTTAAGTAATGTATATGATAAATATAGTAATAAGAATATCATTAAGAATACTAATAGTAATAGCATCCATACAGAGTAATATTCATTTATAATATAATCATGAATTAAATATACTAATTTAATTCCTCCTAGTGATATTAAATCTAGTAAAAGATTTATTATTACTTTTTTATTTTTTATTAAAAGACCACTGATAAGAGTTAATGATAAAGATATTAATGCTATATATAGATTTAAATCTATAAATGAAGCCATTATGTATAGTAAGAAGATATAACTAACAATACTACATGATAAACTAATTATCTCAGTATTTTTCATACCTTGTAGTATTCCGTATATATTTACTTTTGATTCTTCTGGATTGAATTTTTTTATTAATATTTTTAATATTGCATATAAGGATATTAATACTATTAATCCAACACTAGCAAAATATAATACATTCTCCATACTATCCCTCTTTTATCATTAGATTAAAGACATTATCACTATTCATATAAAAGGCTTTGATATTTTTAAATGATTCATTTACTACATCATTCTTTATATCAACTGATCCTTCTATTTCTCCTATTATGGGTAAATAGTCTTTCATAATTAAAAGATTATAGTCTTTACTTATTATTCTTATTATTTTAATGTTATCATATACTCTCATACCATTTCTAATATCAAATACTTTTACTTTTATTCCGTCCATGTTATTTTACCTATATATCTAAATCTACTTTCATCAACATCATCATACTTACCTTCAAGAATATTCTCTACATCGTTAAGTACATCATTTATATCAACGAATTCTCCTTTAATATTAGTAAATGGTTCTGCTACAAACATTGGCTGGGAGAAATAGTTTCTTAATTTTCTTGATCTATGGAATATCTTTTTATCTTCTTCAGATAATTCTTCAATACCAAGTACAGCAATTATTTCCTCTAGTTCTTCATATCTAGTTAAATAAGCAAGAACTCTTTCAACTAATTTAAAATGTCTTTCTCCTATCTTTTCTATATCTACTAATTTAGAAGTAGATTTAAATACGTTAATTGCGGGATATAATCCTAATTCAGATATCTTTCTATCAAGTACTATTTGTCCATCCATATAACTCATCGTAGTTTGTACTGCATCATCGGTTAAATCATCCGCTGGTATATAAATAGCTTGAAATGAAGTAATAGAACCATTATTATTAGAATTAATTCTCTCTTCAATACTACTTATTTCACTAGCCATATTAGATGGATAACCATTTTCTATTAATAACTCTTTTAAGTCAGTAGCTATTTCTGCTTTAGCCTGAATAAATCTATATATATTATCTATGAAGATTAATACATCCTCTTTTTTCTCATCTCTTAAGTACTCGGCCATTCTAAGTCCAGTGCTTACACTCTTACTTCTTGATATTGGATTATCACCCATTTGTCCATATACCATGGCCATCTTATCAAGTAAGTTAGAATTTTTCATATCTTCGTATAATTCTTTACCTTCACGGCTTCTTTCTCCTGCTCCAACAAATACTGCTCTTGCATTAGAACTAGCATATATATTATGAATTAACTCTTTAATAAGTACTGTCTTACCAACTCCTGCACCTCCAAGTAATCCCATTTTAAATCCTTTTTGCAGTGGAGCAAAGAAGTCAATTACTTTAATACCAGTCCATAATGGTTCAGTTTCAACTTTTACTTCTTTTAAAGATACAGCACTATTATTCGCAGATACTTTTCTTTCACTTTCAAATGGTAAACCATCAATAGGATTACCATATGAATCAAATATTCTTCCTAATATTTTATCAGAATATTCTACTTCTAGCTCGTCAGCTTTCTTTAAAACTATACTACCCTTTTGTAGTCCTCTAGTAGAATATAAACTTACACAAGTCGCAGATATATTATTTACTTCAACTACTTCAAATAAATATTTTTCTTCAGTGTCTCCTTCTACTTTAAGAATATCCCCTATCTTTATATTGGTACTTGATAAGATTATCTCTATAGATATATCACTAATTTTTATTATCTTACCTACTTGCATTATCTTCACCTTCTTCTAGGAACTTATATAAACTTAACATTTCTTCCTTACTCTTTGGAGAAAATTTATTTTGACTTAATTTATCAAGAATCTTTTTACCTTCCTTCATTCTATGTTGTAATTCTTCTCCCATTTCATCAATATTAGCAAGTTCATATATATCTCTAACTTCCAAATATTCTAGTAATTCTCTTCTTACTAAACTACCTAATTTCTTCATATCAGGATCCTGTACATTACCACCAAGTCTGGATACTGATAATCCATAGTTTAATGCTGGTTTTTGTCCTTTAGCAAAGTTTTTACTAGATAAAACAAGTTGTCCATCACATATAGATATAATATTTGTAGATATATAATCTGTAATATCTGAAGATTTAGTTTCTACTATTGGAAGTATTGTAATAGAACCTCCATTCTTATGTTGACATCCTTTTTCAAGTAATCTGGAATGAGCATAAAAGATATCTGAAGGATAAGCATCTCTACCTGGAGTTTTACCACTAGCAAGAGATATCTGTCTATATACATCAGCATGCTTCTTTAAATCATCTATTATTACTAATACATCATAAGAATCCATCATCATCTCTTCAGCTATCGAAAGAGCAACATAAGGAGTTAAATATGTTCTATTAGGAAGTTCATCATTGAATGAAGCTATAATAATTGTATAAGATGCAGCACCTCTCTTAGTGAGATCATAATAAATATCTTTAACTTCTTTCTTAGTCTTACCTATAGCTACATAAATACATACCATATTTTTATCTTTTTGATTAACTATAGCATCTAAGGCTATTTGTGTTTTACCAGTCTTCTTATCTCCTATTATTAATTGTCTCTGACCTCTACCAATAGGATATAGCATATCAATACCAGTAATACCAGTTAAAAACTCTCTAGTAACTAGATCTCTATCCATAATAGGAATGGGGTCATTTTCAATTGATACTTCTACTAAGTTATCGAATTTCTTGCCTGCTATTAAATCATTACCAAAGATATCAATAACTTTACCCATTGAATCCATACTAAATAAGCATTTAAATTGTTTCTTTAAAGCATATACAGAATCACCTGGATTTATTTTTTCTTTTACTTCAATTAGAGAAATAGTGACATTATTTTTACCTACAGTAAAAACAAATCCTTTAGCTTTATCATCAATATTTACTTCTTCATAATAAGTAATATCATTAAGTCCTGATACAATAACAGTATAAGGATTAACTTTTATTACTTTGCCAACAGAAAAGATATTATCATTATTCTTAATATCTTCAACTTTTTTATTTACTTTATTAAGTTCCATATCACACATTCCCTTCATTTAAACTAAAGTCATATACTTTATTCTTATAAATAATTTTAATTCCTCTATATATATTATCTGATACTTTAGTCTTGATTTTACTATCAATATAATCATAATTAATATTTTTATTTGGTACAAGTACAGTAACAGTAGGATTATTAAGTTCAATTAATCTATTTAGATAATCTATAAAATCTACCATATTAAACTTATTACTTATCACAAATATTTCATATACTTTGTATTCTTCATCAGTTAATAATTCTTTTAAATACTTATCTCTCTCTTCAGGCAATAAAGTTTCTATCTTATATATTTCGTCAGGTGTAAATTTATTTCTAAGTTTAAGAGTAAAGTCATATTTATTATTATCTTTAATATTTGATAAAAAATCTTTAAGTAAATCTTCATAATTAATTATAAATTTTTCTTCTATTTTTTTATTTAATTCAAATATATTCTTATCAAGATAATTTGTTTCAGTAAGCATATCAATAATACTACTATCAAAATCATAGTTAGGATTATTGATATCACCATTACCATCTTTTAATCCATTCTTTCTTTTTTCTAATTCGCTTTCTAATTCAGAAAGTTTCTTTTCTTTTTCATCTATTAGGTAATCATACTCTTGTAGTTTATCTACAAAGTATGATTTAGATTTTTTATCTACTTCTTTTACAGCATTCTTAAGTATTAAGCTCATTAATACTACAAGTAGTATAATAACAGCAAAAGAGATAATAAATAAAGTCATATTATCCCACTAATGGATTAAAGAATAATAATAAGAAACAAAATGCAAATAAGAATAATAAGAATATTGAAAATATTATTAATATTGTCATTATTGAATGTACTACATCATTTTTAGTTTCTGGGTTTCTTCCTACGGCTTCAGCTACTCTTCCTCCTAGTAGGCCTACTCCTAGTCCTAATCCTAAAAATGCAAGTCCAACCATTACCCCTATTCCAATTGCGGTTGCAGATAAAATACTTTCCATAATTTCCTCCTTATAATTTATCTATTTCTTTATCTATATATTTACCACTAACATCTATGTTTGTTTGGTAGCATAATTTATTTATATCTTTTAATTTTACTGCATAATATAATTTATTATCTTTGATATATAAACTCATTATATCAGGCAAGTTTTCTCTTATTCTAGTTATATATTTATAACTATTATCATTAAATTCTGTACCAGTAAGTTTTTCATTGGTAATAGCATCTATGACCACACTACTAGTATCTTCTATTTTTATATAATCAGTAAATAGTGAATCAGCTATATCTTTGTATGTAACATTAGTCATTTCTAAAAGATTATCATTATTTACTATTTTTTTATCTTTTAGATTATAATTTAAAATCAAAATCTCTTCATAGTTAGATAAATCTCCATATAGAATATAACTTATTTTTATTGACAAAATATTTTTATATATTGTTTTAGTTATATCGGTATCGATAATTTTATTGTTATTTATAATTTTATGCTGTTTATTAACAAAATCATCTGTAACTTTATTATCAATATTTTCTAAATAAACAACATTACCTTTGGTTTTAACATAACTATCTATTTTATAATTGATTATATTATCTTCTAGATAAGGATGTTTATGTTTATAGGCATAGATCCAATAAGTACTTATTCCTATAATAATACTAAATACTATAGTAAAAACTAGAAAAGTTCTTCTATAATCATACTCTTTTTTAACCACTTTTTTCTTTTTCATAAGATTCCTACTTTCCTACTATATAAAGTATACCATTTTGAAGATTTTTAGTCAATTACATAATCTTATTTTTAGAAAAAAAGTATAACCATACTTAGTTATACTTTAATTATTTGCAATTTTTTTCTTCTATATTTGTCTTTTTACTCCAACCTATTCCACCAGGACAATTTTCACTTGGACTACCTGGTCTCCATAAATACTTATCTGATGATGGGCAATAATAACAAGAATATTCATCTTTTGAATAACAACGTGAATACCCATTTTCCAATTGATCGATACAATCACCAGTAGCATTTTCTAAACAATCAGTAAAGTTAACGCCTTCTGTTAAATTACCTAAATTTATCATTAAAACTTCTACTATCCAAGGAACTGCGAAGACAAGTACTGCGAAAACGATTCTTTTTACTAATAGTTTCATGTTTTTCTTTTGTACTCCATCATCACTAGTAACAATAGATTTTGAAAAGTCTATCATTCCCATAATTATTAATCCTATTGGAATAACAATTTTTACTATATCTACAATTAATCTACCAAAATATATGACTCTAAGTATATCTGGATTAGTACAAGCATCTACTATTGTTGTATTTCCTTTAGTACTAGTGCTACTACTACTTCCACTATTACCACCTTCATTAGGTGTTGGTGAAGGCTTTGTTTTTCCATTACATACTGTACTGGAAGTTGTGTCATAAGATGATTTTTCATATTTTTTTGCTAGTTTTTTATAATAATCTGATGTTGTATCAGAAAGTTTACTTCCAAATACATTAGTATTACTTAAAGAACTTCCCTCATAACCGAAATAAGTGTCTTCATAGCCAGGATTTTCTATATAGAACCATACTGTTCCATATTTATTAACTATACTTTTTGATGCTTGTAATGTCATATTTTTGGGTAAATTATATTTACCAGTTAAAACAAGTTCTGCTATATAAAGCATTTCACTTTGTTTACTTTGAGCAACTTCACTACTAAAACTATTGTTTTTATATTCACTATATCCTTGATAATTTCCATCAGTCAAGTTCATTAACTTTTCATACGTAGTACTACCTTTTTTGTTGTAAGCATTATTTAATACTATGCTTGCAGTCGTTAATCTTTGAAAAAAGTTATCATCTTTATTTTTAGCGGTATCAGCTCCAACTTCATGATATATAATTTTTGCTAATTGCTCTGCTGTTTTTGTATCGCATTCTACTGCTAGTACATCATTCGATTTTGTAAATAAAAGTGTTAGTGATATGATACAAAGTAGTAGCAATTTAATTTTTTTATTCATATATAATACACCTACATTTCACATTTATTTTATCATAACAGAGTGATATTTGCAATATTTTATTTTATATTGATTTATATATCATTTAAAAATACAAAACTATATAAATGCTTTAAAAATAGTAAATATTATATTTAATAAACAATAATTCACAATAATAAAACCAAGTTAATTGGTCAGCCAGTGGTTGACCTTTTTCGATTAATAGGTAAAACATTCTCATATACTTAAGTGTAGTTACTGAATATCTATTACCTAATTCTTTTAAAAATGATGGTATATCCTCAAGTATCAATCTTTGCAATATTTTTTCTGTTATAGATTCTTTATCTATGTTGTATTTATTTCTTATTACTATAGGATTTTTTATAAAATCACTTACTACTGTTTCTTCTTTATTTATTAACTTTAATTTAGTATTATCATCTAGTCTTTGATACTCTTTAGACTTTATTTTTTCTCTTAACTTTCTAACACTTAAATTATAAATTTCAGTTTGCTTTATGTAATAGTTAATTTCATCAATATTATCAAATGTCAAAAGTTCTCTATAATGACTCCATGTCAATTGGTGCCACAGTGTGGCACCTTTTTCAATAATTAAATAAAATTGTCTCATTCTTTTTAATGTAGTTATATTATATTTTCCTCCCAATTCCTCACTTAATTTTTTTGAGTATTCTTTTATTAAGCCGTCACCATATTTAGCTCTTTCTTCACCATCTTGGGCTTCAATTAGCAATTTACCAACATTATAATAAGTACTTAGTTCATTTTTATTCTTTGAATAATCTTTTACACTTTTGTATACTTCATTATTTATTAGTTCGTTTTTTATTTCTTTATAATAATTCATTTCTGTGCCTCCATAAATACACACTAGCAGGTTCTAATATATATTGCAAATGACTAAAACTTGTTTTTAAGTGTTAAAAAGATAAGAAAAAAGACCTTTAAATTTTTAAAAGTCCTTACTTTGTTTTTTTGCTACCTTCAAAAGATATTTTTGAGTAAAATTACTATTTTACATATATTTTACACTTTATTATCTCTTTTTATAAAACTTATTATAAATATTAACACTATTGTTAGATAAAGAATTATTTTTATATCATTAATAAAATATCCTATTAAACACATTATACTTCTTATCATACAGAATATTATTTCTACGATTAATAGATATCCTTTAATATTAGTATCTTCTTTTATACTATATATATTTTCTGAGGATACTATTTCAAATATCTTTATACCTAGTCCTTCAAATAAAGCTATGATTAGTACTAGGTATTTATTACTTATATTTAGTTTTAATATTAATATGATACAGAATAATATATTTAAATATTTAAAGTATTTTTTATCATCTACTTTTCTAACAAAAAAATAAATAAAGATACAAGAACTAATACCCATAATTATATTAAATATTCCTACATAACTAATAGTATTATTTATAAATAAATATAGATATAATGGCTGAAGACTTAAGTTTATTACTTTAGCTTGTTCACATATAAAGAATAATAATTTATTTTTTTCTATTTTATCTATTTTTATTTTATTGTTATTTGTTTTATCTTCATATTTAAATATTGGTATAACCGCTAATACTGATATTATTATTACAATGATAGCTAGTATTAACTTTGATAGTTTAGTTTCTACATAAGTACCTATTACTGAAGACAGAACTATGGCTATATTAGTATATATTAAAATACTACCTATTTCTTTTCTTTCATGATTATTTATAGATTTAATAGCATAATAATGTCTTATGGTATGATAAGTATAGGCTCCAAGTCCATAGATAATACTAAATATTATTAGATTAGTGAATGTTTTATCCATTATAGACATATAGTAGAAACTACCACTAAAGATAATACTGGATACTATTAATATATATTTAGGTTTAATTATTTTAGTTAAATAGATTACTATAGTACTAGTTATGGCTCCAGTTAAATATACTAATGAATAAAATAGTAGTATTTCTTTTAGAGAGTAGCCCATTTTATATAGTAGTACTGAAGAAAATACTTCTACTATATTTCTAGCTAAAGTAGATAATAATATAAATATATTATATCTTTTTATATTAGACATAGTATCACCATTATTTATTATGTATTTTTTTTATTTTATGATACAATATATCATGAGGTGACTATTAATGTTTAAATATACATTAGATAATAAAAGATATCATACTTTAAATTATTATCTTAAAAATAGATTTAATTCTAAAGTATTTAAAGTTAGTTTAAATGCAGGATTTACTTGTCCTAATATTGATGGTACCAAAGGTTATGGTGGCTGTATATATTGTTCTAAGAGTGGCTCTGGAGAACATGGTGGTAATCCTAATAAGGATTTGACTACTCAGTTTTATGAAGTTAAGGATGTTATAGAAAAGAAATGGCCTAATAGTAGGTATATTGCTTATTTTCAGGCGAGAACTAATACTTATGCTCCTCTTGAAGTATTAAAATCTAAGTATGAAGAAGTATTAAAAATAGATAATGTAATTGGATTATTTATCGCTACTAGATGTGATGCTATTACTGAAGATACTTTGGATTATTTAGAAGAACTTAATAAAAGAACTTATCTTACTATTGAACTTGGTTTACAAACTATACATGAAAAGACCTCTAAACTAATTAATAGAGGTCATACACTTGAAGAATTTGATAGTATGGTTAAGAAATTAAGAAATAGAAATATTGATGTTGTTGTTCATATTATTAATGGTTTACCTTATGAAACTGAAGATATGATGTTAGATACTGTTAAACATTTAAATACTTTAGATATACAAGGTATTAAAATACATATGTTAAATATTGTTAAAAATACCCCTTTAGAAACTTTATATAATAAAGAACATTTTCATATATTATCTAAAGAAGAATATATAGATATAGTTATTAAACAGTTAGAATTATTAAATCCTAAGATAGTAATTCATAGAATTACTTCTGATCCAGATGTATCTACTTTAGTAGAACCTACTTGGTTAATTAAGAAGTTTTGCCTACTTAATGATATTGATAAAGAAATGGTAAAAAGAGATACCTACCAAGGTAAGTATTATTAATTATAATATATATACTAAAAAAATATAAAGTATTAAATTATGTATTTTATATTTTTTATATTAATTAAGATACTTTTAAAGTATATGGATTACTTTCAGAACCATCACCAGAATTTATTTTTAATTCCGGCTTTAAATAAAGGGTAGGCAAAATACCAAAGGTATTGTTAGCATTATTTGCATAATATATATATCCACTTAAGTTCCAAGGATAAGTTTCAGAATCAGAATAAGAACCAATGTTTAAAAACCAAAAATTATCTACTTTTTGACTTAGCCAGTTATTATTTTTTTGACATGACATATCTATATATATATCTTCAGGTGCTGAACTTAAGAAATCATTAGAGTATAAATAATCTGATACAGTTGGTAATGCTATTTTTCCAGACCAAGTTTTAGTTATTTCGCTAGAGTATGCAGCATTAGAAAATATGTTTCTTGAACTATAATAAGTTCCTATATTCCATTTTACACTAGTTATCATATTTCTTGTAGTTTCATTTTTTATTTTAAAATTTAATTCGTTTCCATTATAATAATTTTCATTCAGTATTTTTTGTAACGTTGATGTCGACCAAGCTGCAATGCCATTACTATCCCATGCTAGTTCACCAATTGTGCTGTTTCTAATTATTTTTAATTTACCATCAAACACTCCTATTATTCGCCATATTTCACATGTATTTGATGACGGATTGGAATAATTATTACAATTGAAATATATGTAGTTGTTTACATTACCCGGCTCTGTTGAACTCACTTCTCTAGAGCAAAGGTATTGTTTTACACCATCAACTGATGTTGTTTCACCATTAGTTATTTGACTTATAATATTAGGTAGACCTGTTTCACATTCTGCCACACTAGAAAAGCCTAAACTGGCATAGGAAGACGTACAATTTGTGGCTTGAGAAAGTGTAGTTATACAATTTTCTTTAGAGGAAATTGCTTGGTTTGAAATGAAAAGATTTTGGCTTATTTGATAAAATATCATTGCCGTGTTATAACTATTCCATGCATATGCCTTTTGTTCGGAATTAGAAGTAATACCATAAAATCTAATATTACCTCCATTTAGGTCTGATGTTGTTCCACCTAATCTATCATTCATAAGTCTTACTGAAGGTGCTGTATTATAAGTAATGTCATTGCTTATTACAGTTGTTTTTGGAGCATTATTATATAAATCAGTTATATATGTTGCAGCGGTTTCAATAGTTATTTTTCCTGAAGTAAAGCCATCTTCTGATATTATTTTCAACGTGTGATATCCAGGTGATAATTTTTCCAAATAACTTTCTTTAAATGTTACTATTGTTGAACCTTCGGTTATTGTATAGTTAGAGCTGTCTACAACTGTATCATCTACCCTTACCTCTCTAAATTTACTTAGAGGAGCTGTAGACCTAACTGCTTTTGTTCCTGAACCTGTATAGGTTGGTGTATATGTAGTACCATCACCATTTGTTAACTGATATGTATCTGTTGGTACTATCTTAGTACTTGTACCTGTTATGTTACAGTTTAAATCAAAGTTATATGGTTGATTAGTCATATCTAATGGATTATTACCTATAGTACCATCTATCCATAGATATAATATAAATGTGTATTCTTTATTATAATCTAATGTTTCTTTATCTGTACTTAGTGTTATTGTAGTACCATTAGTTACATTTTCAAAACTACCTGTACCATAAGATACTCCTGTTGTGTCATTTACTAATTCATATTTAAATGATTTATGTTTTAATCCTGAAGTAGTAAGTGTTGTTTCATTTATACTATTTACTACTAAATTCCAAGTAACAAAAGCATTTGTAGCCATTTGTTGTTTAGTAGTTACTTTTAATATTCTTCCCTTTTCTCTTGTGGATGTTGGATATAATAATTTATTGTTGTCTGATAGTTTATCACACGAACCAGTACCACCTGCGACTGTTACATCTACTAACTGATCTTTGTTTTCTGCAGAGCTGCTCCAACCAAAGTATGCCATTGTTGATCCTACTAGAATAAACATAACTATTGCAATAATTAATAAAATAATATTCTTTTTTTTCATTTAGAGCACCCCTCTTTCTTAGAATAGTTTTATTACATCACTTATTGTTACAAATACCATTAATAACATTAATAGTATAAAGCCTATACTATTTATCATTCCTTCTGTTTTTGCTTTAATTGGTTTTCTTCTTATTTTTTCTATTATTAAGAATAATACTCTTCCTCCATCAAAGGCTGGGAATGGTATTAGGTTTATTACTCCAACATTCATAGATAGATATGCTACTAGACTTAAGATACTTTCAAAACCTTTCTTAGACTGACTATCTACTACTGAGTATATTCCTACTGGTCCTGATAAATCTTTAACTGAGAATTTTCCTGTTACTAATTCTTTTAATGTAGTAATCATTAATTTATATAGACTAGCAGTCGTTTCTACTGCATGTTTAAGTGAAACGCCTAATCCTTTTCTTACTGTGGTATCTAGTCCTATTCCTACTACATAACTTACATTTCCTTCTTTATCTTCTACTTTATCTGGTACTAATGTTACTTCTCTTTTTGTACCTGATTTATCTTTCAATACTATATTTAATTGTTCACCTTTAGATGTTTGAATATATAATTGTACTTCACTCCAACTAGATACTCTTTGTTTGTTTATTGATACTATGGTATCTCCTTCTTTAATACCAGCAGTATAAGCAGGATATCCTTCACTTACATTAGCTACTACTGGTTTAGTAGAAATGCTTCCATATATTAATGCTGATACAAATAGTATTACAAAGGCAAATAAGAAATTAAATGTTGCACCAGCAATCATTATTATTAATCTTTGCCATACTGGCTTAGAATATAATTTTCTTTTATTTGGAATCTTACTATTATCATCAGCATCTTCACCCGCTAGTGATACAAAACCACCTATTGGTATAGCTCTAATACAGTATTCTGTTTCTCCACCTTTCTTTTTAAAATGGAATATTTTAGGTCCCATACCTATTGAAAATTCATAGACATATACTCCAAATAATTTAGAAAATATAAAATGTCCAAATTCATGAACTAATACTATTGCTCCTAATATTAGTACAAAATATAATAAACTTAATAAATTCATACTATCCTCCTCCTATTATAAAATACTAAGTAATAAACTCATACCTAATGATACAAATATAACACTATCAAATCTATCTAATATACCACCATGTCCAGGTATTATATTTGAATAATCTTTTTTATCATAATATCTTTTTATTGCACTAAATACTAAATCTCCCATTTCACTTAATATAGTAAGTATTAATGACATAAATATTATTTTTAGTACTGATATACTACCTATTAATGATAAATAAAACATACTACCTATAAATGTACCTACTAGTACTCCTATAATACATCCTTCTATTGTTTTTTTAGGAGATATACTAGTAAATCTATGTTTTCCTATTAAATTGCCTCCAATAAAAGCATATGTATCGGTAATAAATGATATTATAAATATATAGATACACTTATATATATTAACTTCTCTCATAGTACTAATATTGTTAAAAGCAAGTCCTAGTAACAATATTATACCTATAAAATACATACTATCATTGATATTGTATTTATCTTTATCATTATAGAATATTACTGGTAATATTAATAATAATAGAGTTAATATTATCATACTGGTAATATTTAATTTATATACTATACCATTTAACATAAATATTCCAAGTAATATATAAGATATTATTTTTATTACTGGTATATTTTTCTTTTTGTATTTGATATCTATTAGTTCTTTTAAACCTAGTATAGAGGTAATTGCCATAACTATTCTAAATACTGTATTTCCTAATAGGAATGCTAGTAGTAGAATACCCACTACTAAGGCTCCTCCAAGTAATCTTTTCTTCATAATGCCTCCCTATGCTATTTTATAGTCATCTTCAAGAGAGAATATAACATTTTCTTCAATCCAATTTTTTCTTGGTTCTACAGCATCTCCCATAAGTACTGATACTCTTTTTTCAGCAAGAGCTGCATCTGTTATATTTACTTTAATTAACTTTCTTTCTTCTGGATCCATAGTAGTTTCCCATAACTGGTTAGCATTCATTTCACCAAGTCCTTTGTATCTTTGTACTTTATAGTTTGTTTTTCCTTTTGTTTCTTCTCTTAATTCTTCATTAGACCAAGCATATACGTGTTTACTACCACTAGTTACTTTATATAGTGGTGGCATTGCTATAAATAGATGCCCTTCTTCAATAAGCGGTTTCATATATCTATAGAAGAATGTTAATAATAAACATTGTATATGTGCACCATCATCATCAGCATCAGTCATTATTATTACTTTACCATAATTTATATCTTTTACATTGAAGTCACTACCTACTCCTGCACCTATTGTATAAATTAGAGTATTTATTTCTTCATTTTTAAATATTTCTTCCATTCTTGTTTTTTCAGTATTTAATACTTTACCACGAAGTGGAAGAATAGCTTGTACTTTTCTATCTCTACCTTGTTTAGCAGAGCCTCCTGCTGAATCTCCCTCTACTATAAATAATTCTTTTTCCATTGCTTTTTTACTTTGAGCAGGAGTTAACTTTCCTGATAATAGTCTTTCGGTCTTTTTACTATCTTTTCCTTTTCTTGTTTCTTCTCTTGCTTTTCTAGCAGCTTCTCTAGCTTCTTTTCCTTTTACAGCTTTTCCAACTATTTTAGTAGCTACCATTTTATTTTCTTCAAGGAAGAATTTTAACTTCTCTGTAACTATTGCTTCGACTACTGCTCTAGCAGCGGGTGTACCTAGTTTTGATTTGGTCTGTCCTTCAAACTGAAGTATATCTTCAGGTATTTGTACAGATATAACTGCTGTTAAGCCTTCTCTTACATCAGAGCCATCAAAACTTTTATCTTTCTTTAAGTAATTATTTGCTCTAGCATAGTCATTAAGTACTTTCGTAATAGCGGTTTTGAAACCAACTTCATGACTACCACCATCACTAGTTTTTACATCATTAACAAATGATACAATATTTTCTGAATAACTATCAGTATATTGCATAGCTACTGATACATTAATTTTATCTTTTGAACTAGTAAAACATAATGGTTTATGTAATACTTCTTTTCCTTCATTTAAATATTCGCAAAAGGCTTCTAATCCATTTTCATAATGGTACTTTTCACTTCTTCCTTCTATTTCATCTACTACTTCAATGGTAAGTCCACTTATTAAGAAAGCACTTTCTTGCATTCTTTCACATATAGTAGAAAAACTAAATGTTGTAACCGGAAATATTGCTGGATCGGGTTTAAATTTAACTGTTGTTCCAGTTCTATTTGTAGTTCCTACTTTTCTTAAAGGTACTACCACTTTACCACCATTTTCAAACTTTATATAGTATTCTCCGCCATCACGACGAGTTACTACTTCCATAACTGAGCTCAAAGCATTAACTACTGATCCACCTACTCCATGTAATCCACCGGATACTTTGTATCCGCCTTCACTAAATTTACCACCAGCATGAAGTACTGTATATATTACCTCAGGTGTTGATTTACCAGATGAATGCATACCTACTGGTAAACCTCTACCTTTATCAGTTACACTTACTGCCCCATCTTTATGTAAAACTATCTTTAAATGATTACCATAACCATTTAATGCTTCATCAATAGAATTATCAACTATTTCCCATACTAGATGATGTAAACCTCTTTTATCAGTAGAACCAATATACATACCTGGTCTTTTTCTTACCGCTTCTAATCCTTCTAGTATTTTAATTGAACTCTCATCATATTTTGCTGCCATAACTATCACTCTTTCTATTAATTTCCATAATAATTATACAATAAAATAAAAAGAAGAGCAA
Source organism: Clostridium sp. CAG:302 (assembly GCA_000431795.1). Lineage (GTDB taxonomy): Bacteria > Bacillota_I > Bacilli_A > RF39 > UBA660 > CAG-302. Next base: position 117,438 of record FR887368.1, read on the forward strand.
GATTCTTATCGTTATTTTAGAACAAAAAGCAAATAAATTTGTTTTTTATTGCATATGATACTCTGAATATTTATTGCTTGCTACAAAAGTTATTGCTTTTTTATTAAAAATAACATATAATGTATATGAAAGAGAAATTAGTCATAATAAAAATGGCTAACACCTATTGCGAGGTGTTCTCTTCAGATTTTTGATCATCGGAGCTACCCCCCTGAGGTGCCCCGATTTTTTATCTATTTTCTATGGCTACCTAGCACTATTAATGCTATGGTAACAAGAATAGTTAAAGCATACGCTATAACTAATTCCATGTACTAATAACCTCCTCCCCCTAAGGTTAAGAAATTACTTTCTATCATAAAATCACCTCTCCTTCCAAAGTAAAAACCTTAGAAAAAGAAGAGAACACCATAAGTATTAACCACGCCAACATTATATACTAGTTTAAATACTATAGTCAAGCAAAATATGACTATTTTTTTAATATCTTTGTAAAGTCTTTATTTATATGTATTTATAAGATTTTTATATATTAAATATATGTACTAAATTACAATCAAGTATATAATACTTGCTTATATATAATAGGCATACTGATGCATTATTCTTAGACTAGGATTAGGCTAAGAATAACACTAAAAGACCTTGGCTTTTAGTGAAAGGAATAGAAAAAATTCTATTATTATTAGTAATAGAACTTTAGCTTTATTTACATGTTAATCCACGGTCTGTATATGTTTTCTTTAGAGTATTAAAATCTCTATTTATACCAAAATTGGTTATATCAGTATCTGTTAGTTTTGTTAAATCGTAGGTGTATGTTACTGTATAATCATTATCGTTATCATTATCTATTTTAGCAGTAAACCCTTCTGTGTTGGTATAACTTCCAAATCTAGTATTATGTCTAGTTTTTATACCTGAAATATCTAAAATTGTATCGGTTACTCCGGTTACTACATCGTCTAATGCTTCTCCTACTACACCATCTACGATACCATTACTATCAGGATCTTTATCACTCGTTGTACCGTCTGTACCTGTTCCTACTCCATCAGTATGATTGTCTTTATAATCATAAGTTGCTGTTAGTTTTTTTACATCATTACCATCATAGTCTATCATATATTTTGTCTTTGATGTGATATTACCTGATTTTGTTTCACTAGTACAAGTTAGTGTTTTGGTATTGGCTGTACATCCTGAAAGAACTGCAATTACGGCAATTATTAGTAGTACTTTCTTCATATTTATTACTCCTTTCCAATATTAGTATTGACAATTGTTAGTAATATAGTATTGGTATTTTTTGGTAATTTTAAAAGGTAGTTATTGCTAACTACCTTTGGTATCATTTTAATAATCACAGTTTCCTGGAGTCCTAGGATATGGTATTACATCTCTTATGTTATCTACTCCTGTTAGATAGATAAGTAGTCTTTCAAAGCCCATGCCGAATCCTGCGTGAGTACATCCACCAAATCTTCGAAGATTTAGATACCACTGCATTGATTCTTCTTCCATTCCTAGTTCATTCATTCTATTTAATAATTTATCATAGTCTTCTTCTCTTTGACTACCACCCATTAGTTCTCCTGCTCCTGGAACTTCTAGGTCTACTGCAGCGACTGTTTTACCATCTTGGTTTTGTTTCATATAGAAGGCTTTGATATCTTTTGGCCAATTTTTTATGAATACTGGGCCACCAAAGTATTCTGTTATGTATTTTTCGTGTTCTCTAGCAATATCTTCACCATATTCTGGTTCAAATTCCCATTTTACTTTGGCTTCTTTTAGTATTCTTATTACTTCTTCGTGATCTACTCTAGTGAAGTGGCTATTTATTAGTTTGTTTAATTTTTCTAATAGGCCTTTTTCGACGAATTTATCAAAAAATTCCATCTCGTTTGGACAATTATCTAGGACATATTTTACTATGTACTTTAGCATATCTTCCATGATGTCCATATCGCCTTCAAGGTCACAGAAAGCTATTTCTGGTTCTATCATCCAAAATTCTGAAGCATGGGTTTTGGTGTTAGAGTTTTCTGCTCTAAAGGTTGGTCCAAATGTATAGGTCTTTTTGTAAGCCATAGCAAATGTTTCAGCCTCTAGTTGTCCTGATACGGTAAGAGCAGACATTTTTCCAAAAAAATCTTTTGAATAGTCTACTTTTCCTGTTTCTGCTACTTTGTTTAAATCTAGTGTTGTTACTTGGAACATTTGGCCTGCTCCTTCACAGTCTGATGCTGTTATTAATGGAGCATGGAAATAAACATAATTACGCTCTTGAAAATATTTATGAATAGCATAAGCTGCTACACTTCTTACTCTAAATACAGCATTAAATAGATTTGTTCTTGGTCTTAAATAAGCTATTTCTCTTAAAAACTCTCTTGTTGGTCTACCTTTGGCTTGAAGTGGGTAATCATCTGGGCAGTCACCTTCAAGAACAAATGAAGTCATTGTTAATTCGAATGGTTGTCCTTCTTTTGGTGATTTTATTAATTTACCTGTTACGGTAATGGCACTACCTAACTTTAATTTTGTTACTTCTTCAAAATCTTTTAGGTTATCATCATATACTACTTGTAATCCTTTGAAGTAAGTTCCATCGGATAAGTCTATGAATCCAAAGTGAGCCTGCTTTCTATGATTTTTAATCCAACCATTTACGGTAATTTCTTGGTCTATATAATCTTTTAAATATAATTCTTTAATGTCTAACATAATAATTCCTTCTTTCTACTTTGTACTTCCTGTTAGTAATCTTTTATTTATGATACTAGCAGATCTATTAACATCTTTTAATAACTTGTTATATAGATTAGGGTAATGTCTTAATGCCAGAATAAACTGAACATCTTCGTAGGAGATAGCCCCTATGTATGTTTTATTTTCTTCATTCATAACGGGTACTTCTCTACCTAATAGATAATCTGCAGTTGTTTCTAATACTTCAGATATTTTTACTAAATTGTCTAAAGTTGGAAGTCTTGTTCCATTTTCATAACCACAAATTGATACTTTGGTAACTCCTATTGCTGTTCCTAATTCCTGCTGGGAAAAACCTCTTTTCATTCTTAACTCTTTTAATCTTTTTCCTATCATTGTATTTATTACCTTTCTTTATTAGTTATCTCCTTGTTAATATTATTTTATAACAAAATAGGTAAAAAGTACATATTTATTTACTAAATTTTACTAAAATATATAGGTTTTATGGGAATTTACTTGTTTATTTTAATTATTATTTTCTATATTTTTACTTTTATTATTATTTTTTAAATAAATTTAGAGAAAGTAGTTTACTCTTCTACTTTCTCTTCTTGATCTTCAGATAATTCTTCGACTGATGATTCGCTTTTTCTACGTTGGGGGTTGGATGTTAGAAATGTGACTTTTTCAGCAATTATCTCTGTTTTTTTTCTTTTAGTTCCTTCGGGTGTTTCTACTACTCTTGTCTGAAGACGTCCTTTGATACCAATCATATCACCAGTTTCACAATATTCACTAGTTGATTCTGCTACTGCAGACCATAGAGTGCAATCTAAGAAATCTGTATCGTATTCACCATTAGAATTTTTATAGTTTCTTGGGACCGCTAGTGTTAGATTGGCCATCTTTTTACCATTTTCTGTAATTCTTGTTTCGGGTGTTCTTGCTATTCTACCTACTAGAACTATTTGATTAACCATAGTATTCCTCCTTTCCAGAGTGAATATAACATACTGTGTTTTTGATTGCAAATTGGTAAAAATGGTTTTTGGGGGTTAAAAAAGTTAAAAAAAAGAACCTTTAGATTTCTAAAAGTTCTTGTTTTATTTTTTTGATGCCCTCAAAAGAGGTTTTCGGGTAAATTTGCTACTTTACACAAATTTGACACTTTTTATAGTCCTAATTCTTTGATTATGGCATCTGATATGGCATTTGCTAGTTTATCTTGGCTTTTTATTAGGATATCTAGATCACTTTGATTTGATAGATAACCTAATTCTAGTAGATATGATTCATTGGCTATGTTGTTTTTGTAGTATGGATTTACTCCTACTTTATCAGGATTACTATCATCAACATAGGCTCCGGTTAGGTAACCTCCAGTTTCTCTTATCATATATAGATAGTTAGATTTTTCGGTTACATTATATGGCTTGTATCCTTTTTCATCATAGCCTTCAAGCGATGATTCTATTTCTTTAGCAGTAAAGTTATGGGTATAGATACCATTAAATTCTTTATATAATTTATTACTTGAATATTCTAAGTCAGTATAAGAAGTAATATTATCTGCGAGTGATTTGGCTAAGTCATAGTTTATCCCTTTGGCAGTATATATTTCTATTCCTCTTACTTTCGATGACGTACTCCTATTGATATGGATAGAGAATGTGTATTTTGATTTTACTTCATTTGGTATTACTGCTCTTCCATGCTTATTGTATTCATCCATTACTTCATTTTTAGTTAAATCGCCTTCATCATGAGTTAATTTTACTTTGATGTTTTTCTTTTCTAGATTTTCTTTTATTTTTTTACTGATATCCATAGTGAAGTCTGTTTCTTTATAATCACCTGAAGCACCACCTCCATCCATTCCTCCATGACCTGGATCAATGGTTATATCATATATATCTTTATCTTTGTTTTCTATTATATTAAACATCATTGTTTTATAGTCATTATTTGAATTTATTAATATCTTGTTATTATATTTTGATAATGTATAATAAGTACTTTCTTTGTATTCGGTTTTATTATCTAGAACATAGTATTTTACTATGGGTTCTTCTTTATTTTCTTCGTTTTTATATGTTAGTTTTAAGAATAAATAATAGGTATCTCTTGGTATGTCATCTAGGTATAATCCTTCATTTATTTCTTCACTAGTATAGAAATTTATTTTATTATCTTCACTATCTACTTCTATGTCAAAGTCTTTATCTTCTCCATTATATAGAGTTAGTTTTATATCTTCATAACTTTTATCTGATAATTCTAGAGTGCCTTTGATATTGAAGTGATTTCCATACATGTAATACTCTTCTACTGATACTTTTTCTGGTTCGGGGGTTATTTTGGGAACTTTGTTTATGTAATTGACATAGATAAAGTAACCTAAAAAACCTAATACTATTAATACTCCTATTGTTATTATTATTTTTTTCATTTTTTAATCTCCTATATTTAATTTTAATAATCTATTTAGTTCAACAGCATATTCCATTGGTAGTTCTTCTCTAAAAGCTCCAATGAAGCCCATTATTATTAATTCTTTGGCTTTTTCACTATCTATGCCTTTACTCATCAGATAGAATAGTTTGTCTTCAGATATTTTGGATACTGTGGCTTCGTGTTCCATAAATGATGAATTGTTATTTACTATGTTGGTTGGGATGGTATCACTCTTGGATATTTCATCTAGTATTAGGGTATCACATTTTACTGAGGCTTTGGAATTTATTGCATTCTTTGATATTTTTACTGTACCACGATAAACTGCCAGTCCACCACCTGAGGCTATTGATTTGGATACAATATTACTTTTGGTATTCTTGCCTAGATGAATCATTTTGGCACCACTATCTTGAATTTGTCCCTTGCCTGCAGCTGCTACTGTAATACAACTTCCTCTTGAATAATCACCTTTTAAAATACAACATGGATATTTCATATTGGTTTTTGATCCGATGTTTCCATCTATCCATTCCATTAAACCATTTTCTTCAACTATTGCTCTTTTGGTAACTAAGTTATAGACATCACTGGACCAATTTTGAATGGTAGTATAACGACATTTGGAATTCTTACCAACAAATATTTCTACTACAGCAGCATGAAGAGAATCTTCTGTGTATGTTGGAGCAGTACATCCTTCTATATAGTGCAATTCACTATCATCGTCTACAATTATTAGTGTTCTTTCAAACTGACCCATGTTTTTACTATTTATTCTAAAGTAACTTTGGAGTGGTCTATCTAAGTGAGTATGTGGTGGTATATAGATAAATGTTCCTCCTGACCATACAGCACCATTTAAGGCAGTGAACTTATTTTCATTATATTTAACTAATGTATTAAAATATTTTTTAAAGATATCAGGATGTTCTCTTAGAGCGGTGTCTGTATCACAGAAGATAACATTTTTCTTTTTTAATTCTTCATTCATATTGTGATATATTACTTCACTATCATACTGTGCTCCTACTCCATCTAGATATTTCTTTTCAGCGGATATTACTCCTAAATCATCAAAGAGATTTCTTACCTCACATGATATATTATTCCAATTATCAGTTAGATTATCCTCTCTTTGTTTATAATAATTTATACTATCATAATCTATATCTAGTTTTGGTCCAAAATTCGGATTACTACTTTTATTAAAAGCATCTAGGGCTGTTAATCTAAAATCTAACATCCAGGAGGGTTCTTTTTTTATCTCAGATATTTGTTTTACTACTTCTTTTGTTAACTTCATTTTTTCACCTTGTTTCTACCATTATTATAAATGAAAATATCTTTTATGTAAAGAAAAAAACGGCCTATTTACATGGATAGACAGTTTTTTTACTTTCACTCAACTATATTTGATTTTGCTTCAAAACCATTTAAATAATAATTTGGTATTTTTCCTTGTACTACTTTCATTCCAATGGGAATACTGGCACTTATATTTAAATCTTCAGTGGATATTGGTAAGATTACTCTAGTGGTTACTGATATATTTACTAATACTTTTAATAAGGCATTATTTATACCATATTCTACTACTTCGGTACTGAAGTTTGTTGATACATCTCCTATTAGGGATATTTTTACTGGTATTTTAGGGCCTATATTTGATAATAGACTAGAACCTGTTGTTAGTCCAAAGGGTATTTCACATATTATCTTTTTTGATAGTAATTCCATGTTATAGTTACTTAGACTATTTTCTGGTAATTCTAACATATCTATTTTACCTTCTTCGACTGCACGAAGATTTAATTCTACAAGACTTGTCATTGTGCTTAATGCTTTGGATGTTTTTTTGGTATCAAAATCTATTAGAATTATTTCTCCATCTTTATTGTATGTTATTTTGAATAATTCTTCAACATCTATATTATATAACTGTTTTGTTACGGCTTTATTTATAATTAGTACTGTTAATTTTTTTGTTTCGGATTCAGCATATGATTTTAATATGGGATATGCTTTATTTGAGTAATAATTTATAAATATAAGTGATAATATTATAACTGATGTTAATATTAATAAAATTAATAATAATATATTATGTTTTTTATTTTTTCTTTTTAGTATCATTCTCATACTAAAATATATGATATTTAAATTATTTTAAAGCATTTAATCCACCTTTTATTGATTTTGTATTATAACCAAATTCATTTAATCTTTTACTTATTTCGAGACTTTGTTTTCCTTCTTCACAATAAAGATAGTATGTATTATTTTTATTTAAATAATGTGAATAATTATTTAATAGATTATAGTATGGTATGTTTATTGAATTTTTTATATGTGAGATATTGTATGAATAGTTATCTCTAATATCAATTATAATTGGGTTAGAAATTTTTTTTAATTCACTTAATGATATTGTATTCATAACTTACACCTCACTATAATATATTAAAATATTATAATATTGGAAAGTTAATAAACACAATATTTTTTATTTTATTTTCACTTCAGATCTATGGTTCTGAAGTGTTTGTTTAAGCCTTAGATTTAAGTCTTAAACAAAGGGCTATTATATATAAGCAAAATATATATATTTAGATTATAATGGTATTTATATATTAAAAACCTTTAATAATGAAATTAAAGGTTTTATATTAGTCATCACTGAAGAAATCATCAAAGAAATCATCATCATTTGTATTATCTTCATACATATTTTGTAATTTATCTTCATTAGTATTATTTTCTTTAGGTGTAGATGTAGGTATATTCTGATTACTTTGAGTTAAATCATTAAATGATACATTCTCTTTTTCAGTAGACTGAGTAACTGGTTCTGAAACTACATCTACTGGTTTTTGAACTTGTTCTGGTTCTTTTGTTTGTTCTTCTTCTTTTTCTATTTCTGCTATTTTAGCATCAATCTTCTTAACTAAGTCATCTATATTAAAACTATCTTCTTCAGGTTCACTTTGTCCTTGATTACCTAAGAAGGCAGGCATACCTCCACTAAATGGATTAGATGATGAGGCCACAAATGGATTGGAACTACCGAATGGACTACCACCCATAAATGGATTTGAAGAACTAATAAATGGATTCGACATGTTTGGACTAAACTCTCCCATTGAAGCCATTTTTTCTTGTTTTTTGGCTTTAACAAATTCTCTTATATCAAATAATTGTAATTCTCTCTTTGGTCTAGCTTCTGGAGTGCTCTTTGGGTATGTTCTACCCCAGTCAACTTGGAAGTCTGTTTGAAACTTTGTTTTGTATGGAAACATTCTTCTTCTTAAAACAATTATTTCAAACTGGCTTAATCTTTGTAAGTCACTTACAGTTACTAATGGTGTTGATGCGGTTTTATCTTTTTCTTTTGACTTTACTTCACCACACATTTTGCTTATTTCTTCAAGGGCCGCTATCTCACTACTTATTAAATATAGTAAATTACAGTTACCACGAATAGTATCTCCGTTTTCTTTACCATATACTTGTGTTAATTGTGCGAAGTTCTGGATAATAAATGTAAATCTGATTAATCTACTTCTTGCGGCAGTAACCATGGTTGTAACATCTTTTAAAGGCGGCATATTAGCAAACTCATCTAGAATGAAGTTTGTTCTATATGGTAATTTTCCACCACTTTCTTGAGCAACATCTATTAATGTTTCATAACACTGTTTAATAAATATAGTAGCAAGTGGATGTAATGTTTTCTTTTCATCTTGCACTATTAAGAAAACTGCTGTTTTCTTTTTTCCAATATCGCGCATATCAAAATCACTATATGATAACATTTCTGATAAGTTTTCTCTTGATGAGAAAAGTTTTATTTTTTGTTTAAATGTTGCAATAATACCTTGCTTTGTTTCATCTGCAGTAAATACTGTACCTGATGCATTAATATAAGCTGGTTTAGAAGGATCTTTACCATTAAAGTATTCTTTTATGTAGTTATTGTTTGGTCCTCCAAATCTTTCTTCGCCTAAACTACTCATTAAGTTTATACTATTTAAGTTTACTTGTTCTGGAGTAGCATCTTCAAATAAACCTAAAGCAAGTCCTGTAAAATAGTCTGCTGCTGTTTTTCCCCAGAATGGATCACCACTACTTTTTTCTTCATATAGTATATTTAAGGCCAAATCATCAAGTAATTCTATGGCTTTATCTGTATTACCATCTTTATATAATTGATAAGGTAAGCTCATTGGATTCCATGCATTGCCATGTTGTGGATCCCTAAAATTTAATGTTATAATGTTATATCCTTCATCTTTTAATAATGCTGCTGTTTCTTCATACAATTCACCTTTAGGGTCAGTTAGTATCATTGATTCATTATGTTTGGCTAATAATTTAATCATTGGTTTTGCTACGATTACTGTTTTACCAGAACCAGTAGCACCCATAACTAACCAGTGATCTTCACCATTATCTACCCACATTTTACCTTTTTTACTATAAAGTGCTATACCTGCTGCAGGTATTGTTTGATCTTTTATATTAACTACTTCAAGGCCTTTTTTAAATTCGGCATCTGTAGCCCATCTTGAATATCCTTTTTCTTTCTTTGAACCAACACTTAGTCCAAATCCTTTTTCATGGTCAAAAATATATGATTTAACTGCAAGAAAAATTCCAACCAAACAAACTATGAATAAAAATAAAGTCATTCCTATGTATTTAGAAGTAAATGCTTTAAAAGGTAAAAAGCCATAAAATTTACTATTTGATGCTAAACTACTTACATTTAATACTCCTATTGCACATAGATATAATAAAAATACACAAAAAATTATAAATATTATTAAATCTTTTTTTTCTACTTTAATTTTCATATAAAAATCTTTCCTTCCAATTAACTACCAATATTATAGCATTAATAATTTGAATTGTAAATAAGTTTATTGGAAAAGAAAAGGCATTCTTGTTAGAGTGCCTTTTAACTATTATATAGTTTCTTTTCTACTTTTGAAATAGTATACTGAGTATGTTAATGCTCCAATACCTGCAGTCCAAGCGATGAATATTAATATATCACCTGTTTTACTATTTTTATCTACATCTTCATTAGTTTTATCGCCTATTTTACTCCAGTAAGCATATAAACTAATATCTGATGTTACTTCTTTAGTAAAGTCATATTCTTTTCCATTTTCTTTTTTGTCATACCATCCATCAAATGTATAACCTTCTCTCGTTGGATCTTCAGGTTTTACTACTTTATCACCTTTATTAACCACTTTAGTACTTTTTTCAGTTGTACCATCGTTTGTATAGAAAGTTATTGTATACTTTGTTTCTTCTTCATTTAATTCTTTTTCGTATTGAGCATATAATGTAACACTTGCTTCTGTTGTATATTTAGATCCAGCATTATACGAAGTTCCTGTTCCGTCTTTTTTTGTATTCCAATTTACAAATTTATAACCTTCTTTTGTTGGCACAGTTGTACTTAATACCAATTCTTTACCTTTTGTCTTAGTTTGATTAGATGGTGCTCCAGTACCACCATTAGCATCATATTTTACTGTATATGTAATAGTATTTTCTTTATATTGAGCATATAAAGTAACATCACTATCTGTTGTATATGAAGCACCTATATCATACTTTGTTCCTGTTCCATCTTTCTTTGTATTCCAACTTGTAAATGTATAACCTGTTTTAGTAGGTTTTGCAGTACTAATAGTTAAAGATTCTCCTTGTTTTTTTGTTTGATTACTAGGTGCGCCAGTTCCTCCATTAGCATCATATTTTACTGTGTAAGTAGTAGGTGTTGGGTTTTCTCCTCCACCAGTTTCTCCGCCTGAAGAACTACAATTCCAATTTGCATAAAAACTTTGATTACCATTAGTTCCAAAATATTGTCTGTAAACTGTTCCTGTAGGACTACCATCATGCCATCCATCTGCAGTACATCCTGACTTAGTTAATGTTGGTATCCCCATTTGGCTATAATAGTTTGTTGCACCGCTATAAATTGTTTTAGACCATGTTGTTGAACCATCACTGAATGTTCCACCATTAGCATAGAATGTTGCCGTATAAGTAGTTGTTGTTGGAGCTACGCAATTTGCAGCTGATGTAATTGTACTTGATTTATACCAACTACCTGAAGAACAAGATGTTCAAGTACCATAGCGGGGGAAAATATAACTATTTTTTTTATATCTCTGTAAAACCTTTATTTATAAGTGTTTATAAGATTTTTATATACAATACAAATGTATGTTAATATAATTGTACTAAAAAAATAATGGCTTAAATAACCATTATTTTAAACATAGCAATATATTAATTATTAATAATTAACTTTTTTATATCTAAATAGTTAAAAGAAAATAACTTTAGTTCAAGTTACTTTCTAATATTTCTTTAAACTTAACACAGTCATCTATACTATAATTATTAATTAAACTCATAGTTACTGCATCATCTATACTTATATTATTCTTGTTAGAATTATTTTTTATTTCTTTTAACATTTCTACTATCTTCTTATAATCATTTAAAGAATATGATTCATCATTAATAGTATCTATTACTTTAGATGTTTCTTTTATTTCATCATCTTGTTTTATTAAATCATTAAGTGAAATAGTATTACTAATAAGATTCTTTTCCATATTTTCTTTCTTTATCTTTAATGTTTTATCTTCTACTGTATCTAAATTAATATTTAAAGTATCATTATTAATAATATCTTTTGCTTTAATAATATTAACTTTAATTTCTGGTACTTTTTCTATTTTTTCTATTTTAACTTTAGGTACCTCTTCTACTCCTCTAACTTCAGGTACCTTCTCTATAATTGGTTTTACTTTTTTGATAGTATCTTTTTCTAATTCTAACTTTAAGTTATTATAATTACCTTCATATATTTCTTGAGGATTAGTAATATTATAATTTTGATTATTTATTTCATTATCATAATATGTTACTGGTACTAAACCATTTAATATATCATTAAATGTTACTCTATCATTAGTTTCTATATTTATATCAGTAGGTATTTCTTCTTTAGTTTGAATAACTTCAGGTATCTTAGTAACATCTTCATTAAATACAATTTTTTCTTTCGGTAATAACTCTTTAGTAGTAGATATCTCTTCAGTAACTGGTTCTATATCTTTAATAGTTACTTCTTCTTTAACTGTCTTTTTAGAAGTTATTTTATCACATATAGTATTGGTTATATAAACTACACTTAAGGCAGTTACCCAAAGTATAAATAATCCCATATTTAATTCTAATATAGCCACTAAAGAATTATTGGTGTATAGTGATGACATTTCAAATACATTTATACTATTTTTAGCTATAATATTTAATATTATAACAAAGAAAATATTATTTATAATAAAAGTTATACTATTAATTATTTTATATATTTTCTTCTTATTAGAACTTAATATACTAGTAATAAAAGCTAATGATATTATTAATAATACACTTATATAAATATATATAGATGGAAAATAAATACCATTAAAAAATATTGTTGTAAAATTATCAAAAGTATTAAATAGTACTTTATGATTTCTTATAATACTAATTATAAAGGTTAAAATCATTGATAAACTCATAAATATTACATACTTTTTATTACTTAACTTTTTACAAGTAAATAATATTGTTAAAATAAGCATTAAAATTACTAGTACAAATATAAACTTAAATGACATTAAGGTATCAAATAATATCTTAAACTTTTCTAATATTGATAAGTATTTCATATCATCACCCCTTCCTTTTTTATTATATTAATTCTGCTATATATATAGTTTGATGATAATTATCACCATTGGTACAAGTAATTAAAGTTAAACTTGTTTTATTTCTATTTCTTAATATTCTTACTATACCTGTCTTTTTTTCATTGTATATTTTAGTTATCTTATATATATAATCTTTTCCCTGATAATGAACTGTTACAGTATCATCTATACTTAGTTTATATAAATCATTAAAATAACTATTGCTATAATTACCTGAATGTCCGGCAATTATTAAATTACCATTTACTACATCAGGATAATCTGACTCTTTTAAAACAAACAAATTAAATTGAACATTATTTAAACTTGATGTTTTACTATAAAAGCCTTTATAAAAGTTTATCTTTGGAATATCTAATACTCCTAAATATTCTTCATAAATATAATTATTATTATCTTCTTTTACTTCTTCAGTAGGTTCTTCTACTGCTGGTTCTTCTTCAACATTTTCTATATCTCTAGTATTTATCTCTGATAAAACTAAATTCATTTCGCTAAATACAACATCCCTTTTTTCTTTTATATAGTTTGAAAGTAAAAGCGGGATTCCGCTTATTATTAGTATTACTCCCGCTGCTACTTGAAATTTTAAATTATTTTTCTTCATTCTTTTTATAATTTCTGTATATCATAAATGATCCAAGACCAATAATGATAACACCTATTAAGGATGCTGTTATAGTTTTAAATGATGAAGTATTTGGAACTTCAATTGTTTCAGGTTTATTATACATAATAATTTCTCCATCAACTGTTCCATCTTCTTTTACAACAAATGTAACTGTTTCAGTAGATAATTCATATCCTTCTGGAGCAATCATCTCACTTAATGTATATTTACCTGGTTTTAATCCATCTTTAATTATAAATGGTTCATTAGTTGATACCCAAGCATATATAACTTCTCCAGTTTCATCTTTTAATTCAAGATGTGCTCCTGGTAACTCTTCACCTGTAGTAATATCTCTCTTACTAATGCTTACTGGTATAGGTTTATCTTCAAGATAGTTCTTCATAACTACCTTAGTTACTGTACCATCATTTTTTACTTCAAAAGTAATAGTTTCAGTACTTAATACGTATCCTTCTGGAGCAATAGTCTCAGTTAAAGTATATTTACCGGGATTTAATCCTTTAATAACATATACTTCTTCAGTAGATGTCCATTCTTTTATTACTTTACCATTGGCATCTTTAACTACTAAATGTGCTCCTGGTAATTCCTTATTAGTAGTAGCATCTATTTTACTAATTTGTACTTCAGTTACTATATTTAACTTTAATTCTAAACTAGTATTAATATTCTTATAATCATAATATAATCCAGATGTACCTTGATATCTTGAATCACTTGGTTTATATTCATATACTTTAGCAATACCACCTTCAGCAGCAGCATTTACTTTAAAGTTTAATGTTGTACCTTTAATACTAGATACTGGTACTTTTACTATAAATTTTTCATTTTTACTAAATGTATTTTGTTCTTTACCATTAACATTAGTAATTATTGTTCCACTAGGTGCTCCTTCTAAAGAAACAGTATAACTATCTTTAACATTACCAGTAGTAGTTATACCAAGATTTGAACTAACATAGTATTTACCATCACTAGATAATGTTAAATTAGTATTTCCATTTAACTTAATAGTAGGTTCTGCTTGTTTATAGTTATTAGCACCATTTACAAGTTTTGCCATTTCTCTTACAATGTCAGAATCTTTACCACGATACGTTCCTTTTTCTAAATCAAAATGTTGAAATGAATAATCATTAGGATTTATTAAGTACCATACAGCTAATCCTGTAGTTAAATAATCTTTATCTGCATTACCAAATATTGTTTTATTTGGATAACCATTTTGGAAAAGATATACAATTCTTTGATCCATCTCACCAATTAAATAATATTTTGCTCTACCAGTATAAAACGTTTTACTTCTTTCAGTACAATAAACAATTTGTCCATCAGTAGTTTTCTTAAATTCCATATTTATTGTACTATTACTCAAATAATATGAAACATCAATTTTATGTAGATTAGAACCATCTAACTCATAATAACTAGGAGCAGTAGTTTCAGCTTTTGCAGTAACAGCAAAAAAACTTAAAACAATTGCCACCAAACTAAATAAAATATTTTTTAATTTCATAACAAAAACCTCCCTTTGAAATTGCTTTATATGATAACACTTTTTATACCATTTGTCAATATCATGACATTTTTTATATATAGAAAAAATCTAGAACTAATTCTAGACTTCTATACATAATCTATACATAAAATGGCGTCCTCGGACAGAATCGAACTGTCGACCTATTGCTTAGGAGGCAATCGCTCTATCCTACTGAGCTACGAGGACACAACATAATTATAGCAGATTTTTTAATAAAGTTAAAGAAATTTATTATATATAATAAATAAAATACACTCATAAGATAGACTACAGGCTATCTTATGCTTCTTAAGACTTACAGGCTTAAGAAGAAAGACAAGATAAACTACAGGTTATCTTGTCCATTCAAATTCAAAATCAAGTATTCTAACAGTATCTCCTTCTTCAATACCATTTTTTATAAGTTCTTCATCAAGGCCCATTTTTCTAAGTTTATTAGAAAATCTTTCATAAGCCTCTTCAGTATTAAAATTAGTCATTCTAAATAATTTTTCAATAGAATCTCCTCTTACTACAAAGACATCTTTATCTTTAGAAATAGTAAATGGTTTTTCTTTCTTAAATTTATATAGAACATGACTTTCTTGAACATCATCAGTATATAATACTTCTCTATCTATTTCTTTTACTAAAGTAGATAATCTATCTATTACTTTATCAAGACCATCATTTATTAAAGCAGTTACTTCATATATATCTTCATTCCTAATCTTTTCTTTAAACTTCTTTAAATTCTCTTTAGCTTCTTCACCATCCATTTTATTAGCTATAATTATTTCTTTCTTAGTTAATAATTTAGGACTAAAATCCTCAAGTTCTTTTCTTATAGCAACATAATCTTCATATGGTTCTCTTCCTTCAGTACCTGCCATATCTATAACATGAGCAATAATCTTAGTTCTCTCTATATGTTTTAAAAACTTATGACCAAGTCCTACACCTTCACTAGCGCCTTCAATTAAACCAGGAAGATCCGCTACTACAAAAGTATTATCTTTTGTTTTTACTACTCCTAAATTTGGTGATAAGGTAGTAAAATGATAATCTGCTATTTTAGGATTAGCATTTGATATCATAGATAGAATAGTACTCTTACCTACAGAAGGCATACCCACTAGGCCAACATCAGCAATCATACGTAGTTCAACTTTAATATTTCTTACTTCGCCAGGTTCTCCCTTTTCAGCATATGATGGACAAGGATTACTTCTAGTGGCTAGACTAACATTACCTCTTCCACCCCTTCCACCATAAGCTATCGTAGCCATTTCACCTTGCTTAGTTAAGTCTGCTATTACTACACCAGTATCGGCATCTTTAACAGTAGTTCCTACTGGTACTTTGATAATAACATCTTCACTATTACTACCAAACTTATTTTTACCTTCACCATTTTCACCATTGTTACCTTTAATTTTCTTTTGGTATCTTAAATCAATTAGTGTCTTTAGGCCTTCATCAGCTTTAAATATTATATCTGATCCTTTACCCCCATTACCACCGAATGGTCCCCCCATTGGTACGCAGGCTTCTCTCCTAAAGGCCATACAGCCATTACCACCAGTACCGGCTTCTACTTTCATTACCACTTCATCGACAAACATATTATCACTATCCTTCGTATTCTACTTTATACTTAACTACTAAATATAATATTATAATTAACATTACATATATTCCTGTTACCCATATTATCCTAAGATAATTTATTTTTTTCTTTTCCTTTTTTTCTTTCATTTTTTAAATTCCTTACTTTATTCACTATTTTATCGTATAATTCTCTAAAGAAATCTATAACATAAGTATCTACAAAGCCAAGAACTAAAATAAAGATGATACTTACTATACCAAATTTTGAGACTAAAAACAAGTCTGGAAGTAAAATTAGTAGTTCAAAAAATGATATACTACAGAATATTAAGAGAATTTTACGCCATAAGTTAAGTGGTTTACATATCGTATATAGTAATCTTAGAGTTATTAATCCTGTTAGGGATACTACTACCAGTCTATAGTTATTGAAGTCTTGGCCAAAGATACTACAGAACATTATTATTATGAATATATTTAACATTACCATTATTCCATTTGGTAGGGCATTTCTAAAGACATTTACTATGAAATCTTTACCTACTTTGTTATAGTTTGGTTCTAATGCTAGAAAGAATGATGGTATTCCTACACAAATAGCACTAATTAGTGATAACTGAATTGGATAGAATGGATATTCATATGATAATATTATTGATGATAGGGATAGTAATAAGGAGTATGTTGTTTTAATTAGATACATTGAGGCTACTCTTTCAATATTATTTACTACTCTTCTTCCTTCATTTACTATTTCAGGTAATGTACTAAAATCATTATTAGTTAGAACTACTTCACTAACACTTTTAGCGGCCCCAACACCACTTCCTAGAGCAATACCACAGTCAGCCTCTTTTAGAGCCAGGATATCATTTACACCATCACCAATCATACTAACAGTATTATTTTCTTTTAGAGCTTTGATTACTTTTTGTTTATCATTCGGAGTCATTCTACCAAAGATAGTTATTTCTTTGACAATTTTTACTAATTCATCATAATCTTTTGGTAAGTCTTTACCTTCAATAAATCTATCATAGCCATCAAACTCTAACTGTCTTAAAATATTAGATACAGTAACAGGGTTATCTCCAGATATTATTTTTATTTCAACATCCTGCTGCTTGAAATAATTTAAAGTATCTTTAGCACTTGCTCTAACATTATCTTTTAAAATAATAAAGGCATCTACTTTAATATTGGTATTACCACTAGCAAGAGTAATTATTCTATAGCCCTTTAATATATATTTAGTTAATTCCTCATAGTCAGTTAATTTTTTATCAGTAATATATTCTAAAGCTCCAAGATAGTACTTAGTATCATTTATAGTGGTAATACTACACTTTTTACTTGAAGAAAAAGCTGTTCTATCAGTTACATTTAAACTAGTCTTAATACCATATTTTTTCTTTAGAGCAATATCAGTAGCATTATTTCCTTCTTCAGTATTAATATTAGCTATTATTTCATCTACATTTATCTTATTATTAAGTACTACGGTATCCACTACTTCCATAGTTCCATCAGTTATGGTACCCGTTTTATCTAGACATAGTACATCAGTACATGATAGTATTTCAATACCATGTAACTTTTGTATTAGAACTTTCTTTTTAGCCATCTTTAATACACCCGCAGTTAAAGCTATTGAAGTAAGTAAAACTAAGCCTTCAGGCATCATACCTATTATACCCGCTACTGTGGATAGTATAGCTTCTTTATAGGTTAGCCCACTACGAAAATACTGACTTATAAATAATAGAATACCTACTGGTACAATTAAAAATGTTATTATTTTTAGTATTTTATTAATAGTATTTTGTAAGTATGAAGTGTTATCTTTTACTGAGGCAGCATCTTTTACTAAAGAACTAGCATAACTATCTTTGGTTAGGCCTATTACTTTGGCATAAGCAGTACCACTAGTAACTATTGATCCAGACATTATTTTATCATCTTTCTTTTTCTGAATAGCATTTGATTCACCAGTAATAATACTCTCATCTACCTCAAGTGAACCACTCTTTATTACTTCAAGGTCAACAAGAATATTATCTCCTGATGATAGATAAAGAGTATCACCTAATACAATTTCTTCTTTTGGTATTTCTTCCTTTTTGCCATCACGAACTACTGTTACTTTTTCCTGATTAGTAACTCTAATATTATCTAGAGTTCTCTTAGCTTTTAATTCCTGATAGATAGCTATTATAGTATTAAATACTGCCGTTCCTATAAAAGTAGCATTTTGTATAGAACCTGTAGTTAGTGTTAAAACCATTAGAGCTATATTTAAAATATTAAATAGCGTTATGGTATTAGATAATACTATTTCTTTAGTAGTTCTTGTATATTTTACTTTTTCATCATTGGATAGTCCATTATTCTTCCTATATTCTACTTCTTGTTTAGTTAAACCTTCCATAGTTAGCCTCCTTATAAGTTAAAAGAGCTATATAGCTCTTATCTACTGAAATATCCTCCGCCACTATAATATAGAGCAGGGAAATTTATTATGTTTCTTGGATTAAATGAATTAGCATTAAAATTATAAGCATTATGTCCATAAGCCATACCAAAGTGTAAGTGAGCTCCTGTTGTACAATTATCATATGACTGAGTAGAATATCCTCCTACCTCACCTATCTTTGTCTGTGGAGTTACTACTTGATCTACAGATACTGATATTCTAAGTAAATGTAGGTATACTGTAGTATAAGGAATACCATTAACATTATGATATACCCATACTTGGTTACCACCACAACTTGAATAATTAACTATTCTAGCTACTACTCCGTTAGCAGCAGGATATGCTGTTGTTCCTTCACTGACACAGTCTAAGTCAATACCATGGTGTCCACCACCACCAGACCAGTCTTCTCTAATGTTGTATCCCGTGTATTCACTAGTTACACAACCCCAATTAAGTGGGTAACTCCAACCTGTTGCTGTTATAGTAACATTACCACTATTATATTTTCTACCACAAGTAGATATTTCTTCATTATTTTTACATCCTTTAGCGGTTAATCTAGATATCTCAGCTTTCATGTCCCTTATATCTTCTTCAATAGTAGTTCCCTCTTCTTTATAATTTGATAAATTAGCTCTTAAAGTGATTAGTTTTGAATTTAAACTATTACTTTCTGTTTCAAGATTACTTCTTTTTGTAGATAATTCTGATTTCTTTTTTTCTAATTCTTCTACTAATTTAGTTAATTCATTCATTAGATTATCATTATACTCAGTAAGCTGAGAAGCTACAGAATATCTATATATAAAATCGGTGTAAGAGTCTGCTTGAAAGATATATTCTAAATAAACATTTTCTCCCGATGATACTTGAAGAAATTTTAGTAGTTCATCTGTTTCATCTTTCTTTTCTTCTATCTTTTTTTGATTAGTATTAATATCATCTTCAGTTTTTTTAATATCACTCTTAATACTATTTACCTTACCAGTAATAACATTAATCTCACTAGTTAATGATACTATTTGTTCATCAGTTAACTTCTTATTATTTTTATTTTCTTCATACTTAGCTTCTAGGTTAGATAATTCTTTTCTTAAGTCTCCTAGTGTCTTAGCCTCTACTTTATATGTTGGTATAAGTACTATTATAAATAATGTTATAAAAATTATTATCTTCTTATTCATTCATATCACATCTTTCATTATAATTATATATTAAATATTTTTTTTAGTCAATTAATTTGATTTATTTTACATTATTTAACACTAGCATAGCAAAAAATGATTTTTAGTATTTATAACCAAAAATCATTCTTATTTTAATAAATCCCTATTAATTACAGCTTAGCCATTATCTTTTTCATAATCACAGTTCATACACTTAATTTTATCTTTCTTTTCAACTAAAGTTCCATGACAATTAGGACATTTTTCTTCAAGAGGTTTATCCCAAGTAGCAAAATCACACTTAGGATAGTTCAAGCAGCCATAAAATATTTTACCTCTTTTAGTCTTCTTCTCAACTACTTTACCATCACATTTAGGACAGTCCATTATTTCTACTACTTTTTTCTCTTCTTTGTCATTTTTTATATACTTACAAGTAGGATAGTTCGAGCAGGCAACAAACTTACCATATCTACTTTGTTTTATAACTAACTCACTACCACAATTAGGACATATCTCTCCAGTCTTTTCAGGAGCCTTCTTTTCCATCTCCTTGAAGGCGACTTCCACTTTAGGTTCAAAGTCATCATAAAACATTTTAAGTAGTTTATACCACTCCATATCACCTTCAGCAATCTTATCAAGATCATCTTCCATATTCTTAGTATATTCAACATTAATAATATCTTTAAAGAATTCTTGTAACTTATCAGTAGTTTCAATACCAATTTCGGTAGGAATAAACTTCTTATCTTCTACTTTAACATAATTTCTTTCTTTAATAGTATCAATGGTTTTAGCATAAGTAGAAGGTCTACCAATACCAAGTTCTTCCATTTCTTTAATTAATTTACTTTCTGTGTATCTAGCAGGAGGTTTAGTAGTATGTGAAGAATATTCTATCTTATTAGATACAATAACATTACTATTATAAGTACTAAAGTCAGGAAGTACTGTATCTTCACTATCTTCATAAATATTATATACTTTTAAATATCCATCAAAAATAAGTACTTGACCAGTAGTTTTAAACTGATAATTATTATTATCAAGTATAACAGTAGTAGCCTCTACCTTAGCGTCTTTCATTAGTGATGCTAAAGCTCTATAATAAATAATCTTATATAGTTTATATTCATCATTAGATAAATATTCTTTTATCTTATCAGGATGTCTATTAATTGATGTTGGTCTAATAGCCTCATGAGCATCTTGAACATTCTCAGTCTTAGTACTTTTCTTTACATAACCAACATATTCACTACCAAAGTTATCTTTAATATATCCATAAGTTTCTTTAACAAATTCATCAGAAAGTCTTACCGAATCTGTTCTCATATAAGAAATCAAACCGACAGTCTCACTACCTAAATCAATACCTTCATATAACTTTTGAGCAATACTCATAGTCTTTTTTGAAGTAAATCCCAGTTTATTAGAGGCCTCCTGCTGTAGTGTACTCGTAGTAAAAGGAAACTTACTCTTCTTAGCCTTTTCTTTTTTATCAACACTCTCTATCTTAAAAGCATTAGATAGCTTACTTAATATTTCTTTAGCCTCTACTTCTTTCTTAATCTCAATCTTTTTATGATTATAAGTATCAAGCTTAGCGCTAAAGTCATTAAAATAAGCATCTATCTCAAAATATTCTTCTGGTATAAAAGCTTCAATTTCTCTTTCTCTATCTACGATTAACTTAAGAGCCACTGACTGAACTCTACCCGCAGACTTTCCACCAGTCTTAGACTGCATAAGTTTACTAAGTCTAAAACCAATAATTCTATCTAGAATTCTTCTTGTCTCCTGTGACTTAACTAAATTATCATCTATTTTTCTAGCTTTAGCAAAAGAATCTAAAACAGCCTTCTTAGTTATTTCATTAAATACTATACGATCATAATCTTTATCCGTAAGACCTAAAGTATCATATAAATGCCAACTAATAGCCTCTCCTTCACGATCGGGGTCGGTTGCTAAATAAACAAAGTCTGAATCTTTAACATCTTTCTTTAATTCTTTTACTATTTTATTTTTACCCTTTATAATTTGATAATCAGGTTTAAAATTATTATCAATATCAACACCAAAACCAAACTTCCCAGAAGTAGATAAATCTCTAATATGTCCTACTGAAGATACTACTTTATATTCACTTCCTAAATATTTTTCTATTGTTTTACTCTTATGTGGGGACTCCACTATTACTAATTTCTTTGCCATAGAATCCTTTCCTTTCTGTAACATTATATACTACTTTATTAGTAAATTGCAAGTACTTTTTTTATTTTCACACAATATAACATAAATAGCTTCCTTATAAAGGAAGCTACTATATATATAAACACAAGCTAATGCTCATGACACTATATATTATGCTATTTATTATGAAATAGTTCATATTTTTAATCTATTCTGTAAGTAATTCTTCTATAGGTACAATCATATATCCTTTACTATTAATATACTTAACTATAATATCAAGATTATTCATATCATTAAGAAGTATTATGCTACCATTAGTTAAATTATTCTTAATATCCAAATAATCGCCAACTATACTAGGTATTACAACATACATCTTCTTCTTATTACAAATACTCAAAGTATCATTATTTTTCTCCATACTTAGACAATATATAGATTTATTCTTACTAATTCTATTAATAATTGTATTATCGTTATCAAGTATTTCTTCACTATATATACCATTATTACCATAAGTATAAATACTATTCTTATTAATCTTTTTAATATTATTTATAGATACATCTTTATGATTTAAAAATATTGTAATATTATTATTCTTAATCTTATCAATATTATCATAATTAGTAATAACAAGTAAGGACACTCTATTACTGGAGGTATTACCTCCTATAATATATTTATCCATATTATTAGATAACATCTCACTAGGTAATATATCATTATATACAAGATAATCCTCTCTAAAGATACCACTTACTTTCATATTCTCATAACTCTTATCAAGATCTACACTTTTTCCCTTAACTCCAGGAATAATAGTATTACTATCAAGTACTGCATTAACAGGAAGGACTTCATATTTATCTTTTAATAAGTCTATCTTATTCATAAGTGGATCTTTCTTATTAATAAAATTCATTACTCTATCTGTATAAAAAAAACTAAATAGTACAAGTACTAATAACGATACCATTTTAAATATATTCTTCAAGATAATCACCTAATAATATATATGAATTAAAAAATAAAAGTACTACTTAAAATAGCACTTTTATTTCTTTGCTTGTTTTAAAGCATTGCTTGCAGCTTCATATAAAGCATCAATTTTAATAGTACAACCACTTACTGCGTCAGTTTTACCATCTTCATCTAACTTTAGACTATCAATACCTTGGTTTTTAACAATATAGTCCTCAAGAGCCTTAACCTGAGTATCCCATTCACCAATAGTACTTCCATAAGGATTATTATACATACCATATTCACTGCCTAAAGCTTTTTTAGTAGTCTTAACACCATCTTTAGTATAAGTAGTATCAAGTTCTACACTAGTAATCTTACCATTACTATCAACAGTAACAGTAGCAGTAGCAGTATTATCTTGTCCACCATAACTATCAGTAGCAGTACCAGTATATATACCTTCTTTATATCCCTTTGCACAGCCTCCTAGTAGTAGTAGACTAACCATACTAAGTACAATTATCTTCTTTTTCATATTTCCTCCTACTATCTAATTATAAAACATTTTAATTACTTTGACTAGTATTTTTTATTTTATTTATTAAATTTGTTTCTAATAAATATTCTTATTCTATTACTAATACTAGGCTTTCTATATATAATAGTTAACACTAGTATCAAAAGGCAAAAGATAAATTCAGTAGTAGTAACCACTTTAAGCATAAATTCATTACTACATAAAATAGCATATAAAAAGTATGACAAACTACTTATTACCCATAATATCCATGAAGAAATACTAAGATCACTAGCAGTTTTATTTCTAAGTATTTTTATAGTCTGAGGTAAATAAGAAAAGAAAGTGCTAATCGTAGCTATTCCAAGTAAAATATTAACTAACATAACTTCGCCTACACTACTTTTTTTAACATATTAGTAACCATATCAATTACTAATTTCTTATTATCTTCTCTATTATCACAAATAGCCTTTACTATTTCATTATAATAGTTATTATTATCTCTATCATAAATACTAATATAAACAATATTATCTTCACCATATAAATTAAATTTATCTACTCTATTTAATTTGCCAGTAACACCAATACCATAATTAGAATTAGTATAATTACTAATATTTTTACTCATTTCATTACTAGTCTCAGCACTATAGACAGTATATTTATCAATAATATTACTACTTACTCCCATTTTAATTTTATATTCATTAGAATAAGTAACTGCTCCAAACTTAAATACTTCACTAGATCCCTCGATATTAGTAATAGCATTAGCTATACCACCGCCAGTACAAGATTCCATTGTACTAATAGTTTTATTCTTTTCAGTTAATAATTTAATAACTTCATTCATACTCTAATTCCTTCCTATATTCTTTGTATTATCTATAAGTTTTTTAGATACTATTCCCACGATTATACCCGTAGGAATAGAAAATATTAATAAATATGGTAAATAATAGGTAATATTATAATTATTAAGTACTAATATTCCTACAAGTACTTGTCCTATACTATGAAATATACTACCTACTATTGATACACCAATTATAGATAATTTAGTTTTCTTAACTAGTACCATAGCTATTATACTAAATAATGCTCCTGATAAAGAAAAGAAAAAATTAATACCAAAGCCTGTTCTGAGTAAGGCTACAATTAATACTCTAATAAGTGATACCATAATTGAAGTCTTAAAGCCATATTTATATAAAACATATATTATAACAATATTTGATAAACCAAGTTTTAATCCTGGTATAAAATCACTAATAAAAGTAAAATAACTCTCTATAATAGAAATAACTACACTTATTGCGGTCATTATTCCTATTACTGTAATATCTCTTGTTTTCATTAGTATACAACACCATCCATATCACTGCTTTGTACTATCTTAATAACAACTTTATTAGGTAAGCAGATAAGAGGTTTGGTACTATCACTAATATATCCTTCTTTGCTACATATATTTTTCGGAGAGTTTTCTTTTACTACTCTAACCTTTTTGTCTTTTATTTCAATTACTACATTACCAAGAAGTCCCTCTACCGTATAAATATTATTGATAGAAAGATCAGCACTAAGTACTAAATCATCTTTATAATATACTTCTACTGTATCTCCCTCTTTTTTATTAAGATTAATGATAAGTATAAGAATTCCTACTATAACAAGAATAACTATAATTAATTTAATATCATTTTTATTCATAATTAAAATTATCACTTCTAACTATATTATCTTTATCTACATACCATATAGCCTCTATGTCAGGATTATTATTAACTATCTTTAGTCCGTCTTCTACTGGAAGTAGGAATAAATAAGTACTATAAATATCTGCCAATATTGAACTCTTACCAACTACTGTAACAGACTTCATATAATTACTAGGATATTTAGTTATAGGATTAATAATATGATTATAATTAATACCATCTAAAGTACAATACCTTTGATAACTACCTGAAGTAACTATTGATAAATTATTAACTTTAACCTTAGTAAACATATCATCTTTATTATCAGGACTAGTAATACCTACTAGAAAAGTATCTTTATTATAAGCCTTACCAACCATCACATTACCACCAGCATTAATAATATAAGAATGAATATCGTTTTCTTCTAAGTATCTACCTACCAATTCAGTAACATAACCTTTAGCAATACCACCCAAATCTAATTTAACATCATTACTCTTACTATAATTATTACCATCTAGCTTAATATCATTAATATTAGTATTAACATTAAGTTCTTCCGTACTAGGAAGGGTATTACAAGAATCAATAAACTCTTTCCATTTTATTGTTAAATTACCCGCAGCCACATTAAATAATCCATCAGTAGTGTCATAAAAATCTATACCAAGCTTAATAATATTAGCAAGTCTAGTATCTATTTCAATATTCTCATTATTATTAAGATTATTGTTTAAATAATAAACATTAACTATACCATCATAACTATCAAAAGCATCAGTAAGTTTATGATAACTATCATATAAATAATCTATATCATTAAATATATCATTCATTTCTCTTTCACTTTTAACAGTATTTACCTTAACATTAATATAAGTATCAAAATAAAAATAATTTCTAGTATAATCTTTATAAGAACTCTTATCTATAAATAATAGTATTAAACTAACTAACACTAACAATAAAATAACAATTAATATCTTTTTTAAACTTTTATTTTTCATATTCATCACAATATAATTGTATCAAATTATAGATAAAAAGTAAATCATATTTTATTCCTTTAGAGCCTGTAGTCTCTAAAGGCGCAAGAAAGCCTAAGGTCTTTCTTACGAAGCATTATAGAATTAAAAAAGAGAAGCATAAAACACTTATGTTTCTCTTTCTCATTAATCATAATGATACTATATTATATTAAGCAAATTTAGTTTTATGCTTCTTTTTCTTCATTAAAACAATTGTAAATGTAATAACGGTCGTAGCAAGTACTACTAAAGATAGTAAGAAATATAATAAATAGCTATCAGCCTTCTCCTTATAAGCAAGCATCATATTAGTATTAAATCTCTGAATAGTGCCCTCTAGTTTATCATAAACATAAGTACTAGTTTCTCCAGTAGTTTCATTAACAGCATATAATAAGTAAAAATCACTACCTTTAACACTTTCATCAGCAGCATAAGTACCACTCTTATCAATTAATTGATATCCATCTAACTTATTATTTTCATATTTAAATGATACTTTAGAATAACCACTTGGTATTTTATCATTTGGCATAGTAATAATATTTAAATATAATCCTCCTATTTTATATCCATTATATGAAGTATATTTCTTAGTCTTTTCATCATAAGAATAGAACTTAGCTTCTCCCTTTTCATCCTTAAGACCTATTAATATATTATTAGTCTTAGTATTTTTATAACAAAGAATATCATCCTCTCCTATCTTAATTGAAGACTTTTCATAATTTTCTGGAATATTCTCAATTACACCTTCTTTTCTAACTATTGTATATTTCTTTTTATTAATAGTCACTTCAATTGGATCTAACTCCTTAACAGTAACATTAATAATATAAACTCTCTCATTACCATTTTCTGCAGTTACTTTTACTTCTAACTTATTAGTACCTTCACTAATACTAACTTCTCCATCACCAGATACTTTAGCTTTAGTATCCTCTAAAGAAGTTTTAATATTAACTTTTTCAGTACCATTAGGTACTTCAATACTATACTCATTAGTATCTTTATTAAAATCAATAGTATAACCTTCAATTTCCAAAGATTTTAAATAGTTATTACTACTATAAGTTTTTGGAGGTATATATACTGGTTCACTAACTTTAATACTAATTGTTTTATCTCCTAGATTTTGCCAGCTATCACTAGCCATATTCGTAATTCTACTTGAAGTAACACTACAAGATATTGTACCAGAACTACTAGGTTTAACTGTTGTACTATATGACTTAGAATAAACACTATTACTACTATCATCAAAAGCCATATCTACTCCAGAAGATACTCCAGCCCCTTTACACATAAGTGTACCTTCGATACTTACTAGAGGACTATCACTACTAACAGTAGCAGTTACAGTTACACTATTACCTCTAGTTATTGAAGTATTACTTGCTTTAATACTAACACTCGCAGCATTAACTACACTGCTAAATAATATAAAACTAATTAAACTAACAATAATATATTTCTTTTTCATTTTTACTCCTTTACTGTACTATCTTTTTATATCCATAATAGTCTCTAAGTACTGCTAAATAATCAAGTTTATCTACTACACCATCTTTATTAACATCAGCAGCCTCTTTATATACTCCATCATATTTCTTATAACCATAATAGTGTCTAAGTATTGCTAAATAATCAAGTTTATCTATAACACCATCACCATTAACATCACCATATATAAGTACTTCATAATTCTTTTCTTCTTTGGAAGACTTAATATTAACTTTATCACCAGTCTTAAATATTGAAGAATTATTACCATTATTATCTTTAATAGAAATAGATAAAGTATCACTAATCTTTTTAACATTATTAATTAAACTATCAGTACCAGTATTTAAACTAATTCCATATATATAACTATTATTATATTTAATACCAGAATTATTAAGCGCAGTACCAATAGCTATATCACTTCTAGTAATATTTATTGTATACTTACCAATATTAACAATATTCTTTCCTACTATTAAGTCTATTTCTTTAGTATTAATATCATTACCTATATAATATTTAATACTTAATTTACTATTAGTAAAAGCAGTCTCAATATCATATTTTAAAGTATCTTTATTAAATACTAAATTAGTATTATCTATAACAATATTAGTAATAGTATTACTATCAGGTATCTCAATATTTTCTTCTTTTTCTTTCTTATTAATAACCAAAACATAATTAGTTACATTACCATTTTCTGCAGTTACCTTAATACTTATTTTATTGTCACCATTCTCTAATTTAATAGTACCAAGTCCATTAATACTTGCCTTATTATTAATTGATGTAGCCTCAATCTTAACACTGCTTACTCCAGTATCAGCTTCTATATTATAGTTAAGCTTATCATAAGCAAAGCCATCTACTTCTTTACCATTAATTTTAATAATCTTTAAATAACTATTAGGATTCTTATTAGAAGGTGTCTCTACTTTAGTATTAGGCATATTTTTATATATCGGTATAATAAATACTAAAGATTCATCGAAAAGACCATTAATTCCACTATAACTATTATAAGTAGTAGAAGCCTCCGACAAAGGAGCAGTTAGGTTTTGCATATATTGATGTGTATAGTGGCCACTACTTCTTGAAACATCAAACTTTTCAAAATACAAAGTATTTTGTCCAATATTAATATAACCTTCACCTAAGAATTTAGCGCCACCAACAATAGACTTATAAGGACTATTCCAAGGTCTACCATAAGATGTTAAAGTACCATTTGCTCCACCCTTAGCCCATAATAATGCCACTGATGGATCATTACCAACAGCCTTTATATTATAAAAGTTAAATATGTTTTCATAACCCTTATAAGTACCAAGACCTGTCGAAGAACCATTAACACCTTGTTCCTGTCTTATTCTACTTGCTAAATGAACAGGACTAACTCCATATGTACTCGCAGCATCCATAAAGGCATCTGTATAAGGATTACTACTATATTTCTTATAAACATTTGGCATAAAAGTATTGCCAAGTACTTTATCTACAATATTACTGGTTTGAAAAGAAGACTCATAAGATAAAGATTCAAAAGCAAATATACTTTTAGTATCTAAATAATTTCTTGGATCCATATAGTAAGCTACTGCTTCTGGCGAAGCATACCACCAATTAACCTCTTTATAATGTCTATAGTACTCATCAGTAGCATAATTATAACTATAAGATTCTTTGCTACGATAACCTTCACCATAACTATACCAAACTAAGTTTCTCCCTGCTACACTCTCATTTTCAATAACAGTATTCCAATCTAATCCAGTATTAAAAGCACGGAACTCCCAGTTGGGATACATAGCATGTAATTTCACTAAATCATCTAAATAACTTTCTGGAAATATCTTACTAAGTTCTTCACGATATTTCTTTAAATCATCAGTATTTAAATCTATACTGCTTGCATCTTTTTCAATATACTTACCACAGACATATCCTTCTAAATTACCATATTTTATTTTATATAAACTAGTGGAACATATTTTTTTACCATCAGGGCCAGCATTTCTATCAAGTATTTTTACCTTAGTACCACAGCTAAGTGCACCACCATTAATTTTATTTTTTCTATTTAAATCACTATACATTTGTAATGGTGAAGTATCTTCAATGCATATTACTTTGCCATCTTCTTCTACAGTTTTATTTAATTTTATATATTTTTTTGAGGCATATCCAGTTAAATCTTTATATTTTATTTGGTACCAATCACTTCCAGGATTTTCATTTAATATTTCTACAGTATCATTACAAGTAATACCACTTCCTATCAAATCACTACTTGTACTTGGTCCCTTTCTCATGTTAACAGGTTCTTCATCATCAGGACAATAAGCATATCCTGTAAGAGCATTAACACTAATACAAAAAGATAAAAATAATATAATTGTAAATAAAACTCTCTTCATATACACTACCTCTTATACATTATAACATTTTTTTAGACATTTTTCTACATATTATAATTATTTTTTATTCCAAGTGTAAACCAAAATAAAAAGTGAGCTTTAAACTCACTTAAGTCATAAGACTCCATTATAAGGAGACAATAGTATTACTATATTATTTTAATAATAGTCTGTGAATGGATACTAAGTAATACTATTTAATGTATCCATACATATTATAACAAAAATATTATTTATTATACTTAAGAGTATTGATAACAATACCAAGTACTAATATAAAACATAAAGCATAAATCCATATTAATAACACTGTTATACTAGATAGTCCTCCATATATAATATCATACTTACTAAAATACTTAATATAATATCCAAATATCAAAGTAAATAGTATCCATCCAATAGTGGTAATAAATGCCCCAATAGTAGTATCACTACCCTTTACTTTAACTGATGGTGCTAGTACATATATTAATTTAACACTAAAGAATATCATTAAGAAAGTTAAAGGCCATCTAATAGCTCTATATATAAGCACCAAGTTATCAATAATATCTTTAAATAGATTATAATTTCTAAATAGTTCTAGTATCTTATCACCAAGTATTGGTACAATAATTAAGAATAACAATATCCCAATAATAATACATAGTATCAATACAGATTTAAGTATATCTTTAACTGGCGAAGTCTTATCTATCTTATATAAATTATTCGAAGCATTAATAATTGAATAAGTACCCTTTATCGCTAAAAAGAAAGTAATAAGGTTTAAAAATCCAATAGATAAGTCATAATTCTTACCAGATATAACATTAGTAATAGTGGTACTGACATACCCAGGAAGTACATCATTAACCAAATTAATTACTGTATCAATAGATATATTAAATCTACCAGCCACTATAACAATTATTGTAAACAAAGGAATACTAGCCAGTACAAAACTATAGGCTAAATAAGCAGGTAAAATTCTAAGTTCTTTCAAACTTAGAATTTCAATTATCTTCTTAAAATACTTTTTAATATTTTTCATTTAAATCACCTAATGATTTTCTTTTTTATTTCTCATATCAATTGTAGCCTCATTAATAGCGTCATCTACTGTCTTAACATCATCCATTATCATACTATATCCAATAGTGGCTCCAAATCCATAAGGTAATTCTTTAAGTTCCTTATATATCTTTCTAGTATATGCTACAACATCTTTCTCACTATATCCTACCATATATATTAAGAATTCTGTACCATCAGTTCTAATAATATCTGTATTAGCATCCTGATTAACTATAAGAATACTCGCAGCCTTCTTAATAACAGTATCTCCTTCTTCATGACCTTTATTATCATTAATATATTTAATATTATTAAGGTCTACTACTACAAATCCCTGAGGATATATAACATTCTCATCCCATTCTTTAATTTTACTATTTAAATAAGTTCTATTCTTCAAAGAAGTCATCGCATCAATATATCTTAACTTATCATTATTAGTAATAATAATATCATTTTTATTTTTCTTTTTCTTAATTATAAATACTAAGAAAATAGCTAAAAGAATAACAAATAAAGTAATAAGGAAAGTAATAAGTAGTGTATAATCATATAACTTAGTACTAGTATTATAATTAAATCTAACTTCATCATAATTAACCGTAGATACATAATAACTAAACATATCTGCAAATAAAGTATTTTTATTAACATCTCTAATTACGAATTTATATTGATAAGGAAGTACTCCTCTATATAGTTCATTAAAATCATTAAGTTTTCTAGCCCTATAATATTCATAAGTATCTTTATCAATTACTAATACAGTATCACTACTAACATTTCTAATTAAATCATCAGTATTATTATAAGCCTTATATTTAATACCACTCGCAGTAACTAAATCATTAATATAACTATCTTTTAATATAGATACCTCTTTATCTCTAAGACTCTTAATAGAATTAACTACAAATTTATCTTTAGATAAAACAACATATTCTTCTTTAAATAATGAAGGAGTATATAAAGTATCAATATTCATACCATTAGTATTAAAGTTAGCAAAAGCAACATCTATAGTACCATTAGATAAATCTTTCTTTAATAGTTCAATACTATCATAAGCCTTAAGTTTAAAGTCCACTGCATATATATCTTCAAATCCACTTAAATAATTAGATAAAGTACCTACTAGTTCTTTCTCTTCAGTATCAGTATATGGCATATAAGTAATATAACCAACAGTATAAGAACTAGCATTATATCCCATTCTATCTGCTTCACTAATATTCTTATCTAAGAAATATTCATCTAAAAAGTGTTCTTTATAAGAATCAGTCTGCATAGTAGTACCAAATTCTTTATAAAATTTTTTCATAATATTTAAGAAAGTCTTATTTTCAATAGTAAGTACATACTTCTTAGCAATATCATTTAAATGATATACAATATTTAAATCATTCTCTAATATAAAATCTAAATTCATATTATAAGGTATCATTGCATATTCTACTTCTTTATTCTTAATTGAAGTTTCTATTTCTTCTAAACTATCTTTAGATACATAGATAACCTTTTTAGCATCACTCAAATAACTAGATACAAAACCAATATCTGAAGATAATACTGCAATCTCAATACCATCAATATCAGTTATTCTATCAATATAAGCGTCATCTCTATTAGTAACCAAAACATAGCTATCTTCATAAAGTAAAATATCATTATCAGTAATTTCTGTATTACTATTTAATATTCTAAATGCTGTAGTCTTTAAATTAGAACTAGAACTACTAAGATAAGAAACTTTATTAAAATTAATTTTATATTTATCAGTAAAATCATTTAATAAATCAAATATAACTCCCTTACCTTTATTACCATAAACAGGAACATCATTATATACACTAACATCAATAATATTACTAGTGTTATCACTTATCCATTTTTTCTCTAATATTGAAAAACTAGCATCATCTTTGCTATAGTTAAGTATAAATATACCAAATAATACTACAAAAAATATTCCGATAACAATTAAAACTATTGTCTTATTATTTCTTTTCCTCATAATCTATCTCCTAATTATTTGTCCAAGTAATACTATCTAAACTATGATGTTTATTACCAGTAACAACAGTATCCCCTTCTTCACCTTTCCATTTTAAGAAAAATGAGAAATCATAAAACTTAAGTTCATCTTCACTATAGTTATCAAGAGTAGCACTAGCAATCTCTTTAGCCTTATCTTTTGAAGTATCACTCTTTAATGTAATAGTGGTATAAACTATCTTACCTTGTACTCTAGTACTTACATCTTCAGTAAGTTCTGTATCAGTAACTTCCTTTTTAACACCTTCAAATGTTTCATTACTAATCTTAACTTTATCTATACCATCTAATCTATTACCATACTTATCAGAAGAACCTCCAATTAACATTTGCAAAAATATAATTAATAATATTAATAATAATACTATTGTTAAAGCAATAATAATAGCCAATCCTTTATTTCTATTAGCCCAATTTTTAATCTTCTTAAAAAACTCTTTCATACATATCTCCTTCTTATCTAATACAATATTATTATACTATATTGCTAAATATTTATCAAGAATTTTTATCTCATTAATTTACATCTTAAAATATCCATGCTATAATATTATTGATAGGAGAATAAAAATGGATTATCATATTGAATTTTTACTAAAAATATTAGTTTGCTTTTTACTTAGTGCTTGTATTGGTGTTGAAAGGCAGTTTAGAGGAAGAAAGGCCGGACTTAGAACTGTTATATTAGTTAGTTTAGGTTCTTTCTTATTTGTAAACTTCTCTTTTGAGTTTCCTAAGAGTGATACTACTAGAATAGCGGCTCAAGTAGTTGCCGGTATTGGTTTTCTAGGAGCAGGAGTAATTATAAAAGACTCCAAAAATGTTAAAGGACTAACCACTGCTGCTACGCTTTGGTGTAGTGCGGCTATTGGTATTCTTTGTGCGGCAAATCTTCTTTTTGAAGCCGCTACTGGTACACTATTCATTCTATTTACCAATATTGTTTTAAGAAGTCTCAATCGTCGAATTAATCTTTTAAGCGGTAAAGGAACTTATAATGTATATCACTTTAGTATTACTTGTGATAAAAAAGACTTAGATAAATTACAAGAATTAACTAAAGAAGTAATTAAAGATAATGAAGGAAGAATAGATAGTACAGAAATAACTACTCTTGATAATAATGATAAAAAACTAAGTATCTATATACTAGATAATGCTTTAAATGATAAACTAACTAAAAATCTAATGAATGAATTATCTAGTAAGAAAGAAGTATTATCAATTAGTTTAAATAAAGAAAGTAAAAAATCTATATATGAAGATGAAGAACTATAAAAAGAGCCTAGGCTCTTTTTTATAACTTAATAATACTAGATAATTTCTTAATAACTTTCTTTTCTATTCTTGAAATGTAAGACTGTGATATACCAAGCATATTAGCTACTTCCTTTTGAGTCATTTCTTTCTTACCATTAAGACCATATCTAAGTTCAATAATTTCTTTATCTCTCTTACCTAATTTAGATACTTCTTTGTACATAAGTTTCTTATCAAGTTCATCTTCAATAGGCTTAGTAACAATATTATCATCAGTACCAAGAACATCCTCTAAGTGAAGTTCATTACCTTCAGAATCAAAAGATAAAGAATCCTCAAAAGAGACTTCAGTTCTCTTTTTCTTCGTCTTTCTAAGATACATAAGTATTTCATTATCAATACATCTTGAAGCATAAGTAGCTAGTTTAATATTCTTATCATTTTGATAAGTGTTAACTCCTTTAATAAGACCTATAGTACCAATAGATACTAAGTCTTCTAAATCAATCTTCGTATTTTCATACTTCTTAGCTAAAAATACTACTAATCTAAGATTATGTTCAATAAGTTTATCTCTTGCGGTCATATCACCATTTAAAAACATATTAACATATCTTTCTTCTTCTTCTTTACTTAAAGGTTCTGGTAATATATCAGTACTACCTACAAAAAACAAATAATTAAGTCTAGCAATAATTCTTTTAAGTAATTTTAACATATTATCATCCTTTCATTATATCTTTATGTAGTATTACATCTACTCCATCACCAAAATTAAAACTATCAGAAAACCCAATTAGAACATTACCTTTATATCCTATACCATCAATAAAAATAATATCAGGTTTAATACATTTAAGTAGTCCATTACCATTTATTGTATGATATGGAACTAAAATATATTTATCTTCTTTAATATACTTATTAGGAACTATAATAACAGGTCTTTTTTTATATGGATCATATAAATTATTACCAGTATCAACAAATCCTATTAAAGATAATTTTTCTCTATCTTTAAAATATATGTCTACCTTATAATAATTATTATAAATACTTCTCATTTTCTTATTTTCTTTTATATATAGAATCATAATCTCTATACTAATAACTATAATAATTAAATAAGTAAGAAACATACTATTAGATACTTTAATATTAAACAAATATATAATACCTCCGAGTAAGGTACTAAGAATATACATATATAAAATATTATTAATTAAATATCTAATACCTTTATATCCAAAAGAAATAAGTACCATAATAACAATACTAACAATTTCTATAACTATCTTATTAAGAGAAGTAAATAGTACTAGTGAAGATATACCTCCTATTAGAGAAGATAATATCATTCTAATATGATTAGTTCTTCTTTTAAGTAAAATATTCGTAGACATAATAATAATATAGTCCATAATAACATTAAATATAAAAAATAAATCAATATACATTTTCATATATTAATTATAAAAAAAAGAACATAAATACTATGTCGATTTATATTCTATTATTCAAATAATTTATTTTCGTCTCCAGCACAGTAGGCACCACCTACTTTTTCACCTTCAACATACTCTTTACCGGATATATTACATCCAACCTTAGTTATTGCATCTTGAAGATATCCTCCAAATATTTTAACTGCTCCTATTGCAACAACAGTAATTAAAACTATTATAAGTACATATTCAACTAAAGTTTGACCTTTTCTGTTTAATTTTATCATTCTATATCCTCCGCCTACTCTTTATTTACACTTTAATTGTACTATATTTTAATTAATAAAGCAATATCTTTTATTATTTTT